>CAUZEA010000006.1:0-95958 GCA_963578605.1 Planctomycetota bacterium
GCGCATTTCGAGACAGCGCATTTCGAGACAGCGCATTTCGAGACAGCGCATTTCGAGACAGCGCATTTCGAGACAGCGCATTTCGAGACAGCGCATTTCGAGACAGCGCAGAACACGCTGTTCGTGTCGCGAGGCGCAGTTTCAAAACCGACTTTGGGTGGCTGGTGTCGAGTCGGCCCATCGCTGCGACGCCTCAGTGTTAGCACCTGCCTGCTGCTGTTGGTAACGACGGGATTGAAGGCCTCTGAGCGACCTTGGTTGTTCTCGCCGCCGAAAGCTGTCGAGCCACCCCAGGTTAAGCGAGCCGACTGGATTAGAAACCCGCTGGATGCGTTCGTGTTGGCGCGGCTTGATTCAAAGGGGCTCCAACCCGCATCGGACGCCTCGCGTCAAACCCTTATACGCCGGATTTACTTCGATCTGATCGGCCTTCCCCCCAGACCACAGGAAGTCGAGGCGTTTCTCACCGACAAAGATCCCCGTGCCTACGAACAACTCGTCGACCGACTGCTCGAGGATCAACGTTATGGAGAACGGTGGGCCCGGTTCTGGTTGGACCTGGCACGCTACGCCGACACGGCCGGATACGAGGGCGACCCCGATTTGCCCCATGCCTGGCGCTATCGCGACTACGTGATTGACGCCTTCAACAACGACATGCCGTATGACCAGTTCATCAAAGAACAGCTGGCCGGCGACGAGTTTGGCGAATTGATGGGCGCGACCGATCTGCCGGACGTCCTGCCCGACCGTGTTGTCGCGCTGACCTTCCTGCGGCTGGCCCCGTTCACGGAACCACGCGGTGACGAGACCCGCCATGAAATGCTCAGCGAAATGACCAGTACCGTTGCGTCGGTCTTTCTCGGTCTGACGGTGGGTTGCGCGAAATGTCACGACCACAAATACGATCACATACCAACCAAGGACTTTTACCGTCTCAAGGCCTTCTTTGCCACCGTCTCCATCGAGCGTCCGCTGCCCGGCGACATCTATCAGGTTGGCGGCTCGCTTCCGGCCCGTTTTTATCGCGACGGCCAGGAGCAGTGGGCCGAACAAAAACGACAGACGATGCGAGACGGCCTGGAAGAGGCGAAAACTGAGCTGGCCGAGTTTCGCGAGGAATTACAGAAACGGGCAGGTCCCATTGGTGCCGGATTCGGAATCCAAAGCGTGGGCACTGGTGCCGACGGCTATGTCTTCGACAAAATGCCGGTTGCTGACGGCAACATGCACGATTCAATCATCAACTGCGACGGTGCCCAGTGGCAGTTTTTTACCGACGGGCAAGGACCCCATCCAACAGGGAGCCTGGCCGGGGTAAACCATGGCGCCTGGTTTAGCAACCTCCAATCGCCAATCCAGCTCAGCCTCGGGCAACACACGGCTGGGTCCGGCACACCGCAAGGCTACAACCACCAGGGACATTTCGCGGAGATTCTCATCTACGGTCATCCGCTGGATGAGCAGGAGCGCGGGCTGCTGGCTGACTACATCCGTCACAAATACCATGGTGAAGGGGAATCATCCGCGGGTCCCCCGACTTCAGGACTGCGGTTCTGGCTTGATGCGGCAGACCTCGACGCGAACCCTGAAACGGACAACCCGAAACCGGGTGTGACGATCGAGCAGTGGATCGACAAAATCTCCGGAATTCGTCTCCACCAACCAGATCGATCCAAACAACCGAAACTCGACCAACTCGGACCAGTGGGTGGCGCCACCGTCAAGTTCGACGGTAGTTTCCTGAAAGGCGATGTTTGTGGAGCTCCCTTCCTCGCAGACGGGCAAGGCGCGCTCGTGGTGATCTATTCGGCGACGCATCAAGATGAAGGATATGGACTGGAAGTCGGCGGCGACGGACAGTTTCTCAGCACCTTCATCAACCCCGCGGCAACCACAATCAAGATCGGCGAGTTGCTCAAGAAACCGGGTCTTGCCAGCCGGCAGGAACGTAAGCGGTATCGTTACCTGACCAGTCGTGAGCGATTCACGCGTCAACATCTGGTTCGTTTGGAGCCAAAGGCGATGTCGCTACGGCACTCGTACGGTCCACCCTACGAACCGGGCGTACCGACTTCGCGCGTGATGATTCGCGGTGAATACGACAATCCGGGCGAGGTGGTCCAGCCGGGGTTCTTGAGTTGCATTTCCGGCAATCAAGATCCGGCCGCGATCCGTCTGGATCCGTTCAAGCGCTGGCCCACACGAAGCCGACGAATGGCATTGGCCACTTGGATTTCCAGCCCAGGCAATCCTCTTACCGCGCGGGTGATGGTCAATCGCCTCTGGAATTGGCACTTCAGTCGTGGCATCGTATCCACCCCCAGTGACTTCGGCCAGCTCAGTGGCGGACCATCGCACCCTGATCTGCTCGATTGGCTGGCCAACGACTTCGTTGAAAACAAGTGGAGCATCAAAGCGATGCACCGCCGAATCGTCACCTCGGCGACGTATCGTCAGGCATCGACGAATCGGAAATCCGCAGCCCAAGATCCGCAAATAGTGGATCCCGAAAACGTGCTGTTGTGGAAGTTCAATCGCCGTCGGCTGGAAGCGGAGGCGATTCGCGATGCGGTGCTCAGCGTGAGTGGCCGGCTCAATCCGGAATTGGGTGGCTTGCCGATCTTTCCCCCATTGCCCGGCAATATTGCGGAGGCCGTTAAGTACGACCAGAGCAAGTGGGATACGCAATATGGAAAGGAAGGGCGCAAGCGGAGCATTTACATCTATCAGCAGCGCACGCTGACAATGCCGCTCATGCAAATGTTTGACGCCTTGGTGTGTGATGAATCGCGGCCGCGCCGGCGAAGTTCGGTCACCGCGCTCCAAGCCTTGGCAATGTACAATGGCATGTTGGTGAACGAGGAATCGCACCATTTTGCCGAGCGAGTCCAATCCGAGACCGGCGATCTTCCTGAAACACAGATCAACCATGCCTTCCGTCTGGCACTCAGCCGCCGGCCAACCCCCGCGGAGGCTGCTTATTTCGCGGACTTTTTCAGAGACAACCACGACTCAGACGGCAACGGCCCGGATCCGCTCGTGGCGTTGTGCCGCATTCTCTATAATACAAACGAATTTATATACATTGATTAAATGGCTATGCAACCTTTACCTCACCACAACCCGTATCCATACGCGACAAGACGTGGTTTCCTATCCCACGCCTTTAATGGGTTCGGCGCGATGGCGCTGGGTGGCATCTTAGCCCAGGAAACTGCCGCGACCAGTTTTGTTTCCAATCCACTCACGGTCAAGAAGTCTCATCACCAGCGCAAAGCCAAGAACTGCATCTTCCTCTTTATGCAGGGTGGCGTGAGTCAAATGGACTCGTTTGAGTACAAGCCGCTCCTCAATCGCTTGCATGGCAAACCACTCCCCCATGTACCCGAGGTCGCGGGAGAACTACAAGGTCGCCTGAACTTCCCGCACGTCATCATCGGGAGCGCGTTCAAGTTCGCGCAGCACGGCGACTCGGGTCGTTGGATCTCCGAATTACTGCCCCACCTGGCCCAGCACGTTGACGACATGGCCTTTGTGCACGGAGTCAAGACCGACAATCAAAACCACGGCCCCTCGACACTCCACGTGACAACCGGTAGCCAATTTCCCGGTCACCCCTCTGTGGGCTCGTGGATCAACTACGGACTAGGCAGCTACAACCAGAACTTGCCCGGCTACGTCGTCATCCAGGATCCGCGCGGTGCCCCGGTCAACGGCGCTGCGGTGTGGTCCAATGGCTATTTGCCGGCCACCTACCAGGGAACGCTCCTGCGGCCAACCGGTACGCCCATCCTGAATCTGGCCCGGTCCGGCGAACTGACCCGCATGCAACAAAGGCGCGAACTCGACGCAATTGGTTGGCTCAACCGGCAGCACCTCAATGACCGGCCCGCCGCTTCCGAACTGGAATCGCGAATCAGCGCCTACGAGTTGGCCTTCCGGATGCAAACCGCAGCCCCGGAACTGGTCGACATCTCAAGCGAGCCACAACACATTCGCGACCTCTACGGATTGGACGACCCAACGACCGCCGGCTTCGGAAGGCAATGCCTGTTGGCGCGGCGATTGGCCGAACGGGGCGTGAGGTACACGTTGCTCGTACATGGCGTGCAGATCGGTAAGCACAGCTGGGACGATCATGGCGACGTGGCCGGTCGCATGAGCAGGCACTGCGCAGAGGTCGATCAACCGGTCGCGGCGTTGTTGTCCGACCTTAAACAACGCGGCATGTTGGACGAAACCCTGGTTGTATGGGCTTCCGAAATGGGACGCACACCGTTCAAGAACGGCGTCATGTCCAATAAACCAGGCCGGGACCACAACGCCTGGGGGCTCTGCATGTGGATGGCCGGCGGAAACGTCAAACCGGGAGCCACGGTCGGTGCCACCGACGAATTCAGCCTCCGCGCAACAGATGATCCCATTCCCATCCGCGACGTCCACGCGACAATTCTCGACCTGTTGGGACTCGACGATAATCAGCTCCGCTACCTCCATGCAGGACGTTACCGCCAACTCACCGACATCGGTGGCAACGTGCTTACGGAAATGATCGTCTGAGGTGTCACGTTTCGAATCTCAGCAAATCCCTTTTCAGCTGCCTTCCTGCACGCGACAGACGGCTTTGCAGCGGGCAGTTTTTATCTAAAGAGATGCCAACAGCAAAGCGTTACATGCCGGCGCAGATTATGGGGAAGCTCCGCAAAGCGGAAGTTGCGATATCGAAGGGTCGCTCGGCGGTGCAAATTGACCGGGGCGGTCGCGAGGGCGTTCGCCGCCGAGGGAATCGAGATCACGTCAAAGCGGCGAACCCGGTGGTATTGTTTGCCGTCATCCTCGCGGCACACACGCGGATTACCAAGGAGCGGCAACGAGCGAAATGAGGTGCAAACGTCTCGAAATTCAACAAGCAGCTCTTCGCACTGCGGTTGAAAACGCCCCAAACGGCTGCGGGATCTTTGCATCGCCGGGCCAGGAAGATTAGAATGCCGGTGGATGAGCAGTGCACCGATTGCTGTGCACGAATTGAGTTAAGTCTTAACCATTCGTTTTCCCCAGGCACGGCCGTCGCGCAACAAAGGTCCTTCCTCGGCGAAACTAACCAACCCCCCCGGGGAGAGCCGCCGTGCAACGTCGCAACTTTCTGAAACTCGGTCTTGCGGGTGTGGGTGAGCTTGGCCTGCCCTTGTTCGTTCCGCTGCAAGCAAGTGCCCAGGATCCGTCTTCGCCGTCGACGACCGTTGCGGGCACCAAGAAGACCACTCAGCCCATCTATTGCTGCATCTTCATCGAATTTGTCCAGCCTTGGGACCAAAACGAAGCGGTTCGCCAGGTGAAAGAATTGGGCCTCGGTAACATGGTGTCCCTGACCGAAACGTTCCACGTCGGGAATTCTGAAGAGGACCGCCGCCTCTGGAAACAACACTTCCCGAGCCTCGCAGAGCAAGTCGACGCTGTGCCCCGGTTCCCCGATCGGCCCGAGTATGGTCATAGTGCGGTGTTCGATTTACCGCCGGAGTTCCGCCGCGAACAGGTGCAGCTCTGCCAGGAGTTGGGGCTGCTGCTGTTCACCTGGCCGCGGGAGTTGCCGGTCAACGAGCGGTCACGCGAGCCAGACCCGGCGTTGTTCTCCGCGTTGATCACGGGCGAGAGCCTCAGCGCACTGTCGTTGACGCGGTCGCTGGAACAGTTGAAGGCGATAGAAACCCAGCCCGTCACGAGGGACCTGGGAGATGACATTCCCGAGCAACTCAAGCACCAGCAGGTGTCGATCTTCGACAACCCGGACCAGCTTGACTTCCAAATCATGCACGACTGGATGGTGCGGCGGTTCCGCACGCACGGTGCGGCACTGCGGGCGCTTCACGGCGGGCGGCTGGCGGCGATCGAGTCGTCAACGCAGGTCCGCCTGTCCCTGGAAGCGGGCGGGGACGTGCCAATTTTTGAACTGGTGCCGTCCGACCCGCTCCGCGGGCTGGCGTCCACGCGCGGGGCAGCAGTCGCCTACGGCAAAGACTTGTGGGGCGTGCACACCGCAATGGGTTACTACCGGGCGCCAACGGATCTGTGGACACCCGAGCGGCTCCGCATTGCCTACGACCTGTTCTACGCCGGTGGCGCCAGCTACTTCAGCGAGCCGAACCTGGCGCTCCGCAACTGGGGTTCCTGCAGCGCGTTCTTCAACGTCCGCGCCAGCCCGGACATCCGCTGGGCGGAAGAGGAGTGTCGCCCCTTTGACGATCCCATCTGTGTCCGCAGCCGCGAGGTGCTCAGTTCGTTTTACCGCTTCACTCAATTTCATCAACGACCGGCCGGCGGCCCGCGCGTGCGACTGGGCTACGTCCTGGGCAACCTCGATTCCTGGGGTGGCAACCGGGGGGAACGCCTCTGGATGGTCGACCATCCAGGGTTCCTCGCGACCGATGCCACCAAGACTTGGCGCCATGTGGGGCACGTCTTCGATACCGAGCCGTGGTACATCGGGCCGCGGCTGTACTACTGGCAGGCAGACCCCGCCAAGCCGCTGCGGCACAGCACGCCGCCGTGCGGGCAGGTGGACCTGGTGCCCAGCGAGGCACCGTTGGAGAAGCTGCGCGGTTACGGAACGCTGGTCTTCCTTGGCTGGAACACGATGACCGAAGAGCTGTATGCGAATCTCATTGCCTTCGTCGAGGGTGGCGGGACACTCTTCCTCTCCGTGCCACACCTGGACACCCGCACCCGCACTGACCAGCCGCACGCGTTTCTCAACAGCGGCGATGTGAGCCAGCTGTGCGGGGTGCGCGTCGTTGGCCCGGGTACGAAGGTAAAGGGTGTGCTCTTCGCCAGGCAGACCACCAGTTCGCGCCACGTCATGCCGCAGGGCACCCGCTACCTGGAGCCCGCACAATTGGCCCAGGTTGAATTGTCCGGCGCGCGCACGCTTGCCCATGCGCGGGGCAAGCCCCAACAGCCGGTGTTGCTTGAGCACCGCCTTGGCAAGGGCACGGTCTACCTGCTCGCAACCTGGCAATACCCCGGCGAGCGGCTTGATGCCCTCATCACCGACATCCTGCGGACGCTGGCCGAGGCCGAGCAAACAGAAATCGCTGTGGAAGGACGGGACGTGTTCTACGCCGTCTACGATGGCAAAATGCCTTCCGGACAGCCCTTTTCCACCGTTTACCTGGTCAACCACGATATCCATGGCCAGTCGGCCTACCCCGTGCTCGTCGTGCACAAGGCGCGTTTACCGATGCGGGTGGCCAACGAATTGCGCATCGCCTGGATCTTCGATAACCTGGTTGTTGCCCCGTACGACCGTTTTGCGCAGGTGACCGACGCCCGCCGGGAAGGCCGTGGTTGGACGGTGAAGCTGGAATCTGCGTCGCCTGCCTCCCAAGCGGAACAGCGGCTTCAAATCAGGACACCCGGCACCCCCAGCGGCATCACCCTTGATGGCAAGAGCTTGATGCTGGAGAAAGGGATCGAAGGGGACCAGTTCGTGCGCTGTCGGCTCACCGGTCGTAACGTGCTGCGGATCGAGGGATCTGGGTGAACGTCCCTGGCCGATGATCGTTTTGTTAATTGACCGAGCGCGGTCGATTTCGCGCGAATCCCAAAAGTTTCGCCCTGTTCATCTGAATGCAGCGGGCAAGGGCTTTCATCAGCCACTCCTCAAGGCCTGTCGTCTTTACCGCGTACGTAATGGATCACGTCCGCCAGGTCCTGATGGTTGAGGTCTTTCTCGAGCCCATCCGGCATCATCGATCGACCGCTCGACTGGAGCAACTCGAGATCTCTGCGCAGGATCAGGTCCTGCTTTTTCTCCTGATTGATGAGGGCGATGCTCTCTCCCGCTTCCACCGAAAGTATGCCCGTGTAAGAGCGACCCTGCTTTGTCACCACCAAATAGTTGACGTACTTTTCCTCGAAGATCCGGTTGGGGTCAAGGATGGAGGTCAAGAGCGAGAGGGGCGAAGTATCGGTAAGGGCCGCCAGGTCCGGACCGACCGGCTGCCCGACACCTCGGAACTCGTGACAGGCGGCGCAAGCGCCCCGCGGGTGAAATTGCCGCGCAGGGAGAGTGCCGGCAGGTACGCGTCGACGACTTCTTGTCGATCGGCACTGATTGCACCTCCAAAAAGCCGCGTTGCCCGGGCGCGAAGCCCGGTGTCGTCGAGCACCAGGAGACGTTGGCGACGGGCAGCGTCGATTTCGGCAGCCTGGACGTATCCGCCTTCCACCTTGTCGATCAGGGCGTGAACCCACTCCGCTCGACTCAGCAGGATATCGAGGACCTGCGCACGGAGCAGCGGCCCGTGCCCGCTCCAGCCGGCGAGCAGGACATCCGGCACACGACGGTCATCGAGGTTGCCCACCCGACGAGCGACTGCGACCTGCAGTGCACCCGGTGACTGGGGTACGAGCAATCGCCCAAGCTCCTGGATGTCTCCTGGACGATGACCCAGGAGCCGGACCGCCAGCACGCGATCCGTCTCGGGAGCGGTTTCGCGCTGGGCAGTGGCGCGCGCATACTCGAGCATGCGGTCCAGCTGCGGGCATGATTCGAGTGTCGCGTCCTGTCGCTCCAACTCTTCCACGATCGCGGCCAGCGTCGAAAGTTGCCACAACCCGTACCCGCCCTGCTCGATTGTGAAGACGACATCCAAAACGCGGGCCAGGGCTTTCTCGTTCTCGAACGCAATCGCCAAACAAGCAAGGTTCTCGAAGAACGGCGTGGGGGGCTGTCGGGGTCACGCAGGACCGCGGCCAGCACGTGATCGAAGTTCTCTCCGCTGACCGAGCTCAGGACGGCGGCGCGGAGATACGGGGAATCACGGTCCTCGAGGACGAGCTGCCCGAGCAGCCAGCCAGTGCTGACATCCTTCCACTCCCCCAGCCTGTAGGCCAGCTGCAGGCGGACCTGTGGATCGGGATCGGCGGCTCGTTTCTCAATCGCCGCTCCGAGCGCCGCCGATGCTCCAAGCAGCGGCGACGAGAGCCGCACGGCATGGCGGCGAACACCCGGGTGTGGGTCAGAGAGTGTGTGTTCGATGATTTCCGGTCGCACCGCACCGAGGCCGTCGAGCGCACAGAGGGCGTGAAGACGACAGGTGGCGTGCTCGTTTTTCGTCGCGAGCTCCTCCAAAGGTGGTACCGCTGTCATGTCCTGGCGCTCGAAAAGCAGTCGCTGTGCCGTGTCGCGCTGCCAACCATTCGGACTGTCGAGCGCGGCGACGAGGTCGGCGATCTTCAATCCGACCAGGCGGCGAATCGGACGCGGTCGAGTGCCCGCCGGATAAATCCGGTAGATTCGCCCCCTGTCGTCACCCGCCCGTAGATCAACACGCTTCTCCCAGCCTTCCGAGAGCCAGTGCGCGTGCTCAATGAGGGAACGTTGCATGTCGACGACCCACACCGCGCCGTCCGGACCAGTGCGTGTCATCGTTGGCCTGAACGCGGGATCCTCCGAGCTGAGGAACTCGCGCTGCTGTTTTTCGTCCCCGGGGGGGCGGCGACCCGTGAAGGTCAGGCCGCTGGGGGACAGGAGTGAGCGATGGACCACGCCGCGCGCGGGATCGCACACGAAGGCATTGCCGGAAAATTGTGTTCCCAGGAGCTCGTCTCGATAGATCATCGCGCTGCACGCCGACGTGAAGTGGGCGGTCCCATCGCGCACGAAGAGCTTGGTTAAGCTGTCGATCACGTCGATGCGCGGAGTCGGTACGGGGACGTGGGGGTTCCGCCGGATAAAGTTGTCCGCCAGCACGAAGTGCCAGAGCGGCTTGGCATGATTGCAACCGAACCAGTTGCCCCAGTCGTCACGGTTACGACCGAACTGACTTTGGCCGACCTGCGGATCGATCCGGCCGTCGTCGACACGCAGGCGAAAGTCCTTGCCGCGGATGTCGACCTTGAAACCTGTCCGGAGAGAGCGAATTTGGCCGCCGCTCAGCAGGAGGATCGTATTTGCCTTGAAATAGATTAACGAACTCTTCGTCTCCTGCAGGTCCTGTGTGGCACCGGCCGATCGGCCGGTGACCGGACTTCGCACCGCCCCCGCGGTCCAGTCCCGCATCTCGGCGAAGTCGCCATTGGCGCAGTAGATCCAGTTGTCGAGCCCCCAGCGGAGTCCGTTGACCCGGTGCTGTGGATTGACTTCACTGAAACCCGTGAAGAGGATCTCGCGTCGGTCCGCGCGGCCGTCGCCGTTGGTGTCCTCCGCGAAGAAGATCTCGGGGGCGCAAGTCACGAGAACTCCCTTGCGCCATGCCATCACGCCGGTGGGATAGTTCAGGCCGTCGAGAAACAGTGTCGAGCGATCGTAGCGACCGTCGCGATTGGTATCTTCCAGACAACGGATGCGGCCGCCCGCCTTGCCTCGGCCGTCGCCCCCCAGCGGATAGTCGCCCATCTCGACCACCCAGAGCTTGCCGTCGGACCCCCAGTCGATGGCGATGGGATCGATGACCTGCGGCTCGGACACGACGAGTTCGACGACGAGCCCAGGGTGAACTCGTAGCGCTCCGGGGGCTTCGTTCGCCGACTTTTGCGTCGCTGTACTCTCGCCGGCGAGCGCGATGAGCAGGATCGCCGGTGATGTCATGAGGAGGCCGCGCACAATCTATCCAGACAACCGATCAAGGATGTTTCGCGTGATTCGCTCGACGGTCTCGTCGCCGCCGCGCAGGCCGTGCGGCCAGTTGGTGCATCCGCTGGTCACGACGGTGCCTCCCCGGGTGTAGCTTCCCAGTACGGCCGCACCCGGCTGGGGATGCGACCTGCCCGAGCCTCTGCCGTAGAGCCCGTCGGCGACAATGCCGATCGAGTTGTCTGTAGTGCTGAGGCCCGCCGGCGCGGTGCCGAGAATCTCGAAGGTCTCGGGCGTTCCATCGCGATGGGTCGGCACCGGCACACCGTTGTTCATCTCGAACTGGCAGCCGTCGCACTCATAGCCCACGATCGTGTGCTTCGCCCCCAGAAGATCTCCCCGCTTCAGCCCGGTACCCTCAAAGATCCAGTGTTCCGGCCGGTGGATCGTGTATCCCCCGGCGCCGTCGGGAAACTGCTCGAAGAAACGGTGGTAGCCGCCGTAGGCCCAGCTTACACCAGTCATTTGGTTTTCCGGGCGCCCAACGAGACGGTGGCACCACATGGTCGCGAGCAGACCGTGCCGGCCACTCCGGTGGAACGGGTCTTCCGTGTAGTCCTGTTTCCAACAGACCAGCGCGCGGCCCATGCTCTCGGAGCGAACCTGCCAGAAGGCTGTATTGCCGCTGAGAAAGGCGACGTTTCCGCCCCCGGTGATGAAGGTCTCGAGGTGGTCGCGCATGGGCGAGGACCAGTACTCGTCATGCCCGACGCTGAGCACGAGCCGATAGTCTTCGAGCAGCTCCGGATGAAACTCGAGGTCCGAGTTGACCGCGTAGTCGAGTGAGTAGCCGGCCTGCTCCGCCCACCGGACAAAGGGCTCCTCCCAGTTCCGCCAGCCGCTGTAGGTGCCGGTGAAGCCGTCGGGATCCGCGAAGCCGGCCCAGGGACGGTCGAAGGAAACCCGCCTTCCTCGCGGGTTGCCGTAGAGACTCATCCCTCCCCAGGTGTTGTACGCGTTATAGGTGTTCGTCGTGAGTTGGAGCAGGATCCGTGCATCTTTTCCAGGACGTGCCGATCGCACCACGAAGAACATTTCCCCCGTGGCAGAACGCCCGGCTGAGTCCTCGCCTCGCAGTACCGCGCTGTAATAACCCGATCGCCACTCGCGTGGTACCGAAACTCTCAGCGCGAGCGGCCAGTCGCAGCCGTGCGAGCAGGCATTCTCTGGAACCGGATACGGGGCGCCGGGAAGACCCTCTCGTGTCCACACAGATTCCTTCTTCGCTCCCATACGGAAGATTTCAATCGAGTACTTCTTCAGCCCAGTGGAGATGTGAAAGCCGATGTCATCACCAGCTTTGACACTCAGGGAATCGGGATAGCCTGCTATAGTTGGACCGATTTCTCCAGCGTTCGATTCGATTTCTCCAGCGTTCAAAGAGAGCTTTCCGAGCTCGACTGCCAGTCCGGTGGAGCCCAGGCACAGCAAGACCTCACGTCGATTGAACTCGCTCTCCGGATCACGTGGCTCAGACAATAGAGGTGTGCTCCTTTCCCGTGGGGCATTACGTTCAGGCTGGTCGATTTTCTAACCTGCGTGAGGAGGTGTTTGCAAGCATCACCGATGACTCGCAGAGAGTTTTCCCATCGGTATTCTAACATGCCGACTCGGTGACGCGGCCCAGCCAGAGACTCACCCATTTTCACCGGTTTTTGAGTCGAACGCAAATCTTTCAGCAAGTTGTCGCCCCGATAGGATGGCCTGCGATCCGTCGGTCATGGGCCCCTGTTCTTGCCTTCCCTGATTCACTCCCCCGGCCGTGTCGCGATCGTTGTAGAAACGGGCAACATACTCGGGAGCTTTCCCAATGTTGGTCACGATCAAGCCAGCTCGGGGATCGAGTTGCTCACGCTGCCATTTGAATTTGGCCATCTCCCCGTCCGGCGCTGGCCGGAGATCGCCCCTGGCACGATGGCAGCCGGTGCGGATCGGGGCAGTTCCCAGACCGGCCGTACCGTCGTGCAGATAAGGGGAGACCGTCGGTGGACACATATCAACGGGCGGTGGACGGTGCCCGGTCTTCCCCGCAGCAGCACTCTTCCTCGGGGTCCTGCTCCACGTTCCGAATCACCAGGTACTTCATCCGGTCGCCCAGGTACTTCACTTGCGCATGTCGCTGATTGGAAGGGAAGAACAGCAGGTCGCCGGGACCGACCGTGTGCGTCCCACCGCCGAAGGTGTACTCAGCCTCACCCTCGAGGAAGTACATGGCTTCCTCGGCCTCGTGGCTGTGCTCGTACATCTCGCCTGCATCCCGCGTGGCGAACTCGGTCACATGGACGTGGATCTTCTTCGCACCCTGGCGGTATCCGAGAAGCGAGGTGTAGTTGCTGGACATGATAGGGGACCTCCGGTACTGCTTTCGCAGCATAGATATGATTGTGCGAGTTAAGAACTCCTGACGTGATTCCCGGCGGGAGTTTGCGGACTTCTGTAACGTTTATTTCTCGAGCAGCGCTAAGCCAGTATATCCTGAATCACGTGACCATGCACATCCGTTAAACGGCGGTCAAAGCCGTTGTGGTGGTAGGTGAGCTGCTCGTGATCGAGACCGAGCAGATGGAGGATGGTCGCGTTGAGGTCATAGACCGTCGCAATGTTCTCGGCGGCCCGAAAGCCAAACTCATCGGTCGCCCCATAGCTGAAAGGTGTTTTGACGCCAGCCCCGGCAAGCCAACAAGTGAAACCGTGAGGGTTGTGGTCCCGACCGCTGGCCGTCTGCTGCAGAGTCGGCATGCGGCCGAACTCGGTGCAGAAGACCACCAAAGTGGTCTCCAGCAATCCGCGCTGCTTTAGGTCGTGGATCAGCGCCGCCGCCGGCTGGTCGAGCGTCCAACCGTGTCGGTCGTATTGTTCTTTCAAATTTTTATGACCGTCCCAGTCATTTTCTCCCTCGCCAGCGGTATTGGCACCGTTGAACAGCTGTACGAAACGGACTCCTTGCTCGATCAAGCGGCGCGCCAAGAGGCAGTTGCGGGCGAAGTCTCGCTTGATCTGTGGCTTTGTCGACTCGTCGGCGCCATACATTTTGAGGATGTGCTTGGGCTCGGTGGCAAGGTTGGCGATCTGTGGGACACTCAGTTGCATTTGTGCCGCGAGCTGGTAACTGGCGATTCGCGCTTCCAGATCGCTGTCCTCAGGATGGCGCTCGATGTGTCGCCGGTTGAGCAACTCGAGCAGCTCCCGCGACGCGACATCGGCGCGCCGGCTGACCGACTCGGGACGGACCAGGTTGCGGATCGGCCGTGTCACGCCCAGCGGAGTTCCCTGGAACACTGCGGGCAAGAATCCGGCCCCCCAGTTGTTTCCCGTCGACTGCGGCAGACCGCGTGGGTCCGGGATCGCAATGAAGGCCGGCAGGTCTTCGTTCTCGCTGCCCAGCGCGTAGCACACCCAAGCGCCCATGCTGGGGAGACCGGCTCGCGTGAAACCGGTCGACAGAAAATTTTCCGCGGGCGCATGATTGTTGGTTGTGCCTTTCAACGAGTGGATGAAACAGAAGTCGTCTGCCAGGTCACCCAGTTTTGGCAGCAGATCGCTCGTCATCTTGCCGACACGACCCCGTGGACGGAACTCGTAGTACGGTTTCGCGAGCGCCCCCGGGGGACCAAAGAAGTTCCTGAGCGTCTCGGCACCCGGCAAGGGTTGTCCGTCCCGTTTCACAAGTTCGGGCTTGTAGTCGAACGTGTCAACCTGGCTCATCGCTCCGCTGCAAAAAATCATCACCACGCGCTGCGCCTGCGGCCGATGGTGGGATGGGCGCGCCTCATGGGGCCGTCGCGGATCGATCGACCGGCGCTGCGAGTTCTGAGGTGCTGGCTCGCTCCCAAGCACGCCGGCGTCGCTGAGTAAACTTGTCAAGGCGACTCCGGCAAGCCCGGTATTCAGCTGTGACAAGAACCGGCGGCGATCGAGGAATTCGCGATCGAATCTGAAAAACGGCTTGTCGTTCATTGTGGTCGACGGCATCGAAAAAATACGTTTGGTGGATGTTAAACGCGGCAGGCGTTGACTACGGCATAAACAGGAATTCGTTACTGTTAAAAAGTACGCGACACAGTGTGGCCAGTCCATGCGTTTCGATGTGCTTGACACAGGCCTCGGATTCCACCCGATCCGGCTGCCGGCCGTAGGCGAGCTGAAACGCGCGGCTCACCTGGTCGAGCGGCGTGGTGCCAACCTCGCGCTTGAGTCGCTCAGCCAGCTGTTGCGATTGCGCCAAAATGAATTCGTCGTTGAACAAGTTCAACGCTTGAATCGGCGTTGTGGATCGGCTTCGCTTGGGTACCGACCGGGTGCCGTCCGGGCAGTCGAAAACTCCGAACACGGGGACCTGCTCCTCGCGGACCTTGCGCATGTAGATCATGCGGCGCCAGGTGTCGGGACCCAGCTTCTCTTTCGGCTCATATCCGGTGAAAACGACGTACGGCTTGAAAACGTCGAAGCCGGGTCCGTACATATCCAGATCGAGCATGCCGCTGACGGCCAACACCGAGTCGCGAATCGCCTCTCCCTCCAAACGCCGCATCGGGTACCGCCAGAGCAGGATACAGGAAGCATCAACGGCCATTGCCTTCCCGTTGGGCGCATTGGACTGGCGATAGGTGCTGGACAAGAGGATCTGGCGGTGCAAATGTTTGAGCGACCAGCCACCGCGGATCAGCTCGCCGGCAAGCCAGTCGAGAAGCTGCGGGTGAGAAGGTGGCGTACCGCCCGTGCCAAAGTCGCTGACGCTGGCCACAATCCCTCGGCCAAAGTGGTAATGCCA
Source organism: Planctomycetota bacterium (assembly GCA_963578605.1). Classification (GTDB taxonomy): domain Bacteria; phylum Planctomycetota; class Planctomycetia; order Pirellulales; family Lacipirellulaceae; genus JAKVCB01. The sequence continues at coordinate 15,408 of CAUZEA010000006.1, forward strand.
AAGGCGGTTCACGACGACGCGGGCCGTAAGCGGGTTGTTCCTGTCAATGATTGATTTGGCAAACTCCACACGCCTCTTCTGCTCCGGCGCGAGGCCGTCGAGCTTGAGCGAGCCAAGTATCGCCAGCGTATCGGGAGAGACGATTTCGCGCTTGGACGTCGGATCGCCGCGGTCGAGCACGTGGACGTCACCCGGCTGGTGAAAGTCGCCAACATAAACGAAGTCTTTCTGCAAATCACGAAGCCGCCGCTCGAGAGGCCGCCACTTGGCGAGCAACTCCGCGATCTGATGGTCGGACGTTTCCTCTTTCGCGCCATCCTTCTCCTCCTCAAAAGGCACGCGACTTGTCGAATCCGCCACGATTTTCCAATCGCCCGGCTCGAGCGTCGTTTCGATGCGGTATGCTGTTGCCAGGTTGCTTTGGCCTTGCTGTGACCGGTCGCGGCTCCAAACGACACGCTCGATTACAACCGACTCGGGCAACTCCAGGGTGAGGATGCATTTCATTTCTTTTGAGTGCCAATCGTTCATCATCCCGTACGCACCGTTGTTGACGAGGCCTGCCCAGTGGGACACGACTTCCTCACTCGTCGCCGTCGCCGTGGCACCGCGAGAAGCGAGCGCTACGTTGTGGCCCGTTCCAGTTTCGTAAACCTCGAATTCGTCAATCAAGGGTGCTTCTCCGTCATTGGTCGCTTCAATGACCATCCGGATGAACCTGGCACGTACAGGTTGAAAGTTTTCGACATTCCGTACGAAGTTGACCGGCGGACGCCGCTGGAAGGACCGCATTTCCGTCTCCAATTCGGCCATCTCTCGTTCGAGTTCCTCAATTTTCCGGGAGAGTTCTGGATCATGCTGTGGGTCGACAAGCGGGCGAACCCCGTGTTGCACACCCGCGAATACAGCTTGGACGGAGTAATAGTCTTTTTGGGAAATCGGCGCGAACCGGTGGTCATGGCAGCGGGCGCACCCGATGGTCATGCCGAGAAAAACGGAGCCGGTGGTGTTGATCATGTCGGCCAAATCCAGCTGACGCTTCACCAACCTCTCTGCCTTAGTGTTCCCCTGGACAACGTCGTATGGGCCAGCCACCAGGAAACCCGTGGCAGCGTTTACGCCCAGTGAATCGCCCGCCAACTGTTCGAACACGAACTGGTCATATGGCTTGTCATCGTTGAACGCTCGGATCACATAGTCACGGTAATGAAACGTCGGGGGTCGCGCCGTGTTCGCCTCAAAACCATGCGTCTCGGCAAACCGGACAACGTCCAGCCAATGCGTTGCCAACCGTTCACCGTAGTGCGGGCTTGCCAGGACACGACTGACCAGCCGCTCGTAAGCATCCGGGCGGCGGTCGTTGACAAAGTCTCGCACCTCTTCCGGCGCAGGGGGGAGCCCGTGCATGTCAAGGTAGAGCCGACGGATCAACGTGACGCGATCTGCCGGGTCAGACGGAGCGAGGCCTTTCCCGCGTAGCTTTCGCAGTACAAATGCATCAATCGGTGCTCGGATCCAGTTCGCTGCGTCAGCGGGGCTACTCGGCGGGGCAGTTCGCTTGATCGGCTGCAACGACCACAATTTGGTACCGGTCACCTCAGCCGGTTTCAGTACGAGACCGTCCGGCCACTTTGCCCCGGCCGCAATCCACGCACGAATCGCGGCCACCTCGGCGTCCGAAAGCGGATCGGCATTCTCGGGCATTTCGGGCTTCTCGCCGTCCTGCGGAGTAATCATCTTCAACAGCAAACTCGCACCCGGGTCGCCGGGCTCCACAACACCGCTATCCTCGATCGCCCCTCTTGTCGCCAGCGAAAAATCACCTTTCTGATCACCGTCGTTATGACAACTGAGGCACCGTCGCTGGAGGATCGGCGCGACCGCCTCGCGAAACGACGCCTCGTCCGCGTCGGCCGACCCCATGAACATCAACGCCAGCAAGGCGATACCAGGAATGCTACGGACTGAGGAACCGAATTTTTTCATTGTTATCAGTAACGGTGGGCCGATAGAGACACCCCTCATTATGCCCCATCAACAGTTCGGGTTAAAGCTATTGTTATAAGTGGAGACCGATGGCAGTCACGAAAACGACAAGGCATGCGCCAAATACTACGGATAGCGATTTTAATTCCGCGCGCGCCCTGAGGCCACCTGACGGCCCCGTCTTCCCCCTTATGGCCGCTTTGAGGGGGCATTGTTTGGTCATAGGGCGATGCACTAGGACGGATTTAATGACTAGGGTTGTGGGACGGGCTTGGCATAAATGTAGGGTCGTTCGTGCAGGCCATTGGCGCCCCACACATTTTCGCTGCAGAAGACGCGCATCGTGATCTGGTCTGTTTCGCCGGGCGTCAGCAGGCCGCTGATATCGATCTCGGCGGGGTTGGGGCGGAACCAGGGGCCTTTGAATTCAGAAGCGCCGGCGTATCGGCCGTTGATCCACACAAGCACGCGATTGACTATCGAGGGAAACACGAGCGTGACGCCCTGGTCGGGTGTGGCAGCGGGTGCTTCGATGTTCATGCGGTACCAGGCAGCGCCTTTGTAGGCGAAGCCGCGGGCGTCGACTAAGCCGGGTACGTCCTGACCTTCCCAGCCGGCGGCCGTGGAGATCGTGTGCCACGATGCATCGTTGAACGACGGGGTGAACCATTGTTCGTAGTAGCCGTCGTCATGTGGGTCGGTGCAAAAACGCGCGTGTTGGGGTAGGAATGAAACCAGCGTGCCTGCGGTACCATCCAGCTGGGCCAGGCGCTGCTGGAGGATTGGTTTTTCCCAAACAACGTCGCCGTACACGGGCACGCCACTCCAGTGGGATTTGTGTCGCGCCAGGATGAACGGGGTGATCGGGCGGATCTGATCACGCAGGGCGATCATGTTGTCGATGTGTGTGATGGCCTGGGGGTAATCGGCGTTGCGTTTGGCTTGTTCGAGCAGGACGTACTGGCGCAGGTGATCGTGAATGAGGCGATCGATGTGGACACGCGTTCCTGCGGGGCCGTCACCGGCGAGGGCTTCGGCCTGGCGAATATGTTTGTCGAGTTGTTGAAGCAGGTCTTCGGTGTAAACGGGCGGGAGGATGGGTTCTTCGTGGCCGTGTTGCGTGGTGGTGGCGATGGCTTGATCGAGCGTGTCGTAATATTGGCGCATCGGTTTGGCGGCCGGGCCGTACCATTTTTCGCACAGGTCGTTGAGGATGTCGTGGGGGTCGGTGTCGGCATCCCAGTAGAGCTTGGCGCGGAGGTAACGTTCCATCAGTCCGTTGCAGAGGCGGTTGTCGACGTTTTCTTCGACCCAACCCCAGATACCCCAGTCCTTGGCGAGTTTTGTGTTGTGGGCGATGCGGGTGAGAGTGGGGGTGGGGGTGCCTTTGCCGGCGAGCATCGTGTAGTTGTATTGGTAGAGGTAGACCTTGTCGGAAAGGGCAGCCCAGCCGCGGATCATCTGGCCCTGGCGTTGGTTCTGCCAGCAGTGGGGGGCATCCCATGCGTGGAGGGTGCAGGCGTAGATGTTTGCGAACATCACGACGAGGTTACCGCGGGCGTTGAAATCAGGATCGCCTTCGAAGGCGGGGGGTGTGTCGCGGTTGGCGTAGCCGTTGGTGGCGATGCGCCAGTCGGGGAATTCTTTGTTGACTTCTTTGAGCACTTCATTGACGAAGTAGAACCACTCGTGCGAGATGCCGAGGCCGCCGGGGCGAATGCTGCGCTCGTCGGTGAGCATGAGGTTGAGGCCGAGTGACATCTGTTGGCAGTTGGTGCAGTAGCAGCGGGGTTCGCCATCATCGGGGGCGAAGGTGGAGTATTCGCCCGCAAAGGCTGATCCGCGACTGGCGCGGGCTTCGGCCTTGCAGTGGTCGGCGACGAGTTGGACGGCTCCGGGGTGGGTCATACAGACCAGACGCGGGTTGCGTGTTTTGCCGTCTTCATTGAGGGCGAACCATTCGGGATGGGCGGCGAAGACGTCGGGGCCACCGAGGTAACCCTGGCTGCCGGAGCCGCCGAGGGTGTTGTCGCCGACGATGCCGGCCCACTTGAAGATTCGGGCGTTGAGTTTGTTGTGGATGGCCCATTCATCATCGTCGGTGACTTTGCGGATTACGAAATCGGGGCGCTCGACGATGGACATGTCGGGCACGGTGAGAGTGGCCTGTTGTGGGATGACCTCGCCGAATTCGCCAGGGATGATCCAGCGCACGCCGAGGCGTTCGAGTAAGTCGCACACGGCGTACCGGGTGCCGTAGTAGGGGCCGGCGTCATTGCCGGCGAGGACGAGGGTGTGATCTTTGCATTGGATCACGAAACCTTCTTCGTCGAGGTCGCCAGTAAGGCCGGATGGGATGTCCAGGCCGGTGATCTGTTTGGTGAGGCTGCTGGCGCCGATCAGTACCCGCGGGCCATTGGGGGCGTTGTCTTCAGAGACGATGGGCAACAATGCGCCGCTGATCTTTTGGACGTAGTGTTGAAATTCGCGTGCAGCGACGGCCGCGTTAGAGAGGGGAGTGGCTTCTTCGAGGTTGTCAGCGGTGGGCGGAGCGGCGAGTTCGGTAGCAACGGCATGAGCGACGATGATCGTCGCGGTGGGCTGACCGTCTTTGACGAACGTTAGTGCGGCTTCACTGGGGCACCCACACGCTCCGATGATGGCCATTCCGATCGAGAGTATTGCTGTGCGCATGGGATTGTTGATCCATGGTGCGAGGGTGTGCGCTTGGGCTGGTAAGTTCACTCTGCTTGGTGCCTCGTCTGGAGACACGTTTTAGACGGACAGGAATTTTAACGTTGAGCCCATCAAGGGCGAACTCGCACCAGTTTTCCGCCGCCAGGAGGAAGGCTGAGCTTGGCCACCTTTCCCGCGGCCGCCATCCAAACGCCGCTGCCAGCGTCGAACGTCTCCAAGGAACCTGGGCCGACCAACGGAGCGACCATCTCCAACTTGTAATCGAGATTGACGACTAGCACGTGGCTCGGTTTGTCGGTCGCGCCGAAATATCCCAGCATGATCCCTCGCACCCGTTCACGAGGTTGATATGCCAGGGAGGCCTGCGGTGGATCGAGTCGAAATGGCGCCCGCGCCGGCAAAGGCTCTGCCCCAGGTGGCTTCATCCCCGTATGATAAACCGCCAACGACCGTAGCGGCTCAACCTCTTTGGCGATCGCCACGAATTCGTGGTTGAGCGGTTTCAAGGCGTGGTACAGCTCGGTTGGTGTTCCGTCGGGCCGGGCAATTGCGCCGGACAAATCCCCGGCAGCCAGATAAACGAAATAGGAGATACCCTGCCCGCCATAAGCCAAGGTGGTGTAAACCAGGTAGCGCATTTCATCGCCGTTGGGAATGCGTTTTGACGACCCCCAGCTACAAGCCTGCACGATATTCAAAAATGGCACGCCCGAGTCCTGGGCTGCCCGTCGAATCAACGCCAGGTTAAGAAAGTATTCGGGCAAGTCGCCCGGATTGGCAAACTGATAATGATCGTAGCTGACCAGCGCCGGCTGAACGGTCTTCATATATTGGTTCAGGTATTCTTGGTATGCGGGAACGGTGTCTCCATTGGTTCCAAGCTGGTCGTTGCGGGCATACGTGGGAAGGAGATTGATGAACGCCATATGCGCGGGATCTTGTTGACGCAGGTAGGCGACCAGCCGCCTCAGCTCGGGAAAATATTTTGTGCCCGGCTCATCGATGACATGATAGCAATACAAGGCCGGGTGATTGCGAACCCGCTTGATCAGCGCGTCGAGCTTTTCTCGCTGCGCCGGATCGTCGAGCACCGCTGGCGTGTGCCTGGGCGAGAAGAGCGGATTTTGGAGCATCGCCCGCAGGCCGTGCCGTTGGGCCACGTCGAGTTGTTCTTCGCTGGTGCACCAGACGAGGTTCCATCCCCCTTCGGCCATCTGTTGGGCAACGGCGTCGGTCAGCGGTGGGCCGAACCAATACGTGATGATCGGCGCGCCGATCTTCCAAGGCGTCGAGACTGACGGTTCGGCCCCTGGCAGCAGAGAGCCGAACACGATTAGCAGCAGGTTCGCCGCCAGTGCGAGCCACGATTGCCCGACCATGGGCTTGTTGTAGTTTTTCATGGCGATCCCCTTTGCGTCTCTCGGTTTGAACGGCCAGTCAAGCAGGCACCAACGCATCAGCAGGACATCTTACCCATCAGCAGGACATCCTACCTAATGGGCCAGCGAGGCTGTAGGGTATGGCGAGTTGAACGGCCAGTCAAGCAGGCACCAACGCATCAGCAGGACATCCTACCCAATGGGCCAGCGAGGCTGTAGGGTATGGCGAGTTGTTTACTTGCAAAGATGCCGGCAAAAAAGTAACCGACCAACTTGTCAACGAAAGCGATCAAGCCAGCTCGCACAAAGTCAGGCCGAAATTCACGCCGACGCCGCACGATACCGAGCATTCACTTCGCCCCAGTCAATGTAGTCCATGAACTTTTCCACGTACTCGGCCTTGCGATTGTGATAGTCGATGTAGAAGGCATGTTCGTACACGTCGATGACAACCAGTGGGACAGCCATCCAGAGCAGTCCCTGTGCGTGTTCGTTACTGACGACATTGTAGAGTTTTCCATTCACCGGATGTCGGACGAGCATGGCCCATCCCGCCGCGGCCTTGCCGCTGGCCTGAAAATCATCCGCCCACTTGTCAAGTGAACCAAAACGCTGCTCGATTGCCGCGCGAATATCCTCTTTCGGATCGGGAGCTGTGGGAACAAGCGTGTCGAAGTAGAGTTCGTGAAGAACCACGCTGTTGCCTTTACTCTGTCTTGCGCGCTGCAATGCACCGTAGGCATTGGAGTCAATCGCGATATCGGATTTGATGGATTCTTCCAGCCTGGAGTCGGCGGCTGAGTATCCTCTCAAGGCACCGCCATAGTGCGCCGTGTGGTGGGGAGCGATCTGATCGGCGCTCAGGAATCCGGGAATCGACTTGTAGCGCAGTGGCTTTGGTTTTCCAGTGACCAAACCGCTGTTGGCGAATGGCGAATCGCTCTGGGCGGCATCGGAGAGTCCAGGAATGAGTATCGTCCCGGTTGCTGCACCGGAGGAAATGAACAGAAAGTTACGGCGTGAATGGTCTGGCATGATCACAATCCTTTTACGGTTTCAAGTTTGCATTTTTCTCGGCAGGAAAATGACGCGCCGGGCCAATTGCCTTTGCGGGGAGATTCGTGGCGAATTCCTCCTGTCGGAGTTTGTAGAAATCCGCTAGTTTCCTTGCGCATCGTTTCCCGGTGTAATTGCCTCAAGGCGCGTGAGCAACGGCGCGCCTTCAAATTCCACGTAGTCCTCGGCCTGTTCGGTTTTAAAATCGGTGAAGTGATGATCATACACGGTTGCACGTTCGTGTTGGAGCGGCGTCGGGCAATAGCAAACTTCACTCCACCGCACGATGCCGTCATCGTCGATGACGGCCCGCTTCATGGAAGCGACAATCTCTTTACCATCGGGCTGTTGGTTCTCGATGATGCCATCTCTGAGTTTGTGCAGGAGTTCGGCGGCGCTTGCGGGGATGAGGCGGGCTTGGACGGTGTAGTTCATGACGGCTCACTTGCTCCACGTTCGCTGCAGCGGAATCTTATGCTTCCGCCCAGGTTTGATAACTCGGTTCGACAGCTATTTCCAGTCAGCCAACCTTTTCAAGTCGTGGAGTGCCCTGGCGGATGGATGCCTGGAATCAAACTTGGAGAGCCCTCCCCCTTTTTTCAGCCGGGCGTCTTTTTGCTGGTGTTCTCCAGTTGAATCCTGACGACCCCGTAGACGAGAAAGGAGGGGACCTGGATTTTTACCACCCCCGCTTCCGACTCGTAGTTTACCGGCCGCGGCTCGCTGGCCTCCGGGGTCAGGAAGTCGATCCGCGTCGCGGTGAATCCGGCGGGGATCCGGATTGTCGAGCCGAACTCCTCCGCAGCGATGGGCTTCTCATCAACGATCGTACCGCCGGGGTTCCCACCTTCGCCCCTTTCGGCCCGGTTGTAGTTTACGAAGTGCAGGGTCAGCTCATCGAGGCCGGCAGGGCGGCTGGCAGAGACGCGAACCGTGCCGGGCGCATCGAAACGGCTCCGCTGACGGGGGAGCATCTTCACGAGCACTTCGGGAGAGACCGACATGTCCGCCGCATCGACGACCATCGAGTATCGCTGGCGAACTTCGGGCGTTGCCATGTCATCGGGAAGGATGTCGAACAGGACGTGTTCGTTCAAAAGTCGTTGGCCGAGTTCCTTGAAGTGGTCGCGCGGAGCGAGATTCCCCGCGTGGACGGAGCTGCGAGGGAACAGGAGCAGGACCTCACCGTGTGATGTGTTGTCGTGGTAAAGGCTGTCGTGACGCTTAAGGAATCCGTAGTAGGAAGTGATGACCTTTCGAGCCTCTGGGTCGTTGAACGAGGTGTAGAATCCCATCGCCGCGCCGCCGTTGGCGGCGAGCTCCGCGATCGAGGCCCGGATGCGAACGCTCTCGTATTTCCCCAGGGTGTAGGTTTTGTCGCCCGAGGCACCGCGGACATACCGTGCCTGCAGGGTTCCCTCGCCGAGGAAGCCGTCCTTCAACCGGGTGAAATTAGCCGCACCGCCGAGGCTGTACCACAGGTAGTCTTCATCTCTCGACCACAGCTCTCCGGGGAGCATGCATCTTTCGTCTCCATCGATCTGGGAGAAGTCTCCGAGATGATCCCATTGCGCGAGGATGAGATTCGGCTTCAGACTGCGGCCGAACTTCACAAAAACTTCGTCGAAAGCCTGCTTGTTGGTGACCTGCGAGAAACGCAGGGCTTCGCGTTTGAGCGGTGTCGACGATTCTGGGGAATGCCAGCTGACGATTTCGTCAAACGTATGCGTCCGAAGGTCGGCAATCCCGAAAAGCTTCGAAAGCTGCGCGGGCGTATGGCGATCGGAGAGGTAGTTCTTGAACGCCGAGACACAGTGGTCGCAATGGCAGTCATGGCGGTAGTAGTAGTTGATGACAAAACCGTCCAGACCCCGCTCGATGCCGAACCGAACCCAGGCCTTCAGGACCGCTCTCCAGTGAGGGTTTCTCAGGCAGGCCCAGTACTCTTTCATGCCGCCGATACTATAGGTGTTGTTCGAGACCAGGGTTCCATCACGGTTTCGCTCCAGCAGGTCGACCGGGTCTTCGACCGGCTTGGGTCCCAACTCCGCTTCGTTCCATTGATCGCGGTAGAACTTGAAGAAACCCTGCGGTCCATCCGGGGTCTCGAGGTCTCCGATGAGGAACATCACGTTGAAGTGTCCGATGGTTTTGATTCCGCGCTGGTGGATGCCGCGGTTCAGGTTCTCGAACCATTGCGCGCACTCGCGGTGACCCTGGACCGGGAAATGCGCAGGGTACCCCTTTCCGTGCGGGGTGTTGGCGAGGCTCCAGAAGTGTGCCCCGTAAAATCCGACCTGGGCAACCTCGGGTTTTGCTTCCTCAAGGAACTGCAGATAGTCGTCGCGGCCGTATTCGCTCCAATGCGCGACCAGGCGGGTGAACGAATAAGCCTGTTCGGCTCCCGAATCATCCTCGCCGAACAGGAGACTGCCGTCAGTCAGCAGAGTGCAGCAAAAGCAGCCGGTCAATAGAAGTCGTCTCATCGGTTTGGTTCCTGCAGAGTTGTTCGGCTCACGGCCCGCGAGGTTTTTCGGAGGACAGGGTGTTTTTCGGAGGACAAGGTCTGGGCAGGCTTGTGGAGCAACCGGGTCACTCCCGCGTGGCGAACCTGCTAAGTGGAGTATACAGCAACTGTGTACCGCGGGAAGTGAAACAAGGGCACGGCCTTTAGAGACCCGCAGCGCACGGCAACTGTGAAGTCAGGCTTTGCTGCGCCGCCTAGAAAAACTGCAACGCTCAGAAAAACTGTGGCTAGGGATATACGTTGGCAATAGAACAATAGAAAAAAAGTGGTCCCCTCCGGCGCCGCCGTTGATTAGTGAGGGTCTGCCCAACTCGGTCGGGAAGACGATCAGCGTTTCATCAGTATTTCCCGGTCCGCGAGATTTTTCAGGCTATGAGATTGTCGAGCAGGGCGGCGCCGCGGCGATGAACGTGGTCCAAGAGGATCACCAGTCTCAGACGGTAGGCTGGTCTCAACATAGTCGCCGATTTCGCCGTGGCCAGCGGCTCTTGCTGGATCTTCAACAACGGCTTGAATCCGAATGGGAAACTGTGCACGCAGACCGGGCGGAGGACATTGGCCGTCAACAACATCCTTTCGCACGGCCTTCAATACGGATGAAATGGGGTCATCCACGTGGCTGCGAGCACTGTCGTCGGTAGCGGCGAGGTCCATGGCGATCTGATCAATCGTGCTGGCACCGTCTCACCCGGCAACTGCTTGGGACTGTTGTCTGTTGAATCTGGGCGACAGGTCGTCTGTTGTTTCCGAACCGTCGGTGCTATCACTGTTGATCCTCGCCTTCTTGGCCGTTGCAGGCGTTGCGACGCGATGATAGGGGCTTGGACACCGCTGGAGCAGGATTTTCCAAAACAAGTCCTAAAAAAGCCAGTTTCCCCCCTTATTTCTCGGGGCGAAAAACCACGGTTTTTGTCCGAAAAATCACTTAAAAGAAGGCATTTCCCCCCTCGCGAGGGTTTTTTGTTATTTTCACCCCAAAGACTTGACAATTCGGTCTACTTAATTAGATTGAGTAGTGTGTGGATTGCGGTGAACTGGAAGTTTTACCGGTCGCGTTTTTGGCGATGAGTGATGGAGCGTATTCGCGGTGTCATCGCAAGGGAGGTTTAGCTGAAGATTTGACGGTAAAGTAAAAGTTAACAGGGAGAAGTTAAAGGTTAAGGAAGAGTTAAGAGGTAGGAGTTAACAGGGTAGGAGTTTGTTTTTCGTTAAGTTTTGTACGGTTCTGTTTTTTCTTTTTTTGGAGATGACTAATGTTAGGACGAGCAACGACTTGGATTGCATTTTTCACAGTTTTGGTCGGCGTGGCGACTTTGTTTGGTATAAGTCAGCCTGTCTACGCCGACACGATTGATGGTTTTAGCAGCGATCCCGGTTGGGACGGCTATCAAAACCACGATGGGGACCAGGACTTTGGTTGGAGCAACACCAACAACGCAGGCGGTGCCGCGGCTGGCGAGATCGGCGGAGATATCATTCGTACTCCCCTGGCGTGGTACGCTCAAGAAATCACGCCAATTAACGCCGCCAACACCTCGCTTTCGGCTTCGGGAACTGTGGTACTGAGTGGTGGCGGCAACTTCATTATGGGGTGGTTCGACTCTACCAGCGCGGGCAGTGGTGGACTCGATTGGGATACCACGCACATGATCGGGATCCGCAGCGACGATGCTAGCCTCTACCTCTACGGCGATAAGGGTAGCAGTCTCATTGCTAGCAACGTTGTCCCAGGCGAAAGCGGCCCTACCACGTTCGATATAGCGTACGACCACACCACGGGTATTTTGACAGCCACTAGTGGCCAGGGGATCACCGAATCGCGAGGCGTCTCCGGTGGCCTGGGTGCCCTGACAAATCTGGATCGTTTCGGGATCCTGAATCTGCACATCCCCGGCAACGGTGCAGGTGCCAACATTTTTGTTGACGACTTGGACTTCACGGGCCATGTATTGATCCCCGAACCCACCAGCATCGTGCTGATGATGCTCGGACTGGGACTGGCGCCGTTTGTCGGCCGCCGTCGCTAGGATTGTAGTAAGACGTAAACATAGAGACATAGATAAATAGTTGCTCGACTTTAGTCATGTCTGCAGCGATACAGGCTTGGTTCCAAGAAGGATCTTGAGAACCGAGCTACGCTGCGTTTGTAGGTCAGCCCAAAGGACGGGCTGATGGAAATCGAGCCGGAAGATCGCGGTGAACTGGTCGTCGCTCTCTTCCCGCCACCCGGACAGGCGCCAGGAGACGAGCGCACTCACGCAACGGGGCGGCGAAATTCTCATCGAGCCCACCGACTTCGCTCCACCGACCTTGAGGGTACGCGCTGGGTGACTAATATCAGAACGCCAGCCGCTTTCGGCACTGGCCCTTTCGGCACTGGCCAAAGTGATTCGGTTCCGTTTGCGTTGAACCCTGTCATGGAGTTGAACCCTGTCATGAACCGTTCACAGGAGTGGCAGGGCACTGGCTTTTCATCCAACAGAACGCAATTTCTCTTATAATGGGCTTGGGTACCAGTAGGTGCAGGTGGTTTCTCTTGTCGTTTTACATCCAACTCGTTACTGGCTTTCGCTTGGCCACACTGCCATGGGCCGCGGGTGTATGTGTCCTGGCCATGGCGTTGGCTGCCCCGGCTCACGGTTTTGTCATCACCGAGAATTTCGATGCGGACCCTGGGTGGGAAAGTGTCCGCAACCGATCGTGGCCCGAGGACTTTGGTTTCAGCGGGTCGACCAATCTCGCCGGTGGCTACAACCCTGGGGAGGTCGGCGGTACGTTTGTCCGCAGTAAGCAGGCCTACTACGCGGTTGACGTGGGGCAGCTCGACCCCTCGGTCGAGACCCTCGGCTGGTCTGGTGCCGGGCGCATCGTCATTTCCAGCAATGGCAATGCGCTGTTGGCTTGGTTCGACAAAGACAGCAACCTCTCTTGGCCTCCTGCCAACGCCATCATGTTGCGTTCGGACGGGGACGACCTCTACTTGCGGTATGGTGCGAATGGTTCGGGCTCTGAGGTGCTCTTGCAATCGTTCGTCACCAACCCTTTCACGTTTTTGGTGAACTACGATCCGAACGGCAACGGTGGTACCGGCACGATTACAGGCAGCATCAATGACGGCAGCCCGGTCACCTTGAACCTGGGATCGGGCCACAAGGATGCAATGGAAAATCTGGATCGCTTTGGGCTCATGACGCTTTACATCCCGGGCAGTGGAAATTCGTCCGACATCTACTTTGACGATCTCACGTTTGGGACCGAGTCAATCGCCCCGCCGCTACCCGGTGACTTTGATGAAGATGGGGATGTCGACTTCGCCGACTTCGTCATCCTACGGGACGGTTTTCTCGCGTCGAGCATGCTGGGCGACATGGATTTCGACAATGACGTCGATTTGGTCGATTTTCGTTTGTTCAAGAACGAATACGAAGCGTTCAATTCCAGCTCGGCGCCGCTTGGACCTGAGCAGTTGTTGATTCCGGAGCCGGCAGCGTTAACGCTGATGTTCTTTGGCATGGCGGCGGTGGTGTTGCTTGGTTTGTCTCGGCGGTTTCCGCTCGCTTCTGCCTTGGCGCCGGCCGTGAAGCGGAGCAGTTCTCAAAACATATTCGCCGGGCTGCAACTTAAAGGCGGTGACGGCCATTGGGTGTCGAAGGGTGGTGGTCGCCGATCTCGATTTGAAACACTCGAGCCTCGTCGGGTACTCGACAGCACGGTGGTGTTCAACGAGATCATGTTCAATCCGCCGGGCGACGACCAGACGCTCGAGTGGATTGAACTTCACAATCAGATGGCGCTCGACATGGATCTTTCCGGCTGGTCCCTCAGCGGAGATGTCGACTTCGAGTTTCCTCCCGTCTCGGCGAATCCTCAGGCCGCACTTGTTCCTGGCGGCGGCTACCTGTTGATCGCCAAGGATCCTGTTGCGCTTGCCGCAACCGGCGTGGTCGCCGACTTCGGCCCTTACGTGGGCCAGTTGGCCAATCAGGGCGCACAAATTGAGCTCCGCAACAACAACGACCGGCTGATGGACGTGGTTGACTACAGCGATGACGGGGTGTGGCCGGTTGCACCCGACGGTGGCGGCTTTTCGCTGGCCAAGATGGATCCGGATACCGCCAGCCTGCCGCCGGAAAACTGGCGCGCCAGCCTGCTGATGGGTGGAACGCCGGGCGGGCACAACGACCCGTTATCGTTCTCCGACCTCGTACTGACCGTCGATACCAACAGTGGTACGACTTCGATTTATAACCCGGCCGACGAGCCGATCACGTTCGACGGCTACACGATCAGTTCGGCCTCGGGATCGTTGTTGCCGGCCGACGGGAACTGGAACAGCCTGCAAGACCAGGAAATCGATGGTGGCAACTGGTTTGAGGCCAGTCCAACTGCCACCAACCTCAGCGAACTCAACCTGGCGGGAACCACCACGCTTGGCGTCGGGGAGAGTCTTTCGATCCAGCAGCCGTTTGACCCCGCCGGTCAGCAGGATCTGGCGTTTGAATACCTGGTCGCGGCAGGGTTCGACAGGAACGGGATCGTCCTCTACGACGCTTCACTTGTGGGACTGGCGCAGGTCGGTTTACGGCTCAACGAAGTTGCTCCTGGGGATGGTTCGGGATTTTGGCTGGAAATCGTCAATACTGCAGACCAGATGGTTGCGTTGGACGGACTCGTCTTGTCGACGATTTCTGTGCCGGCAAACGAGTACGTGTTCCCCTCCCAAACTCTCGCAGCCGGCGGTTTTCTATCGCTCACAGAATTAGAGCTGGGATTTGCAGCGACCACCGGCGACAAGCTAATGCTGCTCACACCCAACCGCCAGTCAGGCCTTGATGCCGTGGTGGTCGATGCCGTGTCGCGCGGCCGATCGTGGCAGCACGACGGTCGGTGGCTTTATCCGAAGACCGCGACACCCGGTTGGTCGAACAGCTTCGAATTCCAGAGCGAGATCGTGATCAACGAGATTATGTATCACCACCGTCCGAGCCTGGCACCGTTTGTCGAATCGGACGAGGAGTGGATCGAGCTGGTCAACCGCGGCGCCACACCGGTTAACTTGACGGGTTGGAAGCTGCAAGACGCCGTCAACTTTGAATTTTCGACGGGCACCGTCATCGGTTCAGGAGAATACCTGGTCGTGGCGGGGGACGCCGCCGCGGTGAACACGAAAGTTCCATCCGCAGCTGTCGTGGGTGACTTTTCAGGAGGCCTGAACAATAAATCAGACTCAATTGTGCTGACCGACGCCAACGGTAATCCAGCCGACGAGGTCCATTACTTTGACGGCGGGCGGTGGCCCGAGTATGCCGACGGTGGGGGGGCGAGTGTCGAACTTCGGGATCCGGATGCAGACAATTCGCGGGCCGAGGCATGGGTCGCCAGCGACGAGACCGGTAAGAGCCATTGGAACACCTACACCTATACCGGTGCGGCCCAAACGTTCGTCTCGGGTTCGCCGACCGGGCGCCGCGAATTCAATCTCGGCTTGCTCACTGCCGGGGAATTGCTGCTGGACGATATCAGCGTGACGGATCTGACTGCCGGCGGAGTCGAGTTGATACTGAATTCATCCTTCGAGAGTGGAGCTGCCGACTGGGACTCCCTCGGGAATCATCGCCACAGCCAGGTGGTGGTGGACCCGGATGTCCCCACGAACCACGCACTGCACCTGGTTGCCCGCGGATCGACCGAATACCAGGGGAACGAGATCCGCACCACGCTCGCCAATGGGGCCAGTATTGTCGATGGCCGCCAATACCAGATTTCCTATCGGGCAAAGTGGTTGTCGGGATCGAATCAGCTCAACACACGGCTCTATTTCAACCGGCTGCCGCGGACCACCGTGATCGACGTTCCGTCCACGAGCGGTACGCCGGGTGCTGTCAACTCGACGTTTACCGCCAACATGGGACCTACCTATCGCGAGTTTCGCCATGGTCCGGTGGTACCCGCCGCCGGGCAGATTGTCGCGGTATCGGTTGCTGCGGCGGATCTGGATGGCGTGGCCGCGGTGACTCTTTGGTGGTCGGCCAACGGCGGTGGCTGGAACAACTCGACGACATCGGCCGGGACCGGTGGTGTTTACACCGGGACGATACCGGGCCAGGCTGCCGGGACCATCGTTCAGTTTTATGTAGAAGGGACCGATACCCTGGGGGCCTCTTCCACGTTTCCGGCTGCAGGCTCCGATTCACGCGCGCTGTTGGTCGTCGAAGATGGCCGCGCTATGCTGTCAACACTGCACAATTTCCGCATTCTCATGACGACCGCCGATGCCGACTTCATGCACGATGGGAACGTGTTGAGTAACGAGCGCCTCGGGGCAACAGTGGTCTACGACGAGCGGACGGTGTTTTATGATGTGGCGGTTCGCCTCAAGGGAAGTGCGGTTGGCAGGGGCGTCCCGTGGGTTGGGTTTAACTTGAGGTTTCACCCCGACCAGTTATTTCGTGGCGTCCAGGAGAAAGTTGCCATCGACCGGTCGGCGCATACCGTGATCGGAACGGATGAGATCCTGGTCAAGCACATTGCCAATCATGCGGGTGACATCCCGGGGATGTTTGACGACATTGCGTACGTGATTGCTCCGCGTGACGAACAGACGGGCGAGGGACTGTTGCAGATGGCCCGCTTGGACAATGTCTACCTGGACTCGCAGTTCCAGAATGGCGGGGATGGAACGCAGTACGAGTTGGAAGGATACCGGTTCGATGGCTATCGGGACGTTCCGATTCGGGACTACGGCACAGATACCGAAGCCTACCGTCACCATTTCCTGATCACGAACAACCGCACGCGCGATGATTACTCGAAAGTTGTTGAATTGTCCCAGGCAATGAGCCTTACGGGATCGGCGCTGGACACCGCGACACAAGCAGTGATGGACGTCGACCAATGGATGCGGGTCCTGGCCCTGCACACGCTGACTGGCGTTGGTGATACCTATCCCTCTGAGAATCACAATATGCGCTTCTATGTGAGGCCGGAGGACGGCAAGGTGTTGATGTTCCCCTGGGATTGGGATGCGACTTTCGGAGGCTCACCAGGAGGAGGACTCGTCACGGGCGCGCTTTCACCGGTGGCCAACCTGCCGGCGAATCGGCGCCTGTTGGAAGGGCACGCGCTGGATATCATTAACACCACCTTGAACTCGACCTATATGGGGTACTGGTTAAATCACTACGGCGAACTTGGTGGGAAGAATTACAGCAACATTCTCAGTTGGATCAGCCAGCGGTCCGGCTTGGTGCTCAGTGCTTTACCCACCCAGATCCCGTTTCGCATCACGAGCAGCGTAGACAACACCATTCTGGTCGATGCGAACCTCGTGAGTGAGTTTGCGTTGGCCAGGGCACTGGTTCCCAGTGGGGCCTCAGCCATCGACACCGTTTGGACCGGGGGTAACGAAACAAATTTCGCCAGTCTTGGCGGCGAGTCGACCTGGCAAAGTGGCCTGACAGGGGTTGGGTACGAGCGCCCCGGCAGCGGCACAAACTATTCGAGCCTGTTGAATCTGGATGTCTCGGCTATGGATGGGGGTAACAACACTGTTTACATCCGGGTTCCCTTTACTATCCCGAGCCAAGCGGACATTGATTCGATGGTCCGTCTAAAACTCAAGCTCCGCTTTGATGATGGGGCGGTGGTTTATCTCAACGGGACCAAGGTTGCCGACCGGAACGCGCCCGCCAATCCCATTTGGAATTCACAAGCCACCAACTCCAATTCGGATGGCAATGCCGTTGTGGCAACCGAAATTGATTTGTCGGCATACTTAAATACATTGACAGTAGGCAATAACATTCTGGCGATTCAAGGGCTGAACCATTCATCCGGTGGGCCCAGTTCCGACTTATTGATTCTTCCCGAGTTGATTGCGACCACGCCATTTTCAAATGTTGTGAATGACGATGTTGTGACGATCAACGGTCAGGGTTGGATCAACGTCCGCGAGATTCGTGTCGCGGGGCAACCACAGTCGCTCGATGTTGCCTGGACCAGCGAAACGGATTGGGTCGCCGACGTGCCGCTCTTGTTTGGCGAAAATGTGCTCAACTTCGAGGCCTACGATTTTCAAGGAGAAAGGATCAATACATCTGCCTCAACTTCCATCACGGTGGTCAGTACGGTAAGCCAGCAACCGTATCAAGATCTGCTACAGATGAGCGAGCTGATGTACCATCCGGCAAATCCAACCGCCGCCGAAGACCCGTTCAACCTGTTCGAAGATGATGATTTCGAGTTCATTGAGTTTTACAACTCCGGTACGACCCAAACGCTCGATTTGGATGGTGTGCGAATTACCGGTGGACCGAGCGAAGAGTTCCATTTTTCCGGGAGCAACGTGACTTCACTCGGACCTGGCGAGTTTGTACTGGTGGTGCGGAGCCAATCGGCGTTTGAAGCCCGCTACGGGACGGGTCTTTCGGATCAGATTGCCGGAGAGTACACCGGCAAACTTGGTAATGGGGGTGAAGAGGTTGTGGTGGTGGATTCGATCGGCTTTGATATCCACCGCTTTACCTACAGTGACAATTCACCCTGGCCTGCTGCGGCCGATGGTTCGGGACCCTCGCTGGTACTGGTCAATCCCTCAGCCGATCCCGACCATGCGTTGGTGGAGAGCTGGACAACCAGTTATGCGACGTATGGATCGCCCGGGGCAGGTGAGCCAACGGTCTATTTGCCCGGCGACTATAACCGGAACGGGTTTGTCGACGCTGCTGACTACACGGTGTACCGCGACACCTTGGGTTCGACCTCGGACCTGCGTGCCGATGGGAATGACAATGGTAGTGTAGAAATTGGCGATTATGGTGTTTGGAGAACCAATTTTGGTCTGACGGCGGCGCAAGCCTCTGCCCAACTCATTGAAGAACCGGCCCCGCTTGCCGGGAGCAGTTCAGTAGATCTCCTGGCAACACCCCAGCAGGCAATCGCCGAGAGTTCAGTGGTGATCGCAACGTCTCTGCCCGATGTCAGCGACAACGATGTGGCAAAGGTCCTGCTTTTTGCCCGGCTTGGTGAACAACAACCGGCGTTATCAAAGCCTGGTGTGAACCCACCCCAGGTGGGCCTTGAATTTCTTGACCAGCAACTCAGCGCTGGACAAGACCAGCTGGCAATCCTTGCCCACGATGAGGTTCTGGGCAGTTTGCGGATTGATGAGAGGCGCGACGACGGGACGCTGCAGGATGGAAACGGGGTTGCGCAGCCGGAGGGCCACACGGGTCACATCAGCTTTGATCTCGAGGTTGATGAGTCACTCCGTTCAGGCGTCGACTTGGATTTGACATAAAAGGAATTTGCGCGGGAGGACTCACATGGTCCGCGAGACCTGTTTGCCGCGTACTTTCGCGACGGTTTCTTACCCAAGCAGTCCACGCCCCGGGGTCTTTCGATCGCAAGATTCCCAAGAACCGCAGGGTAGCTAGGGGGTATTGAACCTGTCGGTAAATGTCCCCGTGATTCGACTCCAGGAGAAAACAGCAACGGCGAGTTCTGCCTTATTGGGCCAGTAATCTAAAGGGGCTGCCACCTGCTTTGATTCTTTGGGACAATACCAACTCGAGTTGTCGTTTTAGATTTGGTTTCGAGTCCAACAGGCTCAAGCGGTCCTGCACCAGGGGGGCGACCGGTGCTGCTTCGCCGCCCAGGGCGTTGAGCAGCGTGATGACGTCCTCCCACTCTTCGGAACCTCTCGGGCAACTCGTCTCGCCCAAAAGATCGACCATAGTTTTGAGGTCAGACTCGTCACCGCGAATCGAGAACAGGGCGTAGCAGGTGTTGGCCAGGTAGGGGTTTTCCGGGGTGCGGTACTTTTCCAGGACCGCAATGGCGCCCGACGCGGCCGGACCAATCGCTGCCAGCGCGTAGGTCACCGGGCGGTCCTCGCCTTTGGATTCAGCATAAGACTTGACCAAAAGCGGGACCGCGTCGGCAGCGGCTGGTCCCATTCCTGAGAGAAGTCGTAGCCCGATAGATCGCTCGTCCCCGGCTGGTTTTTTGGCCATCTCCATCACGTCCGGCAGTATCGGCGCGGCGGCTTCGGCGCATCGGGCCAGACCGTAGGCAGCAATCCACCTGACATCCTCATGCGAATCACCGAGTGCTTGCTGTAACGCGGGAACCACCGTGTGGGCGTGCGGTGATACATCCTCGGATGCATATCCGCCCACTTTGTCGTCCCAGTTTTGTGGTCGGGTAATTCCCACCAGGGCAAAGGTGGCAGCCTGACGCACGAAAGGATCACGATCTGACAGCAGCGAGGCTATCTTCGATGCCGCCGGGTACGCTTCGGGACCGATTGCATCAAGGGCGTGCAGGGCGGGAATACGAACTTCCGGATCATCGAGCAACTTGGTAAGCGCCGGCGTGGCCAAAGCGGCCTGGGGACCCAGTTCGAACAAAGCCCAGGCAGCGGCCCGACGCTTGGCAACATCAGCATCCTTCAGCCCGTCGATGCACTGTTGCACCGATTTGCCGCGGAAGGCTGCAGCCTCGTCTTTCAGCTGCCTGGCCATTGGCGCTTGGTGGTTGACGATCGGTCCGAGCCGCTCGATATAGTCGGCCGCCCTGGCTCGAATGGCGTCATATTCCTCGATGTCCAGAGGCTTGCCCGCCTCCACGTCATGCGGCTGAACATCGGTAAGCGTGAGACGTGCCCTGAGCCCCTCCAGCCATGTTCCCGCCTCGACAGCTAACGGGTCGGGTTTCTTTGCCTTCACAAGATCTTCGACCATTTGCAGGTAGCGATAGTCGTCAACGCCTTCGCGGCGAGCTTCCCAACCCATGTGGGGCATCGGCTCGTTGCTGTTGGGTTTCCACCAGACCTGGCTGTGGCGATTGTGCGCGTAAGCCCAAATCCAATTGCCGCTGAACTTGTGGGCCCAGGTGTGCAGTCCCGCGAAGTATCGTTGACTCACCGGGCTGTAATGCTTTCTCCAGATCTGATACGAGTAGACCCAGACCTCTGCGCCCATCCGTTTGGCCTCGGCCAGAATTTCAGGGGTGACCAAACCGTCGTGAAGGGTCCACACGTCATGAATATCGGCATACGCGTACGCTGGCGAGATGTGACTCATGTCGGTCGAGAGGCGAATGGGTAACGGGCGCAGGGGAGCATAGGTTTCCCTCAGCCCGACTCCTGGATAAAGCCCTTCATCCCGGCCGAACACAATAAGTTCTGGCCACCCGTGCTGATGCCGTTCTGACGCCAGCCACGCTACCGCCGCTTCCATTTGTGTTTGGGAAATGTCTTCGCCACAGATGCTGAGTTGCACGGCTACACAAGGAATGTCTGGTCGAGCGAGTCCTGCCTCTTGGGCCAGTGGGAGAGACTTATCGACCATATGGCTGTTAACCGGCGGTATCTGGCTGCGGAAGTCTCCCGCGTGATAAAACGTGACCGAGTTCTGGCCATGGGCTGCCATATCGCGGTAAATTTCCAGCGCAAGGTCATCTTCCAAATCCCATACTCCAAATCGCGTGGGCAAAAAATCTTCACGATAATAGGCGCCAAATACAGCGCGTGGCGCTGCCAGGCTGAACGGTCTGACCTGGACTTTGAGGTCAAGCTCTGTCGCCGCTTGTCCTGCTGGTTGGATGACGATTTCCCCCTGGTGCATGCCGGGAGACGTTTTGGGGCCAGCATGTATCAGTAGCCAGAAATTAACCGAGTGGCCTGCTTCAAGTTCGTGAACAACGTCTCCTCGTTGCAGGTAAATTTCGCCTGGTACCTCCATCAGGACAACCGTCTCGGGCTCTGTAGAGAGCTGTTGCTGCATGTCTGGATCGATGCGGTGATAGACCTTCACGTTAAGGTCTGATTTCACCGTGACCCGAATGTCCTTCAATCCACCAGCCACCGCGTGAACACCAATCTGAATTGGTTCGTACTCTCCGCGGGCCAAGGTGCATGAAACCGTCTCCACGATCGCCTCTGGCTGCGGGTTGTGGGTCGGTGAGAAATTCCCCAGCGTGGTGTGCTCAAAGACCACATATCCCTTGTTGTCCTCAGCGCAGGTGATACTCGATGTCAGCACGACCACGAGCGCAGCATAACAGGCTATGTTTGTTGCCACTTTCAACATTTTTCGTTCCTCGTTTGGGTTTTCAAACCGGGGTGCCAAATTTTGGATTGAGACTCGTTTGTAGGAGACTTCCACAAATAGGTATGCGTATTTTAGCAGATGGCACCTCGCCTTGTCCTGCTTTGTTTGCTGTTGAATATTTTGCGACGACTCCTGGTGGGCGCGCGGGTAGGTGGGATCCTGGTAGAAACGACGGAACGGGGTTAAAATTGCTGTCAGGTATTTTCGTCGACGTGGTTAAATCAGCCGCAAGATGAGCCCGACGTCCGCCCGTCCGGACAACCCCAGGGTCGGGCGACGATGTGCCCGCTGGTGATACCGCAACCCTCGATGCCGCTCTGCTCGGTGGCGGCGCATGTTGGTTTCTTGGTAAATCGCCAGCGAAGGCGCACTTGGCCCCGGCATGGTTTGCGATTATTGTACCAGCCAGCCGTTTGACCGCACCTTTGGCTCCGTTTGTGGCGAAGACTTCCAGGGACTTGGACGACCACGCAGCCCGTTTTCATGAAACCGACGACCCCAACGCCCGTGGTATTCCATGGAGTTTAACCCAGAGAGATGTCGATCGTTGTTATTTGTGCCGGCGGGTAATGCGCGGTACTTAAAGAGTGCACTGCAGGGTTCCGCCGACGTGATCCAACTTGACCTCGAAGACGCGATTCCGCCGGCCCAGAAAGAACAGGCCCGTGCCGAGGCGCGTGTGGCGGTCGACCGTATTCGCGACGCGGGTCGAATCGGTACGGTCCGTATCAACCACGGAATGTCTCTGGCGTTGGCGGATCTGGAAGCAGTCGTGGCCCCTGGCCTGGCGGGCCTTACGGTTCCCAAGGTCGCTTCCGCAGAGCAATTGCAGCAGCTTGACAAAGCAGTTACTGCCCTCGAAGAGCAGCGCCAGCTACCGGTGGGACAGATTCGACTGGTCGCCCAAATTGAGTCGGCTGCCGGGGTCCTCAATGTTCGCGAGATTGCCAGGGCAACTCCGCGACTGGCCGCCATGGGCCTGGGCATGGAAGATCTGGCGGCAGAGCTTGGTAGCAGCGTGGATCCAGATGCCCTTTATTTTCCGAGTATGCTATTGCTCTACGCGGCGCGCGAAGTGGGTGTGACCCCGATCGGATACCTGGGTTCGATCACGATGTACAACGATGCCGACACATTCGGCCAGTGGATTCGACGGGCCCGCTCGTTGGGCTTTGAAGGGGGTTTTGCGATTCATCCCAACCAGGTCGAGATCTTAAACACCGAATTTGCTCCCACTCAGCAAGAAGCCCAAGAAGCCAGCCAGCTCATCGAGGCGTTCGAAACTCGAACCGACAAAAGTTCCGGAGCTTTCTCCTGGGAAGGTCGCATGGTAGACAAACCAGTAGTGGATCGGGCGCGTCGCGCGGTGAAGCGTTACGAACATCTTTCCGACTAGCAAAGTGTAGAAATTAAGAGTGCAGAAACTACGTGAAGCAATGGCGAATTTCTGCTCGGAGAGACGTGCATCATGAGACTGGTGGAACATCAAGCTCGACGGCTACTGGCCGGCTATGGTCTGCGGTTTGCCGAGTCGGTCGTCGTCGACTCCGTCGCTGCCGCTGTTGAAGCTGCCGGGGAACTTGGCCCCGCCGTAATGCTTAAGGCCCAAGTCCCCTTCGGTGGTCGCGCCAAGGCAGGCGCCGTGCGAAGTGCCAATTCCCCGGACGACGTCGCAACGGAGGCCGACCGTCTGCTCGGCATGCAATTGGGTGGCACGACGGTGACCCAAATCTCGGTCGAAGCGAAAGTCGCGTTCCGGCGGGAGTTCTACGTTGGCGTGACCTGGGATACGACTCAAAAGTTGCCGATAGCACTCCTGGGAGTGCGGGGAGGTGTTGACGTCGAGCAAACAAGTGAGCCGTTGGTGCGTCGAACTTTCGATCCCTGGACAGGCCTGCCTGCCTGTAAGGCTCGCGAAATGGCGGGCGAGGCCGGTCTCGACGGGAAAACCTTGATCGTGGTGGGAGACGTGATCGAAAGGCTCGCGCGCGCCTTTCTGGAAGCCGATGCGGTAGTCGCAGAGATCAACCCGCTGGTGGAGATTTCCGCTGGCGATCTTCTCGGGGTCGATGCCCACTTCGAAATAGAGGATGACGCCGCGTATCGCCAGCAATCGCGGTTGGAACCGCTGGGTGAAATCGTCTCTACGGCAACCGGCCACCCCCCCACCTCGCTGGAGCTCGAAGCGCAGCGAATCGACGCGCAAGACCATCGGGGAGTTGCCGGGCGGGTCGTGGAGTTTGACGGCGACCTGGCCCTTTTGATTGGCGGCGGCGGTGCCAGTCTCACCGTGTTCGATGCGATTCTCAAATATGGTGGCAAACCGGCCAATTATTGTGAAGTCGGGGGGAATCCGACCGAGGAAAAAGTGGCTGCCCTCACGCATTTGCTGATTTCCAAGCCGGGGGTGGAAACCCTGGCGGTGATCATGAACGTGGTGAACAACACCCGCGCCGATGTGGTTGCCCGAGGAGTCCTGGCCGGCGCCGAAGCTGCCGGCAGAAAAGCCTCGGAAGTGATCTCTTTGTTTCGTATTCCCGGTTCCTGGGAGGACGAGGCGCGTGCCGTCATGACCTCAGCCGGAGTGCGAGTTTATGGCCGTGAAATTTCGCTGGATGAATCGGCCCGATTGGCGGTCACGGGAGGTCAACATGCTCCTTGACCCGCAGGCTGAAATCATGGTGCAGGGAATCACCGGCCGCGAGGCGAGCGCCATGCTGGCCGACATGCTCGAGTATGGAAGCCACGTCGTCGCCGGGGTCACCCCCGGCAAGGGTGGCCAGGAGGTCCATGGCAAGAGGGTCTACGACACGGTGGCCCAACTCAAAAAGGACTATGCCCCCACCGTCTCGGTCATTTCCGTTCCGGCACCGGCAGTTCTCGATGCTTCCCTGGAAGCGTTCGCGCACGGAATCGAGCTTTGCCTCATCATGTCCGAACGGGTTCCACGCCGCGACACGAGTAAAATCATCGTCGCGGCCAGGCAGGCGGGGTGCCAGGTGATAGGCCCTAATTCACTGGGACTTATCCGGCCACACGAGGCAAAACTTGGCACAATCGGCGGGAGAATTGACAACGTGCGGAGATCCTTCACCCCGGGAAGCACGGCCATTCTTTCCCGAAGTGGAGGGATGACGACCGAAATTGCCAGCTTTTTGACAAGCCACGGGATCGGACAAAGTATTGCTGTCGGCGTCGGTGGGGATCCGATTGTGGGTACCAACTTTGCCCAAATGGTGGCGGCTCTGGAAGATGACCCTGCCACCGATTCGGTGGTCCTTTATGGTGAGCCGGGCGGGACCGCCGAAGAGGATCTGGCCGAGCTGTTGCTCAAACGCAAAAGCCGCCTGAGGATCAACGCATTTCTTTCTGGTCACTTTGTCGACGATCTGGAGGGAGTCCGTTTCGGACATGCAGCCGTGATTGTCGAAGAAGGTCGCGGCTCGGTCAAAGGCAAGAAGCAGACGCTGCAAAAGGCAGGCGTGTTTGTCGCCGATCGATTTGATGACCTGCTTGAGGGCTTGAGCGGGTAGTAAGTTGTTAGGGGGGAGTCGCCGCACCGGAAACGTTCAATCCTGAAAATCATCACGGCAGGAAATGACCCTATGTCATTTCGAAGAAACAAGTTACGTGCACAGATGTCAAAATCGACCTGTTTCCCCTATCCCCGATTGCGTTTCCAAGAGCACTTTCCACCCTATAGAAAGGACCGATTCCATGAACGTTTCGGGCACTGCGAAAACCTGGCTGCGGGAAATCACCGAAGTTGGTCTCCTGCTAGTGGCTTTAGGGGTTGTGATTCAAGTCCTGTTTGGCTCGAGTGACAAAACCCCTTTCATTGGCAATGTCACTGCCAACCTGACTACCTTGATTTCCAGTTTGGGGAGTCAGGGACTTGTGGGTGTAATCGCCCTTGGTGTCATTCTATATTTGCTTTCGAAAAGTCGGGACGGGGAATGAAATCTATCTCGCCAGACAATGAATCTGAGGGCAGTTTTTTAGTCTGACAATTAAAGAGCGTGTAAAGAATCGCATTTAAACAGCAGGGCATTGCGGCTAAACACCGCAATGCCTTTTTTTATAGAGTTTGGGTGGCGAATTCTGAGGTGTCGGAAACGCCACCTTGCCGGACTAAACCTCTGGCAAGCCTCGGAGAGTTTTCTCAATGTTCCAGGGGTGGCTGTAGTTTTCGCGCGCTGCAGCCTTGATCACGCCTGCCATCGAAGGATCGATTTTGCGGGGGAAGGGTAGTCGCGGAGCGTCCGCCGCGCGTCGCACCAGCTGGGCGACTGTGTGGGTGGTGCGGGTAATTGCCTGGGGGGAAACATTTTCAAAATTGTCGAGCTTGGTGTGGAACGCCCACTGTCCCCCGGACCGATAGCACCAGACCGAGGGAATGCCGAGCATGTTCAGTGGAAACATGTCCGAATAAATACTGACGTCCTCTACGAACTCCGCTCCGTGCCGGCAGGCGTCGTAAACCTTCCGGACCAATCGGGTCAGCGCAGGCGTACCGGCGGTGGTGACGATGTCTTCTCCGGCGATTGCGCCGATCGAGTCGAGATTGATGCAGAGCTTGATCTGGTTCGCATCCTGCACCTGCCGCGTGGCGTAGAGATACGCACCGACGCTCAGCCGCTCTTCGACACCGAACCCGATCAGCCGTACAGTCCTCTTCAATTTCGCTTGCCGCAAGATTCGCGCCAGTTCCATGACCGCCGCGGTGCCACTGCCGTTGTCGTTTGCACCGGGTGCGTCGGGTACAGAATCCAAGTGGCAAGTCACGACGATGATTTCCCGGGCGGCACTTCCTTGTCCGGGGATCTCGGCCCACACGTTCTGGCTTTCGGACGAGACCCGGCGGCCCTGCGTGGTGAGGGAGACCTTGAGCTTACCCATCTTCAAAAGATCGACGGCTACCAGGTGTGGTACGCCCACCACGGGCAGGCTGAAGTCGAGCATCCACTGGGGCGCGGCACCTACCGAAATCGGGGTGCGATATTCCGTGCGGTGGTCTACGACCACCAACCCTTTCAATCTCGCGGCGATCAACTTGCGGCGAAAGGCGGGTAATCGCAAGTTGGCCGCTCCCAGGAGCAAGCCGACCTTGCCCCGCAGTCCGGGTTGCTGGAGGTCGTGCGGTGTTCCCGTTTGCAGGAAGCAGAGCTGACCGGTTATGCCCTCGCTGGGAGTGTCGGGTGTGTACATCATGGGCCGGGCCGAAGTGACCCGCCCCGGTTTTCCTCCGGCAACGATCTCCAGCCGGCAGATCCTGGGAAGATAATTGGGAAAGCGAAATTGCAACTGACCGGCGTCAAGCCCGAGACGACTGAAATGGTTCTCAACGGCGCCTGCCGTTTCTTTCTCTTGACGGCTGCCGGCGACACGCGTGCCAATCTCGACCGTCAACAGGCGGAGATGTTTTTTAATTTCTCTGAGAGAGGCGTTCATGAGAACTGGTTCGGGCTTAAAAGCGATTGGTGCGCCGCCTACAGATTGTCACATTCGATGAATAATTTTGGTTGCCGAGTCGTTTACGTTTCAACCCGTGCCACCCATGATGCGAGTCATGCCCCCGCTTCGTTCCGGGCAGGGGTTTCTCCATGTCGTTCCCCTGGAGTGAACTCCACGAACCCACCCCAATGCTTGTGCCTACCATACTAAAGTCTCGACCCACTGGGTAGTCACACCGTGCGGAGCGATGGCCTTTTCCCGGTTGCACTCATCGCTTACCGCACCGAAAGAAACCGCAAAGAATCTACGTTTTTTTCCAGGTCGCCGGCCATCGCATCGACAAGGTGCGTTTGGGCGACCCGATTCGCCCCGATGTTCTCCCACGACTTCCATGCAGGTCCGAGTGGTCGGTCGGTTGCAAAAATGGATGGGGCAATTCCTACCTTGTAACGAGCCCGATGTGATTTCACCGTCAAAATCCCGGTTTATCTGTCGATCCTCTTTCGTCTTAGGCTCGACAACCGCATGACGGGCTGCAGCTCGCAAAAAGAGAGGCACTGCCCAGAAAAGGAAGCCCCTTTTGTTTAACCTTTGCTGGCCAGCACCGATACGGGTTCCAGCCGAACAGTTGACTCAACGACGACGAAACCGCAAGCAACTCAGCGCGGCGATGGACAACAGTCCGAGCGTAGCCGGTTCGGGAACGACCCTGATGTTGTCAACGTGGAGTTCAGCAGCGACGGTTTCGCCCTGCCAACTAGGCGCTGCCGCAGAGAGGATACGCACTTCGGTGATGTCGGCCAACGTAGCGGCTATATCGGTGCCATTAACGACGGCTGTCCAATCGCCGGCGTTGGTCGACAAGGTGCCTGAAGTCCAGCCGCTTTGTGCGGCAAGAGCGATGGCGTTGGTCGTGGAGAATTTGCCACCTGCCCCATTGATCGCGAGGCGAATGTTCAGCGGGGTATCGCCGGCATTGAGGAGATCCATCGAGATGCCACGGATGCCTGCTGCGGTGTGGTCACCGGTCCACTGCGATTTATTGAAGGCGACCAATTTGCTGCCCGCTCCCCCCGCACCGGTGGAAGTGATGATCATGGCGTGGTCTCCCGAGCCGGTGAGGCCGGACGATCCGGTGATGATATTGCCTAGATATTCACCGTAGTTCGCAATGCCATTGGCCGAGTCGTAGTTGGCTGTCCAGAGAAAAGCACCATACAAGCCTTGATCTTTTGCATCTTGAGCAAGGTTTTCAGCTAAATCTTTTGTAATTGGTGCACATTGCGTCCCCGCATCGTGGCAGGGAGTGCCAGGAGCAGGCAGAACTTCAAAAGCTGGTATACCCATAAGAACTTTTTGGTTGCCATCAGTTCCACCAGTTGTTTTATTGAGCAAATCAACATAGGACTGGGTTGAGGCTTTAGCCAATGGTTCATAATCATCGCTGCTAAAATCGACCATTGTATAGGACATCGCATTTATGTAATCGAGGTCGTTATAGGTATGGGTTACTACATCGATTTCACTTCCTAGCCACTCGTTATTTGGTAGGATGGTCCCCTGCGGGCCATATTTGGTTAATATATATTGGCAGCTATCGTTAGTACTTCCATCGTTACAAGCTCCAATATGGGATGCTGCGAGAGTTATTAAGTATTTTCCTCCATATGGGGCGGCACTACCACTACTGTCCAGGCCTTTTCTTAGGTCTTTTACCAAGCGTATTATTTTTTGGTGGTTAGCAGAAGAACTTCCAGGCGCTTCGATATCTACGTCCACTCCGTCGTAGCCATTAACGGTTACAAAATTTACGATATTTGTAGCTAACGTATCTACCTGGTCATCACTTAGAACAAACACATTGTTTTCAGCACTCCACTTCCACCAAGAATTGTCAGCGCCACCAAAAGACACAAGCCTTGCTGTACCTGACGGTACTTCAGGAAGAGCAAACAATGGTCCTGTACCAACCTCAGTAAGAGGTAGCGTAGTACCTGTGCTTTGGTTAGTGTAACCATTCATCAAGAACCCATTGATGACCATTTTGCTTTGCGCGGCGGCAAAGTAGGCAGAGCTTGTTGCTTGCTGGTCCATGGGTGTATTCGCGTTATACCCGCTCAGATTCAGGTTTCCCGATAGCGGCTCGCTGAGGAGTGGCGGGTTGGGATTCGATGCACCACTTGTCCAATTTTCCAGGTGGTCACTTTCAAACATGTCAGTCTGGTTGAGTACCACCGCATGAGAACTCACCACTGGAAGACACACGACCAACGTCGTAACACACAGCATAGTTTTTAGTGTCGTCATCATTTGCTAACCTGCATCATCGGAATAAGATGGAGTCGAAAAACTTGTCGGAACCCCAAAGCTGTCTTTCGGAGTGAGCGATTCTTGTGACAGGTGGTTTGGAGTGCGTCTTCACCCGTTCTTGCAACCACAAGCTGAAGATAAACGCGCTTACCGAGGGTAAAAGATGCCGAACCACCCTGTCAAGTGTTGACCTTGCCCGCATCTTGCCCGCATGGCGGACTCTTTGTTGACCAGGGCGAGAGGGTGGCAGGATTCAGGCTTGTCTCATTGACGTTGCTCCGTGACATACTCCGTGCAGTCATTGCCAGGAAGAATTTGACGTTGTACTGTTGTAGGGTCCATTTTGGTCGCTAAAGACTTTGGGATGCCCACTTTATGCCGCCCACACCAGTCGGTCGGCACCCGCAGTACGGCTGTCGACTTTCCTGATTTCACCCATGGCTGCCGAACGATCCACAAGCCTCTCGGAATTTTTTCCGACTACGTGCGGAGCAATGACCATGAAAACAATCGTGATGGCCGAAATCGGCGAAAACCACTATGGACGTTGGGACGTTTGTCGAGGCATGGTTGAGGAGGCTGCAGCCAATGGTGCCACCATTGCCAAGTTTCAGACCTATACTGCCAACCAATTCGGCAAGGATCACCAGTGGTACGAGTGGTTCCAGGGTGTGGAGATGCCCGAAAAGGTGCACTTCGAGATGCAGGAACTCTGCCGCGAAAAGGGCATCGAGTTCCTCAGCTCGACCTTTACGATTCGCTCAACCGATTTCCTGGTCGACAAAATGGGGATGACCTCCTTGAAGCTCGCGTCGAGTCGGATCGTTGATCACGAGCTGCTTGACTACGTAAATTCTCGAGCGGATCAGGTCAAAACGGTCTACCTTTCCACCGGTGGTGCGACCCTGCCGGAGATTCATGATGCGGTAGATCGGTTGGCCCGCATCGACAGTCTTTCGTTGTTGCACTGCGTTAGCCAATACCCGACGGATGACCACAATGTCAATCTGCGTGCAATTCCTACCATCAAGGCAGAGTTTCCGCACCTGCCTGTCGGATACAGCGATCACAGTCGTGGAATCGAAGCTTGCCTGGCCGCGGTCGCACTGGGCGCCGAAGTGCTCGAAAAACACTTCACCTATCACACCGGCATGCCTGGCGATGATCACGAAGGAGCGCTCACACCCGAGACCCTCCGCCAACTGGTCCGGCAGATCAGCCGACTTGAAGTGATGCTAGGATCCGCCGAAAAGGGTCCGGTTGGTGATGAAACGAAAGCATTGAGTCAACTGCGTGGCAAGTTGCTTGAGGTGGACTTCGATTAATCGTGCAGTCCAGGGCCATGCTCCAGACGATTGGAGCCTGCTCTACCCGTAACCAGCCGCGTTGTGATTGGGCCAGGATCGAGACCGATTGGGCCGGGATCGAGACTGTCTTTGTGACAGGCATCGACCAGTTCTGGAACAGGCATCGGGTGCGGCGTGGGATTGGAATTCGAGCGACCCGTGGATAACGTAATTCTGGTAAGGCAGTGAACTGAATCGTGCAGTCCAGGGCCATGCTCCAGACGATTGAGGCCCGATCGTACCGGTGCACCAGTCAATAATGGTTCCTCTGCATGAATTGCAGTTAGATTTTCCGTTTCACTACCACCGGCAACACTTGTCAACACGTCAGCGGCGAGCAGCTGCTTTGCTTCCAGGATCTCGAACTGAGGGCGTCGCTTGGAAGATTTCAGGAAATTCATGATGTTTTGTCCTTTCCCCACACGGCAAGAATAGATGGTTGGGTGTGCACTCGTGTAACCAGTAACTCAAAATTGCCAGCCGGGACGTTGATGGTACACTTGCGGGTGGAGTACAACACGGCGTGGCCGCAATGCCCGATGGGGGGAAGTCGAGCGGTCTTGTGAATCAACTTTTACCTGTGCCACAAAGGGAGAAAAAAATGATTGCGCGACGAACAGTGCTGGTGGTTACGTTATTGGGACTTTGCACGTTGCCTTGCTTGAGATCCCCGACGGTCGCTGCCGAGAATAACGCCACTGCCACCCGGTACTGCCGATTCCAGTCTGGTGACACAGTCGCCTATGGCATCGTGGAAGGGAACCAGGTTCGCCAGCTTGCCGGTGACCTGTTTCGCGACTTCCAGAAAACGGACAAGCTGTTTCCACTGGACAAAATCACCTTGCTGGTGCCAACCCAGCCAACCCAGGTGCTTGCCATGGCAGGCAACTACAAGAGTCACCTTGGAGACGAGGAGACCATTACCACAAAAATCACCACGAAGACCACGGTCAC
The DNA here is from genome assembly GCA_963578605.1 of Planctomycetota bacterium. GTDB lineage: Bacteria > Planctomycetota > Planctomycetia > Pirellulales > Lacipirellulaceae > JAKVCB01. The sequence continues at coordinate 47,230 of CAUZEA010000006.1, forward strand.
GACCCGTAGCAAAACCGGGGAAACCACTAGCGAAACTACGTCCACCAGCGAAACGCGCCGTAGCGGCGAGATCCCCGAGAAGTTCCAAATCCCGCAACCATTCTTCAAAAGCCCCTCGTGCCTGCAGCGCCACGAAGGGAACATCGTCCTGCCGAAAGACTCAGAAGTCACCCACTTCGAGGCTGAACTGGTCATTGTGATTGGTAAGACTGCCAGCAACGTGCCAAAGAAAGATGCCCTCGATTATGTCCTTGGGGTGACTTGCGGCAACGATGTCAGTGCCCGCGACTGGCAGAGGGATGATGTCCAGTGGTGGCGCGCCAAGGGGGGGAACACTTTCGGACCGTGTGGTCCGTTTATCGCCTCCGCCCTGGATTACGATAACCTGCTGTTGCAACTGCGGCTCAACGGCAAGACGATGCAGGAGGAGCGGACCAGCCAGTTAATCCATGACATCCCGACGATCGTGAGCTTTGTCAGTCACTATGTGACGTTGTATCCGGGGGACCTGATTTTCACTGGCACGCCCGGGAAAACGTCGGAGATCCATCCAGGCGATGTGGTCGAAGTGGAATTGGAGGGTGTTGGCGTGCTGCGAAACAAGGTGGTTGCCCAGGAGTAGTTTTTCAAGGGCTGGGAGCTGTGGTACGACCAGCAGCTTTGATCAGGCCTCCGCGAGCGACCCCGGTCGTCCTCTGGTCTTGGATCTCACTCAGGGGTTGCGTGCACAACGCCCACCGCCACTGACGGGGAACTCTTCTCGATCAAGAGCTGTAGCAGCTTGCGGTCGGGTTCGAAGAACTCCTTGATCCGAGCGCTGTCGATGTCGGCGACGATGACCTCACCCACCTCGTCGTAGACAGCGCTAAACAACCCATGGCTCTTCATCTTCTGCGTCTGGTAGCACTTGTAGCGATGGATCAGGTAGAGATGGGTGAGGGTCATGAGCCGCTTCTTGCGGAGGTTCGTATCGAAGGTGTTCTGGTCCCGAATCATGAGTATGTTGCGCCCATGTCGATCCTGGATGGGTGTGAACACGACGTTGGCGAGCTTAGCGGAGGTCACGTTGAAGATCCCGAGTTCGAGCAGTTCGGAGCCGGCGGCGTGTGGCCGCAGCTTGACCTTTAGGGGGCGCGGCAGCTTGTGATACGTGGCCCAGAGTTCGATCCACTCTTCCAGGAGCCGGGTTGGCACTTCGGTCTGGACGAGGTGCTGGAACTGGGTCGACCCCTTGCCCATCGCTTTGGTCATCGCAGTCCGTCCCGAGGCGGCCATCAGGGCGCTGTCGGCGCGTGGGCCACCAACCAGCGATTGTGGTGTCTGGTAGGGTGAGTCGGTGAGCCGGAGGCTGCGCTGGAGCCGAGCCAGCGCCAGCATCCCGTCCTCTTGCAGCGCCGTCGCAAAATCCTCACTGGCCCGGCCATCGATCTGATGACCGCCGTAGGTGATAAAATTGAAGACGAAGCCCATTTTTCCGAGTTCGACGGGGAATCGCGTCATCTCCTGGTCGCTCATTCCGGTCGTATCCCAGTTGAAGGAAGGTGACAAGTTGTAGGCCATCATCTTGCCTGGGAAGTGAGCGTGGATGGCCTCGGCAAACTCGCGCGCCTCCGAGAGGTTGGCCGTCTTGGTCTCCATCCACAAGAGATCGCAGAACGGGGCGACGGCCAATGAGCGTGCGATCGCGTACTTGATCCCACCCTGGATCTGGTAGTAGCCCTCTGGTGTCTTGGCGTGTCCGCAGTCCCAGATGATGTTGATCCCGAGTGAACGCGCGCGTTCCCGTGCTTCCGAGAACGAGGCCTGGCAGGCAAACTCGAGCCATTCCTCGGTATTCATTTCCAACTCTTCACCCTCGTCGTGGCGAAACCGGATGACGTCGGCTACCGCCCGCGGGTAGGTCTTGAGGCCCGACTCGGCCACCCAAATCTCGACGTAGCGGGTCATAACGTTGTCGACGACCGTATCGATCGAGTCCCCCGTGCGGAGCCTCTTGATGCTCTCATCAATCAGCTGCTGCAAGCCTGTCCGGGCAAGCCAGGCGAAGGCTGCCTGGTATTCGGGCTCATGGATGGCAAACAGGCGATGGCCACGGATGTCCTCGGCGCCCTGTTCGTGGAAGCGTCGCAGGATGGCAGCGTGGCCAACTTTGTAGCGAGGCATGTCGACGTTCGTTGCACCGAGGATAAAGGCGTCATCCCGTTCGTCTCCCCGGCTTTCCAGTAGCGTCGCGGACTCGGCGTCCGTGCGCGACGATGATGCCCGCGACGTTCATCACGTCGAGTTGGAATCGGGCGGCGTTGAGCCGCTTGATTTGCTCATCGGCCCCTACCAAGACCTTACCGCCCTGATGGCCACACTTCTTCGAGCCTGGTCGTTGATCCTCGATGTGATAGCCCGGAACCCCGACCTCGACGAAACGCCGGATGAGATTGCGGACATGCGCGTCGCAGCCGTGGCCAGTGTCGGCATCGGCAATAATGAACGGGCGGAAATCGTGTTCCGGAGTTGCGCTCCGCTCGGCCTCGCTCATCCGCGAACGCGCGAAGTGCTGATTCTTGTCTGCCGTTAGCAATGCCCGCACGATCGGTGCTGCCTCCTCCGGGACCTGGCTCAGCGGGTAACTTGCGAGGTCCGGGCCCGGGTCCTCGCAGATCGAGCCCTTCGCCGAGGTCGCCCAGCCGCCCAGGTAGATGCCCTCGATGCCGGCCCGCTTCATGGCCACTGCCTGGCCTGGCGAGTACGGGCCAAAGGTCGTGATCGACCGGTGCTCGGCGAACAACCGCCGCAGCAGTTCGTAGAACTTCCCGGCCGTGACCTGGGCGACCGTATAGTCTTGCGGGATGGTACCGCGCTGATCGATGACCTAGTCTGCGCAGTAGAGCCGCTCGATGCCTTCGAAGCGAGCGCTCGACTGCCACGTGATTAACTCGGTTAAGTCTTGCTTGAATTCACTCATCTGCTCGGTTCCTGTTTCTTCGGCGCACACGGCGCGGAGTCAAAATAAAGATTGTCGGTGATCCGGGTGCCATCCCTGGCGAATGCTGTCATGAACCGCTCGATGCGCCCCTGTGCCTCATCCAGATCGTAGTTGTCCAGGTTGATGTTTAACAGATCGATGTACCACGGCGTCTTAACGGTGCTGCTGACATAGGCCGCGACGATGGCCCGGGCGATCGGCAGCGTGGTGGCCTTCGAGTCGTCGTGGACATCGCGATTCCCCGCCGCCAGCAACTTGTCATACTCCTCCGACAGCAAACGCTCGAACAGCGGCTTGGTCAGAAGATCGCCGACCGAGATCCCGCTTGGATCATCAGGCTCGGTGAAGGTCGCCCCCTTGTGCAGCCACTCCCAGAGTATGCTCAGCCGGATCTCACCGGTCGCCATGTCTTCCATGAGGTAGAGGACATCGTCGTCGCCAAAGGAGTCGGCCTGCTTGAGCGCCGCAGCCTGCATGCCCTGACCAAACGCGTTGCCATACTGGAGCGCCACACTGAGCAGGTCCCGGGCCCCCCGGATGGTCCGCGGCGCCGCCTCCAGCAAAGTCAGGCCGGCCGCGTCGGAGTCGGTGTATGTCAATGGCGGGAAGTTTCGCCCGAGTTGGTTGTCGTCTCCGACCTGTTCCCAGACCGGGCGGACAATGTGCACCATTTTCCAATGCGCGACCCACTTGCCGCTTGCTCCTGCTTGCTGCTCGCGCTGGGCACCCGCCACTGCCCGCTTCATGCTCGCCGCCACGCCCTGCTTTGAGCCGACCGGAATGTTCGGCTCCATGCCGCCCTGCCACAACGCACAGCGACCGTCCTGGTCAGGGGTGTTGACTGCCCGCCGGACCCGGTCTTCGTAGTTGCGCATGTAGCCATAAGTCATCCCGATGGCATCGATGTTCGGGTTGTGGAAACCTTCATCCCACGACACGGCGTCCGAGACACTGTTGATGTAGTCCCACCGCCCGGTGTTGTAACCAACGAAGCGTCGCCCGAGCGCGGCCCGGATTTCCATCAGCTGGAAGCTGGCTTCGAGTTGCTCAACCAGGACGTAGGTCTTGACAGTCCCATCTGGAAGCGACAAATGTGCCTCGAGGGCCGACAGCATGGCACCCCAAAGTGTCGCTTCGCCAGCCGTCTGGATCTTAGGCAGGTACAGCACGACCGAGGAACCAGCGGCACGCAAGGCCTCCTGGTTGTTGACCACGTAGAGGGTGGCATCGACGAGCGAGGCCCCGAGCCCGGTCCCGTCTGCCCGGCGGATATGGCGGTCGTCCAGATGGAGCCCACGTACGCGGTAAATCTTCGTGGTGAAGTCAAGCTGGTCGCGCCAGTTGGTGACGATGTCCCGCTCGAAAAACTCTTGTGACCAGTCGTTCATTTCTGTGGCGACTTGCTCGGCGACCTTGAGGAATATGGGGTCCTGAGCGATGGCGAGTTTCAGGTTGCGGTGATTGTCCAGAGACATGGTCGAGAGTTGCCCCAGGGCGTCCTCACCGTCGAACATCCAGCCGTCGGCTCCAGACAAAAGTGCGTAGGCGACGTTCCGCAGCGATTTCTCGCCCGGGGCGTTCGGTCGCGTCGCCGGTCCCGTACCCTGAATCCACTGGCGCTGGAGATCGGCCGGGATCTCGCTGCCGACGAACCGCCCATCCCGTGCGTCCTGGACCTTGATGTCGGTTCCTTCGATTGTCGAGGACGCGTCGAGGAAGGTAATTGGGCGACGGTTCAGGAACCGCCTGGCCCGGCGATCGATCCGCGCCCGCATTAACTCGCGGCGGCGATCCTCGAAACCCGCCAGCGGCAACAGGGCCGACAGTGCCTCAGCTGTCAGGACATCCGAGTAGCGGTTCTCGAGCCCGGTCCGAATCTCGAGCCGGCCCTTGGTATCCTCGATCGTCGGCGACATGATATCTTTATGCGTCATCATTTCTTCATGCGTCCTATGTCTGATTTACAAGTCAAATTTGTGGCCAGTGGGCGATTGGAATCGCGTCTTCACCTGGTTTCGATATGGCGGGCTGAGTATAAATTCGTTGAATCTGCCGGTCAATTCCCAGCCTGTCCCGCATGGTGACGTACCGGGATTTTCGCCCCGATTTCCAGGGTTGGGCCAGACTTACTGTAGATATGGCGGGCCCCAGAGCCCGCACGGCTCAAGAATCCGACGTATGACCTCCTCTGGCCGGGCCTCGATGAAACCCATGAGCTGCATTTGCCTGCTGAACTTGACGCAACTGAGCTGACAGGTGTCGTGTCCCTGCAAAATAATTTGCGGGAGAACAAGCGACTTTTCACAAAACCGAAGTCTTGTGGTGCAGCTGTTTCAACTGTACGCAAGTCAGAGTTCAGAGGCAATAAAATCGTTGAATGTCGTGACGGTTTGCGTTGGGCATTTCATTCCATAGTCGGATTTCTCGCCCTCCCAGCGCACTTCAGAACTCCTTCCGGGTGTCAGAAATCTTCAGCATTGTGGAGATGGGCTCGGGCACCATTTTCCGATATTCGCCATGACCGTAGCAGCGATTGGCGTTGCCGTCCCATTTGACTGACCAATGGGGGACTCGAACAACTGCAACAATCCTCGGGAAAACCGGCGGTCACCACAGAGCGCGACGCACGCTGCGCAGAATTGGGCGCAATCGATGCCGATCTTCAGCAGCTCATCACCCTCTGGCTGCAGCTGGCGGCCAGCGTGCGTGAAGGGCTCCTTCAGCAGGCCACTGAGTCGCTCACCAAAAGCCCATAGAAGGGCCACCGTGGGTGATTGATCTTCAGGTGTGGCACACCCCAATAGGGGTGTGCCGGAGACAGGGGTTTGCCCACCCCCCCCCAAGGGTGCAATAAGTACCCGTAGTTGTCTGCAAAATAGTGCGAAAAAAAATGGGTGCATGGCAAAACCGAATTGTCCCACGTCCACTCCTCGAAACTAGTTTCGTCTACCGTCCACTCCTCGAAACCACTTGCGGCACGCAGGGTCTGCGCGGCATATCCCACTGCGGGCGTCGCTGTTGGCGATAAAACTTATGCGAAAAAACGTGCAGGCCGGGCCAAACGATTCCCCGATGTGACGATCTTTTGAACTCGACCTCCCCCCGGTCAAACTTCGCCCCGGCTACGCCGGGTAAGGGGTAAAGTGGTTAAGGTGATAAGGGGTAAGTTCTGGCCAAACGAAAACCAAGAGAGCGGGTACGGTAGTCCGGCTGGTCGCCGTAGCTGTCGCGGTAGGCAGCGCGGACGCCCAGCGGTTGAGTGTAGAACGCCCCGCCACGCAACACACGGCGATCGCCCGACGCTGGACCTGTCGGGTCGCTCACCACAGGCAGATCATAAGCCCCCCACCAGTCCTGGCACCACTCCCACACATTGCCGTGCATGTCGTAAAGGCCCCAAGCGTTCGGTTTTAACTTGCCAACCGGATGCGTGGTGCGTTTCGAGTTATCCCTGTGCCATGCGTACTCGCCAAGCCCGGAAGCGTCATCCCCAAAAATGTAAGCGGTACTCGTTCCCGCGCGGTAGGCGTATTCCCACTCAGCTTCAGTCGGCAAGCGATATTCCACCCCTTCCTCGTTGCTCAACTTGCGGCAAAACGCTACCGTTTCGATCCATCGCACCATTTCGACCGGTTTGGTCGGGCCTTTGCTATGGCTGGGATTGTTACCCATCACCCGCTCGTACTGCTGTTGCGTTACCTCGTACACGCCGAGGTAAAACGGCTTCGTGATCTTCACCAGATGTTGGGTTTCGTCGTCCTGACGCCACGGTTCCGACGGAGGGGAGCCCATCACAAACTCACCCGGCGGGATCAGATTGAATTTCATGCCAAGTGGGTTCGTGATTTGAACAGGTGTGCCAAGGTGATCAGCCCAGGCTTTTTGAAGGGCTTTGGCTTGATCACTATCAAACGGAGCAACGGCCGGCGGTCGCGGTGGATCAGTCGGCGGAAACGGAGACTCGGCAGGAGACAGATCCCGCGTCTGGTCAGCATCCTTGTTGATGACGATTCTGGCTGCGGACGCCTTGTCTTCCGGTACCGATTGTTCAGTGCGAGTGCACGCGGAAATACACAACAACACCAAGGCTACCCACAAATACGGTAAGCGGTTCATCGTTCCCTCTTTGTAAACGCGGTTTACATCGGCCATATCCAGCGGGATATATCCTACCGCGTACCGCCGGGTTGTTACACTCGGTACCGACGGGTTGTTGCACTAGCCCGCCCGTAGTGTACTTGCCGCACTTAGCTTGATCTACCGAGGCATCGCTTTACGATGCCACTTCCAGGAGTTTATACTCATGGTCTCATCTGAACTTCACGCTGGAGGTAGCGGCCATGAAGTCGAAGGTCTGGTTTGTCAGTACCGGTTCTGGTCTGCTTGGTGCTTAGTCAGCACCAAGCCAACTCAGAAACTAATCCTGCCCCGGCTGTCTTCACAGGCAAGGTAGTGGCGATCATAGACGGTGATTCGGCCAAGGTGTTGCGTGCCACCAGAGCCACAGAGCTTGTTAAAGAATGCCCTGTGCACGTTGCAACAGCCTTCCTGGGGCACTCGGAACGAGCGGCCCAGAAGCACTACTGGCAGGTGACCGATGAGGACTTCAAGAAACGGGCGCAGAATCCGACGCAGCAGGCGCACGCAGGGGGTGGTATTGGCTTGCAAGTCCCCACCGGCCGGGGGCAGCAAGTCCCTGTTTTTCCAGGGAGTGCGTCATCATGCCATCTCTTGCAAAACCAACCAGTGGCCAATGGGGGGCCACTGGCCGAAGTCAACGAAGATCCCAAGATTCTCTAGCGGCTACGCCGGAATCAGAATGGTAAGATCTTTCGACATGCTCCGCGTGTCGCAATTAGAAGTTCCGCATTTTCGCATTTCATCGCTAAACGCATCACGTTCAGCGGCTTGAATTACCACTCAAAACTTCCGTCATCGTTTCATCAAGAATCTTTACGATCTCATCGATGTCGTTTTTTGTCACGACCAATGCTGGCCCCAAGGCGATCCAATGTGGGTCAAACCGCGTGAGCAAACCACGATCGAGCGCTGCCCGGCCAATTTGGATACCGATAGCAGTCTCGGCGGGGAATGGTTCCTTGGATTCAGGATTTTTGACGAATTCCATGCACAAGAACAATCCTTTGCCGCGAATGTCACCGATGATGCCGTGTTTTCGCAGGCCCTCCAGCCCTGCCCGCAGCCGCTGGCCCATGGCGCGGGTATTGGCCAGCAGATCACGGTCAATAATCTCGCGGATCGTGGCGATGCCTGCGGCAGCGGCCACGGGGTTTCCTTCAAACGTATGGCCTTCCACAAAACCGGGATTTTCGGGCGGATCGCCCCAGAATGCCTTGGCCAGATGATCGCGACAAATCAGTGCTGAGAGCGGCGCGTATCCGCTGCTGATACCCTTGGCACAGCAGATCATGTCTGGCAGCACATCAAATGTCTCTGCGGCGAACATTTGGCCCGTCCTTCCAAAGCCGGTGATGACCTCATCAAAGATCAGCAGCGTATTGTGGCGGTCACAGATTTCGCGCAACATGGGCAAGTACTCTTCAGGAGGATCGATAACCCCGCCCGTATGCCCAATCGGTTCGACCATCACCGCCGCCACTGTTTCTGGCCCCTCGAGATCAATGGTATCGCCGATCAGGGAGGCGCAGGTGATGTCGCAGCTCCCGTATTCTTTGCCGAACGGACAGCGGTAGCAGGTCGGCGGGAAGACTTTGATGAAACCGGGTGCCAGCGGCTCGTTCACCGAGCGGCGGGCCTTGAGTCCGCCAGCCGAAAGCGACCCCATGGTGGAACCGTGCCAGCTCAAATAACGCGAAATGATCTTGTACTTGCGTGGGTTTCCGGTCAGCTGGTGATATTGCCGAGCCATTTTGATGGCCGCTTCGGTCGCTTCGGATCCACTCGTTGCAAACTTTACCGTGTTCAAGTCTCCCGGCGCCAATTCGGCCAGCAAATTCGCCAGCTGGATTGCCACGGGGTTGGTGCCGTGCATCGGCGGCGAAAATGACAGGCGATCTAATTGGTCTATGATCGCTTGTTTCACGCGTGGATTGTTGTGGCCAACCGAGACGACATAAATGCCTGACAGTGCGTCCAAGTACTCTTTGCCGTTGACGTCCCAGTAGCGAACGCCGTCAGCCCGGTCCATGACCAGTGGTCGCTTGGCGAATTCCTTCATCTGGTCCCGCGCGATAATGTGACGGAGGAATTCCTCCTGGGTTGTGTTTTCGGACGGGACCAGTTCGATCTGGGATCTAGTTGGATTCAAAATGTCGTACCTCGGTAGATTGTGCTTAGGTTTGCCGGAATAGCCGAAGTGGTCAGACTTTGGGGAAAGGGCAGCTAACGTTTATGCTCATATAACTTCAGCACCCACAAAAATTCAACGCGGTTAATGCATAAGTGTGAGCAACCCGCACCAATTCATCAACGCTAACACGTTCATCCATGGTATGAGCCCCCGTGGCGCCAGGCCCGTGCGTGATGGCTGGGATCCCGCCTCTTGTCACGTATGTATTACCATCGTCCACGAACGGTTTCGCCCCGAAGGGCAGAGTCTTGCCAGTGATTGATTCATGGGCACTTTCGAAGGCGGTGATCAGGAGATTTTGCTGATCCATTCGAAAGGCATTCATCCGTGTATCGAGCTGGCTTTCGATCCTGGTACCCGTGGCGGCGGCGACTTCCGCCAACAAAGCGTCGTACTGCTGGACAATCGCTTCGGGCGACTCCTCCGGCAACCAACGTCGCGTCCCGTGAATATGGCATTCGGTTGGCGCTTGATTGAAGATTTCGCCCGAGTCGATCTTGCCAATAAACACCGATCCAGACCCCGCCAACGGATCCACGGTCGCGGCAAGTTCTGCCCCCAGTTGTTCCAGTCGCCGGATGAGTTCGCAGGCGGCCAGGATGACGTGGGGTTGGCCCTCAGGTCGCAGGACTTCGTGAATTGGATCGCCCTCTCGACGGATCGTGATTTGCATGACCGCGATTCCGCGACCGACAACCGGGATGCTGTCACAGTGGTACTCAGGCAGCAGTACACCGTCGCCTACAAATCCCATTTCTATCAGCTTGTCAACCTGGCGACCATCGCCCCACGGCGCCTCGTGATGATCGTGAGCGGTCAACATGATCACACCGGACTTGAAGCACCCGCTGTTATACAAGGCACGCATCGATTCAACCGCTGCGGCGACACCACCCTTCATGTCCGAAGCACCGCTACCGGTCAGCACCTTGTCCTTGACGTCGGGAGGTACAAAGGGAAGGTGTACGGTGTCGAGATGCACATCGTATTGCAACGTCTTGCCTGGTCTACCGCTATCCAATCGTGCAATGACCGCTGGAGCCTCGGGCCAATTCGCGTCTTCGCGCCGCACATCGAACCCATCGGCTGTGAGAATTTCAGCCAACCGATTGGCGACAGGTCCAGCCGATCGTGTCGGGCTGGGTATACCGATCAGTTCGATTGCAGTTTCAATCAAACGTTCACGATTAAGAGCGTTTTGAAGTGTTGTCAGAGATTGTTGATCGAGTGGCATCCTGGGGATGATTCCGCGAGTCAGGCCAGTGGAACAGGTGGCAACCTCCCAATTCTACATCAATGGGTTGCAGCTGAAACGATGCGCCGGCCGATCATGAAACAGCTGGGAGACCCGGACGGCTGTCTCTAGCAAAAACTCCGCTCCTATTGGCTGGCAAGGATTTCCGTCATTTGCGGCGCCCTACTGAAAATCGACGAAATACAACTTGGCTTGCCGCATTTTGAAGCGGAGCATGACAGGCTCGCCGGGTTCGATACCAAGGTCATCATATTTTTTCCATCGGATGATGGTCTTGTGCTGATCGCCGATGATGGGGATGGCATCGTCAAAGGTGCGGCCCGGAATGGGCTTGCCGTAGAAGTCCGCCGCTTCGACCAGCACTTCGCCGGCCCGGCTGGTCGAGGCATTGATGCGTGCCTGCTTACCCGGGGCCAGGAATGCAAAGGTGGTGAAGCGCCCCTGGTCGGTTGCTTCGATGCCCATCAAGCGGCCCTTGGGCCAGATCGCCAGGCCCCACTTTTCAGCGTAGTATCCCCGGGGATATTTGTGTGGCAGGGGATCGCCGCGGAACGGAATGACCCAGCTTCCATCGCCCAATTCGGCAAGCCCCGGGTTAGGCATCCAAAGCGCACCGCCGTCCCATTGGCCGTAGTCCGACATTTCGAGCACGGGTGATCCCGGCGCCAAGTGCCACACTTTACCTTCCTGGCTGGTGTACAGGTCAATCGCGCAGCCGTCCCTGGCCTGGATGTAGCGCGACGGGAACATGAGATGGTTTTCGGGTGCACCGGGCACCGTTGTGTAGACGTTGAAGTAGAAGGTGTCTGTGGGAGACATCGAGGTGCTGGTCTCGATAACGATTTCTGACAGCGGGAAGTTCCGGAAGTCCGCTGACTCGGAACGGCCAATGGCGCGACGGCCGGCGAACTGGTGATACCGCGTGTGTTCAAGGGGATAGCCTTTGGCGCGGGAACCGACCTGGTACGTACGCATGTACATGACGTACTTCTTCAGCTTCGGGTCATAGTAGATGTACTGCCCGCCATCGCTGGCTTCGACGCTGATGGGCTCAGGCAAATCTGTCCAATGGAACCCGTCAGGCGAGACAGAACCGAAAACGGCGTGGACCCGGCCAGGGTCGGTTTCGGTGGCCATCTTTTGCCAGGGCCGCCGCTGCTTGTACTCCTCGAAGGCTTCGAGATCATAATCGCTGTTCGTGGCCCGCTTGAAGCGCTCTGCTGGCGGGGCCATGGGGTCGTAGAACATGCGGGTGCCGGACGAGGGCGCCAAGTTGTTCTCCTTGCTCCCTTTGAACTCGACTAACCCGAGCCTGGGTCGTTCCCACGTAACACCATCTTTGGACTCGAAATAGCAACCGCCGCCCGGCTTGCAGTTGCCCCAGGCTATAATTTTGTCCTCGAGCTGGAGCAAACCAGTGATCTCGATCCCGTCCTTCTCCCACGGATACTCTGGCTCGATGGGGAATTCACCCTTCTGAGCCGGTTCACAAACCAGTTGAATGCCGTGGGGCAGATCGTATTCAACCCAATGCGTGTGGGGGTCGTTCGCTTTTGCCATGACGCTGCGGTCTGCAAAGACGCTCTTCCCTTCGTCATCCTGCCAGTCGAATTGACCGGGCCGCACCCAGTACCAGGTGGTAAACGCCATGCGTTTGCCTATCATTTCAAACGGTTCACCCCAGCCCAACTCGTGGTGGATTGCCGCGGCCCGATGGGGCATGAAGACCACCAGTCCCATCACCAGGGTGAGGGCGAACGAGGCCCAGGCCAGATGCCCAGTACCCATCAATGGCCCAGTACGATTGATTGGATTGTGCATTGGCAGATTCATCATAACTCTTTCCTCGTTGCGTCAACCTAGTTGAGCCGCACCTACCGCGCCGGCCCGTTGCCTGTCAGGCGTGGTGCAAGCCGCAAACTGAGATTTGTCATATAGACCTGCGCGCGACCATTGCAGACAGTTTTTTTAGGCGTGTTACGGTGTGCTGTCAACGATCGATTTCTTACTGGAACCGGTCTGGGGTGCACCGCTTTGTTCGCCCTTGGTGTTGATAGAATCGGCAATCCACCCTGCTTCAACGAAAGCATCGTCAAGCATCTCTTCTGTCGCAGACGCACCCTGCGTCCAGTTGATTAGCCGTCAGGTAAATCCGTATTGCGTTGCTGAACGGGCGTTGCGATCAATGTCCAGACCATTAATACGCACGGTCGGGCTACCAATAAACTTGTGTCGCTGAACGTCCTCGTCGGTCTTCACGAGGATTCTCTGGATATTGATGTCGACATCAATTTTGTTCGCGTATTCTTTGATGAGAGCGACCGCCCTCTCCGTATTTGCTCAACCTTTGGTTTGTAGAACTGTCACAGTTCTTTTCATTGAGAGCTCGGAACGTGTCTGTTCTGCGTCGTTCGTGTCGTTGTGATGACCGCACGAAAGCAGTAATGCTGGTAACAGCACGAAAAGGAAGCGTGAAACGGGTTTGGTCATGCTAGTTTGAGCCTAAGGTGAGAGTTCGACGGCGCGGTCTACCGCGCCCGCTGAAGCGCCTTGTTAGATGCCTCTATGTCATCCAACAATACGTAATGCCAAATATGGGGTAACATTGAACAGGATGACACATATCTTGAAGAATCCCATACTGGCGTAGTGAATCGCATCGAACTTTTCCCACGACAACTTGAACCACTTCCCATGAATTCGATAGATCCAATCGTGGGCCAGCGTGAAACCCAGGAACCACAATAGCAGAACCCCGATGTTGATTACCGCGCACCAGGCTAAACTATCACGAATTAACTCAACGGTCATTTCTTATCTCTCTTTCCGGCATGTAACGACGAAGATCACCGGGGTGGCCGGGCCCAATTTTTCACCACCGCAACGTGACACGCTCACCAAGAAGGTCCCCAGACAGGCCACGATAACGGTCCCACTCGAACTGCTTGCCCTGGTTGTCATCATCGCGATCGGCCGCGAACACTTCCTTGGCAAGTTCCTGCCGATTGGCATTGTCGTCACTTGCCAGAAGGGATAGTAAATCCCCAACTCCGGACGTTACGTTCGTTGTTGTGGACTCAAGAGAGAGCGGCTCTGTTTCTGGCACCAACACCCGTGAGGAGTCCAGCTGTGAGAGTGCCATGTTGAGAAATGCCATGTCGAGAAATGCCATGTCGAGAAATGCCATGTCGAGAAATGCGATCTTCATCGGGATCGAATCAACCGGGTCTGGTTCCCCCATTGGAGCGAAGTCGTGTGAGGACTCCACCTGTGCAATCGCCTGGTCGACGGTCGCGGGAGGTACCTCTTCAAACGCGCTGGCTGCCGCCGATCCAATCGTTTGCCCAAAGTGAGCGACCCACACCTGGTAGTCGTCATTGTCGATCTGGCAATTCTGATCATGGTCTGCCCGCAGATCGCCGGTCGATCCGAGCGTGTCGCGCCAAATTGTATAGTCTGCGGCGTCAACGACATTGTCGCCATTAAAGTCACCGGGCAATACGGGTTCGTCCGGTCCAGGTAGGGGCGGGCCTTCGGTCAGTTTGACCGTTCCGTTGCCAACGTTCTTAATGAAGACATGTCCACACGGATCGACGTGATAAGCATCAACCGTCGCGTTACGTACGTCCTGTTCCGACGTCATCATCGTCGCGTTGGCCACGTTCACGCCCGCCCACGGGTGCTTGACTCGCACAAAGACGTAGTCACCGCCACCGATGGTATCAATAACATTCACGTCGATTTTGTTGCTGTTGAGAGGCGTATCGTAATTGACCGTGTAGACAAAATCGGTGTTCATCACCAGGCCGATCTGAGTATACGCTTCGTGCTCTGGTATATCGGTGTGGCTGGCATCTGTACCAGGACCACCCGTGCGCGAAATAGTCGTGGTTGGTTGATTAGCGGGGGCAAGCCCATGAATCAGCTTGAGATGACCAAACCGGCGTTGGCTCACGGCCGCCTTTTCCCAACCTGGCAGCACGATGTCGCCGTCGGATCGCATCATGGGATGATCGTAGATGATCGACTGCCCGGTAGTGCCGGTGAGCGTGCCGTCGGTGTCGTAAAGCGAGAAGCCCCAGTGACGTGAAAGCGTGTTGTTCTTTAGGGAGTCTGGGAATGTAAACGGTGTTGCCGGGTCGCTAATGGTAATTTCTTCGAAAATGTGGTTTGCGTGGCGACTCGAGGCGCCAATGACAGTGAACAGGCCGGCACCCGCGTTGTTGAAGCCGGCAAAGTGAACGTTACGGACCGTGTTGGGGCCGTCGTAGACTGCAAAACCATGCTTTTTCGCGCCGGCGATGACGTTGTCGGTCGCGCCGACAATGAGCGAGTCGCTAATCGTTTGGTCGAAGGCGAACATGGTGCCCTGATAGTTGTTCGCCAGCAGGGCGTTGGTGACGTGGATGTTGCCCGTACCTCGGATGTAAATGCCGTTCTTGGTGTTAGCAAAGGCAGTGAGGTCGGTGAAATCGGCGATCGTCGGCGGGTCGTAGTGGGCGCTGATAGCTTCGTCGGTGTCTACATCTGGTCCGCCGTCGATATCCAGGCCGATCGCGTTCGAATGAGCCCGGTTACCTTGGAACAGTTTGAGTGCGGTCGTCTGCGGGTTGACGCCAGCGTATTGTGGATCGTTCATCGATTGATTGAGCGGTCCGGTCGGCAGCGCAACCCAGAAGCCCGATCCCGTTTGTGAGCCCCCCGCTACGTTGCCGACAAACTCGTTGTCGGGATTGGTGATCCAGAACGTGCCGGGTCCGCTGATTTGCAACTGCTTCGGTCCCAGGTCGGTCGGCAACAACTCTTCACCCGGCTGCGGCTCGCGTGTCACGAGCCCCAGGTTGTAGTAGAACTTGTTACCTGTCTCGACCGCGTTTTCCAGGAAATAGCCACTTCCGATATGGTCGTAAGCGACCGTCCGCTCCACGAGAATGTTGTGCGAGGCGTGGATCGTCACCACCCGGTTGAAAGAGTGGTGAATGCTGGTGTTCTTGAGATAGTCACCGGCACGGTCACCCGCCAAATGCCAGTGGACCGGGTAGCGGGCGAGTTGGCTTTTCTGCCCCATGTGATGCAGCTCAATGCCGTCGATGTGTACCACGCCGGCCCCGGGCATGAACATCAGATGCCCGCCGATACCGTCACTGATGATAGATCCATCCGACAGGCGGACATTGTCAATGTAGGCGTTGTTCGGCCCGCCCCCCACATTTTCAGCTTTGTTGGTCCAGCGGATTGCCAGCGGATTGCCGATCGCATCGTCTCCGTCCGACAGGCTCGCCGCTACGGTCAACTCATCAAACGTACCTCGGTTTGACCAGACTCCTTCGAGTGTGGCGAGCGCTACAAAATTGGCCGCATCACTGGAGCCACCATCCTGGTATCCCAGCTCAAGGAAGTAACCATTGCCTGGACCAAGATTAAGACTCGTAGCGTCAACTTGAAGAGCGTACGTGGTGGCTTGAGCCAGATGTTGTGTAACGTTTCGGATGACGATCGGAGTTCCGTCGGGATCGGCCATGGACTTTGGCTGTGACCGTGTAAACGCCATTACATCGCCTTCGGGCGGCACTAAACCATTGGCTGTTGGATGGCCGACTGGCGCGGCCGCATAACCGTTGTCTCCCGGCAAGAATGAGTCGACGATCCAAGGGGCGTGGGGTCCCTGGCCAAGTGGACTGGCGGTTGTTCCACCGTCCTCAAACCCAGAATCCTCAACGGCGAGTATATTTCCGACCTCCGTGCCTGCACCGCTCGCGTCCCCCTGAATCTTGATATTCCGGCTGAGGAGGCCGACCTCGGCACGTTCATCGAGCGTGTAGATCGTGCCGTCACCACGGTCGTAGGTTTGCAGTTTGCCATAGTGCTGTTTAGCAAGCGGCTGGTCGATTCGCACACTCATCGAACCGGGCAGGACTTCGGTGATAGTTCGCACCTCCGCCTCGTCCATGTCGAAACTGGTCGAGGCAATCACAATTTGATCGCCTACATCCCAGTCAATGGGTTCCTTGAGCATTATTCCTGCAGCGCCACTCGCCGCGGTGGCGCCCAACTGTGTCCAACTCACCTTTTCTTTGCCGTACAGATGGATCTCGCCGCCAGCCCGGGACATCAGGAAGGCGTTGTTAGTGGCGACGCCCACGGAGGGAAAATTGGCCAGCGGGTCGTCTCCTTCGAGTGTGATGGTCAGCGTATTGGTGTCGTACCGATCTGCCTCCGTGCCAACGCGTAACACGCCACCATCAACCAGGATCCAGTCGGAGACGAGCGTCTTGTGTGAGACTCCGTTCTCGACGGCTTCGAGCGTGCCGTTGACCAGCAACGTCTTTGCGTCGTGCGCCGAGCCGTCGAGTTGGACTGCGCGGCCGGCCGGTATGACCACGTCATCGCTGCGCGAGGGAACCCCATTGTCCCAAACGCCCGGGTCCAACCAGCTCCCGCTGGCGATGGCGGTCGTCGTAGCCAGGGCGATCCGATCCTCAAGACGCTCGAAATGCAACCGGAGTCGCGTCGCAGAGATTAAGCGACCAGGCTTTCGTACGATGCTCCAACTGGGCAATCTGAACACGGCAGGCTTTAGAGGATTGGTAATAGGGATGTGAACGACACCCAGCCTCTCCCGAGGCGAATGTCATAGCTGACACGCATTTTGAAGCGCCTTTGCTTACCCCTGACCCGCTGTGTTGAGTATAAACGCGTCGAGACTTCCAGTCAAATCTTGGCCCCGGGTTCGCATGGTGATGTATCGCCCAATGGCGGGGTTGCGGAATTGAGTGACGGGGCCGGGCAGCCCCGATGCCGGACTGTTGAGTCTGAAGGTCGATACTGTCAGTGACCTGAACCTGCTGGCGACGATTGGGGGTGTTGGCGTGCCCCGGTGACTACAACAATGGCGAGGTCGATGCGGCTGACACTACGCTTTGGTGCGACAATCTGGGTACGAACATTCCGCGGGAAAACAATTCCATGGGCGGCTTGATTGGCAAGGGACAATACCTCCGGTGGAAGTAGAACTTCGGTAGCTCTGGCACCGGTAGTGGGACGGCCATCCCCGAACGCACCAACTTATGGTTGATGGCTTGCTTGGGTCGTTGTGAGCGGGTCACCCCAACCAGCTCGATTGCAGAGTGGTACGTTTTCAATCGGCCAACCATTACCAAAACAAGCGGAATTCGGACCGGTGCCAAACCTGTACGGTCCTTTCCGCCCGGTAGTGGCTGTGGCCGACCGCGCACACAACCGTGTCCTGGGTTGTTGCATAAATTGAATGCCGTACAATAAACATGTGATGCGCGTGATCTATTGCGCGTGTGATTCAACCGCGGACAAGTGCCTTCCTCCTCTTTCCTACAACTCGGTTCTCAAGAATCTGTGGAATTGTCGCATGACGACACAAAATTCCAGTTCGCGCCGTTTCAGCTATGGAGGGGCCGGTCAAGCGTGGCTCGGTTTTTACATGGGTTGCTCTGGTTGGTTCGGTCGGCTTGGTCGCAGCAGGCAGCGGTTCTGTAAGCTTCCGCGAAGCGGTCGATTCGCCGGTCGCTCTCCGGCGGCCGCTGCCCGTCCATCGCTCCAAGGTTCCACTGTCCAATCTTGTTCACGGGGCCGAAGAAATCCAAATACAACCGGGCAGCATGGCCGCTTCTCTCGGCGCCTACATGGTTTTACCCTCGTTGAGCTGCTCGTGGTGATTGCGATCATCGGCATTCTAATTGCCCTGTTGTTACCGGCTGTGCAGGCAGCTCGGGAGGCAGCCCGCCGCGTGCAGTGCACCAATAATCTCAAACAGATTGCGTTGGCGGTATACAATTTCCACGATGTCTACAAGCAAATACCGGCGGCTGCCGCATGGGATGAAGCCCCCACCTGGTTTGTATTGATTCTGCCATTCATGGAAGAACAAGAGCAGTTCGATCGGTGGGTCTTGGACAACAAGTGGTATTCAGGAGTGAATAAACGTATCTGGGAGGATTATGAGGCCGGGTTCGGCCAGGTACCGGGATATCGCTGTCCCAGCCGGGTGCGACCCGCTGGTGAATTTCACGAGAGCTGCAAAGCCTGTGGCGAGCTCTTTCGAGTTGCGCCCTATGGCGACTATGCCGGGAATGCCGGGACCCATTACTTGTGTTGCGATCCCACGCAGTTTTACCCAAGCGGTCAAGCGTTTGGCCCTCCACACCGGGGCTACATGCATAGTCACGACGGCGTAATTCTGCAGCAAATGTGGGGACCTTATTGCTGTACGCAGTACAAATCGCAGCTCAGCTTCAAATCCATTGTCGACGGCTTGAGCAAGACCTGGTTAGTTGGAGAAAAGCACGTCGTGGAGGGGCGGCATGGCCCTACAGGTTGCGCGGAAACAAGTTGTAAAAGTGTGGGCTGCGACGGCACGTGGGCAGGTGTCAATGAATGGAATCAGGTGACGCGGTTAGTCGGACGAGATTATCCCGTTGCCAGGGGGCCAACCGATGACACGTTCGATCCTTTTATTATGGTCTTTGGAAGTTGGCATCCGGGGGTCTGTCTCATGGCGACCTGTGATGGCGCGGTGAATGTCGTCGATACGACCGCCGACGCCGAGGTGTTGCAACAAAAGGCCTCGCGTGACGATGACGCATGGGGAAGAGTCTGCAGAAAATTTCGCCTCTCATCGGTCTGCCCACCTTAGTTTAGTCAAGCCTAAATTTTCGGGTGACAATGACCCCTAGCCTGCTCAGCAACGACCTTAGCTGTACCCAGGCGATGCGTGGAGGGCAATGCGCTCGCCACGCCGCCATCCTCTTCGGCGTTTGCGCCGCCTCGCTGGCAACGTCCGGTTGTAGTAGTAAGCTCAAGACGTATCCTGTCAGGGGAAAGATCCACTTTTCTGATGGCAAGCCGTTCCCGGGCGGTATTGTGATCTTCGTGTCTCGTGACACGGGCATACAATCCAGGGCCCGAATTCAACAGGACGGCACCTACGAACTGGGGACACTGTCCAAGGACGATGGATCGGTGGCCGGTCTGCATCGTGTGGCCGTGCAACCATTGGTGCTTGGTCCGGGCATGGGCACCGACAACCCCATCGCCCGTAGGTTCCAATCCTCGAGCACCAGCGGCCTGGAGTTCAACGTCCGGACTGATGGCCCGAACGACTTTGACATCGAAGTAGAGCTTCCTGACGAGCGCCAGCTTCGACAGGAAAATAGGGAATTGCCTGATCTCTGACGACTGGGCAACGGGTCGCCTTGCTGCCGCCAGTCCACACAGACAAACTGGTTGGTGAACAAGCCATCCGATTCCTTTTTCTCTCGTAGCAGCTCGCCGGCGTCATCATGCCGGTGTTCATGGCCAAGTCGCTGACCGGCAGGAGACTGGGCGATCTCGCAGGTACCGATTCGCGTGCGCCGGACGGGCCAACATTTGACCGGGAGTCCCGACACGCTTATACTCAGCCCGCTTTTGCCCAGTCCACCCCTTCAGGATAGCCAGAGGAGTCGGTGAAGCCGCACTTCAAAGCGGCTGTCAGCGGCAATGAATCACATGGATGGATACCTGACGACATTACAGATATTGGCTTTGCTTGTGGGTGGCATGTGTTACGCCCTGCTCGGCAGTATCAAGGTGCCACTTGCAAAACGATTGGATATCGGAGAAGACAAAGTTGGCGGACTGATCAGTGCCTTTGGGTTTACGATGATTCCAATGGCATTTGCCGCCGGGTTTCTCACCGATTCTGTGGGTCGTGAGATTGTGCTGGCCGCGGCCTGTGGAATCCTGATAGCCAGCGTGTTGGTGCTCGCCAACGTAAATTCTTACATCGTGGCCGTGATCTCGGTGCTTTTGCTTGGTACAGGCTGGTCGGCGCTGGTCAACGTACTTAACACGCTGCAGGGCCCCGCATTCCTGCCATTTTTTGGCGAGGATGCTCCCCTTTCCAGGGCCATGAACATGGGTGATTTTATCTTTGGTATCGGGGCCTTCGTGATGCCAATTGCTACGGCGTTCATGCTTGTTCGGGTCGGTCTCAGAAAGACGTTTTCAAGTTTTTCCCTGCTGATTGTAGTGACACTTGGTTTTGTTTTCCTGGTTAACTGGGAACCTCTCACACCAGTCAAGGTCGCCGCGGAGGACGCGTCGTTCGAGAAGCTGGTTTCAGATACAACGGTCCTGCTTTGCTGTTTGGCCTTCTTTTTCCATGTTCCCATGGAAACCTGTATTGGTGTCTGGGCGACCACGCTGATGAAAGACCAGGGGGTACCCGATGGCAGAGCTTCTTCCCTGCTGTCGGTGTTCTGGATGGCATTCACGTTGTCGAGGTTGGTTGCTGCGTTGACGATCGTCGCAGGTACCGATCACGTGATATTAATTGTGCTGTCTGGGGTCTGTGTCGGTTTGACGCTTGGGCTGGCAGCCAGCAAATCAATACAAATGACAAGCGGGTTGATCATTCTGTCTGGTGCCATCATGGGGCCAATATTTCCAATCCTGATTTCACTGCTTATTAGCCACGTTCAGAGTGACCTCAGTGAACAACTGGTCGGTCGGGCGATAGGGTTATTCTTTTGTATTGGCGGCATTGGCTGGGCAGTGGTTCCACTTTTGGTCGGGAAGATTGCCCAAAAGACGAGTGTGCAAAAAGCCTTTTTCGTGGTCGCCGGCGCGGCAGCCGGCTTGACGGTTGTGACAGTCGTGCTGAACTTCGTTTAGGCACGCACAGGACGCAGATCTTGGCGGTAATTCCCCCCCAAAACCCTGTGTTGAGATCGTGGGCTGTTCATTCTGTTTTGCCGACTTTTTCCCGGACCGGGCCATCGATCTCGCGCATTTTGTTCAAGATTCGTTCCCGTAGTTGCTCCTTGACGCGGCGCACGTGGGGATCGCTCGAGTCACTCAGATCGCTTTGCTCCCCTGGATCATGCTCCAGGTCATAAAGCTCTTCGCGGCCCGGGTTTTTAAAGTCGATCATCAACTTCCACTGGGGGGTGCGAACCGCGCACATTTGCGTCGTGGCGCCGTGCTTCATGCTGTACTGGCAATACATGTCGTTGTCCCACTCGATTGGCTCACCGGCGAGCAGTGGCAGGAAGTTGTGCCCCCGAATCAATACGTCCTCAGGCAGATCCACACCAGCCATCGCCAGCAGTGTCGGGTACCAGTCTAAATTGGTGACCGTCTGCTCGATAACCGTGTCGGGCTTGATCACTCTGGGCCAGCGCACGGCCGCCGGAACTCGCAACGCCTGATCATACAAGTTCGGTCGCTGCTGGGGCGGAATATTCGGCCATTGTTGCGGAGGCAGCCTGGTCAGTATCCATTTCGCGTTACCCTTGTGCCACACGCCGTTGTGCCCCGTGTTGTAGCCATGGTCGCTGGTAAAGATCACCACCGTGTTGTCCTGCAATTGCAGCTCATCAATAACATCCAGCAAACGTCCCAGGTTACGGTCGACGCTCGATACGCTCGCCATGTATTCGCGGGTCCTACGTTTGACAGTTGCGACATCGAGGTTCGGATAGTCCGGATTCGGTATTTCCGGGTCGAGATGTTTGTACGGGTCCCAGTCCTCGTCGCGGACCGGCAACCAGGGAGCATGTGGGGCACGGAAGTGCAGGCTCAACAAAAAAGGATGATGCTTGTTGCGGCGCACAAAGTCGATTGCGTGATCGGTCAAGATGTCGGGCGTGAACCCCACGAACGTCCGAGTTGCGCCATTGAGTTCCAGCGTCGGATTCTCGGGTGAGTTCCCGCCCGAACGGAAACCCATGAAGTACTGATACCCGGTCTTGGTAGGATGATACCGATCGGCTGTTCCCAGGTGCCATTTGCCCACCAGGCCGGTCGCGTATCCCGCGTTGGCAAGTACCTCTGACCAGGTAACCGTGTTCGGATCCAACCCGTGTTCGGGCTCGCTGCGAGGGTTGATCCAGTCAAAGATACCCAACTCGCTGCCATATCGACTGGTCATCAAACTGGCTCGCGACGGACTGCATACCGGCGTCGTGACAAATGCGCGGGTCAGCCGGGCTCCTGCGCGGAACAGGCGGTCGATGTGGGGCGTTTGGATTTGCTCATTGCCTTCGTTGCCGACGGCAGTCGGGGCCTGGTCGTCGGTGTAAACAAAAACAATGTTCGGCCGCTCACTGGCGCCCTCCAGCTGATTGCGCTTATCTCGAATTGGCCGGTAGCAATACTCGTTCATCATCGCCACGGCACCCAGGTCACCGTGATCTTTGGCGACGGCAACGTATTCTTCCAACGCCTCGCGGATTGCACGGTAGGCGAGGCTGGCTTGTTGGCGAGCCTCGTGCGGCCGATAGGCCTTTTCTGCCAGCGAAGTGGCGCCGTAGGCTTCGGCGGCATCCAGGTAGCGGACCGCGAAGCGGAGCCGGGCCACGAAGTAGTCGATGTATGCACGGCCTTCAGGCCGGCAGTGCTCGCGCGCTGCTTCCATTTGCGCCAGCGCCTCATGATAGAGCCGATGGTCTTCCTTGATGGCAGCCGACAATCCGCCGCTGTCGTAGTGTTTGGTCATCATAGTCGGCACCGGGAAGCCGAACCCCAGCCCGTGCTGATCCAGGTTGAGCGTGATCTTTTCGATAAGGGCGAACGCTTCCAGTACGGGTGCCACAGCCTTGGGACCGCACACACGCTCGACCTGATCGGTATAGGCCTCTTGCGGTGTCAGGGAGGCATCCCAGCTTGCCCGGGCCAGATAATGAATGGTTGGGTCCTGTTCACCGACGGTCCAATAGCGGGTGTAGAACCCGTCCCACCCGCTGGCTCGCATGTCGGCCATCAGCTCGTGAATCGAGCCGGTTGCCATTTGAGGCAGCACCCCCACATTGTCGTCGGCGAGCGTCATGATCAGGCTCACCGGTACGTCTTTGGACGGGACGGTCTGGATGAGGTCGCGATGGCGGAGCACCCGACTCGCCGTGTAGTCGATGAAATTGACGACCTCGCCGCCAGGCGGTGTGATCCGGGCGACGAGTGGAAACAACTCGAACGTCACACCGTCGTAAATCAGCTTCACGTCTTTGCCCCCACCTGGCCGTTGGAGTAGATTGCCGTCGCGGATGAGCGAGTCAAACATCCAGAGAAAGGCCAGGTCGCCTTGGACTTGCGACTCAACCCGTGCCCCTCCGCCCGGAAAGTTGGCCCGACTGCGGCCGCGGGCACACAGCTCGTCGTAACTTCCCAGGCTGGCGAGATCATACCGCTCGTCCAGAAGGCGATAGGCTTCGCGCCCCTGGCTCACCCATATCCGCTTTTCGGGCACGCTGACCTGGATGAAATCAACGTCGGGGTAGGTTTCGATGTGGGTCCGCACGACGGTCTCAACGATTTCGGCAAGTAGCGGGTCGGTCAGCGGTTGGTCGTTGCCCGGTTGTATGTAAAGGTCGCCCAGCTGACGGGACGGCTGGGCCGCTGGGATAAGTTTTTGAAACTCCTTGGGCCAATTGAAGATTTCAAAGGAGGCGACCGTCTGCATTCCCAGTCGGCGGGCCTCTTGATGGATGCCCTGCACCAGCGCCACGGCCCGCCGGTGAAGATCCGCGGGCGACTCGGCGCCGACCAGCTCCGGGTTGGTAAACACTGTCATGCCGGGGAACTTTTCGCGGCCGATCGTATCGTCGTCGATCGGGTGACGTTGTCCGAAGTACAGGATACCCGGCGGTTTCGGCATCCCGCGAAAGGTGTAGTGCACGAACGGTTGGTGCGGCCACAAAAATGTGTGGATGCGGTTGTACTTCATCTTGGCTATCTGCTGCAGGAACCGCACGTTTTCCTCCAGGCTCCACGAGACCGGTCCCAGAGGGAACTCATTCAC
The DNA here is from genome assembly GCA_963578605.1 of Planctomycetota bacterium. GTDB lineage: Bacteria > Planctomycetota > Planctomycetia > Pirellulales > Lacipirellulaceae > JAKVCB01. The sequence continues at coordinate 71,609 of CAUZEA010000006.1, forward strand.
CAGTCGCCAGCAGCGGATGGGCATGTTGGGTTCCATGACCAGGTCCAGGTCCGGCAGGCCTGACCAGGCGGCGTTGGGCGGATAGATGTCGCCGTCGACCAGGTAGCGTACACCCCACCGTTCGACGAGCTCATACACTGCCCACATCGTTGCCACAGGACTACCCCCGCCGACCACCAGTACCTGTTTCCCAGCGAGCGCGCCCCGCTTCAAAACGATGCCCTGATCGCTGAGCTTTGGCCAGCCGCCCACCCCCAGTGCCTTGGCCACGGCGGGGTTCGTTTCAGGAGTTCCGACCAGCAGACCGATTCCGGTCGAGGCAGGCAGGCCGCTGGTCGGTCGGACCTCGAGCCCGAAGAGCTTGCCGAGGTAGTCGCCCAGCTGGTCAGCAGCAAATTGCTCCAGCCTTGGTGCGTCGGGTCCGACCACAATACCGAGATTGTTCCCGTCGTCAGCCCGCGCCTGCGATGGGCAGACAAGCCACCCCAGGCATCCGACAAGCAATATCAACGATAACCGCCAGGCGATGGTCTTGATCAATTTGGGATCCTCTTTGAAGCGAACATTTTACAAAAGTCGCGTCGTTACCAGCGTCATCTAACCAACCAAACCTAACCAACCAACGGAGTGGCTTTGTCGAGACCACTCGTGACGCGTTTTTCGGCCCTTGGTCTCTATTATGCCCTTCGATCTCTATTATGAAAGATACCATCGATTCGCACACCTGGCATAGCGATTCTGAGACCCGGTGGGTGGGCACCGTTTTAAAATATGGGTTTGTGGGGCTTGAAGCTAAACCATCCCGGGCTGGACTACAGAATCTATGGGGGCGGGACCACTTTGCCGGGGTGCTATGGAAGTTTCTGCACGAACTTCGGTTGGTTGTAGTCTTGGCTGCTGCTGAATAGGATGGTTTACGTCAATTTTTCTCAGTTCGGATCAGGTGTAAATCGTGGCTAATCTCGCGCACTTCTCAAGAGACCAGATGGATTTTTTCCAAACCAACGGATATGTTGCAGGACCACGTGTTCTTTCGGAGGAACAGATCAACCGCCTGCGAACACGTTGCGACGACATAGCGTCTGGCCGGATTGAATTTCCAGATGATCTCCGTGGACTGGCCAGTGCTAACGTCAAAGGCAACCCGCAACTTTCCAAGATGGTCAACCTGTTTCGTCATGATCGGGTCTTTGCCGAGGTGATTGGCAACTCATCGATCAGCCATTTGGCCCATGACTTGATGGCTGGGCCGGTGCGAGTATGGGAAGATCAGTCGATCGCTAAGGCTCCCGGGGATGAGCATGGCGTGGTGGCATGGCACCGCGACTACACGTATTGGGATCATGTCGGGCCGCCTGAACTGGCGACGTGCTGGATAGCCTTGGATGACGCGACACTGGCCAACGGATGTATGCAGGTCATCCCTGGAAGCCACCGTTGGAAAATCGACTACACGCGTGACGATGTCGACAACAACAACCCGAACTGGGTTCTCGAGAGACCGGAGATCCCATCCCCGGCTAACCTTGAGCCGGTTGCGTGCGAACTCCCGGCCGGTCACTGCCATTTCCACCACTGTCTCACGTTACATGGTTCGGAGGGTAACACGACCGACAGGCCGCGGCGGAGCTACATCCTCCACCTCATGCCGGGAACCACCCGTCGGATTGGTCATGACTGGAATCCCCGGATGGGAAGTGTCGAGGCCGTAGAGATTGGGGATATTGTTCATGGGGTCGATTATCCCGAGCTTCCGTCCGTCGAAACGTGAGGAACCAACTGGTGATGGTTGAGGGGTCCGCGCCAATCGAGAAACCGGTCATTGCTGTTGCCGGGGCTTCAAGTGTTGACATGACGCTTCGGCAACCGCCGTTCGAGTGGGTCGGAGGTACGAGCCAGGACAGCTACACTCCAGAGATGGTGAAAAATCTGGAGGATCCCCCCGAGTTGGGTCTCGGAGGCAACGGGGCAGCCTCCGCCTACGTGTTGGGCGTCCTTGGCCTGCGCGTCTTGCTCAACGGGCCGATTGGCGAGGACGCGGCCGGGCAGTTGATCCGGGATTGGCTCAAGGAAGCGAACGTCGAGTCAGTTGCCCCGGCAGCGCAGGCAACCATGTTCTCGGTAACGCCGGTTGATGCCCAGTCGCGAAGGCTGGTTTGCCTGCAATATCCGTCGCCACGAATTGATTGGATGTTATCAGTCAGAAATGACCAGGCGACATGGCTGTTGTTAACTGCTCACTCCCAAGTCGCGGTCAGTGAATTGAATGAAGTGGGAGACACGTTGTGTTTTTTTCAATCACGTGGAGGCGTGACGGTGCTTGATACTGGAATCGGCTGGATGCGGACCAACCGAGCCGACCAAATGACGAGAATCTGGGCCGACGTCGATTTGCTGATTGGTACGCTCAACGAATTGAGCTTCTGGTCAGGGCTTGAGCATCCTGAAGACATTGCCCGGCGGGCGATGAGTGTTGGTGTCGGGAAGGTGGTGATTAAAATGGGAGCGGAGGGGGCTGGCTGGATGAGTGAAGACGGGGTTTACGCGCATCAGCCTGCGCGGCGCATCGAGCGCAGCAACGTGAGTGTGGGCGCTGGTGACGGTTTTAATGCCGCACTCATCGCCCGACTGATCCAGGGGGAGTCTCTGGAATCTTCCGTGAACTTTGCCCAAATCGTGGCGGCGAAGATCGTCGAGATTGGAAATGGAGTAATTGGCTGGGGGCAGATGTGGAGACCATAGACCACAAGACTACGGGACTGTAAAATATAGGACCTTGTCGACTTGCACCGGTCACAACTTGCACCGGTAACGTAGTGGCCAACATCCGCAAGAAGCCTCACCTGGCAATTGGACTGGGAGCCGTTTCAGGGCGGCGGGAGTTTTGCAGATTGAATGAGTTCTTGAAACAAATCAAACCGTAACCACGATGGAGACCAGGACCTTGAAATCACTGAAAGAAAAACTCAGGGCTGGCGAGGTCGTCTTTGGTGGAACCGTTTCAGAGCATCTTCGACCTTCTGTGATAAAGGCGTTTCGAAATGCGGGGTTTGACTTTATTTACATCGAAAACGAACACGCCTGGTTTGAACCAAGTCGGCTTTCTGATTTTGTACTTTGTGCCCGCGACAACGGGTTGACTGTCGTAGCTAAAATTCCCCAATTGGAGCGAGGCGAGACTGCCCGTTTGCTCGAAATGGGCGTGATGGGGTTACAGTTACCTCGGACTGAAAGTCGCCAGGATATTGAAACGTTACGAAGCTACATGAAATTCCCTCCCGGTGGGACACGTGCCAGCGCGACAGGCTACGGAAACACCATGTATGCCAAACCGAATGACAAGCGGACATGGTACGACGAGGCCAACGCCGAAACGCTAGTGGTCGGCCATATCGAAACACGAACAGGCGCTGACAACGCCGGCGAGATCAACAGCGCGGAAGATCTGGACATTTGCTTCGTGGGTATCAGTGACCTGAGTCTTGATCTTGGCATGCCGGGGCGCTATACTGACCCGGAGTTTCAAGCGGCAGTGCAACGCATCATCGACGCCAGCGAAAAGCACAACGTCGTACGCGGTTTGCCGGGGCTTGGCTATGATCAAACCAAGTATTGGATCGACCACGGCGTCCAGTTTTTTGAGTGCGCAAGTGAGCTCGACTTGATCCGCAGTGGCGCTGCGCAAGCCTTTGACGACTTGCAGCGTGCCCGGGCCAGTTGATTGCGATTTGCGTGTTGTTGTGCATGTGTCTGATCACTCTACAAGTTTTCAAACGGTCGACCGGTGGTTTCATTTCCGGCGGGACACATTGGCGGTAGTAAGTAAAGGTTGGCGGGGATGAGTGGTGTAAGGGGTTGTGCCCCCGCCGAACCCTGTTAGCGCACTCCAGAAAATTCTTCATCTTGTCATCTACAGTCTCACATCCTTGTCACCTTGGGAGTTCCTCATGCAGGTTGAAACAGAACGTCGCAGGTTCGTGATCACGATACTACTGGTGGTTGGTTTCGTGACGGGACCTCTGCTGAAGGGGACAACATCAGCCGAGACTCCCGAGCATGGCAAGATCGAACTATCCAGGCCCATTCGTGTGCTTCGCCCACTCAAGCTGCCTGCCACGTTGCCTGCCGAGCGGGTATCCATCGGCCCCGGCTACAAGCCCACCATGGCACGGTTACCCAATGGTGAACTGGTGTTGATGTTTTTCAGGTGGGATCGGAAGTATCGGAAGGGTGACAGATATCACGAGTTTGGTCTGCTTAGCCGATCGATGGATCACGGTAAGACCTGGTCGGTTCCAGAACGGGTCCAACTTGGTCCTGGCCAGGACCTGCTTGGCCGCGAGAATTGGTTAACATTGATTGACGACGGCACCCCCCACGGCCTGCTTTTGACCACGAACCACATTATCAGGGCAGACTCCCAGAATCCGACCCCCGGCACTTGCCGCGCGACGATCAATTGTTCGGCCGATGGCGGGAAAACGTGGACGCAGACCGTGTTGCCGGCCAAGTGGTCGCACACCAGCCGCAATATTGTGCAAATGCCCGACGGCAGTTTGAAGGTTGGTGCGAACAACGTTACCGGTAGCATGAATCGCTGGTTGACGTCGACCGATGAAGGTCTCCACTGGACCGAGAGCCAACTGACACTGCCCCGCTACACAACCTACCAGGGCAAGCAGATGGAATATGACAACGAGGTTGGATTTTTTCAGGAGTCGTTCACCTATCTCAACGGTGCAGGTGAACTGTTGCAGTGGATTCGCCTGGACAGGGGCAGCCCGATGTATGCCATGCATGCCGACAAGCCGACCGGCGGTGACAATGCCGACCGGTTGATCTTCACCAAATCAACCGACGGCGGCTTGACCTGGAGCGACGTGGAGGACTTTCCCAAGTATACCGGAACTCTCGAACCGTACGGGCAGATGTATCCGCGGGTGACGCCCCTTCGCCAGGGTCGAACCCTGATGACGTACACCAAGCGGTCCGGTACCCCGCCTCTTGGGCTGCGGGCTGTCTTGAGCACGGACGGAGGCGACACATTTGACTGCCAGAACGACGTATTGATTCTCGACGAAAACACCCAGCCGGGCTGGACTTCTGGCGGTGGCTTTGGCAACACGATCCAGTTGCCCGACGGTTCACTGATTTCCTGCTATTCCTATGCAACCACACCCGGGGGCAACGAGCATCCGCATACCGAAGTAGTCCGCTGGCGACTGCCTGGTACCACCACGTCCGCGGCCCCGACACCGTGATAATGTGAAAAGGCAACGGGAGATTCGGCGCGCCAGCCCAACAGGTGTAAAGATTGCGAATTGAATGGCGATTTGCCCCATCAACTCACTGAGCAGGTGTTTTCCGTGAAGATCAACGGTTGTTTCGGCATGTTTTCGATCACGCTACTGCTGACTGGCCTGATGACCGGTCTGATCTCGGCCGAGGCTCCCGAGCATGGCAAGATCGAACCATCCAGGCCCATTCGTGTGCTCCGCCCACTCAAGCTACCTGCCACGTTGCCTGCCGAGCGAACAGCCTTGGGTCCTGGCTACAAGCCCAGCATGGCGCGGTTGCCCGACGGCGAACTGGTGATGATTTTTTTCACATCGGAGAAGATCGCAGGATACCATGAGTTCAGTAAGTTCAGCCGATCGACCGACAACGGTAAGACATGGTCCGTTCCGGTACGGGTCAAGCTCGGCCCTGGCAAGACCTGCTCGGCCGCGAGAATTGGTTGACGTTTATTGACGACGGCACCCCCCAAGGCCTGCTCTTTACCACGAACCACATTATCAGGGCAGACTCCCAGAATCCGACACCCGGTACTTGCCGGTCGACGATCAACCGTTCGACTGATGGTGGGAAAACGTGGACGCAGACCCTGTTGCCGGCCAAGTGGTCGCACACCAGCCGCAATATTGTGCAAATGCCCGACGGCAGTCTGAAGGTTGGTGCGAATCGTTACGGAGAAAATCATACGAACGGCATTAATAACCGCTGGCTGACGTCGACCGATGGAGGTCTCCATTGGACCGATAGCCGGCTGAAACTGCCTGGCTACACAACCTATCAGGGCAGGCAGATGGAGTATGACAACGCGGTTGGATTTTTCCAGGAGTCGTACACCCATCTCAACGGTGCGGGTGAACTGTTGCAGTGGATTCGCCTGGACAGGGGTAGCCCAATGTATGCCATGCATGCCAAAAAGCCGACGGGAAATGACAACGCTGACCGGTTGATCTTCACTAAATCAACCGACGGCGGCTTGACCTGGAGCAACGTGGAGGACTTTCCCAAATATACCGGAACTCTCGAACCGTACGGGCAGATGTATCCGCGGGTGACGCCCCTTCACCAGGGTCGAACCCTGATGACGTACACCAAACGGTCCGGTACCCCACCGCTGGGGTTGCGGGCTGTCTTGAGCACGGATGGGGGCGACACTTTTGACTTTCAGAACGACGTGTTGATTCTTGACGAAAACACCCAGCCAGGTTGGCCCTCTGGCGGTGGCTTTGGAAACACGATCCAGTTGCCTGACGGTTCGCTGATTTCCTGCTATTCGTACGCAACCTCGCCACAAACCGATCCGCATACCGAAGTAGTCCGCTGGCGACTGCCGTGACTGTTGATGCCCCGGGTGGAATGATTGGGGATCCCGCGACAAGTGGCCGATGGCTACTTGTTCGGTCGCAGGAAACATCACGATTGCGTTCGCCGGAACGATCGCTTTGGGAGAACGTCCGGTCAACCATGGAAGCGTGTGCCTGGCATTCTGCCTGTCGCCCCATGGTTTGAAGCGTAGTACCCGTGTTGCCTTGGAACTGCAATTCTCTTGACCCGCCGCGCCGTGTGGAATCAAAGCACCAGCTGACTGGGTGGCGATGCGCGTATCGACCTGGCAATGGGGCACACGTTCAACACACTGTGCATTGGCAGAGTCCAACTCTGCGGTCAGTTCGAGAACGTACAGACCACTGAAACTTTGGGTGCTTGCGACGTTTGACCGGGGAGATTAGACTTCCACTCTGTACCTGGAAAAACCGTTGGTGTCGCCTTGGTCAGGTTTCTTGATGTTGATTGTATCCGGATGTAACAGTGTGTGAGGACGTATTGATGATTCAACCAGACCGCCTTTTGGATCTGTTTATTACGATCGCCGGTATCGACAGTTACTATCCTGGTGAGGATCAGGTCTCAGATTTTTTAAGGCTACGGCTCGAGCGAATCGGGATTCAAATGGTTCCGGACGAACATCGTAATCTGCTTGGGTACTGGCCCGGTACGGGGGCGCTGGCCGATCACGATCCGATCTTGTTGTGCGCTCACATGGACACCGTGATCTCGACCGAAGGCATGCAGCCGGTGGTCCGTGACGGAGCGGTTCATTCGGACGGGTCGAGTGTGCTGGGTGCCGATGACAAGGCGGCGGTGGCCGCGATCGTCGAGGCAGCCGAGGCCATTGCAGCTGCCGAACTACCCCATCTCCCGGTTGAAGTTTTGTTTACCGTCGGAGAAGACGTCGGGCATATCGGTTCCAAAGCATTCGACGTGGCACCCGTGCGGTCGTCGATGGCCTTTGTCCCCGACATCGGAGGCCCGGTTGGCCTCATCTCGTTGGCAGCGCCCTGGTCGCGGACCGTCAGGGTTACGTTTTATGGTCGAGCGGCCCATGCGGGCTTGGAACCGGAAGAGGGGCGAAGTGCTATTAGCATGGCAGCTGCCGCAGTTCATGCCATGCCGCTGGGGCGCGTCGACGAAGAGACGACCGCCAACGTGGGGCTGATTTCAGGCGGCGAAGCTTCAAACATCATCCCACCCCGGGCGGAACTGACGATGCAGGCCCGTAGCCTCGACCGCGAAAAGCAGGAGCAGGCTTTAGAATTCATGCTCGACTGTTGCCGCCAGGCTGCCGCTGAGCGAGGCGGAAAGATAGAGCAAGAAACCTTGATCAGCATAAATGGTTTTCGTTTTGAGCCAACCGACGCTATCGTGCGGCGGGGGGAATCGGCGATCGAAGCTGCCGGCCGTGTGCCGCAACACACGGTTACCTGTGGCGGTAGCGATGCCAACGAACTCAATGCCAAAGGACTGCCTACGCTCGTGATCTCGGTAGGCTACAAGGACATTCACACCAACGAAGAGTCGATGCCAATCGAAGAACTGAACTGCCTGGCCGAAGTTTGCGCAGCCTTGATGCTGGAAAAGTGATCGTGGGTTACTTGGAATTTGGCGCCGCTACTTCCGCTGGAGAAGCCTGCCTGAGGGGCTCTTAATCTTTCGTGTACCTTGAAAGGTCACCCCATGCCGAGCATTGAAGTGATTAGTGACCATGTCGTGTACGAGAATCCCGAGCCGCAGCTGCGGGCCCGGCACGCCTACTTTCCAGGCCTGGTCACATTGCCGTCGGGAGACCTGCTGGCGTTCTTTGTACTGGGCGAGGCACTGAATGCCACGAACGCGACAACCATGGTGACTCGCTCCACCGATGGTGGTCGGACCTGGCAGCTCGAGGGCCCCCTGCACGAGAAATTGTCCGGGCAAGAACACTATTCCGATTCCCTCAAGCCTACACTTTTGGATGACGGTACCTTGATCGCCACGGGGTATCGCTTCCACCGAACCGATCCAGATCAGCGCCTGGCGAATGCGCAAACGGATGGTCTGCGTGATGGGGATGACCTTGTGAGCTTCTCTCGCGACGAGGGGCACACCTGGACCCCGCTGGAGGTGATCCCCAGAAGTTGGCCAGAGCTCATCGAAGCTTCTGGCCCGAGCATTCAGTTGCATGATGGTACTCTTTTGGTAGCTGGCTCGCTATTCCCGCTTTGGGATGGTTCGCACCCGTCGAACAACGTGGCCGTTCTGCTGCGGAGCACGGACCGCGGGCAGACCTGGAATGATGAGACAGTGTTCTTTCGTGATCCGAAGGGATGCTACACTGCCGCGGAACCGCGTCTGTGCGAGATGCAGCCTGGCCGCGTGGTGTGCCTGTTCTGGACGATGGACCATGCCAGTGGCACCAATCTTCCGAACTACATCGCGGTTTCACACGATGGCGGCCAAAGCTGGTCCGAAGCGATCGACACGGGGATTCCTGCCCAGGCTCCGAACCTCACCTACCTTGGCGGCGATATGCTCCTGACGATCCATTGCCATCGTGAAGGTGAAACGGGCCTCTTTGTGCGGATTGTCGATTTCGCAAATGACCGTTGGAAGACGATCGAGGAATTGGATATCTGGTCCAAGGCACCGTCTTCACAAGTTGCCAGCTACAAGGACATGGCGGTGAACCTCAAATTCGGTCAGGCGTCCTTGTTGCCGGTGGGTGACGGTGAGTATTTGGCCACGCATTGGTGCATCGAAGACGGCCAGGGTAAGATTTTAACGCATCGCTTGCGGGTGAAACTCTAAGCTGTGTTTGGTGGACAGGTAGTTCCGGTAAGCTTATACGCGGCCCGGCGCATGGGGATTACAGCCACATCTACGGGGGCACTATTAATTGGCCATGCGTGTGGCAGGTACTTTTGCAACTCTATCAACAGACTAGAAGGTACGTTACGGATGTAACGATGGAAGAGCTATCGACTGTTGGTCACCCCGCCTGCAAAATAGAGAGTTCAACAAGTGTCGGGCACCTTCCAGCAACCGCATGAGTTCCCTATGACAGACTTCAAGGACAACAGTCGGTTCCGTGAATTTCAAAAATCTGGTTTTGTTGTTGCCGAAGAATTGATTGACGCGAAAGAACGATTAGAACTCTGTCGAAGAACCGCTGACATTGCTAATGGCCTGGTGGCCGAGTTTCCCCAACACGATATCGAATTGGAACCTAATGCCGACAAGTGCAGCCTCCAGACGGTGCGAAAAATTAATCGGTGCGCAAAAAATGATTCGGTTTTTGCACGGTATGCGAGTAACAACAAGATTCTGGAAATTGTCGAACAATTGCTAGGTCCTGACATCAAGCTGTTCAGCAGTCAAGTCTTTATGAAGCCACCTGGTGGCGTAGAAAAACCATACCACCAGGATTCACCCTATTTCACCATCGAGCCAATGGCCATGGTAACTTGTTGGATCGCATTGGATGACGTGACACTTGATAATGGTTGTTTGTGGGTCATTCCAGGTAGCCAACATCTCGGCCCGCTACCACATTCTGAAAAATGGGTCGTCGGAGATCGGATCGATATGCGAATCCCTGAATCGCTGTTTAATCGCAACCTGGAAGTCCCCATTCCATTACAGGCTGGCAGTTGCAGTTTTCATCACGGCCTCCTGTTGCACATGTCACACCCCAATCGGTCGGATCAGCCGCGACGCGGCGTTGCTTTTCACTACATGACAGCAAAATCTCGTTGGACAGCTGCTACACCTCCCGAGTCTGAATTCCCTCTCTTACGGGGCCAGTCCTATTCAGGATGCGTTTAAAACGGGCAATCAGAAGGGCCGTCATTACTGTGGACGGGTCCCACTTCACTAACAGCTAGCCGCGGCTATCCTAGAAACATACTGCGAGCATCCAAATTATTGACTGGCAAGTTCGGCCCTCTCGTCTTTCCGCAGTGCGGCGGTTGTCTCGCCACCAACCCAACTCCTCGACCAATTCGTATCCATACTTTTGCAACGTCCACCGCCTTGTCAGCGGGCAAGATGGGGCGACGCCAACTTTTTTCAAGCTGGAATGGTGCCGGTCTTCGGGATCAGCTCACCTCTCCCAACCAGAACCTATCGATATAACCTCAAGAAATCAAACAACTTCGGGATATATTTCAGTCCACCGAAGGGATGAAATAGGGGGAATACAAGTGATTAACCGCGATGCTCAAAATCGTTATTGGAGTTTGTAGGTTACCAAGAATATTGCTGAAAGAACCTCGCGTAAAGGATGGTGCTAGTGGTTTTCGATCGCTTACAATGGGTTCCTGCCTTCAGTGGCTTGTGCTTGCAGCGGAGGCGAAAAATAGTTCTGGACACCTGATTTTATTTTCACTAGAATCCGCCCCTTGTTTGAACTGGAAGTATCTTTTTCCCTCGTTTCACCTACGCTTGGCTGACCCGTCAAGAAGCAACTTTTGGAGGCCATGATGATTCGTCACACGGTTGGTTATGTTGTCTTTGTAATTATCCTTGCATGCTCGATGACCGGTTTGAGCACAGCTGACACACCTGATCTGGGAGAGATCAAATGTGTTATCTCGGGGCGCCCTATCGCAGCCGATGCAACTTCGGAGTTAGATGGATACACTGTCTATTTTTGCTGTGGTAACTGCGTCAAGGCTTTCAACAAGGACAAAGGAAAGTTTGCTGCCAAATCTTTTCATCAGGCTGTGGCTACCAAGCAGGCAAAACAAGACACTTGTCCCAAGTCGGGGCGGGGCTTGAATCCTGAGGTGGTGCTGGTCGTGGACGGTGTTAATGTCGGCTTCTGTTGCAATGGCTGCAAGGGTTGGGCAGAAAAGCTCCCCGAAGACGATCGTATCGCGAAGATTTTCAATCGCGAAGTGTTCGAAAAGAATTTCAGTACGGTTAAAAAATAACAACCTTGCATGCTGAAAAAATAGCAGTGTTTATAAAGGCGCGAAGTCATCGGCTCCGCGCCTTTTTTTGTGGTCGATCTGCTTCAGTCCTGACGGCAGGACGCTCTTCGTAAACACGTGGACTTGTCAAAGGTTTTTCTGGTTCCCAATGGCCCGCAGGAGCTCGTTTTCATTCACCCTCAACCGAAGGGGCCGAGGCCCCTGCCAGCCCTTCTGAAAGGCAAACCCCGCAATGACCCATAGCTCGCCGGGAGAGTGCTCAAAAACGTACGGATAGCTCAGCTGGCCGTCCTTCTGCCGAGCAATGACGATTGGCTTCGTCCAGCTCTTGGCGTCGTCCTCTGAAAAAGCGACGAGCAGTTCCTCGCGTCCTGACTTGCCGTTCGAGACGAGAACCAGCCGTCCGCTGTGCAACTTCAGCAGGTAGCCCGGCGAACTGCTGGATTCGATCGGACTCGGCCGGATCGTGCGCCAAGAAAGACCATCGTCTTCGGAGAATGCTTCCCAGAAGCGGCCCCAATGGGTGCGAATCATCATCATCAGCCGGCCGTCGCTTAGCTCCGCTACCGTGGGCTCCATCGCTCCAGAGTGGTCTCCATGCCCTCCCAAGTCAATCAAGTTACTTCGTTTCCAAGTTTTTCCGTCGTCATCCGAGATGAGAGAACAGGCTGCATACCGGCCTGGGTTACGAACTATGTGGGGCACCGTGGCAACCAGCCTGCCGCTTCGGGTCTGGATGAAGCCGAAAAAATTGGGATTATAGCCGTCCAGGAGTCTCTGCCGGTCGGTCCAGGTCACCCCGCCATCCAGGCTGCGGATCGCCCACACCTCCAGCCGACAATCGTCTTTCGGCTGATTAATAGTCTTATCCCAACTGAAGTTGTACGTGGTGGAGTCCAGATAGACCGCCACCAACGCGCCGCCTTGCGTCCGCACGATGTAAACGGTAGCAGGCTCGCGGCCGCCTGACAGGCCTCCTATTCCTTCACAAACAGGGTGTGATTTGGACCAGGTCTTTCCATCATCCTTGCTGATGCGCACTCCCGGAGTGTCCACGGTCATCAAACTCCTATCCGCCAGCTCAACAAAAGGCCCGTTCCTATCTAACGGCAGCTGCTGACAGAGCGGATGCACCCAGCGCGGATCGTCCTCGCCCGCGCTGCAAAGTGTACAGCAGCCAATCATCATCGATGTGAAGGTCGTCAGCATGACGTGCTCGACAAAGAAGACTGCAAAACATCGCTTCTCAAAGCAGCCATGGTTTCGTTGCATGAATCAGTCCTCCGTTCCTGGTAATTCAGACTCAGTAGTTCCAAGTTTAACGAATCGTGAGAAAAAGTAAAACAGGTGGTTGGAAATCACTGTCGCAAATGACTTGCTTTCAAGCAGATCATTGCTATCGGGGACCGTTCACGCCATCGTGCCAACGCCGGCAGAAAAGCGATAGATCCTCCGGATCTACAAATACTCCGCCTCAAGCACCAACTGCATTTCGCGCGGCTAGGCCTGACCGTCGCGGTGACCGGGCCGTGGGAACGCTTCCGCAAGGCGTGACTGGCGTGACCTTCACGTTGCCGGTGAGGGGTTCACAGGAGGCGGATCCCCAGTCTCTGAACTGAAGACGACCGTGCGACGTGGGAACCCGAACTTGATGCCTGCATCGGCGAACCGGCGCACGATCTCAAGGTTGACCTGCTGGGCCGCGATGCGTGACTCGTACCAGTCCGCTGGTGCGTACCAGTAGCTGAACCGGATGATGAAGGCGAACTCCCCGAAGTCGACGAAGTGCGCCCGTGGTTCCGGATCTTCGGCGACACCGTCCTGGTTGACCAGGATCTTATGCACGATCTGGAGGGCTTCTTCCAGCTTCTGGGGTGACGTCTCGTAGGTGAGTCGAAGTTCCCCGTTGCAGCGAATGGAGGGCCGTTGGCTGACGTTCTCGATCTGCGAGCGGACCAGTTGCTCGTTCGGCACGGTCACGAGTGTTCCATCGAAGAGCCTGATGCGCGTTGAGCGGATGCCAATGTCCTCGATGAAGCCCTTCGTATCCTGGCCATCCGGCATCGTGACGACATCCGCGAGTTGGAATGGTCGCTCCGTCAGCAGCACGATGCTCGCAAAGAAGTTCTTAATCGTGTCCTGGGCCGCAAGTGCCAGCGCGATCCCCGTGATACCCGCACCGGTGAGCAGCGCCGCGGGCGAGAACCCGATCTCGGCGGCATGCATCAAGAAGATAGCCGACGCGACGAAAATGGCGACGGTCTTGCATGAGATCCGGATCATCGCCGCATCGATGCTGCGCGTCTTGATGCGGGGAGTATTGATAATCGCCGCCGAGACAACAGTGCCCAGGGAAACGACGATCGCCATCGCTGCGAAGATCCTGATGAAGGAGAAGACGACTGTCGTGATCCAGAGCACCTCCCCTGTCAGGTAGACGTGTTCATCGAGGAAATGATCGAGGAACAGGTCGACAACGATGACCGCCAGCATCGGGATCATCCGCAGGAGCCGCCCACCGACAACGTCCATTTCCTCGGTTACGCGACGGATGTAGGAGAAGATGTAAGAGAGCACGATGATGCTGATGCCGACCGATCCCAGGAACAGGACCCACTGCCAGATCGTCTGCTCGAAAAAGTGATGACCGGCCCATCCAGGGAGCTGTTTGACGATCGTTCCCGGAAGCAGCCAGCCTGGTGTGAAGTGATAGAGCCTCGTGAACTCGTGACGGTAGTCTGATTGATATGGAAGCACCTTGATCAGGTTGTAGTAATCAAGCATCTCCTGCCTGGTGTAATCGGAAACAAGCCACCTGCCCTTGTTGTGGCCCTCGGTGATGTGAATGATCTCGATCGGCGTGTCGCCAAGACGCCAGAACGTCGGGCGATCATCTGGTGAAAGCGATCTGAGAAACTCCTTGTCGGGAATCTCCTCGATCGGGGGCAGGCTGACCCTGGCAATGACCTCGTACACACGCACCGCCATCGACATGCCGAGATCCCGTTTCAGAGCCGGGGCGACCTGCTCGAGATCGAGGCACGCAAGAACACGGTCCTCGAGCCAGAACAACAACGCTGAGTTATCCTTGGTACGACCCTCCGTCGAGAGGACGTCATAGAACTGCTCCATCGACTCGAGCAGGCTTTCGATGGTGTCCCTGGGGCTTTCGGTACTCGTATTCCGCAGCGCCTCGGAATTGACAAGCTGCCGGACAGGATCCGCTGAAGGCTCCTCGACCATGTCTTGGCCCTCCTGGGCAAGGCATGGCATCGCCATCACAAGGATGATGCCCACGAGCGAAACCAGGGATCTCATCGATTTATCCTTCCAAATCCACCTGGAGCAGGAAGAATTTCCGGGTTGGAGTTTGGCGAAAACCATGCTGATCGGTTGCGGACAGGAATTTTAATCTCCTCTCGAGTCCGGAGTTTAGACTTCGGAATTCGTGGTCGTCAAGTTTTTGCTGGCTTTTGTCTAAACCCTGCCATGCCAAAGAAAAATCCGGTCGACGGAGTCCTTGCCATACTCACCCATTTCGGACACATGGGTTAAGTCTTCCCACAATGAGCTGGAATTGATAGTCCAATATGGACTCGGTTTGAACGGTTCTGGTGAAAGGTTGGCGGTTGATCTTCAATCGCTGATGAACCAGCGCATTGCATAACACTCTGAGTCCCGGCGGAACTTCAGGGTATACGGATCACACAACCAGCGAGCCACGTGGCCATCGGTGCGTGGCATCAACCAACCGAAATCCCAGGCCTGGGGTGCGTAGCCGAGGGGAATCGAGGGTCTTGCGCGGACCACAGGATTCGCGGACCCGATCAGCAGCTGTTGTTGGGTGTAGTAAAAACAAGCCCCCAAGTGGATAAAGACTTCGTGGTCTATCAATGCGGTTGAGTCGACCGACAGGTCATCACAAAGCCCGCGGACGGCAATTTTGACCTCGGCACCAGCCTTGACCGCCTCTGCCAGTTCGCGAACATTGCCGCTGATTACATTCCCGTTGGCATCATGGGCTAACACCTCGGTCCAGTTTGAGCGGACCATGAAGTTATAGTACTGAAAGTCGTAGATGAAATTGATACTGGGTGCGTTGGTCGCTGCGTCGAAATTGTCGAGTTCATGGTACTTGGGCATCAGAGGGGCCTCTTGCCATGACTCGTCAGGCCGTTCCGGCACGCTACGGCCGTCCAGAAATGGTCGGGCAACGGCCTGGCAGGCATTCTGATTGTATAGGAAGAAGGACATCGACTCGCGAGGACCAAAACCGTTGGGGATTTCAATAGGGACTCGTAAATTTTCAACGCCGGCCACCCAACGGTCTTCCAAAAGATAAGTGATCCGAAAATCGGTGGCCTCTTCGACGATTTCGTCACTGTCGGAGGACAGATCGACATGTTCGTTGTGCAGGAAGGCGGTGCCGATTCGCAAATCTGCCCCGGCACGAATAGCATTTGCCAGGTTGGTTTCGTGACCACCTGTGACTTCACGCTTGGAATCGAGTTGCAATACGGTTTTCCAACTGGACATAAGAAATAGACTTTCGGAAAGGTTTTGGATGTTGACTTGCGGAGATTCTAATTTGCCGAGGCTGGCCCAACAATATCCCGGCAGGAGGGGATCGTGTTGTGGCTGCTCTTGACTTGAAAGCGGACCCGTTAACTCCAGGGTTGTCACTATGGGGCAGCAGTGGTAGCGCAAACGCGAGGGGGCTATTTATGGCACGGGAAGTTCGAGTTGCTCGGGTGATTCTTTTGGATGTGTTTGGTACGATGAAGGGCAAAGATCGTTGTTCTTTTCGGGAATAGGATAATTAATCATGAAAATTCAGTACCTTGTCACGTTCTTTTGGATTTTTGCATGTGTGGCCCTGGCGAAAAAACCTCAACTGGAACATGTCAACGTTTATACGGCGGGAGAGGACGGATATAAAATTTACCGTATTCCCGCGATTGAGATTGCCCCAGACGGGACCTTGTTGGCGTTTGCCGAGGGGCGTAAACAAAGTGGCAGGGATCCTGGAGACGACAAAGAACAGGATGTCGAACTGGTTTTGAAAAGAAGTACCGACAATGGAAAGACCTGGTCGGCTATGGAGATCATCGAGGATCCTGGCCACTACTGGTCGGCAGCCAACGTATCGACGGTCGTGGACCGCGACACGGGTAAAATTTGGGTTGTGTACCTTCGCTGTGGACCTGGCCTAAGCATGAGAGTATCACGTCCTGGTACCAACGACACGCAAACAATCGCCCGCTCCAGCGATGACAATGGTTTCACCTGGTCGGAGCCAATTGACCTGACGGCGGTTGCCAGGGACATGGAGGACCACGACTGGAACGCCAGTGCCACAGGGGTTGGTGGAGGAATTCAGACAACCGGCGGACGGCTGCTCGTGCCCTGTTTCAAGCATCCGCTTAGCGTTTTTGTGATTTACAGCGATGACCATGGACAAAGCTGGAGTCGAGGCGACCTGGTACCCGGTAGTGACGTTGCCAACGAAAGCCAATTGATTGAGCTGGCCGACGGACGGATCATGCTCGACATGCGGCAAGAGAAAGGGCCGTGGCGCGGCAGGTCCATCAGCACCGATGGAGGTGAGACCTGGTCGGAGTTGGTGGAAAGCCAAAAAGTTTCTCGCTGCGCGTGTGCCATTGAGCGGCTGACATTAAAGTCGGCCGGGGACGATCGGAATCGCATTCTGTGGACAGGCCCCAGGGGACCGGGCCGTGTTACACTTGTGGCCCGCCTCAGCTATGACGAGGGTGAGAGCTATCCGGTCGAAACGGTTCTTTATCATCCACCAGCGGCCTACTCGGACCTGGTACTGCTGAAAGACGGGACCGCCGGATGTCTTTGGGAACGTGCTCAAAATCCGGAAGTTGGCAACAAGATTGACAACATCTGCTTCACCCGGTTTGGCCTTCCACACCTGGAGCCCCAAGGCAATCCAAACCCGTAAAGATCTGGTCAGCCAACTGCCGGGGGTAGTTGGGTTCTTTTCAAGGCGAGCCCGAAAGCGATTTCAATGGGGCCAAATCGTGCAACGCGAAACTACACCCTAAAACTCGGAGGCGTCGACGACGTTGCCATCGAGTCGATTCCCCATCCAGCGATGAACGTCCTTTTGCAGGCTATACGACACCTGGTGGACTGAGCCGTCACAAAATACCACCTGCCACACACCTGGATGAGGACCACCAAAGCTGTATTCCTTCGTCAAGCCTGGGGTATCGGGAGTGAGCGGAAAGTTGTAACGAGGGAGGGGGGAATCTGAGAATGTGGACCGCAGATTGTCTTGATCATGGCCGCTGTACATCCCCTGGTCATCATTTCCTGCGCGGCAATCCTTATAGTGATCGGGATCCAGATTTTTCCCCCCGATAAGATACGTATTGGATAAGCCATCCGTGATTTGCGAGAATTTGATCTCGCTACGCTGGAAAACAACGCCAGTATGTCCGGTGGGAGAATGTCCCATCCCGTAGTAAAGATTCACAAACTTTGGCCCGGAGTGTTTCCAGTCGTGAGAGTCATAGGCGGCCAGCGAATTCGGCCCGTCGTCGTTGGGCCAATGGTTCAAGTCACCCAGATTTGCGGCATAGTCGCTTTTACCTGCTCGCTCAGGTGCCTCGAAGTTCCGGGTATCGGTATTAGTCCAGGGATAAGCCCGCGCAGGTCTTCGGCTGGGGCAGTAAAAGCTGGGAATGGCCGTCGCGATCATTTCTCGAATCGCAACCCGGGAGTTGGGATCGGTGCATTGAAACTCTCGCCCGACTTGTTGACTTATTGATTCCTCCATGTAGTTAAGCAACTGGTAGGCCCAACTGCCTGGCTGTTTCTCGCCGACGCCCAAATCAGGGCAACCAGCCCAGGCGTCTCCCCAGCCGCCCGACGGCAGGAAGCCATTGGTGTCGACATGCAAGTGGGCTGCGAGGCCCAACTGTTTGAGGTGGTTGCTGCATTGACTCCGCCGTGCCGACTCGCGGGCAACCTGTACTGCAGGCAACAAGATCGCAATGAGGATCCCGATGATGGCAATCACCACCAGAAGTTCAACCAGCGTAAAACCTGGCCGTACCGATTGCGTGACATTACCGGTGGAATTCCCGGTACGAAAACCGGTTTCGGCGTGAAACCGACCGTGTCTGCAGCAGGCTAAACCAAGAGACTTCATAAAACGTGCGCTTCCGGGAAAGGGCCTTCGGGTACGTTGCGGATTGCCTAGACCAATGCATGGTTCCAGCGGGTGTTTCTACCACGGCCAGCACGATTTTGGCAGAGGTGACTGGGCAATTCGTAACCGCCCGACGACCGAGTGGTATCCCTGTGTTTGCCAGGCGATCTTTGGCCGATCCGTTCCTCATCCAAGAGAGTCGGCCATGATCTGGCAACGGCAACGTGTCCAAAATTATTTATTCCGGCAGGTCCACTGCCAGCAAACGATTTTTTGCGGGTAGACTAAACGGTTTGGAGTAATGGTATGTCTGTGGTGACTCGGGATCGTTTGGGTCCACCGGTGTGAGCTGCTCGGTCACAAAATCGGCCGCATGGGGCGCATTGAAGGCGACGAACGCGAGACTTATACAATCGACCAGTCGGCCAGGACGTATTGTTAGATCGGCAAAAGCGATAGGTCCCGTATCCACTTGATACATTTTCTTCGGTACGCTGATATTCATCGTCTTAACCGGGTATTCAAGGATCGCTCGCAGACCAGTTTCCTGATGGTAAAGTTCCGTCTGAGCGACAACAGGGATTCCAGCTGCAGTCGTGTCGGCAATCGCTTCCCACTTCTGTGGCAGCAACGTCACCTTCCGGGCTGGCCGCAGATATTTGAGAATCGGTTTTCCAAACTGCATGCTTTTCGCTATGTGTACTTTCCGATAGCGATCGCTCAATCCCGGCAGGCGGCGGAAGACCAGCCAGTCGTCACCTGCCAGGATCGGCAGAAAGTCGTAGTTATTTTCCTTAAAAAGGTTGGTTTCGGCGAAAGTATGTTCACTTTTACAGGATCCACACTGATAGAAATCCATAGAGGTACCGGTTTTTTCATCGATGACTTTGGTAGTGCTCTCCACCCAGAAGCGGACCTGGTTTTCAGGTCCAGAATTGGTAATGAAAGAAAGTCCGTAGTCCAGGCAGGACATGGGCATAGTGGTCTCGTTGTTTGTGTTTCCCATAACTTTACTGGTTGCCCCTGCAGCATAGAGCGAGGCGGCGGTTGCGCGGAGAAAGTTGCGTCGGTTGGTTTTCATGAGATTACGGCTTATGTTCTTGACGAAAAAAAGTGATTCCATTTTGAAACTTGGATTGGTTTTGTTGCCATAAAAAACAGGGGCTGGTTTCCCAGCCCCTGTTTTTATTGTTTCGAACCGTGGCCTGCCAATTTTCTAGTTTATTAGAACAGGTAAGCCTTGGGTTTACTTAACACGAGTTCGCCTGATTCCCAATACGGCTCCGACCAGTCCGCAGCAAAGCAGCAGGGCCGCAGGTTCAGGAACCGCGGTCGAGGATCCCGTGGCACTGGTAGCGCCAAAATTCCCCTTCCAGATTTCGTAGTCGGCTACGGTGTAGGTGGTGCCCAGCTCATCCTGCCATACGGTGTAGTCGGCCGCGTTGACCGTGCCGTCGCCATTGAAGTCGCCCGCGAGGCCGCCACCCCCGGTCACCAAGGTCAGATTGCCACTTGCCAGGGCTGCCGGATCGATGGTGAACAGGTTCCCATCGGGTCCGCCCAACGTGATACCGTTGTTGGTAATGTTACTGGCGGTGAGGACGGTAATCGAGTCGGGCGTGGCCAGCCCGTCGGCCAGGTCGATGTCCAGTGTGCCACCGAGCGTCGCGTTGCCGCTGACAATGAGCGAGTCGTACTGCACGAGGTTACCCGCGCCGTTGATATCAATGTCGATTGTGCCAGTACTGTTGAGGCTACCCCCGATGCTCGAGGAGCCGGCCGTCCCCAGTGTGCCAGAGTTGGTAACACTGCCACCACCGGTGGTGCCACTGTTGAGATTAACCGTGCCAGCACCCAGGATGTTCAACACCTGGCCGTTGAGGGCAATCGGTTCATTGATGTCGAGTGTGGTCGTACCTGCCGCGGTGATGTCGAGGTCGTTATCGGCCAGCACCAGGTCAACTTCGATTTCGTGTTGATCGTTGGGGCCGACTGCAAAGACCTCGATCGAAGCAGAACCGGTGTCGGCATCAAGGGTCAGGGAACCGGGGCCACTAATGGCATAGGTGCTGTCATGTTCGAATTCGATTCGTTTGATGGTTGCAGTGCCGTCCATATATACGGTTGACTGCCCGAGAGTCGAGTCCCCGAACCGGGCTGTTTGGTCATCGCCATCGGGTACGAGAATCGTATCCCAGTTGCCCTCCTGCCAGTTTCCAGTTCCACTTGAGACCCAGTTTGAAATTAGCGTGGGATTAGGAGCAGAAGATCCGTCACCAACATCCTGATTGAGCTGTCCAACCTCTACAGCGGTCATCCCGATATTGTACATGCGAAACTCATCGACATTGACGTTCTGCAGTCGCCATTCATATCCTCGAGTCCATTGCCCGATGTAAGGAGTATGGACGTTTTGAATCTCCGAAAACAGACTGTAAGACATGTCTTGTAACTGGCCATTGAGATACTGCCTGGCACGAAACTGGCCCGATTCAGGCACAATGGTGTACACGAGGTGATCGTAGTTGGGTGCCGTAGCTGGAAGTCCTCCACCAAAAAAGCTGGCGGGACTGGTCATGCGGTATGAATTAACACTGGTATTGATACGAGCACCGAATTCAGCCCCAGTTCCCCCACTAACTAAAGGGCTAACATGTTCCGTTTGGGCATTGAACAGCCAGGCAGGAACACCCTGGGGGGGGTTTCCGCTGTGCTGGAAATACATCGACCAGGTCAAGCCATCAGCCCCGGCGACATCTGCCATCGGTGCAATTCCTGTCTCCGTATCATCCCACTCAAGCCAGTTATAGCCATTTCCAAACCTCAACGCCTCTCCGAATCCAGCTGCCCCGGGGACGAAACTAAAACCCGAGCCAACCCAAAAGGCATCGCCATCGGAGCCGGCCGATGCTGCCCCGGTAGCGCCGTTGGTGTAGTCGCCGTCAAAGGAGTTTTGGACGACCAGGTGCTCGTTGAGGAAAGGTGCTGCGGAAGAAAAATTCGTGACCGACAAAATTGCCGTGGTTACGAGCAGCAAAGTCCCCAAAAATGCCAGGTGTGAACGCATGGTGTTTCCTCTTGATTTGCTGGTAATTCAATTGGCTTCAGTGAATCCGCAAGTTTGAATTTGTGAGTGTCACCGGAGACTGTCACTTCAAGTTTGGTTCGCTTGATTATATTTGTCTGCACTATTATTCATGTTTGCGGAGTTTCAGCATTACTGAGGGGTTCCCATGAGTCCTCCAGTCAGCATGTCCGGTGCCATTGCATCTTCTGCGACTGTGGTAACCTTCAATCTTCACAAGTTGACTGCCGATCGGCACACTATCTTTGACAAAATCGCGACAGGTAGCCTCGTGGATTGGTGCCCCTGAAACGGGTCCGCGTGTTCCCCCAGTTGAATAGAAACAGTGTTGTCCATTCCCAGAAAACTGGCCATTAAGTTGAAATCTTTCAACTCACGACGACTTTACAGTAATCCACTTTTGCGACTACAGTCTGTCACCGATACCAGTCGCAACGGCATCAACAGGCCAATTGCCACACGGAGCACCTCCAACCAGTTCGGTGTCAATCTCAAAAAAATCGTAGTGTTCCAATTTCGTAGTGTTCCAATATGTAAAATATCGGGGTTGGCTTCCCAGCCAACCCCGATGTTCATTTTCTCGACTCAGCAGTGCATAACAAGCTTCCTGCGATATGCACGACAAGCCTGTCGAATTAACGACGACGTCTTACTGCGGCCAATGCTGCAGCCAATCCGCAGCAAAGCAAGAGGCTCGTTGGTTCCGGAATAATTCCAGGAGCGGTCCCGGGGATCCCGGCAACTTGGGAATCGCTCATGCCAACATTAAAGACCTGGAAGTTATCGATCGATGCACCGCTCAAACGCCATTCAAAGCTGTTTGAATAGGCTCCCATCCACAGGTCGGTATTTGCCTCTCCAGGGCTGGCGTAAGTACCGCTCGTTCCGGCATTAGCGCCGTTAATGTAAGCTTGCGACTCGAAGTTGCCACCACCGACGGAGCGGATGGTGTAGGCAATACGATAGGAGTCAGTGTCATTAAGGCCACCACCGGCGAAGAAACCACCGGGAGACGTGGCGCGGAAACTTGCTTGATCGCTTTGAACTCGAGCACCCACATTACCGCCATCGGTGCCGACACTAAAAATCCAGCCAGGTGCGTTGGGTGCATTGGGGGAATCGCCTGAGACGAAATCAAGCGCGAACGTGGCACCATCTGCGCCGATAAGGCCGGAAAAATCGCTTTGGGCGTAACTTGCCCGCTGACCGGTATTGGTCCCCGATGCGAAGTTCAGTGTACCGCCGCCGAGCGTTGCGCCGTGGAGTGTACCGCTAAAGCCGGCAGCAGAATCCATGTTATCTGAGATAACAGCGTTATCGGTATAAAGATCGGCCATTGCCGCGCACGGCACCAAAAAGGCGGCTACTACCGCCAACATTCCACAAACTCGCTTCGTTGAAGCCATCATTAGTCTCCCTCGTTTACTTACAGGGTTAAAAAAAGCCACTGCCCGGCGGGCAGTTTCACCTACGTTACGTTTCAAAAAGGTTGCATTGCAAAAAGAAAGCGGCCCTGGTTTTTCGCCTGGGACGCACCAAACAAAAAACGACACCGGTATGTCCTCAAGTTTCCCACGCACCCTACTGCTGGTGGCTCTATGGGTAAGGACCCAGATGTCGTTAGTTGACACAATAGGTTATTGGCTGGCATCACTAGCACACTCTAAAGCAAGACAAAAAATTCTCCTTATTCCGCCACCTCTCCCTGACTCCAGCCTATCTCCGCGTCTGAGGGCTGTCAAGTCAATAGTCTTTAAAATTTGACTCGTTTTTACTCAACAATTGAGGCCGAAAAATGCGAGATCCGGAAAATGGAAAACCAAGGTTCACTTCAAGTTACACCGTTTTACGCGCTGTCCACCAAATCAGTTCATCGCCATGAATTCCTTGGGGTTCAGCACACGGCGTCTGCCTGGGAGGAGAAGCAGAAAAGGCCACACTTGAAATTTCAGGAGGGACTTGTCCTGGAACCGCTCCAGGTTCAAAAGCCCCCGCGTATCCGCACGCTCGTCGTACGCAGACTTTTACCCCTCCACCCATCGCTGTGGTCTCCTCGTGGCCCAGCAGATTGGGATCTATCGATGGCGGTGGCGGCAACGCAGGTTTTTCCAACGTAGTCAAAGATCGCGCCCACTACTATGGGCTCTAAAAATATTGCTAGACAGGGGATGGCTGCAGCACAAAACGCCTGGATGCTGTTATGTCTGAGCATGATGGTCTAAGCTGCAGGAATTGACCCCAAATCCTTTAAACCTGTGATGTCAGTAGCGATAGGGTGTTGGGCATCCCGGAGACCTCTAGCTTTGTGGCAGACAAATAGGAAAGTGATCTAAGGATGAACGATATATTGAGATTGTTTCTGACGGTGCGATCCTTGGGAACTCTGAAGCGGACCAACTCTAGTGGGACTTTGTTTGACAAGTATGGAAAACATTGCGGGTTGAATTGGTTTTTTCCAACAGGTGTGGCCCTCTTTGCTGTTCTCTGTACAGGCATAGTGGTTCTCTGCACATGCATGGGCCCCTTGGCTTTGAAGTCG
>CAUZEA010000007.1:0-94943 GCA_963578605.1 Planctomycetota bacterium
ACGAAGCTTCTCAATAATCTGCTTGGTCGTGTGTCGGTTCTTCTTCATCTGAGGAAATCCTTTCCGGGCTACGCCCGGATGCGATTCTCTCATAGACCTGGATCAGTTAAAGGGGGGAAGCCCAGGTCAGTACGTTGGAATTTGAGAGCTCGAGAGCCACCTCGAAATCCAGCTGCAACCGCAGCACAGTGTTACCCTCGACGGTCAGTGTGAAGATATGGATACCACGGTTGTAGACCCGTGCTTTAGCCTGGCCATCGAGGCTGGCGGTGAAGAAAATGGCAAAGGCAATTCAACTGGCGTTCAAACTGCGCAGGTTTTGGATGCACAGTCCGAGGTTTTTGTCGGGTTCAACCATCGCGATTCGACCGTGTTGCCAGGTGCCACGATAATTTTTTTCGTTGTCGAATCCGGAAATCAAGTCCGCTCCCTGCAATTCGAAGTCCGATCGTGCACTCGTTTCTTTCGATCCCAGCCTTTACTTCTTTTCGTACTTGCGGGGAATCGCATCGTGGAGCAACGCAGACGGCGCGACAGCCAAACTTTCGGGACTTGAGACATTTGCCTTACCATCGCCAGCCCTGCCAGACGGCGGCAGCGTTGCCGTTACCTTTCGTAAAACCTGCTCATCGGCACGAGCCAATGAGAAAACTCGGGGTGCCGACGGAGTTACTCGTGGTGGCTGGGCCAGGGTCGAACTCGCAATCGTGCAGCAACATACCAAAACCGCGCAGCGTTGCCATTGCATGAGTTCAAATAGACCTGTCTTTTACGATCAAAAAAAGGACCTGCCCCAGGCATTGTGCCCAGGGCAGGTCCCATAACGAAGGGGGAATTCGTAGTGTTGCTCATCCGTTTAGCGGGTGAAGCTGGTACGAACTACGTCGCGTGCCCGGCTGACCGAAGCGTTAGGATCGGCCATGGGAACTGGGGGCACGGGGAAGATGGCCGAATCGCTGACCTCAACGGGTGCAGCAGCTGGCTCTTCACCACCATTACCATTACCACAACTTGGTTCGCAGCAGCAACTCGACTCGCAGCAGCAACTCGACTCACAGCAGCAACTCGACTCACAGCAGCAACTACTGTCGCAGCAGCAACTACTGCCACCGCAACCACGTAAGCAGCATAAGAGGCTGTCGAGGATACCGCCACCACAGGTGGAACCGCAACCGCAGCAATTGTCGCAACCGCAGGAAGCCTCGCAGCAGCAATCACTCTCGCAGCAACAATCACTCTCGCAGCAACCACCACTGTCGCAGCAACCACCACTGTCGCAGCAACCACCACCACGTTGGAACATGCAGCAAAGTGAATCGAGTAGTGGGCAGCCACAACCACAGCTAGAACCACAGCCACAGCAATCACTGTCGCAGCAGCAGTCACTCTCGCAGCAACAATCACTCTCGCAGCAACAATCACTCTCGCAGCAACAATCACTCTCGCAGCAACAATCACTCTCGCAGCAGCAATCACTCTCGCAGCAGCAACCACTGTCGCAGCAGCAACCACAGCCACGGAAGCAGGAGAAGAGACTGTCGAGGATACCGCCACCGCAACCACAGGTGGAACCGCAACCGCAGGAAGCCTCACAACAGCAGTTCGACTCGCAGTCGCAATCACTCTCGCAGCAGCAGCTTGATTCACAACAACATGATTTTTCACAACAACCGCAGCCAGCGTCACAATAACAGCCACAGCCGCCGCCCAGCATCCGATCCAACAGTCCATAGCCGAAACTTTGGCTTGCCAGACAGACGCCGATTAAAATCGCTCCTAAAAATTTCCACTTCATCGAACAACATCTCCTATGCGTTTGGAACCATCCGGGTGAGTCTTTTGCCGACTTCCGGCGGCGCGCCATGCCGTCCCACGCCAACCACAAAGATGGCAGCGAAGGTTTCGACGCGAACTACGCCAAACAGGTGGGTAGCGGTCGGCGTGCGGGGCACTTCAAAGTGCCGGGGGTCGGTAAAAGGCAGGCTCTACTCGGGGTCCACACGGTTGGGGGGCGTCAACGTCGGTCGAGCCAGTCCTTGACTCGAATTAGTCCGTGCCGTGGTGCTGACGTGCAATGTGTGTCGCCGCAGGCGCAGGGCGCTTTGCATGCAACATCCTTCGTATCGGTTGCTGGCAGAATGATGCTTGAATGATCGCAACTAATTTCCCACAAGTACCTTATCGCACCAGTTGCGTAAAGTTTGCCTCTTCTGGAGCATGGCTAAACCTTGCCGGTTCTGTTGGCTAGTGAAACGGGCCCATGGTGGACTATCAAGATCATTGGTATCTTCTAGATAGGTTAATTTGTTGTCCCGAACTGGTGCGATCGCCTTCTTTCCGCCTGAACTGCCGTACAACGCTTTCCCTCCGTGTGACGATTCCCCAACCATGACAAAGACCTCCCTGTATGGACAAATTGTGCTGCTACTGGTGTGTTGCCCGGCAGCCGACGGTAACACCGGTGATGACCTGTTTGACTGGCCCAACTGGCGTGGGCCACAACAAAACCGGATCTCAGCCGAAACAGGATTGGTAGACCGATGGAATCCCAAAGGAGGCGTTGACAGCAATCTTTTATGGAAGAATGCTGATTTGGCCGGTCGGTCTACCCCTGTCGTCCTGGGCGACAAACTTTACACGATTGTTCGTGACCAGTCTGGGACGCACACCGAGGGAGAGAAAGTCGTGTGTGCCAGCACGGCGACTGGCGAGATTCTCTGGCAACACCGTTTCAACGTTTATTTGTCCGACGTACCCGATACCCGTGTTGGCTGGTCGAGTTGCGTTGTCGACCCCGAAACCGGAAATGTCTACGCCCTGGGTGTGTGTGGATATTTTTGTTGCCTGAATGGCGAAAATGGCGAATTGATATGGTCGCGGAGCCTTCACGAGGAGTTTGGGCTGCTCTCCACCTACGGGGGACGGACAAACATTCCCAAACTGTACAGAGATACGGTCATCATCAGTGCCGTGGTGATTGGCTGGGGTGATACGCCCCAGTGGGGATTGCTTGCGAAACCGGCCCATCGCTTCCTGGCGTTTGACAAAACCAACGGAGAGCTGCGCTGGCTCAAGGGGACACGGCTGATCCCTTACGACACGACCTTCAGCACATCCACCATCACGTCGCTCAGTGGTTTGGGTATGGATGCGATGGTTTTCGGGTCGGGCGACGGTCAGATCTGGGCCCTCCAGCCAGGGACCGGTCTGCCGATTTGGTGGTACCCGTTTTCTCGCCGCGGCCTTAATATCTCGCCCTTGGTCACCCCGGCTGGTCGCGTATTCTCTAGCCACAGTGAAGAAAACGTTGTCGGTAATACCATGGGTTCGATTGTCGTATTGGATGGCAACCAAACAGGGGACCTCTCTGGTCAGGAACAGTGGCGCCATTTTGAAATCATGGCTGGCAAGAGTTCACCGCTGATGATTGGCGAGCGGATTTACTTTGTCGACGACCGGGCCAAGCTCTTCATTTTCGACGCAAACTCTGGCGAGCTCGTGCAGCGTAAAGCCTTGGGAACCGTCATGAGAAGTACACCACTCTTTGCCGACGGGAAAATTTACCTTTGTACGAACAATGGGCGTTGGTACATTCTCGAACCGACTGAGCAGGGGGTAAAAGTGATCCACAAACTTCGCCTCAAGGGCGAAGCGAGCGATGGCTCCCCGATCGTCTCGCACGGGCAAATCTACTTGCCTACTTCCGAATATCTGTACTGTATTGGAAAACCGGATCACCAACCGACCAGTGAAGTGACGGTGGCTTCTTCTGCTAAACCGCCAATTCACGCTCGCGACAACAAACCAGCGCATCTCCAGGTTGTTCCCTATGATATACTGCTCAAACCAGGGGACCAGCAAACCTACAGCGTACGACTTTACAACGGCCGGGGTGAATATCTGCGGGATGCGGCAACCAACGAGCTTGCGTTCTCGATCGATGGGCCAGGCCAGATCGGCCCCGATGGAAGCTACGCGGCCCCCACCGATGCCGGTCACCAGTGCAGCCTCATCACATGCCGACTCGGTGAGTTAAAGGGGTCTGCCCGGGTACGCATTGTACCCCCGCTTCCATGGTCTTTTGATTTCGACGATCTGGATGACGTGCCACTCACGTGGGTGGGAGGTCGGGTTCGTTACGTGTTGAGTGATTGGGGTGAACAACGTGTGATGGTGAAGCGTAGTGAATTGCCCACCCGTCCCGGTGCTCCAACGACCAAACTGGGAGCCCGCAGCCGGATGTGGATGGGACCCGTCAACCTGTCGAATTACACGATCGAGGCAGACGTAAGGCTTCCCACGAACGAAGCGGGAAACTCCCAGGGCAGTTTGTCGGAACTTCCACAAGAGATAGCCGCTGGCGCCATCAGGCAGGGTGATCTTGGTTTGATTAACAGTCGGTACACCTTTGCCTTGTATGGCGCAAGCCAAGAGGTGCGGCTCTACAGTTGGTGTACGCATGACAAACGAGCTCAGGCGGCGCAGGCCTGCGAAATAAATCCAGACACCTGGTACCGGTTGAAAATGCGGGTCAAACCACGTGGCCATGAAGCATTGGTCCAGGGTAAAGTTTGGCCTCGCGATGCGAAAGAACCAGACGACTGGACACTTGAATTTGTCGATCCTGCTCCCAACCTCAATGGCAGTCCTGGCTTGTTTGGAAATGCCAAGGATGCAGAGATTCTTCTAGATAACATCTTGGTCACACCAAACTGATTATTTACCCTCGCGAATCATTTTCATGGCAAAACAACCAACGGTACAGACTGCAATGCAATTCATTGGAACCGCTATTACCAGCTCGATGCTTTTGGCTGCCTGTGTGGCTGCAAGTCAACTTCAAGCCGGTGTCCCGGTTGACGCCTCGCAGACGGCCACCTCAGGTGTTCGGTCCAACCCGGCGCCAACCGTTAATTGGAACCAATGGGGTGGTGGTCCGGCACGGAATAACACGCCAATCGGATTCAACATCCCCACGGACTGGGACGTGGGAAGCTTTGACTACAAGACGGGAGAATGGGACCCCACAGAGGCCCAGAACATCAAATGGGTTGCCAAACTTGGTTCACAGTCCTACGGCAATGCCGTTGTCGCAGATGGCAAGATCTATGTTGGCACCAACAATAGTGGCGGATGGCTGGAACGCTACCCTGCCAAGGTGGACTTGGGATGCCTCCTTTGTTTCGATCTGGAAACAGGTAAGTTCCTCTGGCAACACAGCAGCCAGAAACTCAAGACTGGACGTGTTCATGATTGGCCTCTGCAGGGAATCTGTTGTGCCCCACTGGTTGAGGAGGACCGCCTCTGGTTCGTTACCAGCCGCGGGGAGGTCCGTTGCATCGATACCGAAGGTTTCCACGACGGGCAAAACGACGGACCATTCGAGGATGAAGAGTTTTCTGCAAAGGACGAGGCCGATGTCGTTTGGATCTTCGATATGATGCGCGAGTTGGGAGTCTCACAACACAATATGTGTAGCTGCTCGGTGACTGCGGCAGACAATGTCCTGCTGGTAAATACATCGAACGGGTTGGATGAATCGCACATCAACCTTCCAGCACCCGACGCACCAAGCTTTATCGCAATCGATAAAAATACCGGACAACTGTTGTGGACCGATGCCTCACCCGGGACAAACATCCTGCACGGTCAATGGTCTTCCCCGGCCTATGCCATCTTGGGGGGCGTTCCACAAGTTATCCATACCGGAGGGGATGGGTGGGTCTATAGCTTTGATGTTCGCGGTACCGATAACGGTCAAACAGAAACTCCGGGAGAGTCTAAGCTACTCTGGAAATTCGACACCAACCCAAAAATATCCAAATGGATTCTTGGAGGGCGCGGCACTCGTAACAACATTATTGCCACCCCTGTCATTTGTAATGACAGGGTCTATGTGGCGGTGGGACAAGATCCAGAACATGGAGAAGGCATTGGGCACCTTTGGTGCATCGATCCAACGAAACGAGGTGACGTAAGTCCCGAACTTGCCTTCAATGCCAGTGATCCCCAGGTTTCTATCCCAGCCAAACGGATTCAATCGGTTGTCGAAGAAGATGGCGACTTTGCCCGTGCCAATCCCAACTCCGCCGTCATTTGGCACTACAGCGAGTACGATCAAAACGGTGATGGCGAAATCGACTTCGAAGAAACAATGCATCGAAGTTGTGGGACTGTCGCCATCAAGGATGGAGTACTCTATGTGGCTGACTTCAGCGGTCTACTCCACTGCCTCGATGTAAATACTGGCAAACCGCATTGGACCTACGATCTGATGGCCCAAGCCTGGGGATCCCCTCTCATCGTTGAGGATAAGGTGTACATCGGTGACGAAGATGGCGATGTTGCAGTCTTTCGCCATTCTCCCGATCCAGAAGTCTCTATGAAGGACGAAGATGGTGAAATGATGCCTTACTTTGGTGAAATCAACATGGGAAACAGCGTATACAGCACGCCGATTGTCGTGGGAAATGTCCTTTACATCAGTAACCGCACCCATCTCTTTGCGATCGAAAAGCAGGAATGAACTGGAATGCCTGTTTGTTTCTTCCCACATCTCCACCGACCAGGCTACGAAACCATGAAGCAAATCCTCGACGTTGGCCAATGCCAACCCGATCATGCCACCATTCGTGTCTTTCTCGATAAACATTTTGACTGCGAGATCGTCCAAACCCATGGCCCGGAGGATTCGCTACGCGCGTTACAAGACACAGAATTCGATCTCGTACTTATCAATCGCAAGCTCGATCGCGACTACTCCGACGGCATCGACATCATTCGTCAAATGAAAAGCCAGCCGGAAACGGCCCATGTACCTGTAATGCTCATCACCAACTACCCAGAACATCAGGAACTGTCGGTAAATCTGGGCGCACTCCCCGGTTTCGGTAAACTGCAGTTTGGTCAGCCGGAAACACTACAGAAGCTTCAGGCAGTACTCGGGGAATGATGCGATCTTGCAGAGCCGTACTGCAGCGGCAATCTCCCTGGTGGAACTTACTGCCGGGATCGACGCCAATCTTCTCGGTTTTAACAATTGCACGCCCACTTGATTCTCAGAGTTGCCAAACGTTCGCGGGCGACAGCTAAACTGAATATCAAGATTGGATTGGTTCCAACGGTTTTCCACGGCTAGTTAGTTCAAATTTGTGCTTTGTACCTTTCCAATCGTGACGGCCATAAGGATCGATTTAGGAACCCGACTTGAACGCCTCATCCTAATTCCTTTGAGCCCGTGTATCGCTGACCGTCGATCCTTTGGCAGTACTCGGGACCGATCGGATTGGATGTCGGGAGATCACAGAAGATTACAAGATCCTGGGTTGAAGCTGCGGGATGACCATGACGCTGAAGGACAGACAAACGGATAATTCGGTACCAAGTTGTTGATGGGTTGTCCATCTCGGCATGCCAAACTTCCGTACCCTAACGTTGCAGTTGGAACCCAGGCAGGTTCAATTGCAAATGCAATGGGGACCGTACGGACTCAGCTTCACGAGCAGGCCGATCTGTTTCGGAACCCGCAACTCGTGGCAGATACGACAACTTGAGCAAGGTTCTAGACTCCAGATATTTATTCAATTCGATCCAGACCAACCTAATGTCTAACCCCATGACGGTTATTATGGCACTCGCGACAAACAGAATGTACTCACGAAGTAAACAACGGATGTCCGTGATCTACCGTAACCTGGCCAAAACAGGCCGATTCGTATTGGTCGTTTGTACGGTTCTTACGGCAGTAACTTTTAACAATCCCGTTTACGGTGACGATGTTGATTTGCCGGTCGGTGCCGGGTCCCGGTCGTTCCGGCAAACCAATCGGGTTGCCGGGTCCAAAGAACAGGCGACAGCGACCAACCACTTTGTCACACAACAGGCGGCCTCGAATGACACAGAGGTGAGAATACCAAAGAACTCCCTGAAGGTCTCATTTGGGAGTGAGCAGGGATCGCCTGTGCCACACCTGCAGTCGGTGCGGAACCAAATGGATCGTGGCAAAAATACGATCAATACCAACCCATCATCGAACGTTCAGTTGCGTCAGGTGACTGGTTCGGAGGCGAGTCGGGATACCCTCGCCAAGCCGCAACAACGCAAACCAGCGCTATTTGTGTCGGCGCTGAACACGGGAATACCTTCCAAAACGAGCCCCTACGGTGACATGCATGACACGACCGGGCTGCGACCTTACAAGCCAGGGGTACAGTACGATCGCCAGGACCGACGCAAAAGCAGGCCGATGTTTGGAGGGTTGTTTGGCAGACGCTGAACGACGATCCAATGACGGGCCGCTATCCGATGCACCGCTTGATAGCCAGACTCACGACTCCTCGATGGCTTCCTTGACAGGTTGAACAAAATGGGGTGATCTGCCAGCGGAAAGATCTTCAGCCTTTTTCTGGGCTTTCTTTCGCTCGTTAAATTCAAACAAGGCCACGCGTTTAAGCGATTGGTTGAAGACGCCCCAATAGGCCTTCAAACGAACTTCTTTAGCAGATTTTACACGGCTCTTTCGCTTCGTAGGGGCCTTTTTTTTCGTTTTCTTTTCGACCGCATCCATCTCGGCACGTTTTGCTTTGCGACTGACGACTTTACGAGCCATATCGGGCCCCAACTGGGGAAAAGTGAGGAAATGAACTAAACACCGGAGTCCCGAGTGTACTCGATCTGCAGTTGGCTGACTATGGGCTGGAATATCGACGTCCCAGGGACCTCCGGGCCACGCACACCCTGGGCTTCCGGCCACAACGTGATTCGGAGCGCAGCATTCGACGAGAAATCGTAGAGGACCTTCCTATCCGCTAGAGTTTAACGCCAATCCTATCCGCTAGAGTTTAACGCCAATCCGGGCGGCGCGAGCTACCATAGCGGGTTGAAAGTAAATAATGGGACGAAGGTGGCGGGTGGAACGCATGTACTTTGCGTGCGTTTTCTGCCGGGCCCAAAAGAAAGTCTGATCGACCAGGGTCTCAGGCAGTTTGCCCGTATCTACGAGGTAGACGACTTTGTCTACAAAGTGAAGCTCGTTATTCAAGCGGGCTTTCAGACCGATAATCAGACGGTCGTGCAGACTAATCGGCTTACCGGGTGCCACTGGTTGCAGAACAAGAGGTTCCAACTCGGAAGCGTGCAGCTTTTTTCCTTCCGGTCGCTTCGGCAAGGCAAGGGTTCCGGCCATAAGGCAGGCAAGCAGCAGTAACGATACCGCAGTGGGGGTGCGAACAGCATCGATTTTTTCGCGCTGAGTTCGAAGAAAACCCAACATTCGACAAGCCCTCCAAGATGAGATGCCCCCCCGGTGGTCCCAGGGGCGAATTGCCAGACGAGTTCCCAGGGACGTCAAAATCGAGCTAGCTTGTAGACCAAGGGATACTCGTTTACAAGCCCATTTTGTTTTGAGCGCGGAATCCTTGGCAGAATCCATCTCCCTGGACGTAACGAGGGGCATTCAACACGAGTGCCCACAACGCTTTTAGTGTAATTTGCGTGTGAATGTCCACCGACTGGTGGTAGCAACCGTTGTGAACTTCTGAAGATGGCCAGCGGCAACGTCCACTTTCAAATTAAAAAAAGGCCAGCGTTGCGGCAGTCGTGCCGGGTCTTCGTTGACAAACGGCATGAGGTTTGCGGTGACATTCTGGCACAAAGTTTGCCGTCGTCAAAGAGGCGGTAAAATTGTCAAAAGTGGTGGCAAAATGTCTTTCGTGAACTAGAATTGCTTTGTATCGTCTTTATGCTGTCGCAGTCGAGTGGCAATTTCAATTGAAGCTGCAGGCGAAACCAGCCGATGCAACTTATCGATATTGGTTTGTAGCAAAGATCACTCGTCTTGCAATGAAAAACAAATCTTGCAATGAAAAACAAATAGGAAGAACGACAGTTAAAGCGTAACGCAGCAGTTGTTTTTGGCTACAATGTAACAGAGGATATCAAACTTTCCGGTCGCTATTCCGTCGGGAGGACCAACAATTTCGATTGGCCCGTGTCGATACCATGGCTGTGCGCAGCATAGTCCGAGACGCGTCATTCTTCGAGCGACTCCACACCGTCGCAATCGACCGGAAGTTTGGTCATAACGAAAGGCTGCGGTTTGTGCCTGACCAGGTGCAGCCGCAGCCTTTTACCATGGAAGGCTTATTGCCAGCTGCGTTGGCATGAGGCATGAAGTGCCGAGCCCCGAAGGCTGGTGGACATTGTTACGGTCGGCACCTTTCGGATGCCACGTCTCCGGGAGACCCTCGGATACCAGGTCTCCGGGAGACCCCACGGGGTCGATGGATGTTGTGGCTGCCAACGGTTCAGCGTGTCAGTCCAAACCCGATGATTGTCAAGTCGTCCGGTTTCGAAGGTACCTTGGCGGACTCGGTTAACATGCGGGAAATCGCTTCGCCAGCCAAACGGACAACAGCACGGCTTACAGGGCCGATCCGCACCATTTCAACGATTTCGTGTGGGAATAAATTGTCAAACAAACCGTCGCTGGCAAGAACCAGCCTGTCGCGCGGCGCCATTCTGATCGGCGATCCGATTTCAATCCGCATATTGTTGGTCCCAATCACGTTCGATATCATGTGCCGATCTTCGTGATAAATTGCATCGGCTTCATCAATCATGCCCGACTCAACCGCATAACCAATCGGTGAGTGTGCAATTGTTTGAAGCTTGACGCGTCCGCGACTTCCTATGAGTAGAATCGAGGAGTCACCCACGTGATAGGTGCGGACCGCTCCAGACCGAATCTCGGCGATTGCCAGGGTCGATGCCGATCCATTTCCTAAAGCGCAGACCGCAGTATTGGCGGATTCGATGCCATCGAGAATCGCTGGTCTCAACTCTTCAACCTGCGGGTCGAGGTTTTCCAGGGACTTGACGACCTGTTCGACCGCCAGTCGGGATGCCTGTCCTCCATTGGCGTGTCCACCTAGACCATCGGCGACGATCAGGACCCCCTGATCGGGGGTACGCGGTACGAATGCTGCGACGTCTTCATTGGGCGTTATCTTGCCTGGGGACCGGCACGTGTAAACTGCAGCGGTACCACCGGCCAGCTGATACGAGCCAAGCTGACGCATCTGATCGACTGCCAGCAGCAGGCTCTGACCAAGCGTTGGGACCAAAATGGCCCCACCTCCGCTAAGGGAGGGTGTTGACGGGATGGTCTCAACCAAACTCATACCCAGTCCATCGTTTCCAAGAAGTGTCGTAGTTGGCCCGCAGTGCGGAATTGCCGTAAAATCAGCGACCGCTTTAACCCGCGGCAAATCGATTTGACTTCGGGAGGTTGCCTGGAATACCTAGCTTTTCCACCTACAGCATCATAGAAGATGCGAACCAGATCACAAACATCGTCATGGATGTCGGTAGCCGTCGCTGGACCGTAGTGGTAGAGATCTAACAGCTTGAGATCAAAGGAGATACCGTGACGCCGGATGATGATATTTTCCGGATGTAAATCGCCATGATATTCTCGGACGTGGTGGATTCTTTCAATGCCCGTAGCCAATGCATGCAGCAGATGCATCCCCTGGAAGGGCGATATTCGTCGCCCCGGCTGCTGCACCATAAAACTCGAAAGTGGCTGACCTTCGACGTATTCTGACACGAGAAACGTCACCTGCTGACCATTGAACTGGAACGAATCACTAGTGTGGTACTGGATTAAAAGTAGGACAACTGCGAAGTTTGTGTAACTTTCGGGCATAAGCCCTTAAGGTCTTACCCCGCTGGTTGCGGTGAGGAAAAAAGAATTTCCCCGCCCGCTCGATGTCGGTACTCAACTCGCGTAATTTGTAAACTTCCCCTTCCCAGCCTACCCCGAGAAATCCAGCAACCTCATATTTAGCAGCAATCACTCGGCCTGGACGAAGTCGAAACGAGTCGAGCACCTGCAACTTCGTCCGTTTATTTGCCATGATTGCCCGTGACACCCCGCAGCAGTACCCAATCAAAACCGCCCCATCTTAACAGGGCAGCACCAATGTACCAGGGTTCAGACCCTCAAGATTGTTGAGGATTGAAGATCCGTTCGATGCAGACGGTGTACCGCCGACCGCGTTAGCCAGACAACCGCATCGCGATGTCCAGTGACGTGACCAGGTCGACTGCGTTATGGTAGAGGATGGCTTCGATCTCCCGGGGGAAGCCAGTTCGCACGTAGTCGGCATAGGCTGCAGGGATTCTCTGGCTGGGCAAGTCATCAATTCGACGTCGGCGACAAATCTGCGATTCGATTGTCTGCAGTCGGCAATCGGGCAATATGCTTTTCCAGCGGCGGCGGGCGTGATGCAGGAGATCGACATGCAGGGGTTCTGGCCGACGTGACTGACGAAACAGCAGAAATCGTTCACTGCGATCACAAACAGTTGGCCAGTCGAACGATTTCCCATTGAATGTCACGAGCACATCATTTTCTGATATGGTTTGCCAGAACGATTCCAACACACACCGTTCCTCTGCGTAATTGCGGGCCAGCAAGAGGTCAACGAACAGTTGCTGACGTTCGCTGCGTAGCAATCCGATCAGAAACAAGGCAGCTCCAGCCAACCCGCAAGTCTCCAGGTCCATGAGCACAACGTGTTCTGGAAAAGCTTCCAGCAAGGTTGCCAATTCCGCTTGCCGGTTGTGGCAATTGGTATTGCTTAGAAGCTCGTCACACCGTGTTTGAACAAGGTTGGACCCATTGGGCCAAAGCCGCTCGAGCGGAATTCGGATTCGCAGATGTTCTCCAGAAGCTGTGGCTACGACCTGAGCAGTGCGGAGCAACCCGGGAAGTGACTTAACTGGTTTGGGCTGGACAATGGCCCTGGTCGTCTGTGGTTTTGGTCGTACCCGCTGAGGAGACCTGGCGGACGTCGGCAAGATACCTCGGTTCAATTCTTCAAGGCGACGGCGAAGAGATTCTTCGAGCATCACAGGTTTCCTGGAATTAGTTTTCACAACCGGTCGGGTCGTGACAAGTTGGCTTCACAATTTCAAGTTGCATGCAACGAGGTGGGTTCATTCGGGGCCAGACCTGGTTGCTTTTCGATCACCAACTCAAGAAGTCGGATGGTTGCCTGCTTGTTTGGAATCGGGTGTCCTCGGGTCAGGTCGGGATCACTGTGAATTGCCGGCCGCAGGTTCGGCAATCCTATGCAGCTTGGGCAACCCTCTTCACAAGGACAATTGGCGACCATGTCGTGACAGATTTCCAGCAACTGACCGATGTGCTGGAAGCCTTTTTCGCTGTAGCCCAATCCACCCGGGTAGCGATCATAAACGATCAGTGTAGTGCGACCAAGGTTTTTGCTATCGACCACTCCCCCTAAGTCACGACTGTCGCACATGGCGACCAGGGGTAAAACGACAACAGCCAGGTTTCGAAGACCAACCACTCCCTCACTTGCCCGCAGCCCGTCAAGTTTCATTTGGCGGCGTACTGCGTCATTTGGTGAAAGCCAGAAAGCGGTTGTTTCGAGATTCTGGGCAGGGATGTCGACCGGTCCCAAGCCGACGTTTTCCCTGGTTGTGAACTTAATCTTTTTAAAAGCCACTGTTTGCCAGGAAACATCAACATCACCGAAGGCGAGCGCTGCCGATGGTAACGTGCAGCTTTGAGAGCGTTCAGCTTTAATCAATACGTTGCTTTCAAGCACTGCTTGGGTGTAGTAGTCGGTTTCGCGACGCTCGACATAGGCCA
Source organism: Planctomycetota bacterium (assembly GCA_963578605.1). Lineage (GTDB taxonomy): Bacteria > Planctomycetota > Planctomycetia > Pirellulales > Lacipirellulaceae > JAKVCB01. The sequence continues at coordinate 13,685 of CAUZEA010000007.1, forward strand.
CCTTGCCATTCAGATCGAGTTCACGAACAAGATAAGTTTCGCTGTTGTGCAGGTAGACGGCCTCGGGATAGACCAATTCTGGAGCACTGATTGCATCGACATTTGCGATCACATTGTGATCGTCGCTTGTTGCGCCGGTGGAACTTCGCTCAACGATGCTGAATGTATTATCGCTCATATGGCGGAGGCTGATCCCGACGGCGGGGTTTTGTCCTCCCGGAAAATAATAATCACCAGCAACCTGGGTGAGTTCTTCGGCATGAGACAATGCCCCGGCCAGAGGTTCTGCGAGGGGACCAAACCGCTGCAGGCCATCGGACGTCAATGGCAGTTCGAATGCAGCGGCTTTGAGATGCTTGGCCAGCACGTAGGGATTGTCGGGATCGACCACGGCATGTTCAGGCGACTGGGCAAAAAAGTACGCTGGATTGCGCAATAGGTATTGGTCGACCGGATCGTTGCTGGCAATGAGTACCGCCAGGCTTTCGTCGTGCCGTCGGCCGCTGCGACCGGCTTGTTGCCAACAACTTGCGATGGTACCGGGATAATTCACCAACAATGCGATGTCAAGCGAACCAATGTCAATACCGAGTTCCAGCGCATTGGTCGTGGCCACACCGCGCAAGCGACCGGAGAAGAGATCTTGTTCCATCTGGCGACGCTCATTCGGCAAGTAACCTCCCCGATATGCCCGCACACAATCGGCTAGTGGTGAGTGATTCTCCGTGAGCTGATGCCGGACATACCGGTGAATAAGCTCAGCTGCCTGGCGAGTTCGCGTAAAAGCAATCACTTGACCGCCAGCCTCCATTGCATCCACGAGTAAATGGACTGCATCATCATTAGCACTTCTTCGAGCCAGCGAATCGTGCCCGAGTGGCGTTGGATTCCACAGAGCGAAATACTTGCGCCCGCGCGGTGCACCGTCATTGTCAATGACTTTCACCGACCGCCCTACCAGGCGACTGGTTAACTCACCCGGATTGGCAATAGTGGCACTGGTGGCGAGAAAGAGGGGTCGAGAACCGTAGTGTTCGCAGATGCGTTGCAGGCGGCGTAACACAGCCGAAACATGCGCACCAAGAATCCCCCGGTACATGTGGACCTCGTCGATGACAATGTAACGCAGGCCACTAAAGAACGTTGACCATTTGGGATGATACGGCAAGATCGCAGCATGAAGCATATCGGGATTTGACAAAACAAGGTTCGCTTCGTTGCGAATTCGGCGGCGCTGTGAAGTTGGGGTATCGCCATCGTAAACGCCAGGTCGTACAGCAGACATCCATGATGCGTCGTCCGCAACGAGTTCGAGCAACCCTTTCAATTGATCCTGGGCCAGTGCTTTTGTTGGAAATAAATAGAGAGCGCGGGCATCCCGATCGGCAAAAATGGTTTCCAAGATTGGCAAGTTATAGGCCAGTGTTTTGCCACTGGCAGTTCCTGTTACAACCACCAGGTCTTGACCACGTCGCGATGCATCAAGGGCCGAAACCTGATGAGCATATAATTGCTCGATGTTGCGCTGGGCAAGCAAGTGTCTGGTAGTTTCATGCAAGGGCTGCAACGGTTCACTAAACGAACCTTCCTGCTCCGGAAAAATCTCGACGTGCTCCAGTTGGCCAGCATAATCGCGTTTTTGTTGAATCGTCTGCAATAGCGCGGCAATGTCCATGTTCACGATTCCCTTCTCATTGAACAGGCTGTAGACCGTCTGGCTGCTTAACGACTCAGGGTCGATTTGCTGCCCAACGAACCAGGCAATATCCCCATATAGTAGACAGGCGTCTACTATATCGTCGGTATTGGGAAGGAAACAAGATCAGGCCAATCGGCGTATATACAGATTCAGGCTCGAAAATGGCATCGGTTGGCCTTCGCGGTTGCCCCCGGTTACGCCGATTCTGCTGGCAACGAATCGGCTAAGAAGTGTTGAAGTCAGTCAGCCTGGTGTCCATGATCTGCTTCTCAACATTACACTAAAGGTTGGGCGTTCCGCTTTCCGAAAGGGTTTGTTGCCTTGAGCGTCATGAAGTTCTAAAATTACTTTAGAGTTATGCGACGCTTTTCATCATTTTCTCAAAAGGGTTCCGAACATGTCGTGCGTTCGTATGGGTTGGTTTTCGGTATGGTTTTTCTTACTCGGGCTGGCGAATTTGAGTTTCGCTCAATCAACACCACGGAGCTCTAATGGTCCAACCGATGCCGACATTAACCGTCCCGTATCGGATATTGGCGGAGTCGTCGGGCAGGAACTGAACAGGATTTATTCACGAGGCATCGGCCGTGGGTTTACTGTTAGTGGTGTGGAGAGCTTAATCGGGCAGCGCAACCGAGTTGGTATCAACACGATTGGTTTGGATCGTGGCGCGGCGCCCACTCAGTCCAGCTTGGGGCGTGGTAGAGGGGCGCCCAGCTTTGGGGTTGGCATGAGCCGTGGGAAGAAACCTTTTTCAACGGTTTCGTCCCGTCCGACAGTGAGCCCTTACATGAGCCTCTTTGTCGACACGTTAAACGATGCAGTCCTGCCCAACTATTCAACCTTTACACGACCACAGCTTCAACAGCAGCGTTTTAACGACGATATGCGAAGGCAGAATATGGAGATGGAACGGCGCGTGCAGGCGATTTCTGCCCAATCGGCTTTTGCAAGCCCGCGCGGTTCTGAAACTCAATATCCCACAGGGCACCCCGCCATGTTCTCGAATACGGGACGTTATTATCCGGCCAACTTGAGACGGCGCTAGACTTAACGCAAGTCGAGCTTTTATCGGTGGAACCTTTTGTAGGTGGGGACAACATGGCGCCCCGATCGGATTGTTGATCGCCGTGTTCAGGCTCTTCTTGGGCCGCGCTCAATTTCGCTTCGCCTTCTCCGCCTGGAGGTAATATCTCCGGTAATATTTCCAGCCAGGCAAGAAGTAGGCTGCAGCAGAAACAAGCCCGAAAACGGTGATTGAGTATTCAATCCCGGCTCTCTCCATCCAGGCCATTACGAGACTTGTGGCGAAGAGTGCCAGTGCATACAGGTAAAAGCTGCCGTTGAGGATGCCGGCTTTGACGACGAAAACCGATCCCCCCATGAGTCCCAGAACAGGTGCCAGCTTCAGCACGGGTAACCCGAGTATCGACTCTACGACGAACAGCAACATCACCGATATGATACTGGCTCCCCAGGCGTGGGCAATTCGACGCTCAACCGATGTCACCGGCCCAGCCCGATAACGCAACCGCCAAAACGTGGGTGCCCATACCGAGAGTGCTCCACCCCACAACAGAAGATAGGGCAGTGGCGACTGCAGCACCGGCCAGCGGTCTCGATTTAAAACCATGGCGTTGGTAACCAGGCAAATCGCGAGCAGAACTACAGCATGCCACATCCATAAGAGGCCCCAATTTTCCAGAACAGCGGCGTGATGGGTTTCGCGAGATAGCCGCCCCCAAATGTGGGAGAGATGTCCGCGGCGGGCTGCGATGGGGTTTCCCGAGAGATAGGCTGCCAAATCGTCGGCGAGCGCGGCCGCAGATCGATAACGCAAATCGGGTGGTTTCTGCAAACAGCGCAGAATGATCATTTCCAGTTCGCGATCGGCGTTGCGATTTAGGAGCCGCGGCGGGAGCGGTTCCTGGTCCAACAACATTAACACGGTATCGACGGCAGAGGGACCTTGAAACGGCGGGCGTCCAGTGGTCAACGCGTAAAGAATCGTGCCTAAACTGTAGACATCACAAGCAGGACCAATTTCTCCCAGATTCCCCGATGCCTGCTCTGGGGCCATGTACGATGGGGTGCCCAGGACAGCACCGGTGCGTGTCAAACTTGTGCCCCCGGCCAGGCGTTTTGCCAGGCCAAAGTCAGAAACATGCGGCACTCCCTGGGGGTCGATCAGAATATTTGCGGGTTTCAGATCGCGATGCACGATACCCCGTTGGTGAGCAAAGTCGATGCCCGTAGCAACTTCCATCACCAGTCGTGCGGCTTCGCGCCCCGCCATAGGGCCCTCCGCTAGTCGTTCGGCAAGCGTTTTTCCCGCGATCACAGGCATGCTGAAGAACAGTTGGCCATTGTGATCACCTACTTCATAAATTGGGACGATGTTGGGGTGGTCGAGTTGTGCAGCAGCGGTCGCTTCAGCAAGGAAACGCTGACGGTCCTCCTCCGAAGCCAACGTCCCGCGCAAAATCAACTTAACTGCGACCATGCGGTCAAGGCTCTTTTACCGAGCCCGGTAGATCACCCCCATCCCACCTCGCCCCAGTTCTTCATAGATCTCGTAACCCTCCAGTTTGCTTGGCACGCCGTCAGGCAACTCACTTGCCCCAACCGGTTTCAATTTTTCAGTGAACGGCGGTGTGCTTTGCTCTGCGACAGTGCCCACAAACTGTGCAGTTGCCCAGAGTTCTCGGAGTTCAGGCGCCAACTCCGGATGTTCGCTCGCCACCCGATCAATGTCGATCCGCTGACCTTTCCTTTCCTCCCGATGGAGTTGATCCAGCAGACTTGCTAGTTGTTGATCTCGAATTGGCTTGGTCATGAACGACTTGTCGGAAAGTAACAATGCCGACCGTCCAACGAAAGAAATGAGGCAGGGTTGTCGGCACGAGTATGGGATGGCTGTGGTTTTAGCCAGCGATCAGATCATGAGGCATTGTCTGTATCCTCGTCAACCATCAGTGTTCTCAGGCGACGGATCGCCCGCAGATATCGCATGCTTGCGGCCTGTGGACTGACGGTCCAGTGCTTGAGCTACTTCGGAGTTGCTCAATTGTTCAAAGTGTCGCATCAACACCATTTCTTCATCCTGGGGGTCGAGTTCGGCACAAGCGGAGGCAAATCGTCGCTCGAGTTCTTTCCACGTGGCAGAAGCAGCGGGTGTCAATTCGGAGTCGCAAAGCTGGGCAGCCAGATTGTAGGTTGTGTCATCGTTTGGCAACGAAACAGCCAGAGGCTGTTCGCGATCGAGACTACGTCGGGCAGCAACGCGATGGCGGCGATGGGCGTCAATCAAGCGGTCCTTCGCCATTTGCCGCAACCAAAGATGAAATGGCATGACCGGATTTTTTAAATAGTCTCGTAAGCGGCGATTTGCCTCGATCATGACCTCCTGCACCACGTCGCTCGCGTCGACACGGCGTTGCAGTTGGGGGTCGATGCGCATCGACACCATCCGGCGCACTGCCGTTCGATGACGGTCGAGCAGTCGGTCAATTGCACCGGATTGCCCTGCACGAACCCCTGCTAGCAATTCCTGAGTGTCGTCTGCTTGCGGCCAAATACTCATGGATGGCTACCTTGTGATATACCAACACCAATTAAGTCTTAACAGATGTTACCTCCCAGGCAACGCTGCCCCGCCAGCTTCGCCAAAAATTTCTCCAACACGGTATAAGCGAGCCCACTTTTTGATCTTGTGGCCACAAGTTGATCTTGTGGCCACAAGCGGGGCTTTGCTACAAGCCCATCGCTCATCTGTTTACTTTTCGTTCCAAGGGGTTACCGGGAAACCTCAGGCTCCTTGCAGAGACCACTTTTCATCCGGTATACATTCTACCCGACTTGCGTAGAGAACATCCGCGGGTGGTTCATGCACTTACCAAAGGTTGAAGGACAAGAGCCCGTCATGTTCGGATTGCGTCAGTCACTACGTGTCGGATTGATAGCTGTTTTCTGGGTGGCTGCCATGGTTCCAGGTGGCAAAGCCCAAATTGCCCCACAGGTTGTGTCGCCCAACGGGCAACTGGCGGAAGTGCTGACCGCACAGCGGGCCCGGCTGATCCACAATCCCAAACCAACCGACGGGCTGCCAAAGTACGCTTTGACTGACCAATCCGGTACGATTCATCGCTATGTCGAACCGGTGGACGGTATCCAGCTTGAACCATATATCGACCAGGTGGTCATCGTACAGCACGATACGGGACGAACCTTGCTGGCTTCCCAATTGCAGTTGCCCGACAGCCCAGCTGTGCCAACTGGAATTCAGAGGGTAACTTCACCCCTCGACACCGCAGCAACCCAGTCCGACACCTTCTTCAAACGGTTAAGTTATGAAGAAGAAGTAGAACCGGGGCTGGCGGTAACCGATAACCGACCTGATTGGGTTGCAGAAGAACTTCCTGCTGATGTCGAACCCGTGTACATCGACGAACCGAGCGAAGATTCCTACAGCTGTAGTCAGTGTTGCGGATCGTGCGACGGCGGTTGCGATGGCTGCTCTTATCGATACCGCGATCGAGGGCTCCTGGCGGGGGTCTTCGATTGCGGTTGTCGACCCGAGGGGTGTGCCCCTGGCGCTCGTGGACGCTACTACCTGCGCGGTGAATATTTGCTGTGGCGATTCGACGGAATGGAAAATACCAGCACTGAATCCCAGTTGTTGCACAAACATCGTAGTGGTGGCAGAGCTACTTTTGGACGCTTTCTCGACCCTTGCGGGTTGTGGGCGGTTGAAGGTGATTACTTGACCTTTGGTTCTACCTCCGAGAATGTCCCGGACTCGAAATCAGTCAACAGCCAGTTTGTCTCCAGCGGTCTTCGCCTGGTGCACAATCTGTCTTGCATTGACGCAGGGCGGCGGTCTTGTTGCGGTGGGTATGGCGGTTCAGCAGGTCATTTTTGTGGATCAAGGTCTTTTCGACATCGTGGGTACGGTACTCGTCGTGTCGATATGACGTTTGGCTTGAGGTACGCTGACCTTCAGGAACAACTTCACGATAACACCGACAATGATTTCATTGGTCCAGAACTTGGTTACAATTGGGAATGGGTTTACCGTCGTTGGGAAATGGATCTGCTGTCCAAACTGGCGATCGGTAATACCCGCCATGATTGGAACACAGGACATGATAACGACCTGAGCGTTCTCCCGGAGTTGGGGCTTCGTCTTTCTTACAAGCTGGCAGAGAATCTCGATTTCAACATTGGGTACACGTTTTTGTATTGGAGCAATGTCATTCGGCCAGATAATGGGGGGGATAAATCGTACCGAGAAACGGATTTTTGGGCTCAAGGGCTGACTACTGGCCTGGAGTATCGACGGTAGGTTTTCTTCACAGTGCCGATACTCAACGACGCAGAACAGGCTTTCAGAAACGGCAAGTTCGGCACGGTTACGAATATTTTTCTTGCCGAGTTGATTCTGCCACAATACTCACCAAATTCGTGTCTTGCACACTCGCTGCAAATGGTTGCACTCCAGTTCTTTTCGGGGATACTTTGAATCGCTTCAAACAAGGGAATTTCCTGATACTGGCTTGGCCGTGTACCGGATGACTAGCGTGACGGCAGCCATCACACGTCCGAAGGTGTTGTAGTAGCTGCTGTGATCGTTCTCGAGACAGCGGGAACGGCATTTTGGACAGCAAAGTCTGTTTTCCTGGTAGCGGTCGCACCACGTGGGATTGTCGTTTGACTTTCTCTTTGCAGTTGTGACTCTGCCTGAACAGGCGTCCCCAGTTGTAGGTGGCGCACAGGAGGATTGTTTCTTCTATCTGTGAGGTTTGCACGGGACAATCTGTCACACCCCCGGGCCGTTTGGTTGATTTTGGAGTTGGGGTGTTTTTTTCATCCTGCCAGGCAAACGTGACCTACGGTTGCAGTAGCGGGAAGCTCATTTCCGTCCACTCGTGAACCAACTTTCGACCTTCCCCTGGTTCGCAACCAACGCTCATCTCATTTTTTTCTCCAACCTTTTCGCCCTCGTGACACCAGGTAAATTGTCGTTGTGAGGCTGGATTGTCCATCCGTTTCACAGGGCATTCCTCCGCCATGCGCCAGCTTTTTCCGCATTGTTGCTACAAGGTTGCCCGACAAGGATCGACAGCTATTGAAGCTGCGCTGGTCATGCCGGTTTACTTGTTGTTTATTTTTGTGTTGTTGGAATTAGGGCACGCGATGATGATCAACAACACAATTCGGAGTGCATGCCGAGATGGTGCCCGGATTGGTTCCGTCGAAGGGACCAGCACACAGATGGTTCAGCACCGCGTTGAGGAATTGCTGGGTAGCGCGGTCAATCCGATGCACGTGCAGGTATTTGTCAAGAATGCCGACGCATTCGATGATGGGACTCCCCCCACAAGCGGCGATGGCGTCGAAGAACTACCGGACTTGGAATTAAGGGAAGCTGAAACTCGGCAATTGTTTGTGGTTCGGGTAAAAGTTCCGTACCAGGAGGTGGCTATTTTGCCGGTCAATTTGCCCCTGATCGGGCCGTTCCTGCATGGAGTTGAGTTGGCTGGCCAGGCTTTCATGCGACATGAATAACCTCATCCTGCGGCGACAATCACCGTGATGAAATCAAAACTACGATCGCACCCAAATCGACTCGGTTTTGTATCCGTTCGGCCCGACTTGCAACAATCAAACTCGCGCGACGGTGCGGTTGCTGTCGAACTCGCCATCGTGGCCCCTGTGCTGATGGCAATGACGCTGGGCATGGTTGAACTGACAGCCATCTTCGACGTTCAAAACCTGCTTGAAACAGCCGCGCGGGAAGGAGCCCGTTTTGCAACTCTCGACAAAGAAGGATTGCTCAAGCCGGGGGAAACCTCCCATAGCAAACTCGTCAATGACGTGAAAACGTTCCTGGCATCAAACGGGATCGATTCTCAAGATGTGACGGTTGCAGTCAAGGACCACGAGGATCCTGATGCCGACTTTGACCTTGAAGATCCCAACAACGAGTTCAGGTTCTTCGAAGTTCACGTGTTGGTTGATTATTTACCCATGAGTTTTACACCGGTCGCTGACGGTGATGGTTTTACGCTCACTTCCAAGCTTGTTTTTCGCAACGGGATGGCCACCATCACTGAATAACCCAATTGACAGACTCGGGAGACGCAAGTCATGACTGCGCAACATGCGAAAACGTGGAGGCTACACCCGGGTGGCAGGAAATGTCGCCAGGGGATCGTGGTCGTGTTAACCGGGTTTCTAATGGTCGCCTTGTTTGGCTTCATGGCTCTCGCAGTCGACACTGGCCGCATTGTGCTCACAAAAACGCAAATGCAGAATGCGGTAGACGCTGCCGCACTGGCCGCAGCAACCGAAATTTCAGCGGCTGTCCGGGCGGCCAGGCAGGAGGGGAATCCTCCCGACACCGGTTCGGGATCATTTGCTGCTGCGGCCCGCGCCGTGGCGGTGCAGACGAGTGTTGCCAACGGTGTGTACGTAGAGCATGCCGATGTGTACTTCGGTAAACGCGTCTATAACCAAGAGAGTAGCGATTGGAGTATCGCCTGGGGGGAGGTACCGTTCAACGCGGTTCGGGTTGTCGCCTGCCACACAAACGCCGATACGACCAGGCCAGATGGTGCACTCAAACTGGTATTTGGTTGGGCGGTCGGCCACGACAGTGCTCCCTTGATAACCTCGTCGACTGCTTTTGTCGAAGCCCGCGACTTGGTGCTGGTCTGCGACTTCTCCGGCTCGATGAACGACGACAGTTCTTTAAAGTCGATCGGCAGCCTGGGATTGGCTGCGGTCGAAGACCAACTTGACGCGATATGGGATGCCCTCGTCGATGCCGATCTGAAGTGGCCCGGCACGTCGATCAACAAGTTCTCTGCTGCCGGTTTTGGTGAATTGGATTCATACGCTGGGAAAACCATCGGTTCGGACACCAGAACAAGACGCATCTTTAAAAATCTCAAGCTGCGTCAAAACAACCCGGATGGCACTCGTAAGCATTCATTCCCACAAGCAGGGCGGTACCAGGATGGTTCGCCTAAACCAAAACCGACCAATAAACAGAGCGACAAGCTGTGGTATGACTACATCAACCACGTGAAAAACCTGGGTGGACCGTATCGCAACCACTACGGCTACCGCACACTAGTCGACTTTTTACAGGAAAAGCGTTTTGATTGGTTCCAGTCCGAAGACCTTTGGCGCACGCCCCATTATCCATTTCACGCCGTCAAGGAAGGAGCATCACTGTTCCTCAACTACCTCCGCGATCTTGACTTTGGCGACGAAGTTGGCCTGGTTGGCTACGGTCGCTGGGCGGTCACGCAGACCACTTTTTATGATGGCGAAATCGATGTCGACATTGCACAAAATCCCGTCACCGACCAGTACCACATGATCGATGCAATTCAACGGCACCACCAGGCGGGGGAATATGGTTCCTGGACCGCCATGGGCGATGGCATCCTCCACGCGCGGGAGTTGCTCGTCGGTGAGGATGACAATTTCGACGACCAAGGATTTGCCCGACCAGGCGCCAAGCCTACGATGATCGTGATGACCGACGGTCAAACCAATCAGAAACCGGAAGATTGGAGCTTGCCGGAGAAATTTAAATGGAAAGACTGGACCGATTACGATGGTGATGGCAATGCCAACTACACGACGAACAACAAGAAGAAACAATATGCTTTTTGGGAAGCGACCGAGTCAATCAAATGCGGTATCACGATTCATACGATGGCTGTCGGTCAAGGTGCCGATCGTGAACTGATGGCGGCAATTGCCTTTGCCGGTAGTGGTTTGTGCATTAGCGTGCCAGGTGGCACACCGATTCCGCAAATGGAAGAACAGGTATTGGAGGCATTTTCTGTGATTGCTTCGCACCTGCCACCACCCAAGTTGGTCTACGACCTGTCCGTGGTGGGGCAATGATGTGCGACTGGAAAACACCCGTTGCTCGTTAGCCGCGAGCGTCCCTTTGGCCACCGGCCTGACCCGCCGGCGGCCACTCTTTTGCGCGGGTTACAATGCCGCACCACTGCTTGTTCATTTTGAACCTTGCATTGGCACGGGCCACTGCCCGCAGGTCGATTTGGTTCGAAGAGTAGAGTCTGGGAGAGAGTGTTTTGCGAGATGACCATTTAGCTTTGCGAGATGACCATTTAGCCATGTATACTATTTTGCAGAGTTCACCAGCTTCGCTTCTTTTTGCCGACAATTAATTTCCACTTTCCTTCCGCTTGCGTTGAAAGAATCGGGAGAGAATTTCGCCGCAAGGATCGGCCAGAATACCGCCGACAACTTTGGCACGGTGATTGAGCCGTGCATCGTCAAGAAGTGTGAACAAAGACTCAACAGCGCCTGCCTTCGGATCGGCGGCGCCGAAAACCACATGTGGAATTCTTGCTTGAACAATCGCGCCGGCACACATCGGGCAAGGCTCGAGCGTTACGAACAATGTGCAATTATCGAGTCGCCAATTTCCAATCGCTGTCGCAGCTTGGGTAATCGCAAGAATTTCTGCGTGAGCCGTGGGATCATTGAGCATTTCCCGCTGATTATGTGCAGCGGCAATAACCCGGCCATGCCAAACAATAACGGCACCGACAGGAACTTCATCCTCGGCCAGGGCTGCCTCGGCCTCGGCTAATGCGTGTCGCATCATCGGTTCATGGTTCGTACAATCCATAGAGAAATTGTCCCTGGTTTGTATCACGCAAAAGATATTGCGGAGTGGTATAGGCTTAACCTGCAATTCACATATTGGCGAATGCGTATGAGACTGCAATTATCATCCCGGGTTTGGCTAATGATCCTGCTCGGTTATTGGGGCACTATGTTCGTCAGCACCCATGTTCCTACTCAATTACCAGATCTTCCCGATCAGGGTTTCGACAAGATATTACATTTTGTCGCTTTTTGTATACTGGCCCTCCTGATCGCATTGAATTCCGAATGTCAATTCGGTGAGCTATGCTTGCGTCACTATGCTATGCTGGCGATCGTGATGGCGGCCTATGGGGCCATCGACGAAATCCTGCAATCGTTCGTCAGTCGCCACTGCAGTTTTGGGGACTGGGTGGCGGACGTCTGTGGGGCGATCGTGGGACTTTGGCTGTTCAACTTATTCCGCTTGAGGCTCATACAGCTTGTCAGGCACTAGTTGACCGTACCTGCGGAAGGATTCGGATGAAGCCCCTCGGCCTCTATTGAACGGTGAGGGAACCCGTCACATACGGGTCGTAGCAACCGCGTAGCTTTGTCTACCAACAGGCATTTCGCATTGGTTTACTGAGGTCAATGATTCGGTGTTGGTGCTCGGTAATCGTTCCAATCCACTTGGCTAAACCACTCGATCGTTGTTTCCAATCCCGCGCGAAGCGGAACGACGGGCTCCCATCCAAGCCTTTGCTTGGCTAAGGAAATCTCTGGCTGTCGACGCTGGGGATCATCTTCGGGAAGAGGTTGATAGACGATTCTTGACTTTGCACCGGTGAGTTCAATGATGATCTGGGCCAATTCATGAATTGAGAACTCGGTAGGATTGCCGAGGTTTACCGGCCCGATGAACTCGTCAGGACCATTCATCATCCGCATCATACCCTCGACGAGATCATCGCGGTAACAGAAGGAGCGGGTTTGTGTCCCATCGCCGAAGAGGGTAATCTCCTCTCCGCGAAGTGCTTGACGAATGAAGTTCGAGATAACGCGACCGTCAAATGGATGCATCCGCGGACCGAAGGTATTGAAAATACGCACAATCCGAATGTTAATGCCATTTGACCGATAGTAATCCATGAAAAGTGTTTCCGCAGCCCGCTTGCCCTCGTCATAACAGGCCCGTGGTCCGATGGGATTGACCGAGCCACGATAGTCTTCTGGTTGGGGGTGGACTTGCGGGTCGCCGTAGACTTCGCTGGTCGAAGCCTGGAGTATTTTTGCCTGGCACCGTCGCGCCATACCGAGCATATTGATCGCCCCCATGACTGACGTTTTCATCGTTTTAATGGGATTAAACTGGTAATGGCCTGGCGCGGCTGGGCAGGCAAGATTGAAGATTTCGTCGACTTCCAGAAAGATTTCGCGCGTTATATCATGCCGAATCAGTTCAAAATTCGAGTGGTCGATCAAGTGAATCAGATTCGACTTTTGACTGGTGAAAAAGTTGTCGAGGCAAATGACATCATGCCCGTCCGCGACGAGTCGTTCACAGAGATGGGAGCCGAGAAATCCAGCTCCCCCAGTTACCAGGATGCGTTTGATCTGAGACATGAGTTGACCAGCTATTTTTTAAGGTTAAGTCGAAAGACCCGTGGTATCGCAACGTTGACCGCCATCGAAAGATCTCCTTGGAGTGGGGAACATGACGCATGTACGTTTTGGGCCCATTGGTCCAAGCTCCATACATCAGGTTCCCGAATAGGCTCGTCGCCGCTTGGGTGTTCGTCCGATCGGATGGGGTTGTGATGCGATCAGTCGAAAGTTACCTGGCCCGGCCAGCTCATTGAGGCGTTGCCGCAACTCCGGGTTGATTTCAACGCAATGGCTAGGGCAATCAAACGTGACGTTACTGCCATCGGAGAGGTCGAGGCGGATTTTCAGTGGTTTGTTGCCCGGATACCCGCGCACAATCTCGTGAAGTTTTTCCAGCCCGTTGGTTCCGTGAACGTCTTCCCGGAGCCGAATGATTGCACCGCTGGTGAATCTCGCAGGAAGGTCTTTCAATGGGATTAATTCATTGACGATGAGGTTGGTCTCTTCGGCGCCGGGGCGACGGTCAATAGACCCGCGCAGCGTGAGGATGCAGTCAGCCTGAACCAGGTCACCAAATTCAGCGAATTGCTCTGGCCACAAGATACACCGCACGATGCCGTCAAGATCTTCCAGATCCCACATTGCATACTTGCAAGGTACCCCAGGTCGCGGGTTCTTGGTATGTGAGAATTTGATTGCGGCCAACAGGCCTCCCACCAAAACCTCTGTACGATGCGGGAGGCTGGCCAACTGGTTACTGGTGTGGGAACAAAACGTGCGCAGCAACACTTCGTGTTCGGCGAGCGGGTGGCCTGAGAGATAGAAGCCGAGGACTTCTTTTTCCAGGGTGAGTTTTTGTTTTTCATCGAACGGAGGCACATCGGGCAGAGGGAGGTTGGCATCTTCGGGTTCCGCGTCGTCGACTTCATCGAAAAGGCTCTTTTGTCCACTCCGGCGATCGGTTAACACGGCAGCGCCACATTGCATCGCCCGTTCGACTCCTGCCAGGAGCCCAGCCCGCTGCTGGCTGAGTGGGTCAAAGGTACCGGCCTTGATGAGCGTTTCGATCGCCGCTCGATTACAATTCTGCGGATTGACCCGCTCACAAAAATCAAAGAGGCTTGAAAACGGTCCTCCTTTTTTGCGAGCGGCAACGATGGCATTTGCAGCGTTGCCGCCACATCCTTTAATCGCACTGAGACCGAACAGTATTTTGGTATCTTGCACGACAAAATCGGTGATAGATTCCTGCACACTTGGCGGCATGACTTCGATGCCCATCCGACGACAGTCCTCCAAATGTTCAACGAGCGAATCCTTATTCTTGAAATTGCGACCAGGAATATCACCCGACAACAAGGCCGCCATGAATTCAACTGGATGGTGAGCTTTCAAATAACCAGTCATGTAAGCAATCAAAGCATAGGAAGTCGAATGCGATTTATTAAATCCGTAGCCGGCAAACTTTTCGATCAGATTGAACAACTTTTCAGCCTTTGACTTGTCGAGACCTTTCTCCTGGGAGCCTGAAATAAACTGTTCGCGAAACTTGGCAATGTCCGCTAGTTTCTTCTTGCTAATGGCTTTGATACATGTATAAGCGTTGGCCAACTGGATACCACCAAGGCGATTGAGAATACGCATGACCTGTTCTTGGTAAACCATCACCCCATGCGTTTCACCCAACACGTCTTCCATGACCGGATGCGGGTATTCAGCCTGCTTTCGGCCACGTTTGACGTCGATATACTCATCGACCATTCCGCCCTCTAGCGGACCTGGCCGGTAGAGGGCATTGGTCGCGATGATGTCCGAGAAGCTGTCAGGTCGCATGCGTTGCAACAAATCACGGATTCCGCCACTTTCGAACTGGAAAATACCCTTGGTTTCACCGCGGCAGAAAAGGGCAAAAGTTTCCGGATCATCGAGTGGGAACTTGTAGGGATCGATCCGTTTACCGGTCGACTGTTCCACAAGATCGATACTTTTGGCCAGAATTGTCAGGTTTCGAAGACCAAGGAAATCCATTTTCAGCAGGCCGGCTCGTTCTACATCTCCCATAGCCCACTGCGTGATAACTTCTGTTTTGCCCTTAACTCGCTGCACGGGAACGTATTGGTCGATTGGTTTTTCGGCAATGACGACCGCTGCTGCATGCGTACCAACGTTGCGAGCGAGGCCCTCAATGTTGCGGGCAAGGTCTATCAGTTCACGGACTTCCCCATCTTCAGCATAAGTTTTTCCAAGTTCCATACTATTAGTGAGGGCATCATCGAGCGTCATGCCCAGTTGTTCCGGAAACATAGCCACGATCTGGTCAACGCGCCAAATCGGCATGCCGAGAGCACGCCCGACATCGCGAATAGCCGCGCGTGCTGCTAACGTGCCAAAGGTACCAATCTGGGCGACGTTCGCGGCACCATATTTATCTTTGACGTATTGAATCACTTCGCCCCGGCGTTCCTTACAGAAATCAATATCGATATCAGGGGCCTCGCGACGGCTCTCATCGAGAAACCGCTCAAACAAGAGATCATATTTCAGCGGGCACACGTGACTAAGGTCGAGGGCATGACAAACCAGTGATCCAACCCCCGATCCGCGGGCCGTACAAGGAATGTGTTGTTCAACCGCGTAGCGGACAAAGTCCCAAACAATGAGAAAATAGTCGGCGAACCCCAACTTCTCGATGACATGCAACTCGCGATTGAGTCGAACAACGACCCCCTCTGCCAGTTCGCCTGAATCGGGGTCTTCGTGCTGCCACCGCTGCGGGATATCGCAGTAACGCTTCTTCAGGCCGTCGATGCAAAGTTCCCTCAAGTACCCAGCGGGTGATTTCGCTTCCGGCGGTGTAAATGTAGGAAAGTGCCGTTGGTCGAGATTGAGATCAAGATCTACGCTGTCGGCAATCTGCTGGCTGCGGGCAACCGTTTCCTCCAGGCCGTGGAAGGTTGCGTACATTTCCTCCGGACTACGCAGGTAGAACTGGTCACCCTCCATCTTCATTCGGTTCGTATCCGTGCGAAACTTGCCGGTGTTGATACAGAGCAGCACGTCCTGGGCTTCGGCATCCTCGCGGAGGATGTAGTGGCAATCGCAAGTGGCAACCAGCGGCAAACCCATGTGGTGGGCTAAATCGACTGAAAGTTCCAGCGCCGCTTTCTGGATGTCAAGGCCGTTGTCTTGGATTTCAATGAAGTAACGGTCCCCGAAAAGTTTGTGGAACCAACTGGCAATCTCGGCACCCTGTGCGCGGGCCTCATCTGCTGAGTTGCCGGCCAGCAGGGTGCGACTCAATTCGCCGGAAACACAGCCGCTCAAACAAATCAGACCCTCGTTGTGTTCCTGTAGCAAGTTACGATCAATCCGCGGCTTGTGGTAGAAGCCTTCCAGAAACGCCTTACTCGACAACTGCAAGAGGTTTTCGAATCCGGTCCGATTCTGAGCCAGCAATGTCAGATGGTACGACGAGTCCTTGGTGCCACTGGTTTTGTTGAACCGACTTTCAGGGGCAATGTAGGCCTCATAGCCCACAATCGGGTTTAATCCCTGGTTGCGACACGATTGGTAAAACTCAAGTGCTCCATAGAGGTTGCCATGATCGGTCAGCGACAAGGCGTTCATGCCGAGTGCTTTGGCTCGAGCAACTAATTCCTCGATGGGACTGGCTCCATCCAACAAACTGTAGTGGCTATGACAATGCAGATGCGCGAACGAACGGGCACTCACAACGGCTCCTTCCCATTACGGAACAAACGTACACCAAACTGGCGGAACTGCTATTCTACCGCGCGGCCCACCCATAGCAATTGGAAGGGCACCCGATTGATGTTTGCTGTGGGCCAACCGGAACGCTCGGTTGCGTGATTGGAATCCCGCCAGGCGACGCTCAGCTATTGCGTGTCCGGTTCGCCAATTTTGCGAAGATATCCGGCCAATTGAGCCTGGATGTCGAGGAGTTCTTGCCACTGGCCAAAGTTAAAGCGGACGTCCTGGCTCGATTCGGAGAACACCACTGACTGGATCAGGGTGCGTGTCCGCAAATGAATATACTCCAGCAGTTCCGAAACCTGGGCTGCCTGCCCCGGAGTCAGCCGTTGGGGCAATTCTGGAGGTAGCGGTATGTGCAATGTACTTTGAAGGTTCTCCGAGGCACCCCACTGCAGTTCAAAATCAAGCGATGACGATTCCAACTGCGCAGCGAGCTGATCGGTATCGATTCCCTCGGTAGGAGGAATACCGTCGCCGCGAAGTTCATCCAGTCGGACCGCAATCTGGTCCCGAGTTCCGTATAGCAATACCGAGCGCCCGACGGAAATTACATCGCCATAACGTAAAATCCGCAGTTGTGTCTCCTCACCGTTAACCCGCGTGCCGTTGGTGCTTTCCAGGTCCGTTAAAACCAGTTTTTCCTGGTCTTCCTGAATCTTGACATGGAATCGGCTAATTCGCTCATCATTAAGCCGAACCGAATTACCTTCTTCGCGACCGATTGTGACGGGTGTGGGTAGATTATGATAGGCCCGCCCGCGGTCGGCGCCATCGAGAACTCGGAGTGTGACGTGAGGTATCATACGGTAAGGGCGGGCAAGAGCTTGAGGTCTTTCGGGGTAGTCATGCAGGCGAGAATATTTTTACAGGTTCCACGTCAGCATTCCACATTCCACGTCAGCAACTACCTGACTGTCAATTATCTCACGCTGCAAGACCATGAGCAAGCCGAGCCGTGTGGACCGATTTTGCTCTTCTGGACCGATTGCCCTCAATGGCAACAGCAAATTCGGTCCCCTTCTAAAGCACAACAACGCAGAGAATACCGACATTTTGCAAATCGAGTTGAAGGCGATCACCAAAATTCGCCAAAACGCAAGTCTGCGGTCAGAGTCCGTCGTTATCATCGATCGTGTTGACCTGCCCCCCTTAACCGCGTCCATTCCCTGTGTGAGCACAATCAGATCCAGATAGAGCCGCTTGGGATCACCGGGTGCCGTGCACATCTCGAAGAACAGCGGCAGCCAGGTCGTGATCGGTCGGGATTGCAGCGGGTAGAGGGTGCCATTGTAGAACGCCCACTCGATGTCAACAGGGTGGCCGACATGGGACTCGACCGATTCGGCCAAGGCAGCCACTTGGAGGGCCTGCGCGTCGGTCAGTGCTGGCGCGTCGGGGTGATTGTTGGGACGCTGCTCGGTCCCCCCGTCGGATCGCAGCCACACCGCGTGCGCCTTGGCGGCCACCTGGCGGTCGAGGATTTCCTGCGCGACCTTGTCGACGGCGTACGTGTCGGGCGTGACCTGGCCCGTCACCACCGTTTCACCCAGACCGAAGTTGGCGTTGATCACCGCTTCGTCGTAGGCGTTGTTCTGCGGGTTCAACGAAAACGCCACCCCACTGGCCTCGCTGGCGATCTGCTATTGGACGATCACCGCGATGCGGGGGTTGTCGAGCGGGAGCTGGTTCTGTTGCTTGTAGGTGACCACCCGTTCGTCCAGCAGCGAGGTAAAGCAGCTGACCAGAGCCGCTTCCAGTGTCTTCCGGATCACACCGAGTGTGGTCTCATACCCGCCCGCAAAACTGGCCGTTGCCAGGTCTTCTTCGGGAGACGACGACCGCACGGCCAGCAGCGTCTCCTCGGCAAACTGGCCCAGCGCATGATCCAGGTCGCTACGCTGGACTGCCGACAGCGCGAGTCTGCTGCAAAGGTCCTGCAGCGCGTCGCAATACGGTTTGAGCAAAGGGCCCGTGGCAGGTGCGTCTGCGGAATCCGCAGCGGCGACTTCCAACAGCTCACTCCAGAGCGGACTCTGTTGGATCGTCTCCAGCCAGGGGGCGAAGAAATCGACCCCCAGCACAAACCCGTCCACGGCGCCCCGCGGAGGAAGTGGCCTGCGATTTCAGTCCCCTGCGGATTCACCCCTGACGGACGACCGGTGGGTGTTCAAATCGCGGGAAGACATCATGACGACTTCGGGGTCCTGCAATTAGCCTTTGCTTTTCAACAGGCAACCGAATTCTGGAAAGAGAGACCCAGCATTGCAGGTTGACGCGGGGACTTGCATGCCGGACAGAATCTGGCACAAGGAAAGCGTACGCGATGGGTGTGAGCCAGTTTTTTCCTGCCGCTGAACGTTACCGAGTCCCCGCTCAGGGGAGAACGGTTGGGGACGCAGGATGCCAATTTCTGTCGCTGCAGGAAAAGCAACCGCTGTGGGAAAAGCAACGATTGTGCCCCGCGGGAAGCCCTCTTGTCGCTCTGCAGGCCAGATCGAAATTTGGCTTCGCGCCGAACATGACCCAATCAATGCCGAAAATGTCGCTGTCCGGTCAACAGCATTGGCAAACCATGTTCGTCGCATGCGGTGATCACTTCGTCATCGCGTCGTGATCCGCCAGGTTGAACCACCGCGACGATGCCAGCCCGAGCCGCAATATGAATCGAATCGTCGAAAGGAAAAAATGCGTCCGAAGCAAGCACGGCCCCCGAGCTTCGCTCACCAGCTTTGCGAATTGCGATTTCGACGGAATCGACACGGCTCATTTGACCGGCTCCAACGCCCACCAATCCGCAGTCTTTGACGAGCACAATCGCATTCGATTTCACATGTCGACATATTGCCCAGGCAAACTTCAAGTTTGCCAACTGCTCTTCGGTAGCCTGTTGCTCGGTAGGCTGTTGCCAGTCCGACACCTCGTCGGCATGATCATCGGCTTGCTGGACAAGGTAACCCCCAGAGATGGACCGTATTTGAAGAGTCCCTGCGCCCGGATCGACTTCCCCCACTTTAAGCAACCGGACATTGGTCCGCCATTTTGGCTTGGTTGTAAGAATCTCCAAGGCCGCTGGTTCGAAATTGGGGGCAATGATCGCCTCGACAAACTTGCCTGGCTCGGCAAGGCATTCCGCAGCCGCCACGTCAACTGGCGCATTGAAGCCGAGGATCGATCCAAAGGCACTGGCTGGATCGCCATCCCACGCCTTCTGGGTTGCCGTACCGAGTGTCGGGGCGGTCGCAGCACCGCATGGGTTGTTGTGTTTCAAAACGACGACACTTGGCGTCGGCAGAGACCAGGCGGCTGCCAGCGCCGCATCCAAATCGAGCAAATTGTTATAGGAAAGCTCCTTGCCGTTGAGCTGCTCAGCCCGAACCAGACTGTTGGGATCGGCATCGATCGACGCGTAAAGTGCTGCCGACTGATGAGGGTTTTCGCCATAGCGGAGGGTTACCCGGTGCGTGGCCGTCAGGCTCAGCCTACGTTCAAAGCAATCTGTTGAGGGTTTGTCGGCGTTGCCTGTACCCGGCCGGGCAAAATAGCTGGCAATAGCGGCATCGTAAGTAGCCATGTGCGCAAAAGCCGCTCCTGCCAACTCGCGACGCAAGGCATCGCTAACACCACCATGCGATTCGATTTCGGTGCGGATTGCCGGGTACTGGGAAGGCGAACTGGCGATGGCCACGTAGGCATGGTTCTTGGCGGCCCCGCGAACGAGGGTGGGTCCCCCAATGTCGATCTGCTCGATCGCCTCGGCAGGGCTCACGCCCGGCCGTGAAATCGTTGATTCGAACGGATAGAGGTTGACCACGACCAGCCCGAAGGGAACAACGCCATGTGCTGCCATGGCGTCCAAGTCTTCCCGGTGATCGGTGCGTCCCAGGATCCCACCATGGATTTTCGGATGCAGGGTTTTGATCCGTCCATCCATCATCTCGGGAAATCCGGTATAAGCAGCAACTTCCTGGACCGGGATGCCGGCGGCCTCCAGGTGGCGGCGTGTTCCCCCGCTGGCGTAGATCGTAATCCCGGCTGCCGCGAGTCCTCTGGCGAACTCGGTGAGCCCCGTCTTGTCACTAACACTAATCAGAGCATTTTGAATCTGTGGGTTCGACATCGCTTCTTCCTGAGCAAAGTGGGTCGCCCCGGGGCAGGAGCGGGAAGCTGAAAAATGAGTGGTTTCTGTCGGTCCCGCCGGTCAAAAAAGGGCGGAAACGAGCCAAGAAACCGAACCTTCCTGGGCATCATCACGTAGAAATTGGGAATGAGAAAAACGAGTGACCAAGGCACTGCCGGAATCTACCCCCCCCCCCGCAGCGGTAGTGCCAGGTGCTTCTGGCGCGCCCAATCAATTCTGCACATGCCCCGCGGAACAGAGCGCGTCACGATAGCATCTCCCGTCACCCCTTTCAATGTACTGCCCCGGGCCACCGTCCTCCCCCCCCTCCACCCGGGACCGGAACAACGAAGGGGTGACGGTTTTTTTTGCGGCTGGATTTGGCCAAAACCGAGGTCGAGGTGAAGTGGTTCGGCCCGGTTTTTCCGGTGGCATCGGCGCGGCAAAGGGACCGTGAATCGCTTTGTCGATATTCTTGCGTCATTTGACGGAACCGTTTGAGTTGCGATTACGTAACTAAGGTCGGAACTGGCACAACGCCTTTAATTCGGCGCTGGGAAAATGAATTCTCAGTCAGTGAATGGCACGACGCTGCATTCTATGGCTTTAAAGATTGTATGGCTCGCAAGCCCGCCCCGCAAAACGCTCGCCCACGTTAGCTGGCCAGTTGTGGTAATGACAAGGCTGACCGGCATCCCGAACCATGGCGACACGCGAGGCGTGTAAACGGTCAAAACGGGTTGACTCAAAGAATCATTGCGGAACTTTTTTGCGTCGTTGTCCAACCAAACGTTACAGCCTGTATCAGTTTGCACCGCTTGTAACAAGTGCATGGCGCGCTCGCGAGAAAGTGTGTTGTAGTTCTTTGACTCGCGCGCATTCGTGATCTATATTCACGGTGTCCCCCATGCTGGACCCTCTTGGCCCAAATCCGGTTACCCGGTCGAACCGTTACAATCGGTTGGTTAACCCCGCTAGCCGGCCAAGTGTGTTAAAACAGCGCGAAAGCCACCTCTCACGTGTCACGGAATGAACGCATGACGTTTGGGTTTGAATTAATGAAGCGAAGTTTCGCGATCCTGGTAGCCACCGTGCTGTTGGCCAGCAATTCTGCTTATTCTGATGCTCAGGTATCAGACGCGGGGACGGTTCAGGCGTCTGACGGATTGGCTCCCAAGGTTGTCAGCAATATTCTGGACCAAGGTCGATCTCTTGAAGCGGATGGCTCCTGGGGCGACGCGTTAGCCCATTACGAAGAGGCTTTGCGAAACCATCCGGGGCAGCATGCTCTGCAGCAACGGTTCGACAATGCCCGCCTCCATTACAGCTTTGACCGTCGGCTTGACGACCGCAGCTTTAGGCGGTCGGTCGAGACCCTCAACGCGAACCAAGCGTTGGAGATGTACAGTGAACTTTTGAGCAAGATCGATACGCATTATTTTGAGGTACCTCCCTGGAAAAAACTGGTGTATCGGGGTGTGCGATCTCTGGAAATCGCCCTGGCAGATCGCGAGTTTTGCAGCCTACACCATCTCAGCACCAACCAGGATCAGCTGGCGCGGATACATCGCGAGATACGCCAAATAACAGTCCGCTCAGGTATCCAGACGTCGCACGACGCCTCGACGAAAGCTGCGGAAATCGCCCGTCTTGTCGGTTACCGAACTGGACTAAGCGAATCGGCAGTACTGATGGAATTTATAGCGGCAGCAGCTGACGGGCTGGACAGTTACTCGGCATTCTTGACCGCCGATCAGCTGCGCGACGTTTACTCACAAATTGAAGGCAACTTTGTCGGCTTGGGTGTTGAGCTCAAGGCGGATGATGGCGCGCTGTTGATTGTCCATGTCATTCCAGGAAGTCCCGCTAAACGAAGCGGGATTCTTGAAGGGGACCGAATTGTTGCAGTTGACGGGCAGAAAACCAGCGAGCTGTCGACAGACGAAGCTGCCGGCTTGTTGACGGGCGTGGAAGGCAGTTTCGTCCGTATCACGATTGAACGCACTGGCCAGTTTTCCAAAACGATCACAGTGCGACGCGAGCACGTCGATGTCCCCAGCCTGGAAGACGTCGGAATCGTGGATCCATCCAGCGGGGTTGCATACATCAAGATCCCAGCGTTCCAGAAGGCGACTGCCGCCGACATGGAGTCAGCCCTTTGGGAACTTCACCGCCAGGGAATGAAAAGTCTGGTCATTGACCTGCGCGGCAACCCGGGAGGGCTGCTCACGGCAAGTGTCGAACTGGTTGACAAGTTCGTTGCCAGCGGGCGAATCGTTTCGACACGCGGACGCAGCCATGCCGAGACATTTGACTATCGTGCTCATCGTGGGGGCACTTGGCGGGTACCCTTGGTCGTTTTGATCGACGGAGACAGTGCCAGCGCCAGTGAGATTTTTGCCGCAGCCATCAAAGACACCAAGCGAGGTAAGATCATCGGTAGCCGCTCCTACGGCAAGGGCTCAGTTCAGGGTATTTTCTCGCTAGGTCATGCCGGCACTGGAATTCGCTTGACGACTGCCAAGTTCTTTTCGCCCCACGATCGTCCGATCAGCAAGTTCGGAGTGCATCCCGATATCGACACACGTCGTGCTACGCAGGCGATCTCTGGCCAAGTCAACGGAAACAAAGAATACGCCGCCGGTTATCGTGGCGTCGAAGACATTACCCAAAGCGACGTGAGCTTCGTCAAGGTCGACAATAGTATCCTTGAGACGGTAGTTGATGATGCCACGCTTACCAAGGCGATCGACGTGGCCCGAAACGAACCGCCGCCGGTTCTCTGAATAGGCGACGGTGGCTCGGGCTGTGCTTGGATAGCCAGGCAATCGCCGTACCGCTACCCTTGGATGATGAGTTAGGGCAGTACGCCCAGCCGCAAGATCGCTCGATCCGTTGCCATTCATAAAAGGGGCAAGGTGCCCACAAGACTCGGTCGGCTGGTGTCCAATGCCGTGCCAGGGCCTGTTACAGAAAATCAAGTCGGGGCGGCGGTCACCAACCAGCGGTACCGCTTGGCTTCCGGGCCCGTTGACGGACCCACCAATTCATTCAATACTAAACGGCAGTGCTAAACGGTTTGAAATGCTTCAACTCCCAACATTCCCGTATTTTTTGAATTTGACAACCTTAAACTCGAACCGAACGCAGGGCGTCCCTCAATGGCCACCGACAACGACGACGATCTTTTTAACGAAGAATTCGACCTCGTGGACGACAACGAATACGACGTGAAGGATGACCATGACGAGGTAGACAACCGTGAGAACGACGCTGATGACGCTGGCAACGCTGATGACATTGACGCCAAAGCGGAGGCTCCTGCAAAGTCGGATGCAGCTGCTTCGAAAGCATCGGGGAGCCGCAAGCGAAAAACTTCCAATGATGAACCGGTTCCCGAGCCGGAATCGGACGCTAAAGAGAGAGATTTGGCGGAGGATGATGATCTCGACGAATATGGCAGGCCCAAGCCAGAACCGAATTACGTCGTTCATCTTTACGAATACCAAAAGTTCAAGCGAACCCTTGACCGTCCTTTCACGCCAGAGGATGCCGAAGCATTCGCCACGGAATACAACCGGACCGGCAAGCGATACAGCCGTTTTGCCCTGGCTGGCAAGAGCGATGTCAAGCCGAAGAAGGCGCCACGCCTGTAGAACGCTCGGAACGGACACCTCCATTCAGGAAAAACAGGGCCACTCCTGAATTTCTACCAAGAATCCCTGGTTTTGGTTTCCCAGTCATTCCAGATTCCCAATCTCCCTGGAATCCGGTGTCCCAGTCTTTTGCGAACCTTGCCGTGGCGAGGCCCGTATGACCATTAGGACCGGCATGATGTGCCGGAGTTTTCTCTGCGGGACTGCCCCATTCGACGGGCTCGATTTCAACAGCGTGGTACGATCCAGTAGAGATCCGAGCGGAATGCCCGTCGCTTGATTGCTCGGCGAGTTTACATGTGCCCCAGTTTTACATGTGCCCCAGTTTTACATGTGCCCCAGTTTTACATGTGCCCCAGTCCCTGGCTGGGCATTCTGCGTTCGATCCCGCTGCCCGAGGCAAAAACCATGAGTTTTCTCCGATTGTTGACACCATTTTCCACGATCAGTCTCAGCCTTGTTCTCGTGTCCGTTTATTTACTCAGCGGGTCAGTGGCCCAGGCTCAGGTCTCAGGGGGTCAACAAGACATTGCCGCCGAGTATGAACAGGCCATGAAGGCAGGTCAAACTCACCTCGAAGAGGGCAAACCTGAAGAAGCCATTGCCGCGTTTACCGAAGCCATTCAAAAGATTCCCTATGCCCCGAACGGCTACGCCGCCCGCGCCCTTGCGTTTGCCGAAATCGAGGACTATGACTCGGCCCTGAAAGACTACAAGGAAGCCCTTGACAAGAATCCGAAGTTTGTGGAGGCCTTGGTGGGGCGTGGAAAGGTCTACCAGGAATTGGGCGCTGTTGAGCTCTCGCTGCCAGATTTTCAGGCCGCCATCGAAGAAGACCGGTCGAACTACGACGCCGTTTTCGGCCTGGGAAAGGCGATGATTCTGCTTGGAGGAGCCTCCCAGGGTGTCAAGCTGATGGATCGGGCCATCAAGATGAACGAAGAAAACCCGGAGGCCTATCGGCTCCGCGGGCAAGGCTATGCCAACCAAGGCAAATTGGACAAGGCTTTGGTCGACATCCAGAAATCGATTGAACTGGATCCTGATGATCACGAGTCACACTTCGTTCTGGGAGCAACTCTGATGCAGGCCGAGCAATATGTTCCAGCACTCCAGGCCGTCCTGGACTCGATCAAATTGTTTAAACCGGAAGAAGATAACATGCCTTTTGTACAGGGTTACCTGACCAAAGCTGCCATTCATATCGAGTTGGGCAAAACAACCGGCGACGAAGAACTGCGGAAGCAGACGTACCAGGACGCGATTACCGATTGCACGACACTCGTGAAACTGCTTCCCGAAACTCCCGAGGCCACCCCCGCAAAGGCCGCAGTTTACCACACTCAAGGTGTTGCTGAGCGACTACTTGGTGAAATTGGCGACGCGATTACATCGTTTTCCGAGGCAATCTCTCTGAATCCAGAATTGGGAGAATCTTATTTTCGGCGAGGAATCTGTTTCCACTACATCGACGAAGATGATTTGGCCATTTCAGATTTTGAAGAGGCTGCATCGATTGACTTTAACGATCCGCGTGCCCACCTCTGGCAAGGGTATTCCTACACGGGTATCGGCAAGCTGCACGAGGCCATTCAGGCCTACAGTGAGGCGATCGCCCAGAGTGATCGCTATACGCCTGCCTACGTCAATCGGGGGTTGGCCTACATGCAGTTGGCCGATTTTGAAAAAGCCATCGATGACTTCAACGAGGCAATCCGCCTGGAACCAAGCGAGGCCGAGCATTACTTCCGACGAGGACTGGCTTACGGCCAGATGGGTGATTCCAAGCTTGCCTCGAAATCGTTCGCCAATGCGGTTGAGTTCGACAAGCAACACGCGGATGCTCACCGCCACCTTTCTGCTACGATGGCCAGACTCGGCAAGAACGAGCAGGCTGACGAGCACCGCCGCATCGCCGACCAATTGGACGCTAACGACAACTCAGACAAGCAGCCCAAACCTGCAACTGAGGCCCAAAACAGCCCGTCGAGCTGAGTTCTGGGCGGCGGTGTGCCGCCCTGGGCTACATCTCCGGTGGGGTCGCAATCTCCGGCTGACCGCAAACAGATTTCTTGCTCAACCGCCGCCCGGGTGGGATCGAGACGCGGCGGTCTGACCCCGGTCGGTGCCTGGGTCAAATATGGGGATCGGGTGTGGGGCCAGCCCGCCAGCTTTCCGTACAGATTTCTGCCAACCTTCTTGCCACTTCACACGCGCACATCCTACATTGTTGACGGTGAGAGGTTTCTCTCCCGGGCGGATGGCTTGATGGCGCACGGTCTGAAAGGCATATTTTCCCCTTGATTGGCAGAGGAAGGAGTCTGGTGTGGAGGCTTTGTCCCCTTCTTTTTTAGTACGGCACGAATTCTTGATCCGACGTTTACATTCGCTCACGGGGCTTGTCCCGGTTGGCGCGTTCTTGGTATTCCACCTGGCGACCAATGCAAGCGTGCTCGACGGTCCAGCCGCATTCCAGCACAACGTCTACCAAATTGACAGCCTTGGTTCCTTGCTGCCGGTTGTTGAGTGGGTGTTTATTTTCCTGCCAATTCTGTTCCACGCCGTCATAGGAGTGGTGATTGTCGCTGGCGCCCTTCCCAACCAAAACGAGTATCGCTATGCGGCGAATTGGCGCTATACCCTGCAGCGCTGGACTGGAATGATCGCCTTTCTGTTCATCATGTGGCACGTGTTTCAGATGAACGGCTGGTTCCATTTCGAGTTGTGGATCCGGGAGGTCGCCAAACCCTTTGGAGGCGCCGAGTTCGATCCGTACGCCGCGGCTTCGAGTGCTGGTTTGGTGTTGCAAAGCCCGGTTGTGGTGATCCTCTACGCAATCGGCATCCTGGCCTGCGTTTATCACCTGGCCAATGGCATCTGGACGATGGGGATCACGTGGGGTGTATGGTCCACTCCTCGATCGCAAAACTGGGCACTTAAAGTTTGCTTCGGATTTGGACTCGTATTAGCCTTCGTAGGACTGGGCGCCTTGTGGGGAATGTGGGACGTTGGGCATGGTGAAAAGCTCCAGGATGCGATTGCCATTGAAAAACAGATGTACGAACATCGTCTTGAATCTAGAGAAATCAAGCCGCAGGACGGCAAACGGGGAACTCCCAAATCTGGCGACAAAGACCAAGTCGCGCGCAACAACAGGAAACCAGATCGGTAGTTAAAAAATCATCCCAACCACATCAAGAAAGAATCTTATTCATGGCCCAACAGCGTGTCTTAGTCGTTGGTGGTGGCTTGTCCGGTCTGGCAGCCACCATGAAGCTGGCAGAACTCGGGATTCAGGTCGATTGCATGAGTCTCACGCCGGTCAAAAGGTCCCATAGCGTGTGTGCTCAGGGCGGTATCAATAGTGTCAACGCAACCACACGCCATCAGGGAGACGACGAATGGCTTCACTTCGATGACACGGTCTACGGGGGCGATTTCTTACAACATCAACCCCCCGTCAAAGAAATGGTTTATGCGGCTCCCCACATCATCGATTTGATGGACCGGCTTGGGGTACCGTTTAATCGCACCACCGAAGGCTTTCGAGATCACCGTCGCTTTGGCGGGACCTTGTTCAAACGCACTGCATTTGCTGGAGCCACGACCGGACAACAACTCCTCTACGCATTGGATGAACAAGTAAGACGCCGGTGCAGCGAGGGGCTGGTCGAAATGTATGAGGGATGGGATTACCTGGGCCCCGTCCTGGACGACCATGGCAGGTGCCGTGGCGCCGTCGCTCAGAACCTTATTTCCATGGAGATTCGCGCGTTTCCGGCTAACGCAGTCATTATTGCTAGCGGGGGATGTGGTCTGGTCTACGGGCGGAGCACCATGTCGATGGCCTGCACCGGGAGCGCCGTCAGCCGTACCCTTCAGGCTGGTGCCAGATATGCCAACGGAGAGTTTATCCAGGTCCATCCCACAACCATTCCCGGTTCCGACAAGTGCCGGCTGATGAGTGAGAGTGCTCGTGGAGAAGGTGGCCGCGTGTGGGTCTCACGCAAACCCCAGGATCAACGTGAACCGAATTCAATCCCGGACGAAGAACGCTACTATTTTCTCGAGGAAAGGTACCCCGAATACGGAAATCTGGTACCACGTGACATCGCGACCCGGGAAATCTACAACGTTTGTGTCAATGAAGGTTTGAGTGTCGAGGCGAACAAGCAGTGCGTGTATCTTGATTTAACCCATATTCCACGGGAGGAGCTTGATCAAAAACTTGGTGGAATCCTGCATATTTACCAGAAGTTCCAGGGAGTTGACCCCCGCGAAGTTCCGATGAAAATATTTCCGGCTATGCATTACTCCATGGGGGGGATTTGGGCAGACTATGAACGGACAAGCGAAGGTGGTCTGGTTGCCGGCTCGATCCGGAACCAGCAGACGAATATTCCGGGCCTCTACGCAATTGGTGAGTGTGACTATCTCTACCACGGTGCCAATCGGCTCGGAGCCAATTCGCTGCTCTCGTGTATCTTCACTGGGCTTTTCGTCGGACCGTGCGTGAAAAATATGATTGAGTCACTGCCCGATTCGACCCACGATGAAAAGTACGATCTGCTGCACCGGGACCGGCGGGCAATCAAGGAAAAGGAACACAAAGCGTTCTTGCGCCGCTCGGGCGGGGACGAAAACCCGTATCACATCCACCACCAATTGGGTGAAACGATGCAGGAAGCGGCCCTCGTTGTCCGCGACAACAAATCCCTTGACTCTGCCTACGGCTCTATTTGCGACCTCGCTGAGCGCGCCAAACGATGCGCCCTTTCTGATACAGGCAACTGGACCAACCAAAACGTCGTGTTCACCAGAGCATTGATCGATATGTTTTGGATCGCCAAAGCAATCGTCAAGGGTGCCCTTGCCCGCGACGAGTGCCGTGGTGCTCACTACAAACCTGAATTTGAGATGGTTGGTGTCGAAGCCGAAGATCCTGCCGAGAGACAACGTCAGGCCGACGCCTGGTGCGACGCCTTCGCAGAAAAGAACCGTAAGTGGCTCAAGACCACTATCGCAACCTTTGACCGAGATGGCGAACCAGAGTTGTCCTACGAAGAAGTCGATACGACGCTGATTCCACCGCGCCCCCGATTGTACGGAATCGTCGGTGGAAACATTATTGAGGAAACGTGGCGTCACCGAATTGATCAACAGCAGAAAACGAAAGCTGCAATGCCGGCCACACCAGCCAGCACCTCCAGCTAAAATCCCGTTCTGGGCATGACCCTTGCAGGTCGTGAGTCCGATGGCGGGAACTCGACCCTGTTGCAGTTGGTCAAAAAGAGTTGCCGGCAGATGGACTGGGTGCCAAAGGGCGACGCCTGCTCTCCGTAAAGTATGTTTTGTTGTCTTGGAGATGATCTGTTTTCGGCCTACAATCCCCTGAAACTCCCTTTCAACAGATTGTCACAGTTGCCCTGGCGAAAGATTGTCACAGTTGCCCTGGCGAACGCCAAGCAAAGAGGTCTGCACAAGATGGTGGTACCTTCCAAGGATCGTGGGCCGTCAACCTTTGATGTTCGTGTGCTTCGTCAAAATGGCCCCGGCCAGCCTAGCCGTTGGGAGCGGCATCGCATTGCGTACGAACCGAATTTGAACGTTATCAGCGTGTTGCAGAAGATCGCGGCTTCGGCAACCAATGCTGCGGGCAACAAGACCACTCCCGTCGCTTGGGAGTGCAATTGCCTCGAGGAAGTGTGTGGTTCTTGTACAATGCTCGTCAATGGGCGGACGCAACAAGCTTGCAGTGCACTGATCGATACTCTTCTGGCCGAGCACCCCGAGGAAATCGAATTGCGTCCCATGTCGAAGTTTCCCGTATTGCGTGATCTGGTAGTAAACCGCGAACGGATGTTCCGTGCATTGCAACGGATTAAAGGCTGGGTCCCAGTTGATGATTACACCGATCGTGGTCCAGGACCAAAAGAGTCTCAAAAGTCACAGCAACGTCGTTATCCGCTAGCTGAATGTATGACCTGCGGTTGCTGTCTGGAGGCTTGCCCCCAATACCAGAAAATTGAGCCGCAGCAACGGGTGGGGGAAAGCGAGGAACAATTCAAACAAAGAAAACTTGGAGATTTCGACAAGGGATTTCTCGGTGCTGCAGCGATCAGTCAGGCCATACTCTTCAACTCCCACGAAACGGGCAAATCAGATTCTGGCGAGCGGATAGAATCCCTCACTGCGCCCGGCGGTATTCAAATTTGTGGAAACGCGCAAAACTGCGTTGCCGTTTGTCCAAAAGAAATACCGCTTACAACTTCCATTGCCCGAGCAGGCCGTGCTGCCACGGTGCATCTCGTCCAAAAATGGTTCGATCACTAAAAAGGGTTCGATCGCTAAGCAGGGATGCGGGCTTTCCCGTTTGGAAACAATCGGCCTGCGATTCCGTGAGCCATAATTGCCTTGTCGGTCATCAGAGCTTGTCCTAACCGGGCCATGCATGGACGTCTTGATCGCCAGAGGGCAGCGCGCAATCAGGCGGGTTGCAATTCAGCCTTCCGCTCTGCGATCACCTCGGCCTGAATGTTGGCCGGTACGGGTCGGTACTTGAAAAGTTCCATGATGAAGGTACCCTGCCCCTGGGTGAGACTGCGTAAATCGGTTGCATACCCAAAGTTCTCTGCCAGGGGGACGTTAGCTATGATGGTACAAATTCCCGCTTGAACATTGGTGGAATTAACGATTCCACGACGGCTGAAAAGATTGGCCGCGACGTTTCCCTGAAACGCTTCCGGAACCTCGATTTCCATCAGCATCACTGGCTCAAGCAGCACCGGTTTCATTTTGGGAAAGACTTCACGAAAGCACTGCTGCGCGGTAAGCATGAACGCCATGTCGGAGCTATCGACATCATGATAGCTACCGTCATTCAATTCCATCTTGAGCGCGACAACTGGAAAACCTGCCACGGGGCCCTTGGCCATCATGTTGCGAATTCCCTTTTCGATGCTGGGAATGTACTGTTTGGGGATCCGGCCTCCTGTAACGTTATCAATAAACAGTAAGTCTCCGTCGACCTCTTCTTTTTCTTCGTCGGTCAAGGGACTCAACACGCCCACGATATGACCGTACTGGCCTGATCCGCCAGTTTGTTTCTTGCGTTTGTGGTCAAAAGCGACAGTCTTGGTGACCGACTCCCGATAACTGACTTTGGGAGCCCCCACTTCAACTTCGACACCGTATTCACGGCGAATCCGCTCGACATAGACTTCCAAGTGCAACTCACCCATACCTGAGATGATCATTTCCCCCGTTTCTTCATCAGTCGCGACTTGAAAGGTCGGGTCTTCTTTTCGGAATCGCTGAAGCGCCTTGATGAGTTTATCGACATTGTCCCGGAAAAGCGGATTGATGGACATTTTGATGACCGGATCAGCCACGAACATATTTTCCAGCGTGCAATACTTTGGCTTTGCCGAATAGGTATCCCCAGTGGCACATTCGATTCCCATGATGGCCACAATATCGCCCGCCGATGCAGCATTCACCTCTTCGCGCTTGTCGGCATGCATGCGAACAATTCGGCTAAAGCGATCCTTCTTGCCAGTTCGCTGATTGAAGTATTGTGCACCTTTTTGAATGGTACCCTGGTAAATCCGTATGTAGGTGAGTTGACCAAACTCGTCGTCGACAATCTTGAAAGCCATACCCACAAAAGGTCTGTCAGGGTTGGTTTCAAGCAAGAGTTTCTTGCCTTCCTCCATCGGATTATTGGCCGTGACCTCGCGGTCCAACGGGGAAGGAAGGTAGCGTGTAATGGCATCCAACAGGGGTTGCACACCTTTGTTGCGGTATGCAGTTCCCATGTAGACGGGAGTCAGATCCTGCTGACGGGTTGCCTCCCCGATTACCCGGTGGATTAGTTGCTCCGGAACATCTTCTTCCGCCAGTAAAAATTCCATCAATTCGTCGCTGTATATCGACAACGCTTCCAGCATTTGGGATCGCGCAGCATTAGCCTCGTCGGCCAGTTCGGCTGGCACTTCATCTTCGCGGATCACTTCGCCATATTTGCCATCGAAATAAACTGCCTTCATTGTGATCAGATCGACAATCCCCTCAAAGTTGGCTTCTTTGCCAATCGGGATTTGCATCAAAACGGCATCGCAGCCAAGCTTTTCGCGAACCTGCTCAACAACCGATACAGGGTTGGCTCCGGTTCGGTCCATTTTGTTGATAAACGCCAAACGTGGCACATGGTAGCGTTTCATTTGCCGGTCAACGGTCATCGATTGGGACTGCACACCACCAACCGCACACAACACGAGCACAGCACCGTCAAGAACACGCAGGCTCCGCTCGACTTCAACCGTAAAGTCAACGTGGCCAGGCGTATCAATCAGATTGATGGTGTGCCCCTTCCAGTCGACCGTTGTGGCCGCGCTGGTGATCGTAATACCGCGCTCTTTTTCAAGCTCCATATGGTCCATCGTGGCACCGTCGCCACCACCACGGACGTCTTCCATTTTGTAGATTCGCCCGGCGTAGAACAAAATCCGCTCGCTCAGCGTCGTTTTGCCAGAATCAATATGGGCGGATATGCCAATATTTCTTAGATTGTACAGGTTCATCTCTTTGTCTCAAATCTTCTTCTGTCCGGTGGGACAGTTCGTCGCTCGGTTGCAACTACTTACAAAACCGGAGTTCCCCGGTTCAGGGTGTTTGTGAAAATTTTCAATCAGGCCGTTCAGGTTGGGTTGGGTGAATCTTTGGTCAACTTTACGCTGCGTGAACCTGTGTTAGGCGAACCACCAGCGATCGGGCAGCAAAGTCTGCGCAAACGCACCACGAACTGTATCGGGGAGCCCGAGCGTATGCCACCATCAGAAACCACGCACGGTGCGATCGCAGGGGAGGTGGCTCCTCCCGGCAGATTACAGCGAGGTGTTCATCGGATGGATCTCCAAAGTCAATTTCGCCCGTCTGCGCCCCGCCCAGCTATCGTGAGGGAGGCGCCTTTAAGATACAGGGTCACCGCGATGGCAACCCGCCAACCAACAACCTAGCTTTTATAATACACCGCTGGATCATCGAAGCCACACCCAAATTTGTTAATTTCTCTGAATTATCCCCCAATGGCAGCCGCAGATACCACGACCGTTCCTGAATATCGGCTTTCACACCTGTTTGAGCGCTACCGCTGGCTGCCATTTGTGCTGCCGTTGGTGGTGTACATGCTCGTCCAAACGTGTGAACCGTCTCAGCCGGAACCAATTTCAGAAAGCGAAGTGATGGATCCGGAAGCCCTCCAGGCCCGCCAGCAGATGGAGCGGGCAGCCGGTAGCCGGAATATTTTCGGCGTGACCATCTACTACGAGAATTATCCGATTGTTTACACGGTGAAAATCCTCTTAACAGCTTCTGTACTCCTGTTTGTCTGGCCTGCATACCGAGTTTTTCCGCTTCGGGTTTCACCGCTTGCACTGGTCATTGGAGTTGTGGGCATTTTCGTTTGGGTTGGCCTCTGCCGTCTGCAGTTGGAATCCAAACTCTTGGCTTTAGTGGGCCTCGACCAATGGCTTGAACTGGGAGAGCGGCCTGCCTACAACCCGCT
Organism: Planctomycetota bacterium; assembly: GCA_963578605.1. Taxonomy (GTDB): domain Bacteria; phylum Planctomycetota; class Planctomycetia; order Pirellulales; family Lacipirellulaceae; genus JAKVCB01. Next base: position 47,743 of record CAUZEA010000007.1, read on the forward strand.
CCAGCAGCTTGCGGCAACGCCCGTTTGGGCCTGTCTGTTTCTCGCAATACGTTTTACAGGACTGGTACTGCTCGTACCGATTATTGAGGAAATGTTCTATCGGGCATTTTTGATGCGGTTTGTCGTGGCTCCTGATTGGTGGAACGTCCCGATCGGAACCGCCACCGGCATGGCCATTCTAATGGGCACTGGATTTCCAGCCCTGGCCCACCTCGGCGAGATCTTTGCCTCTCTGGCATGGTTCGGAATGGTTACCTGGCTGCTAATACGCACCAAGAACATTTGGGATTGCGTGGCAGCCCATGCGATAACCAACCTGCTGTTGGGCATCTACGTGTTGACCTTTGACCAGTGGCAACTGTGGTAGTCCGAGAGGGCTCCAGACGCGAACGAGACGAGCGCCCGTTCGACACCCCAAAACTGCCCACCCCCACGCCAGGAACGCGGCCTGAGGCGAACTGGGGTTGCAGCGGCAGGGGATCCTGAGCCCCGTGGTTCGGCCAGGCAGGCAGGCTGCACGTGACAACTGAAAAAAGATCCCTCCGCGGCCCGAGCCGTCCTAAGTGGGTCCTCTTCGCCGTTACAATTTGCATAACCAGAAGTACCGAAGGTGATCTTTTTGACCGGTTGTCCGGGCAACCTGTATTCCGGCGGGAACGGCTAGCGAAATCTCCCGGCATGGTGATTCGTTTCTGCCTGGCACTTGCTGTCGCCACAACAAACCGACAGGTCACTTGACCTCTTCGCCACGCATTTGAAAGATCGCCAGATGCCGGCCATCTGGCCCTTTGAATTCTTGGATTTCAAATTTGCCGACGACGGCCACTGGCCGGATCGAGAATTTGGCCGTCTTCCCTGGTTGCATTCTTATGAGAATACAATCGTAAAGTGCAGCACCAGGTCCAAAACAACACTCCTGGTTATCGCGCACCAGGACAAATTGCTTGATCCCGCGTTTTTGTGCCGTTGGCAGAATGTAGCCACGAATGCGAATCCGCTGGCCAGCGAGCGCTTCTATTTCTGGCGTAAGTAACGAACGTTCAAATGGTGCATCGGGTGCAATATCGAATTTGATGTCGTCGAACGTTTTGTCGACCAAACGTGTCGAAGCAGCCGGTACTTCAACGGTTGCACTTTCGGTTGCGGTTCCCGGTGGAGCAGTTTCAGGTTTCGCGGCTGGTGCGGGGTTCATCTTACCTGGAGCAGGACTTTCGTTGGTTGAGCGGGGGGAAGCTTCATCGTCCAAAACTGTTGGTGCGACCCGGCTGGCGGCGCCGTTGGCAGTCGTAATCGCAGTCGATCCGCATCCAGAAATCGTCCCGAGAACGACTATGAGCAGTGTAAGGCCTAGACAGTTGACTCTGCGAGAAAATGGCATGGTAGCTGACGTCGGATTGAGTCGGATGTGGGATGGAGACGAATTGCTTCGGGCAGGCCATCGCCAATTCCGGAATCGCCCGGAGCCTATTTTGCATAATCGGCTACCAGTGAAAACACGGGAGTCCCCGGTCCGCGCAACAGATTCTCCGGATGAATGTGCAGGGTACCGCCTATGCGAAAAATCCCGGTCGAATAGTCCACGGTCAACGGGCCCTGCAAATCAACTTGGATTTGATCGTGGTATTTGATCTTGGAAAAATCGCCAAAGCAACATTGATTATTGTCTCGTACCAAGAGAAAAGCTTTAGCGTTTTTCCGCACTGCCAGTGAATCGGGGCGAATGTAACCCTTGATGAAGATCTTTTGGCCTTGCAGTGCAGCTAGATCATCAGGAATGGGCTTTCTGCCGCGCTCTTCGATTTGATTCGGTTTCATTTTCCCGAACGTTATGCGTGTGTAACCTTCGGGAACTTCTGTCGCATACACGTAGCTACCGTAGCCGACTCCAGTCACAAGAAAGAAGGTAGCCAGCACGAACCCGGCGATGGCGAGGGGGCGTCCCGTGTATTGGTCACTATGCCGGCGGATTTGCAGCCACGCCCGGAGGGAAATAAACATCGCGATCAAGGGAATCGGGCATACCATTAAACAAGCTTCTAAGCTGCTGGTGGCAATTGCCAGGGTAAAGACCGATGCGATACCAAGTATCAAGCCGGCGACGGCACCTGTGTGTAGGGCACGGTACTCAAGCGCCGTATGGCGATTGAGCCGTTCCGGAGAATCACCTTCGTCAAGCGAGGTCGATGACATGGAGACAATTGTGGACATGATTTTGTTCGTTGACACGAAAAGGATTTAGCCCTGACGATCTCCTGGCCCTGGGGTGGTTGGTATCTCGAAAAACGTGCTGCTACGTGGTCACGATTCAACGGCTCGTGCCACGGGTCGTTCGTTAACCCTTCAGTTCTTGTTGGAGTTTTCCTGTTTACCTGTCGCTAAATTTTTCCGAGTTCAGACCACCCTTAAGGAGCGACGCAACGCCTGATCCTTGTACCTTTCAGGATGTGGCAATTCCAATCAGGCGGGTTGCCAGGATCGCGGCACACCTCCATTATTCTAACATGCAGCAATCTCAGGTCACGCGGATCCACTTTTCAAGATCAGCCAAAACAATCCCATCAGTAAGACCCCTGCCAAGAGGGGAACAGCAAGGATCATCGTCCTGTTTGGAGGTGCGGGTGTGTCAAGCTCACGGCTTGTAGTCACGCTTGACGGTGGCTCGGGATCGGTGATGGGTGTGGAGGCAGTTGCCGCCACGGTGGCAGTCGTGTCAGTCCCCTCAGGGGTGGCTGGCTTCGCTTCGGAGGGTCGCGCACGATTTGGGCTGGCTTCTTTTTGCGGGGTATCTTCCTGAAGCGCTACCGTGGTCGTGGGGGTAATGCCGGCGTTAAACTGGGGATCGGCTGGATCGGGAATATCGGCGACGTCGGTATCCGTACCTGTCGGACGGGTCGCTTCTCCGGAACCTGGCTCCTGGGAGTTCTCCTGTCCGGCATTGCCTGCGGCGGGGCTGGCAGGATCGGACGAAGCCTCTTTTTCGGGATCGCCCTGGCGGGTGTAATTGGTGCTGTCTCCGGCTGGCCTCGACCTTCCCAAGTAGCCGAAGGCCATCAAGCTGCGGGCTCGCTCGACCGCTTCGGGATCCAGCGATTCCAGTTCTTTGAGCGCGTTCTTCGCACGGGTACCGACGTCGCCCTCCTGTTCGCTTGCGACGATCAAGTAGGTGACAATAGGTTGTCGCACAAAGCTCCGATCATCGGCACTGTGGAACATGGCAACGAGACGATCCAGAATCTCCCAATCATCCCAGCGGGCCAGATCAGGGATGACCTGGTCGGCAAAGTCGGGATGATCCAACAAGAGCCGCACCGACTCAAGCAACCGTTCACGTGGAATGACATCCGTCTCTTCACCATGGAAGCGTAGCGCCATCAACGTGTTGTAGGTATGGGTGTATTCAGCCTTGGTATTTTTCAAAAATCGTTCGTTGATCGCGGGGAGCACTTCTGGACCTGCCAGTTTGACGTAACAGGCGATCATCGCATCGAGACCGAGCTTTCTAGATCGTTCATGGGTCCGCACGACCTCGGTCACCAAGGGTAAAGCGATAGGGCCCCCGAGCGATAACCCGGCTTGCACGAGTTGTTTTACACCGGGTTCGACTTCGCGGTGGTCCGAAAAGATCATCTCCTCCAGCATGGGCAGATCGCCTTGGTCACCACACACACCCAGCATGGTGAGGTAGAGTCGTCGCCGGCTGGGTCCGACGGTTGAACTGGAAATCCATTCGACGAGCTGATCGTGATCCAGTCGATCCGCCAGCGCAATCACCTCGTCGTATGGCGCGCGGGCAAACTCGTCATAGGAATCTTGCCGTAAAAGGGGGTCGTCATCTTCCAGGTACTGCTGGAAAAATTCCAGCCTCGCGGCCCCTTCGGCCGGCAAATTCGGCAGTTGTTCGACGTATTCGACGGCTTTGTCCGACAAAGGTAGCGGCGTGCTCCAGTCAACCTTTTCCGCGCCAATTCCCGTGATCAGGAACGATTTATCTTTTTCGGGTGGGCCGAAGAAAACGACGTCGATGTTTTCGATGCCTTTCAGCAAAGGTTCGCCCTTGAGCGTTTTGTAGATCTTAAAAGTCGCAATCCCTGTGTCAGGATCGATCACTCCAAAGCGTCCCAGCGCGTCGGGGCCATTCTCCGGAGGGAGCGCCCCTTTGACAAGCCGCGCCAGGACGACTGCGTCTGACGAATCCATTTCCTGGCTGAGCGTTTGAGAGGTGGCGCTGCAGAACGGACATGCTTGTAGCGACGTGCTCCCAAAAATCAGTGAGCAGGAAAAAAAAACCAAACCAAAAATATTGTTGGAGAACATGATGTGCTTGTCATACTGTTGTATTCAGGTGATTGGAATCAGCCAGAACAAGGGTTGGTTGCGGCAACTGCTGAACCTTCATTCTACTGGTTTACAAATTTTGGGAAAATGGTTTTTCACCAGGCTGGCACTGTTCGGGCGTTCGTCTAGCCCACACTGAGTGATTTGGCGACGTCGGTTCGATAGGCGGCCAGGGCCGGGAGAAAGCCGACAACCGTTGCCAACAACAACAACCCGGGCAGGAGGGTCATTTCTTGCCAATCAAATTGGAATAAACTGAGCGTCACGCCCGTGTGCGATTCAACATACGGACTGGCCAAAGCGATCAACCCGTGCCCTAACAGCATACCCACGAGGCCACCGCATAGGGAGAGCAGGATTGACTCTACAAGAATGATGCTCATGACCGCGCGTCGACTTGCCCCCAGGGCTCGCATCACCGCAATGTCGTGGCTCCGCTCGCTCATGGAGTTGTAAATGCTGACCAGGATACTGATTCCTGCAACAATCAGGATCAAGATTGTCATTACAAGGAGGATCAAACGCATCGGTCCTACAATCCGGTCCAACATGCGAGCGACTTCACTCACGGGAGAAACAGCCTGCGCGATTCGCTCTTTGCTCTTATTGATAGCTGCGTCGAGAACGAGCGGCCCGAACTCGTTATTGCAAACAACTAGAATCGAGGTCACTTCCCGCAGTTGGTCGGCCAGAGGTTCGACTGGAGATCCGTCATTCGCGGTTCCGACAGGGGTGGAGTAGACCAGTTCTTCAACGGCAACTCCCTCAGGTCGGGAAAGCGCGTGCCCTTCGAGCAAATAAAACCCTTCAATGTTCACGAACACGGCGCGATCGTTTGCCGTGCCAGTTGGTGCCAGGATGCCGACAATCTTGAATTGTCGATGTTTCTCTCCTGTACCGCTAATACCGTGTGTGGGATTAAGCGGGTCGCCCACCTGAAGCCCCGCCTGTGAAGCAACCACCGAACCAACAACGGCCTCAAAAAAATTGTTGGCCTTGAAATTCCTACCTGCGCGAAATTTATATCGCCGATCGGAACCGTCCTGGTTCTTCTGATATACGATCTTGTCAAACAAGTCTGGGGTGGTTCCAATCACCCGAAAAAGCTTTCCGTTCGGTGCTTCGTAGCTATCGCCCAGGCAGTACGGAACGGCTAGTTTTGTCACGTCCGCAAACTCACCAGCGGCGAATTTCTGGTAGTAACTGTAGGGTATCGGATAGTCGGGTTTGCCGAGATGATACACGGTGCTCAACACCAGCTGCAGAGGACCACTCTTACCGCCTACAATCAGGTGATAACCCTGGGCATCCTGTTCAAACTGTCGAACCGTCACACTATGAATGACGATCACACAAATCATCACGGCCACGCCAAGAGCCATTGAGAGACCGGTCAACGACGAAGCGAGTGCCCGTTGTTCCATGTTTCGCCACGCAATTTTCCAAAAAGGCATGAGAAGGTCTGTGCGGGGATGGGGGTGAAAGTTGAGTCCTGCCAGGAGTTCCGCAAAGGGATGCTGGGAGGCTGGGTTTTAAATCTTGAGGCTGGGTTTCAAATCTTGAGGCTGGGTTTCAAACCGTGCCGTCGATCGTCTCGGCTGCTGCGTCTCCTTCTACCACTCGATTAATGTTCTCCAAATCCTCAACCCGCTCAAATTGGTCGGAGACTTCCGTCGCATGGGTCACCAATAACAGGGCAATTCTTTCTGCGCGGCAACTTTCTCGCAACAAATCGATCACCTGTTGTTGGTGGGCCGGATCAATGTTGGCGGTTGGTTCATCTGCCAGCAAGATAAGGGGGCAGTTGGCCAAAGCTCGAGCGACGGCTACCCGCTGTTGCTCGCCAACGGAAAGAGCCGCCGGCTTGTGCCCGAGTCGGTGTCCCAGCCCGACGCGACTCAGCAGTTCCACTGCGCGAGAGCGATCGGTTCGTTGTCCCGTGAATGTCATGCCCAACAGCACATTCTCCAGGGCCGTAAACGCGGGCAGCAATTTGAACGTTTGAAACACGTAGCCGATATTGCGAGCCCGAAAGCGATCACGCCCCGCCTCAGGAAGCCTGGTGATCTCGACGTTATCGATCTGAATACTTCCCCGATCGACGGTCAATAACCCTGCGATTGCGTTCAACAACGTCGTTTTTCCGCAACCGCTGCGGCCACGGATGACAACCTCTTCACCGGCATCCATCTCAAAATGAGGGACATCGAGAATCGGCAGAGGCTTACCGTTCGGCTCGCGATACGCCTTTTCGATATTTTCAAGCAACAACATGCGCGTGGTGACAGATAGGTTGTTTAGCAGATTGCCTGTGGCAGCCCCTGGTTACCAGGAGGCTTTCCTGCCAACGGCTGCCGGTGCTCACAATGATAGCACACATGGTGGATCGGCCCGATAGCCGATCATCGTCAGTGGCCGAATACTCTCAAATTCCTGCTAACTACTCAACCCGACAACCACCATCCGCGCACCCTTTTCGGTACGCACGTGCTGGCAGGGTAGTTCGCCACACCAGGGAAGCGGGAGCAAGAAATACAACCGACGACGGAAAGTCTTACAAACACGTCTCAGGCCGCTTCCGGCAGAGGATCAAAATCCACAACGCCGTTTGTTCCCATTATCGGAAAAAACACCGGGATTGATACAGCTAGCAACGAGGTGTGTGGGGATTGGCTTCACAAGTTTGGCACGTGGTGTGCTCTTCTATCGCAATGGTAGAAGAGAGAGTGCCTTATCGCGATCAACCGTCCACCAGCGGGTTTGACCAGGTTGGCGGCCGACGACGCGGTTTGGCGAAAAGACGATTTCCCGCCAATGTCGGTCTCCCCATCCGAAGGCCGGCGAGGTTTCCCGCACCTCGCCGGCCTTTTCTTATGCGCTGGGATCACCCCGGATGTCGCGAAAGTCGGTTTCGATCCCTTGCAGTCAGGTTCAACCGCTGCCAGGATGCGTGTCTGCTGTTTCTGCCACTTCCACCGTGCCCCGCGAGCCATGAACGACCGACTGAGCGATGATCGCGACAGGCTGAATTACCAGACAGCACTCCGCTGGCTGATGGGGCGGATCAACTACGAGCGGACTTTGGCCATTCCCTACCATGAGCGGCAGCTGAAACTCGACCGGATGCGGCAGCTGCTAAACCGGCTTGGCAACCCCGATGCCGGCATGAAAATCATCCATGTCGCAGGAACAAAAGGTAAAGGTTCAACGGGGGCAATGGTTGCCAGCATACTTCGTTCCGCCGGGTTCCGCGTTGGCGTTTTCAGCTCGCCTCATCTTCATCGCGTTGAAGAGCGGTTTGTGGTCGACGACATTCCTTGCCGTAGCCGAGATTTCGTCAACCTGATCAACCATCTGCAACCCGTCGTCGAGCAGCTGGGTGAGCAAACGCACAGCGACGCTGAACTTGCCCCGGGACCGACCTATTTCGACGTAACCACCGCCCTGGCCATACAATATTTCGCGGATCGACAGGTTGATTTCGCGGTGTTAGAAGTCGGTTTGGGAGGTCGACTCGATTCGACCAACGTCTGTATGCCAATCGTGTCGGTGATTACCAGCATCAGCCGAGATCACACAAAGCAGCTTGGCAATTCACTGGTATCGATCGCACGTGAAAAGGCTGGCATTATCAAGCATGGAGTCCCCGTCATCAGCGGAGTTACGACCAGCGGTCCACGTGACGTGATTGTTCAGGCAGCTCGTGAACATGGCTGTCGCTTCCTCGAATTGGGTCGCCAATTCGAGTTCCGCTATCAGGCAGCACTCGATCCCCAACCGCACGGTCTCATGGACTTTTCGTTCCATGCCGGGGGCGTTGAATTTGAACTCCACGACGCTCGGCTGGCGCTTTTGGGTAAACATCAAGCCACGAACGCAGCAGTTGCGGTTGCCACCACTGTCGAACTTCGCCGCCAGGGCTGGCACATTCGAAACGATGACATCCGTAAGGGCCTCGCAACAGCCCGACTTCCAGCACGTATCGAACAGATTGGCAATGAACCGACGGTGATCCTCGACACAGCTCACAACAGTGCTTCGGTTCAGGCGCTTGCCGATACGCTCGAGGAGTACTTTCGACCCACCCGACGCCATTTACTTCTTGCAGTTAGTCAGGATAAGGATGTTCGCGAAATTGTTGCAATTCTTGCCCCCTATTTCGACCAGTTCATCGCGACCCAATATCAGCAGAACCTCCGAGCCCTGCAGGCAAAACGGCTGGCAGCCATAGTGACAGAGGAACTGCAAAGAATTGGGCACGAAGAAATACCGGTTCAATCATTTGATCATCCGGCAACCGCCTGGGAGTACTTGCTCGAAACGGTCGCTCCGGACGAACTCGTGGCTATCACGGGTTCATTCTTCATGGCCGCCGAGATGCGAATACTGCTGCTTGGGCAAAATACCTGGCAGAGAGAACCGATCCTATAGCCACCGATCCTAACGCACTCGGGGGATGTACCCTGAATCCTCATCCCAACGGTTGTGCGGATGGTCCAAACGATTGCAATCGAAGGAAACCTCCCGTCGAGCCATCTCCTCCTCAACACGGAGGGTTGGCGTCGCTACCTCGAAATCAACCAAATCCTGGGCAAAAATCGAAAGCGTGCGGTGGTTCTCCAGATGTCGATTGCGGCTTTGCAATCGTCGCTCGGTCCGAATCTCCTCCTGAAGTTTACGGACCAATTTTGTAATCGTAGGGTCAGCACGAAGAATCAATTCACTAGGCCGGGCTGAACCTCGTAACGAGCAACGCTCAACCGGGGCAGGGATCGCAATAACTTGACAACGAATCGTGTAATTCGCAGCAACCATTTCAGAGCCTCCTTGGTTTTCTCTTCGAAAAGATTGGGTGACCAGTGGTAAAGCATGCAATGCCGGCGTCGCCAAGCCACTTTGCATGGGTTGCCTGAACTACCACTTCGGCAAACCCAGGTGATAAGGTCGGGGGTTCACAACATCGAGGATTTCGATGTCATTGTGCCCCTTGGTGTCGTCCAGGTTGGGGTCGAGGTGACCCGGTTACGAAGCGACCAACCGTTATTGTTGCTTGGTTCCTCGCTGCGCCCCTTTGACTGTCACAGCCAGGATTCAAGGGAACAGCAGTTGGGCGCCACCCCACAGGTTGGTAATGCACACCTCGTGCCAATCACGGTGCAGGCCGCTTGGGTGCGCCCGGGTTTGTTGCATAAGTTGTTGATGTGAAATAAGTTGCGATTTTTTTCGAACTGAATTCCACATCTCCCGTTCCGTCAGACAGCACTGCTGGCCAGAGATGCCCATGGGAAGTTTTGCAATTGGGCGTGCAATTTCTGGAAAGTCGCCCCCTGCTGGCAACGAGACGAGTTGTGGGCTCGAAAGGGAGACGTTGCTAACCGGTTACGGTATTGCTGGTACCGTGCTTGGGCAGGGCCCTGAGGGCCTTACAGCAGGCTCTGTAGGTGTTCGACCGCTCGTTCAAGGGCTCGATCAGAAAAGCGGGTGGCCCCCGAATTGCCCTCCTGGGCCTCCTTGGCTGAAGCGTGACCTACGGGGAAATCGCGTTTGCTGCGGTAGCGACGAAAAGCCCGATACTCCTGCTCGTCGAGCGGCACCTCATAACCCTCGTCAGGATAAACTCCCCATGCCTGGTCTTCACCTTCGCCAGGCATGCGGTGAATGTTTTGACCATCCGGCCGCCAGTAACTCGCCGATGTGAGTTTCAGCAGGCTTGAGCCGCGCGAGCCGACTTCCAGAACGCGTTGAACCGTGCCTTTTCCGTAGGATCGCTGCCCGATGATCGTAGCGCGCTGGTGATCTTGCAGACAGGCTGCGACGATCTCGCTTGCACTGGCACTGTTCTGGTTGATCAAAACTGCGATGGGCAAATCTTGGTATTTACCTTGCCCGGAGGAGACATACCGATCAAGAACCTGGCGATCCCGGCCGCGCGTTTCGACGATTTCCTGGTTTCTTTCGAGGAACATGTCACACGTGGCAACGGCCGCTTGGAGAGCGCCTCCGGCATTGTCTCTCAGATCAAGTACGACGGCATCGATGCCCTCAGCAGAAAGTTCGTCCAACGCCTGGGACAATTCGCCGACCGTCTTGTCGCCGAAATGAATGATCCGGATGTAGGCGATCCGGGAATTTTCAGCGAGCCGAAACTGCCAGTCCCCACCTGCGTTGCGCAAATCGCCCAGAATCGAATCAAGCGTGATGACTTCACGTACCAATGAGATCGTTACGGGCTGGTTTTCTCCTGGATGCACCAGCGTCAGTTCAACTGGATCTCCAACCTCGCCGCGCATATGACGCAGAATCTTGAGCATGTCCCAACCGGCTGTCGGTTTTCCATCGATGGCCGTTATGGTGTCCCCGGGACGAATGTCCGCATGGAATGCGGGAGTGCCCGGTTCGGGGGGACCCACCACGACCAGCTGCGTGGGATCACCAGCGATTCGAATACGGATTCCGATGCCGCCAAATTGTTGCCGCATTTCTGCAGCAAAGGCGTTCGCATTTTGCTTTGTGATATAGCGAGAATGTTCGTCGCCTCGGCGACGAAGCACATTGACCATGCCACCAACCGCTCCGGCAAAAAGCTCTTCCGCGGGTACATCGTCCAGTGCCCAATCATCGATCAACCGATAGCTGGCCGACGTGTAGCGGGCATAGGGGTTTTGATCGGTTCGCACGTAACAAGCGTAGGAAAACGTGGCGACCAGAAAAATAACAAGTAGATTGCGCTGTGGCATTATGTTTAACAGCCCTGGGGGTTACCAAAGTGTACGGTCACTGGGTAGAACTGCCGTTGAGATGCCGGTGGCCGCTTCGAGGCAAGCCAGCTACTCACGCTGGCAGGAATCGCCCCCTTTTATTCTAGCGGTTGGTTCCCAAAGACGGGAACACCATGACTGATTCAAGATTCCCCGCTAAAGAATCTGCAATCGCTACCGTAGACCTGCCCGTTGGCTGTGACTCAAACAAGCGGTTGTCCATAGTCGCGACGTGACCGGCTGAGACCACCCGTTGGACGGCAGCTCGAAACTTGGTACGAGGCCAATCGGAAAAGGCAGTCCCTTTGCAAATGCGACTTGTCGACCGTGGTTTGCCTGGTCGAAAAAGAACGTCGAAACAGAATGCCGAGAGAGTGATCCAGCAAAATTAGCCACCGCTGGATCCGACTGGTCAATTCGGCTGCCTGCGGTGGCGAGGCCCGATTTTAGTCGACATGGTTTCGAAGGGACCGCTTACCAGTAACCCTCAAGCCCGAACGAAGCTCCCTGATAGAATGATTCGCCAGTGGTTGCAAATGTAGATGCGGTGGGAATAAAAGTGACCTGGTGAGGAGCAATGGCAAGCGAGGTGACGAGCAAGACCTCGTAAGCGGCCCGCAGTGACAGGTTGGGCCGCAAATGCCACCGACCTCTCAATGCAAACTCACCGATAAACGACATTTCGTCTTCCGACTGTCGATAGGCAAAGTTAACATCCGGGCTCCGGGTGGGGGTAAAGGCGAACCGCTGGTGGGCGGTTGCATCGTTGACGAAAATTCCACCCTTGGCGAGTGCTGATAGACTCCACCGACCCGTGTCCAACGCGTGCCCAGTGCCCATTTGAAATCCAAACAGGTTGTTGTGGGTGGTAATCAAGTATTCCCCATCGTCAACAGGATTCGGCGCCAGGAGAATTTCTTCAGCCTTCCAATCGAATCGTTCCGAAAGGTCAAAGAATCGCAAACCGATGAGATATTCCCTGGTGAGCGTTGGCGATGCACGGCGATACCACTCTCCGTCTGGCTTGAGGACCATTTGGTCCTTGCGCATCCGATTCTTGAGCCGATAGTTCAGTTCAAATGAATTGAAACGACTTGAATACCGCACGCTCATTTCGCTGGCACCGTCGAAGTTAGGGTTCCCAAGTGAAAGGAATGGATTGACGAACAATCCGTGATCCTCTTTTGAGGTTACAACATTGTGCTGGGTCCAGTCACCAGCACTGGCAACGGTGAACTCTGCCGCGTGGTCTCGGTTTTCCTGGTCACGGAATAAGAACCGGCCAAGCGTAAACCGCACGCCACCATCGGCTCCGGGACGCCCTTCACGCAACCACAAGTATCGCTTCGTAAAAATACTCTCGTCAAAGCCGAATATCTGGGAATCCCGCGAGTAGATGCGATTTAAAATCAGGGCGTCGGCTTCGGCATACCAGAAGCCTCTCTCCAACCACGTGCCGGAGCTGTAGGCCGCAACTGGCAAGGCGTCCCAAAGATCATATTGCGGTTTGTGATGTCCATACTCCGAGTGAAACGGAGTGTCAATGGATTCGGAAAACAATTTGGTAGCAGGGAATGCCGGTTTGGGGGCTGACGATCCTGGCACATGAAGCAAAGAGTGCGCAGGGGGCAGTTCACCCACGGCATCCGGTTTTGGCGTATCGTCTGCCGGGTTGGGCAGTTTTGACGCGTTGACTGCTGGGGTGGGCAATGGTTGCTGCGCCTCGGCAGCCACCCCCGCCCAAAAAATGACGTTCAAAAAAACAACCAGGTACCGCGTTGAAAACGTGACGAGATTCATCTCGGAACCATCCCCCTCCCGGAAAAAACAGCGCAAGCAGTCGAACACCTCGGTTCAACTTAGTCTGTAAATCGACTCGTTACGTTCCTCAACACAGGAAATACCCAAAGAATCCTCAAAATCATCTGAAATTGCTCATTCAAATCAAGTTGCCTGCCTTATTTAACCTACCTAAAAATACGACGCGTCCTTGCCGCCAGCAGACTGTATTGCAGGCCAGCGTCCCCAAAATCTCGGTTCTGGAGGTTTTCTATCCGAGGGGAGCCCATGCCCTTTTGGACACATCGCTGATAAGATGGGTCGGAAACTCGGATTTGGCTCCTGATGAAATTCTCAAGGCGCGTGGGCGTAATCCATGACCACCCTCAGGAAACACGTATCGCCTGTGGCACCGACTCGGTCGACCCGGATCTGGTCGTTGCCAATCGCCAACTGGGTGCCACCGGCGCGACGTCCAACCCAATCGATTCCCATCACCCATCACTGACGACTGGCTTCGACTATGTCCCTGGATCCTTATGCTCTCTGTCCTTGTGGTAGCGGGAAAAAACTGAAGTTCTGCTGTGCTGATCTGGCTGGGGATATCGAGAAAATCCATCACATGATCACGGGCGAACAGCCGCATGCCGCTCTCCGCCACGTCGAGCAAGCGCTGAAGAGATTACCGGGGCGGGCATCACTGCTTGATCTGCAGGCCATGTTGGAAGTTTCGCTCAACGAGTTGGAAAAAGCCGAAGCAACCGTCCAGGTTTTCCTCCGGGCCCATCCTCACAACCCATCCGCATTGGCCGATCAGGCATTGCTGTTCACCAAAACCCGCGGGGGACGAGCCGCTGTCACCCCGCTTCAACAAGCGCTTTGCCAGATCGATGGTAACATGCCACAGCGGGTTCTTGAGGCGATTGGCGCAGTGGGACACGCCTTGCTGGTCGAGGGGCATGTGGTAGCTGCCCAGGCCCATCTCTGGCTCTACACGGCGATTGCCGGAAAAGACGACCGGAGAGCACTGGAACTGCTCATCAATCTGAATCGTGTATCGGGCTTACCCGTCATGTTGCGAGATCGATTGCGTTTACGCGACTGGCCGGCGGATGTGACCTGGAAATCGACTGCTGAACAGACCGTGCGGCTAACCAACCTGGGTCGCTGGCAACAAGCCGTGACGATCCTCGATGAACTCGGACAGAAATATGGTGTCGACCCTGCGCTGATCTACAACCGGTCCGTCCTTGGTGGCTGGCTGGGTGATGAAAAATCCCTGGTAGCCGGGTTGCACGTGTTTGCACAACTTGAAGTCCCGTATGACGTGGCAGTCGAGGCCGAAGCTATCGCTCAACTGCTCGACGCAGAACAAAAAGATCCAACCATCGAATCGGTCAATCGCGGCTACGAGATCCACGATATCGACTTGCTGGAAGATTTGTTCCACAAAGATCGCCGCGTCGAACTTTACGCCGGGGCCGAAGAGTTTCAGGCGGGTGACGGGCCTCCACCGCGAAAAACCTATCTCTTGTTGGATTGTGCTGCCCCGCGGTCAGGCGTTGAAATCACACGCGCCGAAATTCCCTCAGTTCTCGGTTTTCTTGGCTTGTATGGCCGACAAACCGATCGGTCTGAGCGACTCGTTCTGCACACGCATCGGGGCGAACAATTCGACAAAACCGTTGCAATCCTGACGGAAGTGGGTGGAACGGAACTGGGAGATCTTGTCAGCGAAGAGGTGACTGGCCACACGACCGCCTCCCAGGAAGCCTTGAGTTGGCGTTGGCATTTTCCGCGTGATACACCCCCGCCCCGACGACGCGAATTGCTTACGGAAGAACGCACCGATGCCATTTTGGAGCGCTGGCCCAATGTGGCCCGGGCTGCGCTCAACGGAAAAAGTCCCCGTGATGCCGCCAGCGATCAAAAACTCGATATCCCACTCGCAGCGGCAGTGCTCATCCTTGAGCAAGGCGCCAGCAACTTTGCCCATGCTGATGCAATTGCCCGCTTGCGCCAGTCATTGGACTTGCCACTACCCGATAAAATAACGCTTGGCGACGCAACGGGCGACAGTTTACCACTCGTTCGCATTCCCCGGCTCGAAATAGCGGACGTCTCCGACGACGATCTCGTACAACTCTACCGTCGAGCAATGGTCGCCAGTGCTGGCGGGGCAATTGCTGTAGTGGCCACCGAAGTAGTTCGTCGCCCGTCCCTTGCTGACAAAATTCCGTTCGATGAAGCGTACCAACAGCTGATCGCTGTCGAGCCCGACCCGGCGCAGGCTCTGGAACTGATCCAACAGGTGCGAGTCCGGGCCGAGCAAGCTGAGGAAACGGTCGCCCCGTGGGATATCGCTGAGCTGGAGTTGTATTTGGCTGAAGGTAACGTCGATGGTGTCAAAAAAATCCTCGGCGAGATCGATCAGCGCCACGGCAATAACGCCGAAGTATCCGCTGCGGTATACCAATTGCTCCACGAAGCAGGTGTGTTGCAGCCCGAAGACATCTCTCCGTTGCCAACCGCTGCGAAAGAGCCAACCCCAACGGCGGAAATGGCTGACGGACCAGCCGAACCCGCACGCATCTGGACACCCGGCGATGACACCTCGGCCACAGGCAAAAAATCGAAAATCTGGACACCTTCCTGATGCAAGTTAACCGCTTCAATCTGACGATAGTTTCACTCAACGACTAAAACCGGCTCATCGAAAAAAATGTCGGAAGCCTTGCCGTTACCCGGGACAAAGGTGACGTCGCCACCGACGTGAAATACCCCCGTTTGGAAAATGGTTGCTCCCCGGCAGTGCAAGTTGCCCCACGCTAGCGCCTCGACAGTCATGGCCGATTCGATAACTCTCGACCAACGAACCATGAACCGCGCACTGGAACTCGCGGCAGGTGGGCAGGGTTGTGTAGAACCCAACCCGATGGTTGGCTGCGTGATCCTCAACGACAACCAAATAGTTGGCGAAGGGTGGCACGCGGTGTTCGGCAAACCTCATGCGGAGGTGATCGCTTTACAAGCAGCCGGCACGCGAGCCCGTGGTGGCACCCTTTATGTGACACTCGAACCCTGTTGCCATCACGGAAAAACACCACCTTGTATCGATGCGATCAAGCAGGCAGGCATCCGACGGGTTGTCATTGCCCAGCAAGATCCATTTTCTATGGTCAACGGAGACAGCATCACTGCACTGAAGTCAGCCGGTATTGCCTGTGACGTGGGAATTCAGGCGGCTACAGCCGGCCACCTGTTAGCCCCTTACTTCAAACTTGTGACTACCGGCAGGCCTTGGACGCTTGCCAAATGGGCCATGACACTCGATGGCCGAATTGCGACCCGCACTGGCGACAGCCGCTGGATTAGTGGGCCCAAATCCCGAAATGTCGCCCACCAACTTCGTGGTCGGGTTGATGGAATCGTTGTTGGCCGGGGTACAGCCGAGGTAGACGATCCGCTGCTGACAGCTCGTCCCGAAAAAGCAGAAGACGTTTCCCGCACGGCCACACGTATTGTGGTCGATTCTGGTTGCCAGCTGTCGCTCGAAAGCCAACTGGTGAAGACTGCCGGTACTGTGCCCCTGTTGATAGCTACGTCAGACACAGCTACCGAAGCGAGATGTCAGGAACTCTCGGAAGCAGGGGCCGAAGTTTTCCGCTGCCCAGGCCGCTCGAGACCCGAACGGATCGATTCGCTGTTA
The DNA here is from genome assembly GCA_963578605.1 of Planctomycetota bacterium. Taxonomy (GTDB): domain Bacteria; phylum Planctomycetota; class Planctomycetia; order Pirellulales; family Lacipirellulaceae; genus JAKVCB01. The sequence goes on from CAUZEA010000007.1 coordinate 64,324, forward strand.
AAGGAATTGGGACGTCGTCGCATGACAAACATCCTCGTGGAAGGGGGCAGCCGGCTACTCGGAGAGCTGTTCGATCTGCACGCCATTGATGAGGTCCATGTATTTGTCGCACCAAAAATCGTCGGTGGCATTGACGCGGTGCCACCCGTCGCAGGACTGGGGGTTGAAAAAATCGCCGAGGCCCTTTCGCTCATCGAGTTTGAAACCCAGCACCTCGATCTGGATCTCTACCTCCGGGGTCGGCTGGCGCGGTAAATCCATCATCTGCCAGATCGTGGGCCAGACTGTCAATTCCTCGGGAATTCACCCAAAGGGGCTGGCCCCACTCCTCTTAGGAGAGCTTGTCGCGGACACGCTCCAAAAGCTGCTGAGTAAGTCGAATTCCCTCAACTTCACCCGGTTCTTCCCCCTCCCACTCAATCCCAACGTATCCTCGGTACCCGGCTGCCAACACAATCGCCATCATGCGAAAGTAATCGGTCTCAACTTCATTGCCTTGGTCATCGAATTTCTCACTCTTCGCGCTGACTGCTTTAGCATACGGCATCAACTCTTCGATACCCCGATACCGGTCATACCACTCGTCCTGACCTTCGGCGTTGCGACCAATGAGAAAATTCCCAAAGTCAGGCAACGTGCCGCAGCGGGGATGGTCTACTTTCTGGATCACACCAGCCAGCCACTTCCCGTTGGAGGAAAGACCCCCGTGATTTTCAACGATCACGTTGATCTGGTGCTGATCGCCAAATTCTGACAGCTTGCGCAACCCGTCCACTGCCAATTGCTGTTGTTGGTCAAACGTTCCCTCCGACCGAGCGTTGACACGAATCGAATGACAACCAAGAAATCGGGCAGCCTCCACCCAGGGGTAGTGGTTCTCGACGACCTTGTTCCGCACGGCGGCGTCGGGATTTCCGAGCCCACCTTCGCCATCAATCATGATCAACAAGTTGTTCACGCCGGCGTCGTTGGCACGTGATTTGAGCTCTGCCAAATACGTCTGGTCTCGAGCCTTATCCTTAAAGAACTGATTAACGTACTCGACCGCTCCAACCCCAAATTCTGTTTTGGCAAAAGCGGGGAATTCAAGGTTGTCGAGCTTTCCCTGACGAAGGGTGCGGTGCAGAGACCACTGGGCCAGAGAAATCGTGAAGATTGGGTCTTGATCCTCTGCAATGGCCTCGCGACCAAACCAGGGTACCGCAGTCAGGCCGAAGACAGCCCCGGCAGTTGCAGCAGATTGAAGAAATTCGCGCCGCTCGATAATGCTGCTCATCAGTCGTTCTTTGCTTGCATTGTGGACTGAAGATGGTTGGATAGCTCTGCTCCCGCACAATCGGCCGCTTGCCAGCCAGCGCACAAGCGTCGCCTGTCCACCTCAGCAAGCGGGCGTCGGGTCCAGATTATTATAGCAGGTTCAAGGGCACAAGAAGCTGAAGTTGTCAGGCCAGGCTGATCAAGACTCGCTGGTTTCCGTCTCGACCGCAGGTGATTCTGTGCCACTACTGGGCTCATGTTGGGACTGGACGTACGTTCCAAAGGCAAGAGTCATGACTGCAATGACCGGCACCGCGATACTGCACCAAATCCACGAGGCGGCCTTTTTAGAAGCCGTTGCCCACTCACCGGTTTAGAATCCGATCGCCGCCGCCACCAAGAGAGCCAGGGCAATATGCAAGGCAAATCCGACCGAGTTGCCCAATGCAGCTCCCAGAAAGAACGTGCTCAGCCCGAACGTGAGATGGGCACAAAAGTGGACAGCCCCCATCGAAGAGGCAATGGTGAAATCGCGCCCGCTGCCGGGCGCCGAAAAATTCCGCCAGGCCCCCGGTTTTATCCCACCAGCGTGGCCTGTAAGGCAAGAGAGATTTGGATGGTCACAGGGTGTACGGGCACGGGGGCACGATCCTGCTGATTTCAGCTGCGTTACTTCGCCCTCGAAACTCGTTTACGTAGTTCTGCGATGGTGGCTTTCGTCGTGGCAACCCGCTCCATGAGTTCGGCAACGCTTTTCTCGCCAGGTGACTTGTTGTAGCCAATGACGACTTCCTCGGCAGCCACGTACTCGGAGGCCACGTCCGCTACTTCAGCAGCAATTTCGCAGGGAATATTTGTGACACCATTTGCATCGGCATGCAGTAGATCCCCGGTCTCGACCATCAAACCGCCAACACGCACCCGTAACCCAACATGGAGCCACTGAGTGTAACCATGTGAGCAAATCGTTCCTCCGGTAAAGACCGGAAATCCGAGTTCGCGCACTTGCTCCAAATCGCGTCCTCCCCCGGAGGTAATCAACCCGGCCGCACCAAACGCCTGGTAGGTTGAGCACATCACTTCGCCAAATGTAGCGGCGACTGCCGGATCGTCCAAATCCTGGAACACCATCATGGCAGGTCCCGGCTGAGCGGCAAACAGGTCCAGTTGTTCCTTGAACGAACCGTAAGTGCCGCCCCCGACTGGCGGTGCGTCGGCACGGAACGACGTCGTTACCGCAAATCCGATGGTGGGTGCCATCTCGGGATAGGCAGCCTTGATGCGGCCATCCATGTAACCTGTGTTCCAAGGGCGCACGTCGAGGACCTCAATGACGTTACAGATGGTTGGGGTATCGTAGGAGGTGAGTTTTTTGAGTGTTTCAGAAGAAATTGTCATGGTAAAAGTGGCGAACCGTCGCTCCAGAATTGGGGATCAGTTCGCCCTCCGTGTTGCTGTGAAAGATGTGGGACTAAGAAAGTGCTGCCGGCGGCAACCACGGTTTGGATTGCCGAAAGTCAGACATCCGCGAGAATCTGGTCATAAAACTTGGTGTAGCATTCGTTTTCATCGGAGGCCAGAAACTGGATTGCCGATCTCGGGTGAAGATTCATTTGGCCCGTGATGTTGTAGGGGATTAACGCTCCCCATTGGTATTGTTTCCGGAGCGGCTCAACATGTAACTCAAGTAGTTTAATGAGGGGGCGGAGCTTGAACTTTGGATTCCGCAGGAAACCAAGCAACAGTTCCATAGGGCAATTGCCAGCACCTCGCCCCAATCCGGCCATCGTCGCATCAGCTCGATTCGCGCCGAGGATGATCGCTTCAATCGTGTTGGCAAAGGCAAGCTGCTGATTATTGTGGGCGTGAATGGCAATTTCTTTACCGGTACCTTCCATCGCCTCAGCGTACCTTTTGTAAAGCCGGTCAATATTTTCGCGATAGAGGTGCCCAAAACTGTCGACGATGGCAATAGCGGCAGCAGGCGACGGTGCCACGGCAGCGAGTACCGTGTCGATCTCGACGTCTTCGATATTTGAAACGGCCATCAAGTTGGCCATCGTTTCATAGCCGAGTGAGTGACAATGCTCAATCATTTCAATGGCTTCGGACACCTGGTGTGCGTAGAACGCAACCCGAATCATGTCGAGCACGCTTTCGTTGCACGGTATGATTTGCTCTCGCCAATCGCTTTTTCCGGCGTCGGCCATGGCGGCCAGCTTGAGCCCGGTTTTCTCGGCATCGTGATCTCCTACGACACGATTGAGGTCTTCCTCGTCGCAAAACTTCCAGGGCCCGTAGTCGTCGGAAGAAAAAACATTGTGCGAATTCTTGTAGCCGATCTCCATGTAGTCGATGCCGGCTTCGACGCACGTGTCGTAAACAGCCCGCACAAACGTATCCGAAAAAAGATGATCGTTAACTAGGCCACCATCTCGAATCGTGCAGTCGAGCACGGTCAATTCGGGGCGGTAAGTGATCCAAGGAGCAGTTTCGACCATCGGAGTACTTCTTATTTCGGTTCCAAACTTACAGACAAATGCCGGCAGAAGCCGGTGGGACGACCTTAGCAAACATAGCACAGCCAGCCGGGTTATTACAGCCACCTACCGACCAGCACCCCGTGAGCAGGCCCTGGATTGGGCTCCCCGTCGCTGGTCCGTCAATCCCGAGAAACGTGACGGTAACCGTTCCGTAGAGGCCGTCAGCCGTCATGATCGCTTGGTGCCCTGTGGACGGTTGTAGCGATTACGTCGTTTAGTGCGGCACCTATCGGGCCAATTCCGCATAACTTGCGTTTCTGGTATGACGGTAAAAACCGGGAGGGCATGTTACCTTGCACACCGAGTTCCGGTGGCAGTGATCCAGAAGTTGGGCACGAGCGCAGCCCGCTCGACGCGGAGATTAAACCGTCACCAGTTGTTCAGGCGCCTCCAAAAGTTCCTTCAGGCGCGCCATGAACTTGGCGCCGGCCACTCCGTCGACCACGCGATGATCGCACGAGAGATTCAACGTCATGACCCGACCGGGTCGCATCCAGCCATTTTCCACAATCACGGCTTCCCTGACCGCTGCCACCGCCAGGATGGCGGCCTCTGGGGGGTTGATGATTGCGGAGAACTCCTCAACACCAAACATTCCTAGATTGCTGATCGTGAACACACCTCGACCCAGTCCTGCCACCTTACCGTCGCGGGCATCTTTCACGATCTGGCTGGTCCGAGCAGCCAGTTGATCAAGCGACATGTTCTGAACATCCAGCACCACCGGCACCACTAAACTGTCGTCGACGCCGACCGCAATTCCCACGTGCGAACCCGGCTCCTCCACAAGCGAGTCCCCATCAAGTCGACTTCGAAAAGCAGGAAATTCTGCCAACGTCCGCCCACAGGCCAGCACAATGATGTCGTTCAATGTGCATCCTGTCGTATCCGCCTGTTGCTTGTACGTCGCATAGAGTCTGTCGGCACGAACCGTTGAACGAACGTAAAAATGGGGAATGGTTTGCTTCGACTGCTGCAACCGCTGACCAATCGTGCGGCGCATTTTTGACAAGGGCCGACGGGTGCCCGAATTGTCCGCTGCCGCAGCAACTTGAAGGGATGGATGAATATCGATGCCTTCCAGGTCGGTTGACAGAATTCGTCCTGCGGGCCCCGAACCGCTGGCAACCGAACTCAGGTCAATGCCTTGCTCACGCGCCATTCGCCGTGCAGCCGGCGAAACGGCGCGACGACTACCAGCTTCGGAACTGGTTCCCGCTACTGTTGGGGTTGGAGCCCCGGCGGTGCTTTGGTCGACATCGGCTGATGGTTGTGCCGACGGGTCGGTTGCCGGTTTGCTGGTCGTCGACGCCTGACTGCCCAGCCATTGGTCAAGGTCGGCATCGCTATCGGCGAAATAGGCGATTGGCTCCTTGACTGGAATCGTGTCACCTTCTTCGGCAACGATTCTGGCGATCCGCCCGGCAGTAGGCGACTCGTATTCAATGGCCGCTTTGTCGGTTTCGATCTCACATACGATATCGCCCTCGGCGATCTGGTCACCGACCGAAACAGACCATTGGAGGATCGTGCCCTCCTCCATCGAGTTACCCGCTTCGGGCATCAGCAAGGGTACAACAGGCTTGGTTATTGTGGATTGCGACATCGTTAAGCCATTGTTCAAGGGTCCAGGATTTCAAGGGTCCAAGAACCACCAGCTGGCGAACCGCCCAGCCGCTGATCCAGCTATAATTCTGCATATATATATTCAACTTAGACATTTTTATGACCATGTCAATTGACAAAAGTGATCGAATTGGTCAAAATAGCAAGCGAAGTCGGAGGAATTTGATCAAGACTCGGTTCCTTGGAGCAACCCGATGAGTAGGGCCACCGCCCAGCGGCATACCCAGATTTTGACCGAACTGCTTGTCAGAAAGCATGTTGCGGTAAGGTCGCTAGCAACCGAACTAAGTGTTTCTGAAGCGACCGTGCGGCGAGACCTTCGGCAGCTGGCTGAACGTGATGAACTGACGTTGGTGCATGGTGGGGCCACATTGCCCCGAGACGCCGACTATTCATTTCGTGCCAAGAGTGCCCGTGCTCCGGAAGCCAAACAGCAGATCGGTCGGTTGGCCAGTCAACTCGTACAGGATGGTCAACAAATCTTTCTCGATTCCGGCACGACTTGTTTCCAAATGGCCACCGAGTTACGAGGGCGACACGACGTTTCGGTGGTTGCTGCGAGTGTACGGTTAGCGATGGAACTGGACGAACCGGGGGTCAATGTGATTTTGCTGGGAGGCCAGTATCGATCGGCGCGGATAGATACGGTTGGGGTCCTGGCCCACAAGACACTGGAACATTTGCGCGGTTACACCGCATTCATCGGGGCCGATGGGTTAAGTCAGGATTTTGGGCCCTCGGCCAGTGATATTGAGAGTGCCCATCTGCACGAACTCGTGATCCGCAATGCCAACGATACGGTGTTGTTGGTTGATGAAACGAAATTTGCAGCTGCTTCGCTCTACCGGATTGCCCAATGGAGTCAAATTGGCCGAGTCATTACCAACAAACCACTCGACCCTGAGTGGGAGTCGTTTTTTAGGAAACAAGAGATCGACGCGATTTATCCTGAGGATTGATAACCATGCCAAAGACCCAGATGATCGAACCGACGGCGACGCGGGCCCCGCAATATTTGGAGTTGGCGCCGATCCCGGTCAATCAGTACTGCCGGACCATCGAGGAAGAACTCCTCAGCGGGGATATCACCCGCGACGACCTGTTACAAATCCAGCGTGACATGGTACTGATCCGTGGATTTGAGAACATGCTCGATTCGGTCAAGAAGCAAGGGCATTACCAGAACGTCGAATATGTCCACGGAGGTCCTGCCCATCTTTCCACCGGGCAGGAGGCCTCGGCCGTTGGTCAGGCTTTCTTGCTTGATGTTAACGATCACATCTTTGGTTCACACCGGAGCCACGGCGAAATTCTTGCCAAGGGGCTTTCGGCCATTGCCAAGCTTGACGACGGTGTGATCCAGGAAACCATGCACTCGTTTTTTGACGGTGCCACACTGCGAGTGGTGGAATCGGACATGGACGGAAGTGTGCGGGATTTGGCGATTGATTTCCTGGTCTACGGTACTTTGGCAGAAATTTTCGGGCGGGAAACCGGTGTCAACAAGGGCCTGGGCGGGTCGATGCACGCTTTCTTCACACCGTTTGGCGTCTATCCGAACAATGCTATTGTAGGGGGCTCAGCCGATATCTCGGTCGGTGCTGCACTTTTCAAGCACGTCAATCAGCAACCGGGGATCGTGATTGCCAACATTGGCGATGCCTCGGCCGGATGTGGCCCTACCTGGGAAGCACTGTGCTTCGCCACGATGGACCAGTTCAAAGAGTTGTGGGACGAACACCACCGCGGGGGACTCCCACTGATTATGAATTTCGTCAACAATTTCTATGGCATGGGGGGCCAGCCTGTCGGCGAAACGATGGGTTTCAAGGTTCTTGCCCGCATGGGAGCCGGACTCACACCTAACCAGATGCATGCCGAACGCGTCGACGGCTACAACCCGCTGGCGGTTGTCGACGCAATCCGACGCAAACGGGAAATTATCGAGGCGGGAGATGGGCCAATCCTGCTCGACACGGTGACTTACCGCTTTACGGGCCACTCGCCTTCGGACGCCAGTTCTTATCGAGAAAAAGATGAAATCGACGCCTGGCGCGAGTTCGATCCGCTGGTCACCTTTGGCGAACGCCTGGTCGATGCAGGAGTCTGTTCGACCAGCGACCTCGAACAACTCGAGGCCAATGTTCAAGAAATCATCTTCAAGGCCTTTCGCAAGGCAATTGACACCGACCTCTCGCCTCGGGCCGACCTCATGCCAGTGGATTGTTTGCTCGATCGGGTCATGTTTTCCAATCTCCAGGGCAATGCTGCCCTCGACCCCGTTGCCGCTGGCCGAAAACCTGACGTGTTAATTCCGCTCGCAGAAAACCCACGCGTCAAGCAGCTTGCCAAGCGGAGCCGGTCCGGGCTGGATGACACCGGACAGCTACTCTCCAAACAACGTTGCATCGGAATTCGCGATGCGCTCTTCGAAGCAATCATCGATCGTTTTTACCAGGATCCCACGCTGGTTGCTTACGGGGAAGAGAACCGCGATTGGGGCGGGGCGTTTGCCGTTTATCGGGGACTCACCGAATCGCTGCCTTACCATCGACTTTTCAACTCTCCTATCAGCGAAGGGGCCATCGTCGGGACGGCTGTCGGATACGCACTCGAAGGGGGACGCCCCCTGGTGGAACTCATGTATTGTGATTTTATGGGTCGCGCAGGCGATGAAATCTTCAACCAACTTGCCAAGTGGCAGTCGATGTCCGGGGGTTTGCTCAAGATGCCCGTTGTGCTTAGGGTTTCGGTCGGCTCCAAGTATGGTGCCCAGCATAGCCAGGACTGGTCGAGCATGGTCACGCACATTCCTGGACTTAAAGTCGCCTTTCCCGCGACTCCTCGCGACGCAAAGGGACTGATGTACTCAGCCCTGTTGGGAAGTGACCCGGTTGTCTTTTTCGAAAGCCAACGAATTTACGACCAGCCAGAAATTTTTCACCCGGATGGTGTGCCAGCCGGTCAATATGAAATTCCCTTTGGCGAGCCTGACGTGAAAAGAGTTGGAGAGGATCTAACGATCCTTTCGGTGGGAGCTACCTTGTACCGGGTTCTGGAAGCCGCAGATGAACTCGCATCCCGTTACGGTATTTCGTGTGAAATCATCGATGCTCGTTCGTTGGTTCCCTTCAATTATGAACCGGTACTCGCATCGGTTGGAAAGACCAGAAAGATATTGCTTACCTCAGACGCCTGTGAACGTGGTAGCATGCTGCAAACGATGGCGGCCAAGATCACGCAACTTGCCTTTGACGAACTCGATGCGCCGCCAGTTGTTGTCGGGGCACGCAATTGGATTACTCCAGCCGACGAAGTCGAAAACACGTTTTTCCCGCAAACCTCAGATATGCTGGACGCCGTCCACGAGTTCATTCAGCCTTTGCATGGATATTCTTTGCAAAGAGCCTGCTCAAGAGAGGAGCAGGTGCGCCGCAGTCGCACGGGAGTATAAGTTATGCTGTTAGCCGGCATGCTGCGTCTGGCCAGGAATGTGACAACAAGAACTATTAACAAAGCCATCGAGCCGTAGCTCGCCGGTCAGGTCTTGATCCAGAGAACAGGGAGCACGAAGAACCATGCCTGACATTAAAGTCGCCATCGCCGGAACAGGAAACTGCGCACAAGCCTTGCTGGAAGGAATCGAATTCTATCGCCAGAATCCCGAAGATACCCGGGGGTTGATGAATCCCGAGATGAGGGGTTACAAGGTGACCGACATCGTGCCGGTCGCAGCCTTCGACATTAACGCCAACAAGGTCGGTAAAGATCTCAACGAGGCGATCTATGGCGAACCGAACAATGCTTATCGGTATCCGGGTGTCGAGATAAAGCCCACGGGAGTGACCGTCCAAATGGCACCGGTGCTCGACGGAAATCCACCGCATCTCGCTGAATTTGCTCCCACGGCAGACGCCGAACCTTGCGATGTCGCTGAGGTATTGAAAAAAAGCGGCGCCGAAATGCTGCTTAACTTCATCCCCACCGAATCGCACGATGCTGCCCACATGTTTGCCGATGCCGCCATCAAGGAGGCCAAAATCGGTTTCGTCAACGGGATGCCAACCTTGATCGTCTGCAATCCCGAATACCAGAAAATCGCCAAAGAGAATGGTGTCGCGCTGATCGGAGACGATGTCAAGAGCCAACTGGGTGGTACGGCGATTCATCGTGCCCTGGCCACGTTGATGAATTATCGGGGCATTCATCTCGCCGAAACGTACCAGATCAATTATGCGGGGAATACCGACTTCGTAAACTTGATGTCCCGGGGCCGCAGCAAGCACAAAACCAAGCAGGAAGCTGTTACCAGCTTGATGCCGTACCCGGTGCAAATGTCGACCGGCTTCACGCACGTTCCCTTGATGAGGGACCGTAAAACAAGCTACTTTTATTTCAACGCCGGAAATTTTGGTAACGCACCACTGCACTTTGAAGCTAAACTCGAAGTCGAAGACAGTGCAAACTTTGCCGGTGTGATGGTCGATATGGTCCGCCTGATGCGGCTGGCTAATGACCGCGGCGTGACCGGGGTGCTCGACTCGGCCTGCGCGTTTCTCACCAAGCATCCTCCGGTACAAATTCCAGATGCGATTTGTGTCAATTATGTGCAAGAGTTTATTGAAGGCACCCGCGAGCGCTAGTTGACCCGGGAGAACAGCGTGTCACTGGACATCGTCGCCGTTGGGCACATTATTAACGAAACAATCGTGTTTCCCGGCAAGCAAACACGTTCGGTCCTGGGAAGTCCCCCTGCCTATTCGATGTCGGTTGCAGCGCGGGTGGGTGCCCACGTCGGAATCTTCACGCGGATCGGCTCTGATTACCCCGAACGTTTGCTCGATCCACTGCGGGAATGTGGGGTCGACCTGACAGGTGTTTTGAGAGCAGGCGAGACATCTACCAACAACCAGCTTGTCTACGCCACAGATGGCAGCAAAACAATCCACTACCTGAGTCGCGCTCCGCTGTTGGAACCTCGCGATCTGCCCGCTCCGTACCAGGATGCAAAGTTGATTTATATCTGTCCCATGGATTGGGATTGCACACTCGAAGCGGTCGAGGATTTTGGCCGGTTGCCAGGTCTCCTGGCAACCGATTTGGGGGGGTTTGGGGGTGCCCACTCGCCTTCCGGCAGCGAACCGCAAATGGAACGTGACCCGGACGCCGTCCGCCGCATCATCGCTACGATGGACATCGTTAAAGCGAGTGACGAGGATTGCTGCCGATTGACCGGTAATCGTGATCTCGATCTGGAAGCGTTTGCCCGCCAGTGGCTTGCCTGGGGCGCCAAGGTGGCAGTCGTCACGCTCGGCAGCGCAGGTACATTGGTCGTTACGCCCAACGAAAAGTTCGATGTTCCCCCCCTGCCGGGTGAACCCATCGACGCCACCGGTGGCGGCGACAGCTATATGGGTGGGTTTCTGGTCGGTTACCTCCGCACCCAAGGTGATGCATGGGAAGCAGGCCTTTACGGCGCAGCGACGGCCCTGCTCGTCATTGAAGGGTCCGGCGGCGTGACGAAAGACCGCATGCCGACTCAACACCAGGTCGAAGCACGACTGGCTGCTGCCCGATCGCAACTGAATTTGTGACGCAAATCCAACTAATCCCGCTTGGCGAAACCCGAGAGAGGTCCACTTCCAGACGCAGTTTTTTGTCCCGAATATCGCATCAAGCAGTTCCCTTTCCTGAGTCCATTGTGGATATTGTTTCCCCAGGAAAGAATTTTACCCGTTTCGCACGATAGCTCGTTGGCTTGATTGCAAATTCCCTCAAGGAAATAACCCATGTCCAAGAAATTCGGATTCGGTGTACTTGGTTGTGGCAGCATTGCACATATTGCCCATTTTCCGTCGATTGCGAAAACCGAAGGTGCTGAACTGGTAGCCTGCTGTGATGTTAGCGAGGAACAAGCCCGCAAAGCGGCTGACCAATGGGGAGCAAAACATTGGTTCACCGACCACAACGAGATGTACCAGAACTGCGACGGTCTCGATGCAGTCATCATTGCCACGCCCAACAACGTGCATCGAAACCAGGCAATCGGTGCGGCGAAGCGGGGCCTGCACGTCGTCGTCGAAAAACCGTTGGCGATCACCAACACCGAGGCCTGGGATATTGTCAACGCCTGCCGGGAACACAAAGTTAAACTTATGGTTGGCTGCGACCGACGCTTTTGGACACATAACCAGTGGGCCAAAAAACTGATTGAAGATGGTGTGATCGGCGACGTCCTGATGAGCCGTGCCTCCTTGCATGAACACTGGTACAACTACCAGAATCATGTTGCCCACACCGAATTCCGCCTCGACTGCTCAGTGGCTGGTGGTGCCGCGATCAGCGATACCGGTGCCCATGCGATTGATCTGTTGACCTGGCTCAACGGTCAGAAAGTGAAGCGGGTTGTTGGCATTGCTCAGCGGGTCGCCATGCCCGAAAGCTACACCCAGTGCGACGACCTTGCCTGGGCTATGCTGGAATTTGAAAACGGTTCCACTGCGGTTGTCCATTGCAATCGATTTTCACATGCTGTTTCACAGTCAACCGACCTGTGGGGTACTGAGGGTACCATCCATACAGCGACCGACGCGACCAACCCGTTCCAAAGCGTGCCGATGGCCGTCTACACGAACAAAGATTACAACGAGGAAGATTTGCCTCAAATCCTCAAAGATTATCGCTGGCCCCAGGTGTTCTGGGTCGAAGACCGGATCCATCGCCCGTTGCAAAAACGGTGGATACCCATCGTACCACCTCGGTCGCCGAATAATTACGAGCGGATGTGCGAACACTTCATGGGCTGTCTGATGCGCGACGAAGAGCCGCTCGTCTCAGGTGATGACGGTGCCCGCGCGATCGAGGTCATGTGTGGGGTATTCAAGTCGATGGAAACGGGTGCCTGGGTCGATCTCCCGCTCCAGGAAGAGGTCATCCCACCCAATTACAAGCCTTTGCCAAAGGAAGAATGAGCTGCCTGGGAACCCTCTCCAGGATTGAGGAAGCAGATCCACCCGGCACGATTTTCCAGCCCGGGTTACCGCCTGCGGCGATGGTTTCCCCACGTTTTAAAGTGCTACCAGTACCTTGAAATATGGATGGATAAACGGTCTGCCGTGGTCCACCAAATGGCCCTCTGACGATCGCAATCTGTACGATAGACTAGAATATCGTAGGGGCAGTATATAAGTCGTCGCTCTTTTAACCTGGTAGCTGGCAACGTGGGCATCCGCGCGTTTTTTACCCTCACAACTTGGTTTTTTGTAGCAAGCGTTGCCCCGATTTTCGGGGAGTCAACAGCACCTGCTGCCGAGAACGCAGCTAACGCAACCAATCGCGAATCAAACGCACGGGTTCACGAAGTGGCGTTCGTGCGTAACGGCTCTCGTCGCAAAGTTGCCGGTCGATTGTTGCTGGAATCCCGTGACCAACTGGTAATTCAAACGGACGACGGAGCGCTCTACACCATCGATCAGTACGAAATCCAAAGCCACTTGCAGACAGACCGGCTTTTTCAACCAGCTACCCCCGAGGAAATTGCTGAGCGATTACTGGCTGAAATGCCGAGTGGATTTCGCATCCACACCACCAGCCATTACGTAGTCTGTTATGGGACTTCTCGTACCTATGCGCAATGGACGAGTTCACTACTGGAGCGATTGCATCGTGCCTTTACCCGCTACTGGAGTCGTCACGGTTTTGAACTCCACGAACCTGAATTCCCTCTTGTTGCCTTGGTATTTTCTGACCAGAGATCGTACCTGCGGTCAGCTAAAGAACAAGGTGCACAAATCAGTTCAGCTGTCGTTGGGTTTTACAGCCTGCAGTCGAATCGGGTGAACATGTACGACTTGACAGGTGTTGAGGCGGTGCGGAGTCCCGGCAACCGTCGTGGTTCGCTCAAAGAAATCAGCCAAATGCTCTCGGTTCCTGCAGCTGTTCCACTCGTTTCGACCATTGTGCACGAAGCGACTCACCAGATCGCGTTCAATTGCGGTTTACAAACACGGTTATCTGACATCCCGCTATGGCTCTGCGAAGGGATGGCGATTGTCTTCGAGGCGCCTGATCTTTCCAGCACCAAAGGGTGGCGGGGAATTGGCAAAGTCAATCACCCTCGCCTGAAGATCTTTCGCAAGAACCAAAAATCGTGGCGTACCGCTCGGCTCAAGAGCATGCTGGTCAGCGACCAACCATTTCGAGATCCGCGCACGGCAGCCAAAGCTTATGCCGACGCCTGGGCCCTGAATTATTACCTCATCAAATACCATCCAGAAGCGTACACCGCGTACTTGAAGACGCTTTCTGAGAAGCCGCGCCTTGGCAAAGATGGTCCTGGCCGACGTCTGCAGGAGTTTCATGACCATTTTGGCGAAATCGGCGACCTGGAGCGCGATTTTTTCAAACAGATGGCAAAGATCAAATCCTAGTGCCAGAAGATTATGGGCGTTGAGGTGCCATAAAATGATGCTGATTAAAGACCGGACCATCCGATTCTGTTTCGTTCTTGTAGCCCTGGCATGTTGGACGCAAGGACAAGCAGAGAGACTTGGTGCCAACCGAACGGATGGACTAAAGCAGACCCATTTGTACGTTAGTGGGACCGAAGGGTATCACACGTTTCGTATCCCGTCGCTAATCATCACGCAGCAGGGAACCATCCTGGCATTCTGTGAAGGGCGGAAGATCAATCGACAGGATCACGGCGACGTTGATATCGTGCTCAAACGCAGCACCGATCTTGGCGAAACCTGGAGCCCGCTGGGTCTCGTCTATGAAGAAGGTGGCGGTGAGAAGATTACCATTGGCAATCCGTGTCCGGTCATCGACCAGACCACAGGCACCATTTGGCTGCCGTTCTGCCATGACAACAACGACATCTTTATCACCTACAGTACCGACGACGGAATGACATGGCAGCAGCCAAGAAAAATCACTGCCAGCGTAAAGAAGCCCACGTGGGGCCATTACGCAACCGGGCCCGGTGTCGGTATCCAGCTCAAAAGAGGGCCACATGTCGGCAGGCTGCTCATTCCATGTGATCACCGGGACCTGGCGGTCAACCTGGCCGGCACGGTTGACGGCAATCTCACCGCCCACAACTTCTACAGCGATGATCATGGAAAGACGTGGCAATTGGGCGGCCAGCACCAGGGCTGGGCGATGGGCGAACCACAACTCGTGGAACTGGACGATGGGACCATCATGGCCAACATCCGTAGCAACGTTGGGCCGTATCGGGCCGTCGCCGTCAGCCGGGATGGCGGTCTCACCTGAGGTGAGACCCGCAGGGAACCGCCGTTGATCGGAGTCGACCCCAGGGGTACTCAAGGGAGCTTTATCAGCTATTCCGACAGCCTCACGCAAGGCAAAAATCGACTCCTGTTTTCAAATCCGGCCAGCACCAAAGCACGTATTCAGATGACCGTCCGGCTCAGTTGCGATGAAGGCAAGACTTGGCCGATCAGCAAGCTGCTCCACGAGGGGCCATCTGGTTACTCGTGCCTGACCCTGTTGCCTGACAATCGGATCGGTTTGTTGTACGAACGGGGATACAAGAATTATCGTGAAACCGTTACCTTCGAGACTTTTTCGCTAGGATGGCTCACCGACGGACAGGACGTGATTGATTGATGAATTTGGTGGGTGCTCTTGGGTTTTTCCCAACCGTAAATTAAACATGGGCACTGACCGTGGAGCAGGTCAGTACCTCGACGGGCTACAGTTTTGCTGGTGAGCGATCGACACTCCAAAACAGGGCGTTGGTGATCATGCGCCGAAATCCCTCCTCTTTAAAGGATTCCATGTTGCCGAGTGACGTGTAGAAAACCCGTCCCTTGTTGGTCTGGCGGGTCCAGATCAGCGGTTCGTTGTGTCCCGGAATGGTGCCTGTTGCCAGGATGTTGATATCTTTGGCATGGCCAGAGTTTTTGTAGAGAGGCCCGGGTGCCTGGTCAAGAGTCACTCCCTCAAAGACCGGATGGTCTTGCGCTTCGCCTACCAACTTGATTTGAGTGACTGGGCCCTTGTCGTAGTGACCCTGGTAGTTCCCTCCCAGGACTTCCTGGTCGAAATCTAACCATGTCTGCACAGCATGGCTGGCAGTGCGGACTGCGACAACAGGCCGGCCACTCTGAACGTACTGCTTGAAACGCTCAAGTTGCTCCCCGTGAAGATGCATTCGTTTAATGAAGATCAGTGCAACGTCACACTCTTCAAGGGCTTCGAGCCCAGGCAGATCGCTGGGTGACACCTTGACCACGCGCTTGCACAGCACTCGATAATTTGCCTCGAGCCAAGCTTGAAATGGTGGGAGCGACTGTTCTGAATGATACGTGTCGCAGCCAGAAAGTATGCATACCTTCAGTGGCTTGATTTCAGCATCTGTCGGACCGATTGGTTTTCGTCCCGCATCGAGCCAGGACAAGGGAAATCGAGCCAATCGCATCCACTCACGACGATGGTCTCGACCACCCTCGTAGAGGCAGAGTATCGTGCCGTCTGGAAGCACAGCCAGGTCGGAGTACGAGGAAGCACCTGCGTGGAGCATTTGAGCAGCTGGCCAACTGCGACCGCCATCATAGCTGACCCGCACGGTCATCCGGATCCGCCCCAGGTCCCAGTCGGGAATCGGCCCGTTGGCCGGATTGGCAAAGAGGACAAGACCCCGACGGGCATCCCCCACCAGTCCAGCGTGACAACACGGCCCGATCAGCTCCTGATCGTCTTGAAGTGGTTCCCAAGTCAGGCCACCATCGAGACTGCGGCTAACTTGACGCCGGTCGTGCTCCATTGCGTACGTACCGCAGCGGGTATTCAAATAGACCTCGTCAGGGCCGATCTCGACCACGGCGCACTCGTTTCCGGCAAAATACTCACCCTTGATATCCGGCGTCGCATCCTTTGCCAGCGGGACACTTTCACCAAGCTGCCACGTCTTTCCATGATCGTCACTGTAGATCATGTGCGAGTGACATCCTTGCTTGGATCCTGACTCGTGATGATCGCAGGGAACCAGTAGTCGACCTGCGTGGGGCCCTTGTTTCAGCTGAATACCATGTCCCGGCCCGGTAGCGTACCACCGCCAATTGGGTTTCTTGACGTCGGCCGTGATTTCCCTCGGTTCGTTCCAGATCAGCCCATCATCTTCTGACGAAATGACAAACACGCGCTCGTTGTTGCGGCTGAAAGCCAGGTGAATCGTACCAGTATCCTCATCGACGACGGGACACGGATTACCACAGGTCACTTTGTCACGATCATTTTCCTTATAGATCAGCTGTAATGGACCCCACGTGCGTCCCCCGTCGGCGCTCCGTTTAAGCATCAAATGAATGTTGCCAAAATCGTGCCGTGTTTCCTTCCGACCCTCGCAGAAGGCGATTACCGTTCCTTGTTTCGACACCACCAACGAGGGAATGCGAAATGTGTGGTACCCTTCGGTACCACTGACATAAAGGTCGGATTGTTCAACCACCGGCTCGGCAGTTGCTTCGCACGTAACTAACATCAACAACAGACCCGCTCTTGTGAGAATGGTCATCTATGTCTCCTGGGGTAGCACCGGTAAGTGATATGAATTTTAATCGCGTTTTTCCGGGCCCATAAAATGTGGCCGGTGTCCGCAGCCTGCGCCCGTCAAAAATATCTGGGGATGAACATTCTCATCGACGCCCGTTTACGGAGTCGCCTCCGTTGATGGAGTCGGCCTGTCTTCTGCCTATTAGAACGCAAATCATCCTGAAAAGTCTATATTTTCGCAGTTTTGCACGACGCCAGCAAACGCTCAGGTCCCTCAAATGGGCAGCCTGTTTTTGCCCGGTTGGTTTTGGATAGGTGTAGTCAACAGAACACCAACATGGACGTAAGCGGTGTACCCTCAATGAGGCACTGCGGCGACATGTGAACTTTTGGTGAGCTTCTCCTAGAGGGCATGGCTGGCAAACCCCTTATCCTGGAGTTTTGTTACGCCATAGTCTAGCGGCGATGAAGGGCTAGAGCCCCGGCTAAGCGCTTGCCCCAGGAGAAAAAGACGTTGCGGACTGTCGTAACCGACCGCAACTGCGGACAAAGATGCCATCTGCGGCGGATACCGTTACAATCAGCGGAGTTCGGATTCGTAAGAGGTGTCCGATACATCGAAACGGGAAGTTTCAAGCAACACTAGATCTGAGAGCTGTGGAGGGTTGATCGAATGCGTGCCTGTACATTGTTGCTAAGTGTTTTGGTGGTACTGAATTCAAGTGCGTTGGCCCAGGAGATTTCCTTAACCGTCGCGGAACCTTCCGGTGTTCAACGTACGGGTTTTCCGGTCACGTCGGGCGTCCCTTTGGCCCGGGGAGAACTCCGCAGGGACCGTCAGGCGGCCCTCTTTGATGCCGACGGCCAGGAGCTTCCCTTGCAGAGCGAGGTTCTCTCGCGTTGGCCCGATGGGAGCATTCGCTGGCTGCTTTTGGATTTTCAAGTCGACCTGGCAGCGAACGAATCACGCGAATTCGTGTTGCGTTACGGACCAGAAGTTCAACGGACGTTCTCCGACTTTTCGAGACTTGTGGCAAACCGGCCCAAGCCGGACCGAATGGTTGCGCCGGGGGTTATCACCGGTCCGCTACGGGTAGATCTGTCTCCCGACCAGTTTCGGCTTCTGGATCGAATCTGGCTGGATCACAACGCCGATGGCGAGTTTTCTGATTCGGAACGTATCACGGGAGCTGCGGGCACAGGTATTGTCCTGGTTATGTCTGATGGAACCCGTTATCGAACGGATCTTTCTCAGGCAACCTGGACCATTGAGCAGCATGGTCCTTTGAGGGCGTGTTTGCGGTTTGATGGTTCTCACCGGTCAGAAGACGGTACAGAGCAATTTCCCTACGTCGTGAGGCTGCATTTTTTCCGCGGGCAGCCATTCTTCAAGTTTGAGTACACGTTTGTCAACGACTACCAGGACGAGTTGATGGTTCAGATCGATTCGATTGAGCTGGTCTGTTCACCAGGCGATAGTAGTGCCGGCCAGTTTGTTTTGAATGGCCAAAAGACCAGTGATCCGGCAAGATTGATGCAGGTTACGGATCAGGAGTTTGAAATCAACGGCCAGCCCTCTGGCAGGCGGGCACCTGGTTGGGCTGCGATTGGCTCGCCAGGTGGTGGAGTGGCACTTGGTGTGCAGCAGTTCTGGCAAAACTGGCCCAAGAGCCTGGAGGTCAAGCCGGGTGAGCTTCGGATCGGGTTGTGCCCCAGCTTTGATCCGGGTCGGTACGATGGTCACGAGATTATCGAGGAAGCCAAGCACTACTACTATCTTCGCGATGGGGTCTACACCTTTAAAGTTGGTGTTGCACGAACCCATCAGCTGTGGGCGCATTGTTACACGGGCGAAGCAGATGTTGCGGCGCTGGCGGACTTTTACACGGCAACCGAAAAACCGTTACTTGCTCAGTGCAGTCCTGCCTATGTTTGTAGCACCGGAATTTTGGGGGACGCGCCGCCGGCCGACCCGCAAAAATATCATGGCTATGACGCCTGGCTTGAGGCTATGTTTACAAAACATCTGAACGCGCAGGCAGAATTGCGTGAGAATGGCATGCTCAACTTTGGTGACTGGTGGGATGAAACCAAGTTCTGCGGTGGATGGGGAAACCAGGAATACGACACGTCGCATGTTTTTTTACCCAATACCTGAGGACCGGCGACCGGCGTTATTTTGACCGGGCTAGCCACGGTGCCTGGCATCTGATGGACGTCGATGTCGTTCACGCTGTGAATCCCCACATCCGGGGATTGGACCATCACGGGGATCCACAACCAGGGGATATCTGGACACACAGCCTGGGACATACCGGGGGGTATTATTACAACGCATCGATGGAGGCACCCTTGTGGTATCAGGAGGGGATGCTCGGAAACACGGGGCACGTCTGGATCGGTGGATTGAGCGATTGGTATAGCCTGACCGGTAACCGCCGGGCGCGAGACGTTGCCGTACTGGCTGCCGACCGGTTGTCGGATATCTGTCCCACGGAGTATTCGGATCATATTCGGCAAATCGGGTGGCCGCTGAACATGCTGGTCACCGCCTATGAAATGACCGGTGACGATCGCTATCTGGCAGCTGCTGGTCGCCAGTGGGAGTTGCTTCAGGATAATTTTGATCCGAAAAAGGGGTGGCTTATTATGATGGCCTATGGCCATTGTGTGATGAAGAGTACGGCTGAACGTTGTCACGGGCAGTGTTCCTATATGCTTGCCTTGATGCTCAGCGCGTTGTCGCGTTACCACCAGAGTACAGGCGATCCCGAGGTTCTTGATGGCCTCACCGTAGGGCTTGACCAGATGATTCGTGAAAGCTGGCATGAAGAGACGGGAGCATTCTATTCCACTGCCTGTGTCCACACGAGAGACAACCCACCTCGCGCCTACGACATGACCACGTTTTTGGCGGCACGCGCTTTTGCCTACGAAATCAAGCTTACTGGAAACCAGGAACACAAACGTATTTTTCAGAAAGCGTTTCCAAAAAGTGTGGCGGCAGGCAAAGAGTTGCTGGAATCTGGAAATCCTCAGATACAAGCCGCTTACCAAAGTCGCGCATTTCACTTTGCGCCCTATGGTTTGCAAGTCTCTGAGCCGTAACAGGAAGACGGGTCCAAAGGATAGCAGATGTCATATCGAATCGGGATCGGAAGAATCTGGCACGAGTCGAACAGTTTTTTTTCTGTGCGCACGAACCTCGAGGATTTCCAGTCATACCCGGGCGGTCTTGTCGTTGGTGAAGCGCTCCTCTGCCGGTCAGACCGAGCCGATGAAATCACGGGAATGCTCAAGGTCTTCAGCCGTAACGATCGGTTCGAACCGGTACCATTACTCGGCGCGTCCCTGGAGCCATCCGGTGCAATTGCTCAAGACTGTGTGGAGGCGCTAAGTGGCATGCTCCGCAGGCAACTGCAAACCGCGGGTGAGCTCGATGCGATCTGTTTCTCGTTGCATGGTGCTATGACGGGCGAAACCATTGCAGATTTAGATGGTTATTTCTTGCAAGTGATACGCGATGAGGTGGGGTCGGGTATCCCGATTGTCTGCTCGCTCGACTGCCATGCCACGGTGACGCAAGAAATGGTTGAGCTCAGCACGGCGCTCATCGCCTACCGCACGCATCCGCACACCGATGTTGTAGAGACGGGGCAGCGCGCAGCAGAGATCCTGATCGATGCGATCTCTGGAAAAACCAACCCGGTCACCCGCATGCAGAAAATTCCGTTGCTGCTGCTCGATCGGGGGACTGAGTCATCCCCCATAGATCGATTGTTCGAGAAATTTATCGACTGGGACGATCTTGAAGGTGTTATCGCGTGTTCACTCTGTCCGGCGTATCCGTTACAGGACGTTCCGCAGCAGGGATGGACAGCGATCGCGGTGACCGACAACGACGAAGAGCTCGCGCAACGTCTGGTGGCAGAACTGGCCAGCGAGGTGTGGGCGGCACGACACGAACTGCTGCCCGAACCAATGTTGCCACCGGTGGCCGCCTTGCAAAAGGCAATCCAAATGCCTGGCTTCCCAATCCTCGTAACCGACTCGGCCGACAACGTTGGCGCCGGGGCGCCGGGCGATACGACGGGCATCCTGGAGGCGGTGATGGAAACCTACCAGGCTGCCGACGGACTGGTGCTGGCCAATTTCCCTGATGCGCAGGTAACTGAGATTGCCGAGACCGGGCAGGTGGGCGAGACCATTACGATCGACGTCGCGGGAAAATTGGATATTCGTTACGGCCGTCCCGTGCCAGTAACCGCAGAAATTCTTGCGATCACCGGTGGCGAGATCACCGACGATGGTAAATTCAGCGGCAACCCGACAATCGACGCCGGCGTAATTGTTTGCCTCGGGATCGACAACTTGCGGCTTGTGCTCTCGGAGCATGCTATCTGGGGTCCGCAGCCTTCTTTGTTTCGCAAGGTGGGAATTGATCCATTCGAGGCGAAGATCGTCGTAGTCAAGAGCGGGATCGGTTATAAAGTGACATACGGCTCGGTGGCCAAGGGAGTGCTCCACGCCGACTGTCCCGGGCCGGGTTCGCGGAATGTGGCGAACTTTGATTATCAACACATACCCAGACCGATGTTTCCGCTCGACGGAGATGTCGCTACCCTTCACCTTCCATGAAGCAAGAGAATGCCAAATGCTGAATCCCATCGTGACGACCGATCCGCTCCAGCTCGATGCCAGGGAGATATTCAGTCATTTGCCAGCGGGCCGCGTCGGTGAAGCAGACCGGCGTTACATGGACGAGGTGCTCGCAGCGGGGTTCGGTAATTTCGAGTCGGCAGGAATGCTTGAACGATTCGAGAGTGCATTTGCGGAAAAATTCGGCGTCGGCTACGGCATCTCCATGAACTCCGGATCGGGAACCTTGCTGAGCTGCCTGCTGGCGGCAGGCGTGGGACCGGGCGACGAGGTGATCTGTCCCGTGTATGGCATGCCAGCCGCGGCGTTTGCAACCGTGAACGCGGGTGCCGTGCCGGTGCTGGCCGACTGTGATCCGGATACCTACAACATCGACCCGGACGATGTCGAGCGCCGCATTACGCCGCTCACCAGGGCCCTTGTCGTGATTTGCCACTTTGGCCTGCCGGTCGAGTTTGATGCCATCATGCGGCTGGCAAAACAGCACGATCTGACCGTGATCGAGGACGACGCCCAGTGTTTTCTTTCGCTCTACAAAGACAAGCCGGTTGGAACCATCGGGCACGCGGCCAGCTTCAGCTTTCAAGGGTCCAAGCACATGACCAGCGGGAGCGACGGCGGAATTGTGATCACCGACGACGAAGCCTTCGGAACCCGCGTCCGCAAGGCAGCCGTCCATGGTTATCGGACCCTCACCGCGAAACCCGGATCCACCATGATTCCACGCGACGAGCGCCAGGACTGGAGTTACCAGCGTTATGACAGCCTTGGTTACAATTTCCGCATGTCGGCGCCACAGGCTGCGCTTGGGCTGGGCCAGCTCGGGCGGCTCGATTACCTGGTCGCGGCGCGGCGCTACATCGCGGCCCGGTACGAACAGGTGATCCGTGGCGAAAAATGTGAGTGGCTCAGTACACCGGTCGTTCCTCCTGGCATGACCCATTCCTGTTATATTTATGCCAGTAAGCTCGACGAAAAAATACTGGGCGTCCAGTGGCGTGATTGGCGCAAGACCTTTATCGAGCAAGGGGGAGACGGATTGTACGGCAGTTGTCTGCCAACCCATCTCGAACCGATTTTCCAGACCATGACCTGGCACGGTGGAGTGGAGCGGGCCCCGCATTTCGATCCGCGTTACAAGGGCCAGGTCAAGGGTTATGCCCAGGGCGATTATCCCAACGTCGAATCTTTCTGGAAGCGTCTGAGTTGCTTCAAAACGGGTATGCAGAGCCTTGATGACGTCGAACGTCAGGTAGATGCGCTTGAAGCAGCCATCCGGGTTTATCAATGAGTCATCTTTCGTAGCCGCGCTTTCAGCGCTTGATCACGCATCCGTCGTAGTTGAAGAGGGCCTTTGCTAGCAAACCTGCAGCAGCTGCATGGTTGCACATTCAACGACACACGCTCGGCACGCGTTGCCATGCAGCTCGATCAAATGTTCTTTCGCTGCGTCCCATGTTTGGTACGATGCCGTCCCTGGGGGATAGTAGACCTGGATGTCATGCTTGTTAAGTCCAGGTGAAAAGACGACAAGCCGACGCCCTTTCATCATTTCGCAGGTTGGAGCAACATAACCAACCATGTCTTCTCCACCCATATAATGTAACACGGCGCCGTCGATGGCGGGTGTCGTGACGACAATGGTTCCCCCCTCCCGCACAATACACTCGTTGCCATAAAACGACACGTTGAGCGCCATCATCGACTGAGTAACGTCCAAGTCCTTGGGATAGGCATTCAGAATTGCCAGGTCGTATCCCCCCTCGGTGGGAGTGGCATACTGGCGCCTGGCCGATTTGCAGGCAGCAGAAAATACGGCATCGGGATCTCCTGCGTAGATGTCGGCGATCCCACGACGGGCGGTCATGACCACGTTGACGGAAAAATCAATCTGGACACGTTGACCGATTTCCCGAATGTAACTTTGAAAATGATTGCCATCGAGGTGCCCCACGCCTGCATTAAACTCCGCGATCCGCTTGATATGGGTCTCGTGGAGTGCCTCGATGCCACTGAGTCCAACGGTAACCGTTTTGTAGCCTCCGCCAAACCCGGCAAAGTCATGCGGTGTGATACCCCCAATGCTGATTCGAAAATCACTCTCCAGGAACGTTGTGTTGATCGTTATCGGGATGCCTTTGCTGGTATGCCCGAGATCGGTCAGATTGTCGTACGGGTTGTGGTAGACGATCTTCAGGCGTGCTGCGAGTGATTCACCAATTTTCTTTGCCACGTCGCCGCGGACAGGTGTCCGGTGTGCGCCAGCCGCGATGAACACGCTCACGTTTTCCTCGGGTACCCCAGCGACTGCTAACTCGTCGATGATCAGTGGCAGAAACTCGTGGACCGGGGTGGGCCGGGCAATGTCGTCGACCGCAATAGCGATCCGTTTCTTTCCTCGGGCTGCTTCCCGGAGTCCACTTGATTCAAGTGGGTTGCTGATCCTGGAGTGGATCTCCTCGGACGGGAGCGGCTCGGATTTCATCCTCAGCTGGTCGACTTGCCAGGTGTCGGGCAGCGAAAGCTCGAAGGGCTCGTCACCAAACCAGGCTTTCCAGGGAACAGAAATGTGCATGGGGGCTTCTAATGGCCGGAGGAGATAGAGTATTGGCAAGAACGATCAAATGGAAACATGGTTCTGTCGGCCCGGCGGTAGGGCAACATCGGAAACTTTTCCGGGCTCGCCCCGGTAGAGTCAACCATGAACATTTTTTCGGCAATGGAAGCATAAGCCGCTTTGTACATGATGGGTGACTTGACGACGACAATGTTCGCTTTTTCCGGTTGAAGCCCGACACAGCGGAACAGTTCGGGATCGTGTGTCCAAACCCGGCGACTGGTTACCAGGATATACACCTGGCCGCATTGAATCACCACGCTTTTGCCAAGTAATAC
Source organism: Planctomycetota bacterium (assembly GCA_963578605.1). Lineage (GTDB taxonomy): Bacteria > Planctomycetota > Planctomycetia > Pirellulales > Lacipirellulaceae > JAKVCB01. Next base: position 88,824 of record CAUZEA010000007.1, read on the forward strand.
CTCAATGCCGGCGAAGGCCGCCCCTTGCTGAATCGTAAAGCTCGCTTCGCCGGCATAGATGATGCCGCCTTCGATGTTGACGGGTGAGTTAAACACACAGTCTATTTTTCCTCCGACGGGGGCCTGGATGGTTGCTCCCTCGCCAAGCGCGCATGCCTGCTCGGCAACGTCAGGATCGACCAGAGGTACCAAAGCGGGTCTCTGGAGATCTGCACCTAGCAAGTGTCGAAGGACAAATGTGGCGTCACCTGGCGATCCGGAACCAGTACCGTCGGCTGAATCGGCGAACACGCACAGGCTATCGGTATGACAGGCCATTTCAATCGCTTGCTTAATCGGTACCAGGTCGGACAAGAATTGATCTCGCTTGGACCAGAAAAGTTCAGACAACCGGCGGCAATCCCTGTTGGCTTTATCGTCGGCATCTGCCCCGGTGGTGGTGACGGTTACTGCGTTGCCGAGGCCTTCGATATCCAGCCAAGGTTGCACCGGAAATACGCCAGCGGCTAACACACCCGGATCACGTTCGATTTCCCGAACGCAGTCCATGATCTCCTTGAGTGGACCGGCCGTGGTCATGGAATTCTCGGGCGGTATGACCATGGGTAGTTTGCGCATGGTGCAGGCGGTCGTGAGCTCTTCTGCCACGATTCTGCCGAGAATGGCTGCCGCTTTCTCTCCACAGGCACTCATGTCGGTGTGGGGATTGGTGTGGTACGGGACAATCGCGTTCACACTGCGGGCGATCTCCTCCGTGAGATTGCCATGCATGTCGAGCGTGGTGACGATCGGGATGGTTGGGCCAAGGTGTTCGCGGAGTCGCGTGAGAATTTGACCTTCGACGTCATCGCAGTCTTCGGCGACGAGTGCTCCATGGAGTGAGAGCAGTACTCCCGCAAAGGGACCGCCGGTGCCCACGGCTTCCAGGAGTTCGTCGAGCAGTTTATCTCTTGCTGCCGAGGAAAGCGGGCCCCTTGAAATTGCCCAGGCAGCAACCAGGGGAACTGGCAGCAGGCCAGCCTGGTGGCAACCCGTGAAAAAACCACCAATCTCGGTATTCGTATCGGCAAGCTGCTCAGCGATCTCTTTGCCACGCAAGAAATAGCCTTCCTTCTGGAAGGAGTCGAGGCATGTAGAGAGCGGCGAAAAGGTATTGGTCTCCTGCTTGATTTCAGCGATGGCAATGGGTTTCAATGAAATGATCTCCCCTCGTCGATATCGATCGTTTGTCCCGTGATGAAACGTGCGGCTTCAGTGCAAAGATAAGCGGTGAGCCAGCCAATATCGGTGGCCTGCAGCCGACCCTCTACCAACTGGGCAGCGAGGATTTTCTGGCGGGAATTACCCCAACAGGTTGTCTCACCCAACGTTCTTTCCTGGTACCTCCGACACCCCAGTTTCTGTGGATGACTGTGGCGGCTTTGCCGTGTAGTTCACCAAAATCATGACCCAATCAAGCCTTCCCGCTTCATTTCCTTCAGAGTGTCCTCGATAACATTCAGGACCTCGTCCAGATCGTCTTTGGTGTGTTGGATCGAGAAACCATGGTGAATGGGCCCGCCACCATAGTCATGGAAATAGACCCCTCGGTCGAAGCACCTCTTGATGAATCGCAGCATGACCTGTGGATCGTGACAAAAACAATCTTCGTAGCGCACTGCCGGTGTCTTGCGTCCGAAGATAATACTGAAACGAGGGCCATCGACCGGTACGATCATGTTCAGGTGATGCGACTCAATGATCCGATCGATCCCGCGCTGGAAATGCGCAGAGAGCTCTTCCAAGGTCTCGTAAAAATATGGTTTTTTTGTTTCTTTGACGAATGCAAGTCCCGCCAAAATCGGCACCAGGTGGGCGTTGAACGTGCCACTGTGCTGGACGTTGCCAACGGGCTTGTAGAGATCCATGATTTCGGCCTTGCCACCAAATCCTGAGAGCGGCAGACCCCCGCCGAGCGACTTGCCGATAGTCGTTACATCGGGAGTGATCCCATATTCGGCTTGAGCGGTGAGGTGTCGGGTCTTGAAGACCGACTGAATTTCGTCAAAGAACAAGACAATCCCGGCCTCCTTGGTCCATTCGCGCATCAATCGCAGGTACTCTTCGTCGCATCGGATCGCTCCCCAGTTCCAGTTAACAGGTTCCAGGATCACCAGGGCCGCGTCGTCGCTGTGCCGGTCAATTGCCGTGCGAAGTGCTTCGGGATCGTTGTGTGGGACCGGTACAACAAGCCGGGCAAATTCCTCGGGGATGCCGGCCGACTCAATATATGGCCGATCGCGATTGTGCTCGAAATAGTCTTGCGGCGGATGTCCACCGATGTAGACCATTTCGTGGTATCCGTGGAAATGGCCTTCAATTCGAATGATCTTGTTGCGGCCCGTAAAGGCACGACATGCACGGATCAGGTGCAGTGTGGTTTCCGACCCTGCGGAGCAAAAACGTACGCGATCGGCGCAAGGGACAGCTTCGCAAACAAGTCGCGCTAACTCTTCGTGGTAGGGTGTTTCAAAGACCGAGGCATAGCCCATCTGCATGGCGGTTTGCATCGCCTCATCGATGGCCATGGCCCAGCAGTGCTGCGCCGTGGCCACAACACATGTCGATCAGTTCACGACCGTCGATGCTGGTGATTCGACTGCCCTGGGATTGCGACACAAACAGCGGGGTCCCCAGGGCCAGGTTGACACGGGTGGACGAGTTAACGCCACCGGGCAGGACCTGTTTGGCCTTGGCTAAATGTTCTTCGATCGAAAGGGTGGTTGGCGTGGTCATGGCAGGGTGGCTGGATACGCGGTCATTAGATCGAAAGTTCATGCGCAGTGTAGCACCGCGCAAACAGAAAAGTCCATGCCCAGCAGTTGGTAATTGGCGTTGGGGTGACATTGCTTTGCCGAGGCGCTGCATGTTTCGATCTACCCTTCGGACGACGTCTCTCATGCTGAGGAAAGGGCCGGTGTCGTAGACCGGCAATCACTGTACGATGAGCTGACATGGGGCATTTTTCCGGGTCATTCGGGGCGAGGGATAAGTGTCTCCAGCAATCACGATCAACATTCACGGGGGGTGAAACTACCATGCCTCAATTGGCTGCTTTTCCGAAGGCATATTTGGACGGTCTTTGTATCGATGGTTCGATGACCCTCGATGCGTGGATCGAGATGTCGGCTGCGCTGGATGTGGACGGTTTGGAATTCTTTGGTGGGTTTCTCGATCTCCGCGACGAGCAGGTATGTGGTAGTTACCGCCACAAGGTGGAGGACCAGGGTCGGTCGATACCCATGTTTTGCTGCTCGCCCGATTTCACGAGCCCGGACCCTGATTTTCGCCAGCAGCAAATCGAGCAGGAGAAACGTTGGATCGACATGGCAGTTGACCTGGGGTGTGAATTTTGTCGAGTTCTGTCGGGACAGCGTCGTCCGGAGGTCTCGCGGGCTGACGGAATACGCTTCGCAGCCGAGTCGATCCAGGCATGCCTTCCATACGCTGCCGAACGTAATATCACGCTGGTGATTGAAAACCATTACAAGGACAACTACTGGCAATATCCCGAGTTTGCCCAGCAAATGGACATTTTCTGCGAGTTGCTCGACTCTGTTGCGTCACCAACGCTAGGGGTGAATTACGATCCGAGTAACACGCTGTTGGCAGGCGAAGATCCACTGGAGTTGCTCACCCGTGTAAAAAGTCGCGTCGTGACCATGCATGCCAGTGACCGGTACCTGTCAACGGGAACCGTGGAAGATCTCCGTCGTGAAGAGGACTGCCAGGGGTATGCCGAAAGGCTGCAGCATGGCGAAATCGGAAAAGGGCTGAACGACTACGACGCAATTTTCTCGGTGCTTCGGGAGGTGGGATTCGACGGCTGGATCAGCATTGAAGATGGCGTGGATGGATTTGATCAACTTGAGCGGAGCGTCAATTTTCTCCGCGGGAAGATTGCGCAGTACTGGTCCTAGCCGGCTAGTACAGGCCGCTACTGGTGGTTGCTCGAAGTTCCAGGATTCTACCGGAGATGTGTAGCGCTGTCCGGGCAGTGCGAACGACAACTAACCGCAAGCAGGATCGCATATCGTGCTGGTGGCAAACAGAAGGCAGACAACATTCTTACTCGGCGTCTGACTCACCAGTTGGTTTTCTTCCCGCATCAAGCCACTCCAGTTGAAACCGGGCCAGCCGCAGCCACTCTCGTCGATGTTCACGTCCTCCTTCGTAGAGGCAGAGGATGGTGCCATCGGTGGCGACCGCTAAATCGGCATAGGATGAGGCTCCCGCATGCAGCATTTGATGTGCTGGCCAGCTCCGTCCGCCGTCGTAACTGCCGCGGACTGTCATTTGGATCCGCCCATGGTCCCAGTCGGGAATCGGTCCATTGGCGGGATTGCAAAACAGAACCAGGTTGCGCTGTGGGTCGCCAACGACGTTGCCATGACAATTTGGCGAGACCAGTGCCGCGTCGTCTTGAAGTGGTTCCCACGTCAGTCCTCCGTCGTAGCTTCGAGTCATCTGGCGACGATCGTGATTCGTCGCGTAGGTACTGCAACGTGTGTTGAGGTAAACCTCGCCGGGGCCCACTTCGACCACTGCGCACTCACTTCCTCCGTAGAGTTCCCCGTTGGCGTCTGCCGTGGCATCTTTCGCCAGGGGAACGTTTTCGCCCAACTGCCACGTCTTTCCGTGATCGTCACTGTAGAGCATGTGTGCGCGAAACCCTTTCGTGGGTCTTATTCGATGTTGATGACAGGGAATCAGAAGTCGTCCTGCGTCGGGTCCCTGTTTGAGTTGAATGCCGTGTCCCGGCCCACTCCAGTACAGATCGCAATCTGGCTTTCTCACCGAGGAGGTGATTTCTCTTGGTGGGGTCCACGTATGGCCGTCGTCACTGGAAATTGTGACGAACACACGGTCGCGGTCGCGGCAAAAGATTAAATGGACGTCGCCAGTCTCTTCATCAACCACGGGAGATGGATTACCACAAGTAACATCTTTTTCACCTCCTTCTTCCTTGTAAATTAGCTGCAAAGGTCCCCACGTTTTCCCGCTATCGCTACTACGCTTGACCATAAGATGAACATTGCTCAGATCCTGTCGCGAGTCTTTTCGGCCCTCGCAAATGGCAAGCACGGTTCCGCGGTTTGAAACGACCAGGGTGGGAATACGAAACGTGTGATAGCCCTCGGTACCGCTCACGAAAACGTCCAGTTGTTCGATCAGCGGCTGGGAAGCTATTGCAGCATGAGCAAGTACCGCCGATAAAACAACACTTAAGATCGTTTTCATCATTTTACCCTTTTGGCATCTCAGGGTGGTTGTCAATCAGCCAGCGGGCATCGCGGGCAATGGCGTCGCCGCATGCCTCAATCCACTCTCTGCCCTGCTCGACTGTAGACTGGAGCGCATCGTCGCCGCACCCGATCCCCTGGTACTCTTCTCGTCGTCGCAACTCATCCAGATCAACGCTGCCCGGTTCAATTGCCATGGTAATACTGGTTTCCCACTTGCCACCGTGATCGCTTATTTTGAGTCCGGCGGCGTCGAATTCGCCGCCGCAATCAATGTTGATCGGTTGCTGTGCCGTCCACGCGGCGCGGGCAAAAGCCATCGCCACGGGCCTGGCCCAATAGATCAAAGGGTTGTGCCCGCACACGATATAGATTGACTTGAAGCCATACCCGGCGATTTGCTCCAGACTCATCCTCAGCAGTCGCTGGTAGAACAGCCATTGCTCTTGAATATCCATGCCACCGTGAGACACGAATCCGCGCACGCGCTGAGTTTCGGTTTCCAGCGCCTTGGCCACCATTTCGGACAGATCGCCGAAGCTGCTGGACTTGTTTACAAAAAAGCTGTCTTGGGGCACACCCCACACCAAGGCGGGAAACACCGCCCCACCACCAAGTTGCTCTGCTGCCCTGCAGCAGATGTGATGCGATTTGATGGCGTCCACGCCCAGTGGATTGTGCACGCCGTGCCACTCGATAGCACCCAGCGGCAAAAACGCCACGTCTGCCCGCTGTCGAGAGGCTGCCACTTGCGCGGGTCTCATTTTTTCGATGCAGACCTTTTGGTCATTCACCGGTGGTCTCTCCTTGGAAATCGATCCAACCTCTTTAGGTGCCA
>CAUZEA010000008.1:0-94065 GCA_963578605.1 Planctomycetota bacterium
ACGAAGCTTCTCAATAATCTGCTTGGTCGTGTGTCGGTTCTTCTTCATCTGAGGAAATCCTTTCCGGGCTACGCCCGGATGCGATTCTCTCATAGACCTGGATCAGTTAAAGGGGGGAAGCCCAGGTAGCCGCCGATTCGCTTAAAGATTCTCTAATTGGAAATCGAAGAGTATCCTTCTATTATACTATTCCCGCAAATTGGCCACAACTCTGTGTTGCGTGGACCTTGCGGCCTAGGTGTGTACTGTTGTCCGGGGACTGTCCCGTTCTTGCCACCGAGGCACTTCCCGAACTCTGGCTGAACTGGTTTTCGGCGGTGCACTTTTGTGACAGTTCGCACGACTGGACTTGAGACGGGTTCGGACCGGACGGGTTCGGACCGGACGGGTTCTATGTGGGCGGTTTGACCTCGGGCAGCGATCACTTTCGCAACACCAGGCTAGGAGGAGCAAACTCTGCCCGTCGGTTTCCTTAATCACTCAGCCAGTGCTGCGTAATCTGCTCCAGCGTCTTGTTCTTCGTTTCTGGTAGCAGCGTGAGCCCGAAGATCAGGGCAAAGATACATAGCACCGAATACATCCAGAAGGCTCCCGCCGGTGTGCCTAGAGCGCTCTCCTCTGACAGTTTCACGATTTTCGGGAACAACAGACCCGCAGTAAAACTTCCGATCCAAATGACGGTTGTTGTGATGGCCACCGCCTTGGCTCGAACCCGGGTAGGGTAAAGTTCCGACATCATAAGCCAGGGCAACCCACCCAGGCCAATTGCATGGGGGATTGCGGTACCGAAGATCACCAGCACGACCAGCGGTCCCTTGATATCCAATTGGAATACCAATCCGGCAAGCAGTGTGGCAAAAATCATCCCCAAGGCACAGAAATTCCAAAGGAGTCGCCGACCGACGCGGTCGACCAGCCACATGGCGATGATTGTCAGGATGACGTTACCTAAAAACACCGGGATTGTTTGTTTAATAGCGGAACTGGTTTCAGAAAAACCAACTTTCTGAAACAGCGTGGCCAGGTAATAGGCGGTTGCCGACCAGCCAGTCCAATTGTTGAAAAAAGCCAAAAGGATGCCAACCAACAGCGCCATCCGCATGCCTGGCCGAAAAAGTTCGCCCAGTGTGCCTGTCTCTGTGTCGAGGGATTGGCGAATTTCTGTCAACTCCTGGTGCGCCTGTTCGGCTCCACTGATACGTGTCATGACCCCCAAGGCTTCGTCATTCCGTCCTTTTCCAGCCAGCCAGCGCGGGCTGTTTGGTACGAACAACAGGGCGACTGCAAAGGCAAGAACAGCGACTATTTCCGACCCGAACATCCAACGCCAGTTTGTCTGGTCGGGTAGATCACGGGCCAGATAGTAGGCCACTACGACGGCAGCCACGGCTCCGATGCAGACGGCCAGTTGGAACATCAACCCGAGTGCACCACGCCACTTGGGGGGAGCAATTTCAATGATGTACATCGGCGAGGCGATCGATGCCAGGCCAACTCCCAGCCCACCCATGGCGCGCAAGGAAAATAAACTTATGGAGTCCCAGGCGAGGGCGGTTCCAATGGCACTCACCCCGAACAAAAGAGCGGCCACAAAGAGTGTGCGCCGCCGCCCGATTGCGTCACACAGAAACATCCCGAGGAATGGCCCAAAGATGCAGCCGATAGAGGCACTTCCCAGCACCATGCCATGAGTAAGGCTGCCCTCAGAAATGCCAAAGTACTGTGTGATCGGAAGTTGGGCACCTGCAATGATGACCAGGTCGAAACCGAACAGGAAGCCGCCGACGGCCGCGACAAAACAGACGAGAACAACGTAAGCATTGATCATTATGAAGGGGAGGGTATGTTTAGTATGAGTAGTAGGCCCGATGCGGAGTAGTATTGGCTCTTACAACTTGCAGTGTTCGACGGCCAAACAGTGTTCGACGACCAAAGTATCGTACAGAAAGTGTAAACAAAATACGCGTCTATTTTTAGTGCCATTGGTATTTAAAACAGCACTCTGATGAATAAAACTATTCTGTTTACTAACGTCACAGGTAAAAAACGGGGTGGAGGGCACTGCGAAAATGCCACTTCAATGAGGTGGCGACATCCCGACAGGTCCTTGTCTAACTTGGACCGGTTGTCAATAAGCCGTTATATAGAGTTGTCGTCTAGGACCTTTGCACCCGTTTGTTTTGACAACGGGCCGAGCCAGCCGGCAAGACCTCGTTTCTAGGGCTCCTTATTTTGGTTCCGTTGTTAACACAAAAATCTACAGGGCTTTAATGAAAGCAGGGTTTGTTTATGGATGCGACAACTCAAAATCCTTTCCAGGACCAGGTTGCCATTATCACCGGAGGCGCCTCTGGTATCGGCGAGGGTATTGTCCAGGCACTGGTTGGCCAAGGGGCACGGGTTGCGATCGCTGATGTAGATCGCTCCACGACCGAGTCCGTCGCTGCCAACATGGCTTCGCCAAACGTGATGATGACCGAAGTCGATGTTTCCCGGTCAGACCAGGTTGCCAGGTCCGTGAACGAGGTGGTCGAGCGGTTTGGACGGGTCGACATTTTGGTCAACTGTGCCGGCTGGAATGTGTTCATGAACCCCGAAGACTACACAGACGAGTATTGGCAAAGGGTTCGTTCGATCAATTTGGACGGGACCTGGTACTTCAGCCAGGCGGTGGCTGTACCGATGCGAGAACAGCGCCGAGGAAAGATCGTCAACATTGGTTCGTCGGCGGGTATCCTGGCCAATCCCCACCAGGCCCCTTATGTTGTATCGAAACATGGGGTGGTGGGCATCACCCGGGCGTTGGCGGCTGACTTGGGCCCTTCCCAGATTAATGTGAATTGTGTTTGCCCCGCGACGGTCGAGACACCGTTGGGGCTCAAGTCGACAACGCCCGAGTTTCGCGCGAGGATGACTGAGCAGATTCCCCTTGGTCGCCTGGGCAAGGTGTCGGACATGGTCAATGCCGTGTTATTCCTCGCATCGCCGCAGGCCGATTTCATTACCGGTGTCGTGTTGCCAGTCGATGGTGGTTTGACCTGTTGCCGTCGTGCGCACCACTGGGAAAGCTGATCAGGAGGCTGGGATTATCATGCGGGTGCCGGCATGTTGACCTCAGGTCGAGTACGACAGTGTTTTTTGGTGGGATCGGTTCTCTGGCTGAGGCGATCCTGCCGACCTAGATCCGTTTGACTCGCGCTGAGGAGAATTTGAACGCGTTAGTACGACAGGCAGTCGTACAGTGTTGACCGACGACGCGAATCAAGCACGGGGCCGGTCGGTCAACCGGATACTCAGGTTGTGGGACTGGGGGCCTGCACATATTGGCAATGTCATTTGTCGTATCGGCGCACGAAACGCTATACTGCCGGAGGTAAATCAAGAAACCATAACGCCGTAGATGTCAGAGGGGTTTCACGCAATGGACGACCCGAAATATCGCGAGATGGTGCAGTTCCTCAAGGACCTGGAGACAGACGATATCCAGCATGTTGGCAAGTCATTTATGGCGCACTTGATCAGCGTGTTTAATGACTTGAGAAGATGGGGGGCTGATCAGGATGTCTGCCGTGCCGGTCTATTTCATTCCATCTACGGGACACAAAAGTTCCGGCGGTTTTGTTTGCCGACCGACAAGAGGGACCAGGTAAAAGAGTTGATCGGAGACCGTGCCGAGTGGATCGCATTCCTGAACTGTTTTATGGACCGTGAAGACTTTGACGCAATCTTTATCGAAGGAAAGTCAGCACGACGTGTGATCAACCGCGAGACGGGTGATGTGTACGAGGTTGACCCCAAGGACTTTGACGATCTCGGGTTTATGCACCTGTGCGATTGGCTCGAACAAGTGACACGTTCACAGGAGTGGGATTATCGCCGACCGGGATATCGTGCCATGGCCGAGTATTACGGTGGCGTGGCCCTCGAGGAATTCGATCGCGTGTTCGCGGCTGCTTCCCGTGACGTCTCCTAACCGGGGGGACATGTTTTTGCCCGCGGGGGCTGACCTGTCCCACGTTAGGATCCCAATGTCTCGCTTCTATCCACGCCATCCGGCCAGACCCCCTCTCGGGCGGATGGCCTGTGCTGAGAGTGTGTCTCAGCCGAGAAATTCTGCCACGACGCGATTGAACTTCTCAAACGCCTCCCAAAACATGAAGTGGGATCCACCTTCGTCTGCTTCAAACGGTACGATCTTCGCGCCGGCAATCTGCTGCTGGATCCACTCCTGGGAGGCATAAGGGACAACACTCGCCTTGCCGGCACAGATGAGGGTAGGGATGTCGATCTGGGGAATCTGGTCGCGCCAATCGGCCGTTGCCGTATCCTGCAGAAGAGAGGCCGCCGCGCGTCGAGGCAGCCGCAGGTTTTCCTGGATGATAAAACGTCGGTCCTCTTTAGAGACCCGGTCCGACAGCATGCCCGCGACAAAGTCGCGGGCGAATACTGTTGCGATGGGACCCTCGAGGCTGTCGCAGCTGGTCACCAGTTCCGAGGCCTCCACGATGCAGCCGGCGCGGATCCGCTCCTCGGGGGACCACGCACTACGGGCCAGCAAGGTGGGGGGTTGTTCGGCGATGATCATCTTTGAAAATCGATCGCGGCCAAACAGGTCCCAATGGCACCAGAGCACCCCGTTGCCCCTGGAGTGGCCGAGGACCGCCACCGACTCGAGGTCGAGGGCCTCGATTACCTCGTGCAGGTCCATGGCAAAGCGCGACAGGCGGTAGCCGTGGGCAACTTTCTGCGAATGGCCGTGTCCCCGCCAATCGAGTGCGATCACCCGATAGCGATCGGACAGTCCCTCGAGCTGGTGGCGAAACATGGCGGCAGTTTGTGACCAGCCGGGCAGCATCATCAGAGGGCTCCCCGAGCCTGCTTCCAGGAGGCTCAGTTCCACCCCGTCGGAGGTGACCTGTTGAGTTTGTTTAATTTCGCACATCGGTTAGACCCTGCACTGCTGGCTACCGGCTCTCTGCGATTTTGACCCGCCTGGCGATGCCGAGCGGGCTCGGTGTGCCCCGAAGGATGAACGCGTGATTTTTACGTTCAGTCAACCGTGGGAAGGACAGTACAGTGGGTATGCCGTTACTTTCCGCTTGTGGAGGCCTTGTCTTGATCGAGGAAATAGCACGGAAATTTCACGCCGTAACCCAATTCGGCTCCAAAGCTGAGATTGAGCAACACCCCCGAGATGTAGGAGGAGGCTGCCGTAGCCAGGAAGAGACATGCCTGGCCGACTTCTTCAACACTGGCGCTGCGGTTATTGTGCTGGTTGGAATCGATCCAGGCGTCGACCGCCTCGGGATTTTCGCAAGCGGCAACTCCTACAATCCGCCCGTGACTGATCGCGTTGCTGGGCAGGATTGCATTGACGCGCACACCGGCTGCTGCCTCATCGATGGCGAGGGCCTTGGTAAAACCATTGACCCCACCTTTGGTAGCGGCGTAGGTGCTGGCGCCTTCCTGTCCCATTTCACCAACCAGGCTGCTGATGTTGACAATCGAGCCTTTGGATTTGCGGAGATAGGGCAGCGCCAGTTGGCAGGTAGTGAAGTAACTGACGAGGTTGATGTTAAGCACGTCGCGAAACTCTTCTGCGGTAAAGTCGTCAATCCGTCTTGTCGGCGGATGGTAACCTGCGTTGTTTAACAAACAGTCGATCGTGCCATACGAGTCGACGGCCGTTTGAACCAGTTTTTCCAGGTCTTCGGGGCGGCTAACGTCGCCCGCCAGGAACCTGCATCCCCCCGGCGCAGAATCGCTGAGTTCCGTTTCCAATTGTTTCCCGGCGGCTTCGTCACGATCAAGGAATACAACCCAGGCACCGGCGTCGACAAACACGCGGACACAACCTTCGCCGATTCCCTTCGCACCTCCGGTGATAATTGTGACCTTGTCGGTGAAATGCAACCCGCTGCGATTAATGACGATGGGCGGTCTTGCCGGCATTGTTGCTCTCCTCCATCACGGTTTCCTGTGGGGGGCGATTGGTTGTCAGGCACTTTTTCAGCTGGTGGGAGCCTCTTTCTCCAGGGCAAAGACTTCTTTCATTTCAACCCACTTGGTGCCTTCTTGGGCCTCGGGGACGTTGGTCTGGAAAGTACGCATCAGTTCGTCCCACTCCTTAGCCTTTGGGTTTTCCATGTACTTCGGGAAGTCTCTTTCCATGTCGAAGTCGTCACCAGTTTCCATGAACATAAACAGGCGATGACCGATGCGATAGATGAACACCCGTTGGATGCCACAGTTCAAGATGCCCTCGACCACCTCCGGCCATGAATTGGCGTGATAGTGCTCGTATTTCCCAATAATTCCGGGTTCGTCTTTCAATTGACAGGTTGTGGCAAATCGTTTCATGAGAATCCTCTTTAAGTTGTCTGGTGTAACAGCGGTGCTGTTGTTTGTACAGCGAATCGGGTAGGTTAATACCCCGGTGCAGCATTGCGTAGCCACAGATTTTCGCATCTTGTGGTTTGACAAAACTTTAGGTATCAGTGCTCAAGGAAGATTGCGGTGCGCTGGTCCTTCCGGAACACTCATTGCTGAAATCCGGCCACGGAAACCTGAACAGGGCTTATGATCGTTAAACCTGCCGATGAACTTCGCGAACTGGTAACGAAGATTCTGCGGTCCGCCGGCGCAGATGAGCCCAATGCGGTGGCGGTGGCCCAGCATCTCGTGCTGGCTAATCTCTGCGGCGTCGATACCCACGGCGTGTGCCACGTGGTCGGGTATGTCAAAGACATCCACGAAGGCCTGATCGTGCCAACCGCCTGGCCGGAGGTCCACCAGGAAACAGCCAGCACGGCCCTGGTGAGCGGCCATTGGACATTTGGACAGACCGGTGCTCGTTTTGCAATGGAAGTAGCAATCGAGAAGGCCAAGGCGGAAAATGTGGCGATCGTGTCTCTGGTACAAACACATCACATCGGGCGACTGGGGCATTATGTTGAGATGGCGGCGGCCGATGAACTGATCTCCATGGTCTGGGCCGGAGGATACGGCGCGGAAAACCCTGCCGCGATGCCGTACGGTGGCCGGCAGCCGCTACTGCACACCAATCCGATCGCGATGGGATTTCCCGCCGGTGACGAGCCGCCCATGATGTTCGATTTCGCCACCACCGGGCTTGCAGGCGTCAAGGTGCTCACTGCCCACAACCAAAAACAACAACTCCCACCGGGATGCATTGTCGATCGGCAGGGAAAACCGACCACCAACCCGGCCGACTTTTATGACGGAGGAGGGCACTTGCCCTTTGGCGAGCACAAGGGGTATGCGGTGATGATGGCGGCCGAATTCCTGGGGCGCATCTTCAGCGGGGCTGACGCCCTCGCAGATCCCGATCGCGGCGGTCCCATTCTGCGACGCCAAGGGGTCACCCTGATCGTGTTCCGGGCTGACCTGTTCCAGACGTTGGACGATTATGCGAGCCGCGTGGACGAGTTGGAACGAAAAACCCGCGAGATTCCCCCAGCGCCGGGCTTCACAGAGGTTCTCGTACCCGGCGATCCTGAACGGCGGACACAGGCGACACGTGAGCGCGATGGCATTCCCATCGAGGATGAAGTCTGGCACTCGATCGTCGAGTGTGCTTCTTCATTGGGAGTTGAAAACATAGGAGCAAGAACATGACGCAGGAGTCAATCCCCCTCGAAACCCTCAACTCGCTCCGCCGGTTTGATAGCGCAACGATCTCTAACGCAGTAGAACACTTCAAGGTGCGTGACCAGGTGACAGGGTATGCGAGTATGGAGCTTCGCAGCCAATTTCCCGATTATGAGACCATGGTGGGCTATGCCGTGACATGTACGGGTGACACGACGGCCAACAATGATGACCGGCCCAAGCGACTGGGTGACCTTCTGGATCACCTGCGGGCCGCTCCCAAGCCCGCCGTCCTCGTGATCCAGTATCAGGGTTCGGACCGCCTGAGAAGCTGATTTATTGGTGATATGATGGCCAAGGCGATGCATAAACTCGGCGTGGTGGGCATGGTCACGGACGGAGGCTTCCGCGACAAGAAGGGCATTAAAAGGCACGCGCCGAACTTGCAGATCTTTTCACCGGGGACCGTGGTTTCCCACGGTCATGGTGCCTTTCTCGATTTTGGCATTCCCGTCTCTGTGTGTGGACTGGCGATTGAGGCGGGAGATCTCTTGCACGGCGACGAGAACGGTTTGCTCACCATCCCGCATGCCATTGCCGCCGACGTAGTGGACCGTGCTAACGACGTGGTGGAACAAGAACAAAAGTATTTTGAGCTGCTCGACCGCGACGATTTTCAGGTCGACAACCTGAAGCAGGCATTCGGTATTTAGAACACATTTCCCAGCAGTGCCCGAGGCGTTTTTGACCCTTGGAGGCGTGCTGATGGCGTGTTTCCTGCTGGCAGTTCCCTTGCGATGGCTTATGAGCCGGGCAACCGTACTTAGGCGGTTAAGCGGTCCGACAGATCGTTGTACCCGCCAACATCCGTGAGGCGTTGGTCCCGCCCATTGAAAAAGTAGGTCAACTTTTCGTGATCGAGCCCCAGCAGTGAAAGCATGGTCGCGTGTAAATCGTTCACATGGACTTTGTCTTCGACGGCGTGGAATCCGAAGTCATCGGTGGCACCGATGACCTGCCCACCACGAATCCCCCCGCCGGCCATCCAGACGCTAAAACCGTACGGATGGTGATCACGACCATCGTTGCCTTGCTTGATCGGTGTACGGCCGAATTCTCCAGCCCAGACCAGCAATGTTTCGTCCAGCAAGCCACGCTGGGCCAGGTCGGTGAGTAATCCGGCAATTGGCCGATCGGTTTTTTCAGCCTGTTTTAAGTGCTGTTGTTCACATTGGGAATGAGAATCCCAACCGGCGCTCACGAGCTGGACATAGCGAACACCACGTTCGACCATCCGGCGACCAAACAAGCAAAGCCTGCCAAACTTTCGGGTCGACTTATCATCCACACCGTACAGGTCGCGTGTCTGTTGTGTTTCTTGCGAGAGGTCGATCAACTCGGGCGCTGCCGACTGCATACGAAAAGCCAGCTCGTAGTTCGCAATCCGCGCATCCAATCGACTGTCGCCAGGTCGCGCCTCACGGTGACGGTCATTCCAGTGGTTGAGCTTGTTGAGCAGAATTCTCTGCGATCGTTCATCCATGTCGGGTGGACGTCCCAGGTTTTGAATGGGAACCCCATCCGTCGAGAAAAAAGTCCCTTGATGGGTTGCGGGCAGAAAACCAGAACTGTAAGTTGCAGCCCCATTTCGAATGAAGTGATCGGTCATGACCATGTAGGAGGGCAAACGATCACTCTCTCCCCCAAGCCCGTAAGTCACCCACGAGCCCACGCTCGGATGCCCTAGCAGCCGGGTCCCCGTATTCATGATCGTGAGTGCCGATCCATGGATGAACAAGTCGTGATGACAGGAGCGAATGACCGCGAGTTTATCTGCATGTTTTGCGATGTTGGGAAAAAGGCTGGAAATATCAAGACCCGACTGGCCATGTTTCTGGAAGGGAAATCGTGGCGCCATGACCTGGCTGTCAATCGTGTTTACTTGAGCCAAATCATAGGCTTGAAAATTCTCGGGCAGGAGCTGGCCGTCGTACCTGGCCATTTGTGGTTTTGGATCAAATGTTTCCAAATGGCTTGGTCCCCCCTGCATGAACAGGAAAATCACATGCTTTGCCCGGGGAGCGAAACTGGCGACTTGTGGCGCAAGCAGGTTCGCAGCCTGGCCCTCGGGTGTGAAACCGTCGCGAGACAGTAACTCAGTGAGCGCCAGGCCGCCAAACCCTAAACCAAAGCGGCGGAGAAACCGACGTCGCGACAGGCCTGGTATGCCGAATGGGCTGTGATCATTCATGGCGAGGCTGGATCGTCTAAAAGACAAGTGATTCGCTGGGGACCAGCGCGGCGGGTAACCTGGTCACTTACCATGGTGGATAAATTTATTCGAGGTGGCCGAAAGGCTGCCGTCCTTCTGTCAATCGACGAAAGAAAACTCATTAAGATTGTAGACTGCCAAACATATGTTCACCAACGCTGCCCCCTGAGAGGCTGGCATCGTGTCGAGTTGTGCGAAACTTTCCCCCTGCTCATTTGCCTTCTTGGCGTCGGCAGCCACGATCAATTCTTGTATGAACTCATTGGCCTCGCGCCGCTCGATATCACGAATCGGGCGTGAAAGGGCGATCATCCAGAGCCGCTCGAGCATGCTGTCGATATCTTCTCCTGATTCGCGCACCAGCCGCTGGGCGAGATGTTGTGCCTGCCGGTTTACCGATGGATTATTCAGACTCCAGAGTGCCTGGAGAGCAACCGTGGTTACATTGCGCTGAGGGCAGCTGGTTGAATTTTGCGGTGCGTCAAAAATCTGAAACATGGGGAAGCGGAAGTTGCGACGTGAGAGAATATAGAGTCCTCGTCGGGTGTGATCTTCCGGATCGGCAGAAACAGGCCACTTCCAGTCAAGACGCATGGCTGCACTCTCATCTTTTGCCAGCGGTGGTACCACGGGACGACCGCCGATTTTGAGATTTATCGTGCCGGCTGTTGCATGAACTGCATCCCAGAGAGCTTCGGCTTCAAGTCGGCGTCGGTTCATCCGCCACAAAAGTCGGTTTTGAGGATCCAGCTCCAAATGATCTTCGGTCGCGTAACCGCTCGCCATCTGGTAGGTGCTGGAGGTCATGATCAGCCGATGCATCGCATGGATGCTCCAGCCCCGACTGACAAATTCCCTCGCCAGCCAATCGAGTAATTTTGGGTGGGAGGGCGGTACTCCGTTGGTGCCAAAATCGTTGGGCGAGGCGACAAGTCCTTGTCCCATATGCCAGCCCCAGAGCCGGTTTGCCATCACGCGACTCGTCAACGGGTGGTCAGGTTCTGTCAGCCAAAGTGCCAGTTCCCTGCGACTGCCAAAGGGGCCGGTCACCTTCTTCGTGCGCCCCGTAGCGGCAGCTACCGCTGCTGGTAATGCCGGCTCGATTTGTTGTTGAGGCTGAGAGAGTTCACCCCGGTGCAACAGATGGATTGGTTTGATCAGTGCGGGATGTTCATGCCCAAAAACGACGGCCTTGGGGATCCCCATCATCGGGTCATACAAACTGTTGGGCTTTGATGATCCAAATTTGGGAAGTGCTAAGACCTTTTCTACAAGCCTATTACGAAGCCGATCGTGTTCGGCTTGTTCGTCAGCGGTGAGTTCTTTCTCGCCCATCCGCTGTTGGAACAGCTCATAGGTACGGATGGCCTCATGCGCCACAAGAATATGCGGGTACTCATCATAATAAGAGACGATCTCCATCGCTGTTAAAACTGGTATTTCTTGTTGAACGGTGCCGGAAAATACTGCCTGCATGGCAAAGTAATCTTCCTGGGAGATCGGGTCGAATTTGTGATCGTGGCAGCGGGCACAGGCAAAAGTGAGTCCCATAAACACGGCTCCGGTTGTGTCGACCCAGTCGGTGAGCGTTTCGTACTGCAGGCGTTTTGCGTCGAGTGCCGACTCGGCAACTTTCGGCCCAAAACCATAGAGGCCTGTCCCCAGCAGTGCCTCCCGATGCCGCTGCTTGGTTGCGGAGACCTCGTAAACGTGCTTCGGATCCAAATCGAGATTGTCGGGCCAGATCTCGTCTCCGGCGATCTGTTCCTGCACGAATTGGTCATAGGGCTTATCGTCATTGAACGACTTGACCACATAATCGCGGTACCTCCAGGCATACGGGTACGATTCGTCCGCTTCGAAACCGGCGGAGTCCGCATACCGTACTACATCCAACCAGTGGCGGCCCCAGCGTTCCCCGTAATGGGGGGATTGAAGCAACTTGTCAATCAGTTGAGGCCAGGCATCTGGGGACTCATCCTCGACGAATTCCCGTACCTGTTCAGGTGACGGTGGCAATCCCAACAGGTCAAAATACGCGCGGCGGACCAACGTGTGTTTGCCTGCCATCGGTGCGGGAGAGAGACCCGCTGCTTCGAGCCTGGCAAGAATGAATGCGTCGATTTCATTCCCGACTCGGTTGTCATACTCTAAGCTCCCCGCCGCGGGTACAGCAGGACGAGACGGTTTTATCAACGACCAATGGGTTGCGCCATCGTCGCCGGTGGCGGAACTCACGCACGTAATCAGCATTAGCCAAACGGTTGAAAGTATGCTCAACCAGATCATTTTTAAATCTCAACGCAGCCAGACCGATTGGTATCCATTCGATGTTATCAGGTTCAGTTCATTATAGTAGGTTCTCGCCGCATTTTCATTCCCAAACACAGTCGCTCAAACGGTTGGGGAACCCTGATGCTTGTTAACGAACAGGTCAGGATCCGAGGCGTTCTCTGCCGAAATTGGGGAAATTGGGACAAAGACCAGCGGGCCCGAATAAAAGGGGCTTTGGCCCCGTCGATTCGCGTCGTTTGCGGTACGGAAAACGCGTTCAGCTGGTCGGTCTCATCGGGCAGAGTTCAATAATAAAGTCGTTGGAGCTGGTCACGGTCCCGTTCGTATTCGGCACGGTTTTTCTTGATGTAATCCGATTGACTTACTTCGGCTGGCGCGACGTCCCACCAGGTCCCGGAAGGTTGAGAGCCACGCTCGACATCGTTGTCTACCACGATCACACAACATCCGCTCTCTTTTCTTGACTTGGCCAGGGCATCACGGACTTCGTCCTCGGTTTGACAATGCCATGCCTGTGCGCCGAAGCCTTCACCTGTTTTTGCCAGGTCGAGTTCAACAAAGTCGCCAGACAGGCAGTTTGTCTTCTTTTCACGAACCCGCATCTCGTTGCCGAAGCTCCGGCCGGTCTTGAATTTTTGCAAATGGTGGATGCACTGGAAGCCGTGGTTGTCTGAGACGACGACCGTGATCTTCAGCCCGTTTTGTACAGCAGTTACGAGTTCAGTCGGGTTCATCAGGTAGGCCCCATCGCCGATCAGTACATACACTTCGCCTTCGGGTTGGGTCATGCGGATACCGATGCCGGCTGGAATCTCAAATCCCATGCAGGAGAAACCGAACTCGAGGATCACCCGGGTTCCCTGGTTGGTGTCCCACATCTTGTTGGTGGTGTCAGGAAGCGTTCCGGAAGCACCAACGACCGTATCGCCGGCCTGGGCCATCTCGTTAACGATCCCGACCAGGTGCGCCTGGCCCAGAAGGTCATCGGGGGCGGTGTGAAATTCAACGTCCTGCACGTGTTTGCGGTATGCGTTATAGGCACTTTCGGCGCGGCTCGCGAGTTGGGCCCGATGCGCGAGACCAGCCGACTTTGCCTTGCTGTGCAGCCGTTTGAGCCCTTCGCGGGCGTCGGCCAGGATCGGCACAGCGCCCTGTTTGAACGCGTCGTGGCCGCACACGTTAATGCTGACAAACTGGACGTCTGGATTCTGGAAGGCCGACTGCGAGCCGGTGCTGAAGTCGGTCAGACGTGTGCCGACACAAAGTACCAGATCCGCCTCTTTCATAAATTCGATGCTTGCCGCGGTACCGCAAACGCCGCACGCGCCAAGTTGGATTGGCGACTGTTTGAGTATCGCCCCCTTGCCGGCAAACGTTTCACCGACGGGAATGCCAAAAGCTTCGGCGAATTGCAAGAGCTCGTCGGACGCTTGGGAGTAATGCACCCCACCGCCGGCGACGATCAGGGGAGTTTTTGCCTTCTCGAGCAGAGCGACTACTTCATCAATTCGTTCTGAATCAGGTTGACGCCGCTCGATCCGCCAGATCCGCTTCTCAAAAAAATGTGCCGGAAAGTCGTGCGCCTGAGCCTGGATGTCCTGAGGCAGGCTGATGGTGACTGCGCCCGTCTCGGCAGGATCTGTCAGCACACGCATGGCTTCAGGCAGTGCGGTCAAGAGGTGTTCGGGACGGGTAATGCGGTCGAAGAAACGCGACAGCGGGCGAAATGCATCGTTCACAGAAATGTCCGCACTTACCGGGTGTTCCAGTTGTTGTAGTACCGGGCCTTGGTGACGTGTGCAGTAATAATCAGCCGGCAGCAAAAGCACGGGGAGTCGATTGATGGTGGCCAAAGCTGCACCGGTGAGCATATTGGTGGATCCCGGCCCGATCGAGGAGGTGACCGCAAGGGTCTGAGTCCGCAGCGTGGCTCGAGCAAAGCCGGCAGCAATATGAACCATCGCCTGCTCGTTACAACCCTTGTAAAACGGCAGCAGATCGCTGAATTCGTCCAGGGCCTGACCCAGCCCCGCCACATTGCCGTGCCCAAAAATACCATAGAGGCCAGGGATCAATCGCTGGACATTGCCGTCGTGCTGGGAGTGTTGTACCGACAGGTAGCGGACCAGGGCCTGCGCTACCGTCAAACGAATGGTGTTTTGTTTGGCCATTTTGGTAATTCCTATCTGCTTCAGAAGACTCGTCCAGCAAACGGTTCTCAGCCGATTATCATACCCTGCGCACTTACGGAGAACGACCCATTTTTTCAACGCTGTTTTGGCGGCAATTCGCCACTTGGGCCTCGTGGAAACTGTGACCGGCGACGGTCACTAGTGCGGCGGGATTTGCATGGGAACCTTGCGGATGATCGAGGTCAGATCGCCACCGACCAGCAGTTGGGTTGCGGTCATGAACAAAGACGTTTTCGGCGTCAGCAACAACACCGCTTCGGCTCAGCAGCATCGTGGTTGGCCCGTGGATTCAGATATCGGATGCTATCCGATGCCTATGTCGCGCAGAAACTGCTGATTGCACTTGGCGATGGGATCTCCACCACGGTAGGTACGATGTCTCGTGTTGGGGAGGACGTTGACCAGGTTGGTGTCGGTTTCTTCCAGGTAGCGTTCCAGCTGTTCGGTGACTACCCCCCCGATGACGAATTGCTGATCCGGAGAGACTCTGGATAGAGATCGTTGCGGAAATAGGCATTACCCAGTAAGTCGATGGGCATATCCGGCATATTTTCTACAGTTTTTTTGCAGCAGACATCTGCCGTGATCCAATGGCCTCCGTAGCCGCGTCGCCAGCGATCGGACTCATTGCGGTGCGAGGTGTGCAGGGCCTGGCTGTGATGGAAGACCACCCCTCCTTTGCGGACCAGTGCAAGCGACTCTTTGCTTCGGTCGATCAACTCCTCGGGGGGCACCTGGTGGTTCGGGTCATGCGGAAGTGGCGCGTGTGGCAAGGGGCCCTTGTGGGAGCCGTCGATATACCGCAGGCAGCCGTTGCCGGCATCGACATCGTCCATAGCAATCCACGATGTGATTACATCGTCGGCGGGAAAACATTGAAAATAGGCGTTGTCCTGGTGGAATGGCTTGGCTGAACCAAAGTGGGGTGGCTTCATGAATATCTGGTCGCTCATCAGTAGCGGTTGTTTGCCGAGCAGCATCTTGAGGATGTCAATGACCCTCGTATCAAGTATGAGCTGGCGAAAGAGCGGCTGCTTCAGAAAGGGTTGCTCAATTTTGCGCGGCGCCTGTTGGCCATCTTCTGAATGGTCAACCCTGGTTCGGGGGCAGACCTCAATTCTTCAAAGCCAATTTTTGTCGCCAATTCAGCGACCTGCTCTACTTCCTCCGGCTGGAACACCCCTTCTACGACTAGCCATCCCTTTTCCCAGTATTGGTCGTAGGCTACCTGGTTGATCATGTTGGTACGACTCAAATCGATAAGGTCTGGAAGTGACGGGCAAAAGGCAGAAACGGTCCAATTGCCAATCGCATCACAGTCTGTCAACCAACCGATCAGGTGGTCAATGGTTTTTGAGATTGGACTTTGGTACCGCCATTGTTGTGTACGACCTGGGTTGCGACCACCAACTGTGTGACCAAACAGGACGATGCACCTCTCGGTTCCTTCGTGCCGTTTGATTGACTCCGGCACTGCGGGCCAACAGCATGTACCGCATGAGGCTCACAGGAAAAATTGCCGTGATTGTCGGGGGTGGGTCGGGTATGGGTGACATCACCGCAAAGCTCTTTGCGGAAGAAGGTGTTGCGGTTGTCGTCGCCGACCTTGACGAGCAGGCTGCTCAAGCCGTAGCTCAAACGATTCAAGATACCAGGCCTGACACTGTTGTTCTTGCCAAGTGCGTTAATGTGACAGTTGAAGCGAGTGTGGAGGATTCGGCCCGCTTTGTCAGCAATGAACCGGGACCTACCGATGTTCTCGTCAATACCTTCGGTCTGGCGGTGTTTGTCCCGCTGGTAGAACATAAGTTATGAACAGTGGCGGCAGATGATCGACGTGAACTTAACGGGCACATTCCTGACCTGCCTCGCTTTTGGCCGGCAGATGGTTGAGCGGCGCTCGGGAAAAATCGTCAACTTCGGTTCCACGGCCAGCCTCAGCGGTGTGCCCGGCATGGTGCATTACACGGCCGCCAAGCACGGTGTACTCGGTTTGACCCGGGCACTGGCCGTCGAGTGGGGCAAATACAACGTGTACGTCAACTGCATTTGCCCAGGTGCCACCACCACGCCGTTGATGTTGGGCTGCACCAATCAAAAGTGGCGGTCCGCGCGGCAGCGGCGGATTCCGCTCGGGCGGCTCGGCAGCCCGGAGGACCAGGCCCGGGTGGCCCTGTTTCTTGCCTCCGCAGATTCTGATTACGTGACCGGTGCCAGCATCACCACCGACGGCGGTGTTTACGCCATGGCGGCAGCAACGTCGGAAGATGCGCTGGCAGATGAATGATAAACCAGCCACGAAGTTGCGAAATCGGGGGTCGCTCATTCCAGTTAGCAGACGCAAACAGCCCGACCAACGGTCGGCGGACCAGAACCAATACTGAGTTCGTGCCGCGCAGGTGGCGGCATGAAAATTTTTGCAAAGTGCCCCAGGCGAAAAAATCGGTTGCAACCCCCGTAGGTCACCATGAAAAATAGTGCGCCCGGACTAACACTCAGTCGTTTCGTCGATTTCCACACCGACCCGCCGGGCCGTGTGGATGATCTGGTCCCAGGTTTCCGGATCGAGTGGTATTCCCTCGCGCTCGCGGTGCGCCTTGCGGCGGAAGTGATATTCTCCAGGCAGAATCACATCGTCATAACCTTGGGCCGGTGCCGATGACTTTATGTAGGACTTGAGCTCTTCAATGGCCGTTTTGAACTCTGCGGGTGGGGCAAACTGGCTTGGATCAACAACGATAAAGCAGGCACGTTGTCCGTAAGGACCTTCGGCCGTTGCCAAATGTCCGCTTAGCGTATTGCTCAGCACCTCGACAAGCATGCCCAGTCCAAAGCCCTTAAAGCCGTGCACGCCGCCCAACGGAAGAATGGTGCCAGGGGGGGGGCCGTAAAAGTCGTTGGGATCGCGGGTGACCGCGCCGTTGGCATCGAGCACAAAATTGTCGGGAAGTTCATCGCCCTGGTTGCGGAACAGCCGGATCTTTCCTTCGGAGATTGCACTGGTCGACATATCCAGGATGAGTGGGTCACCGTTGGTGGGAATGGCATAGGCAAAGGGATTGGTGGCCAGGCGCGGCTCGCGCCCTCCCCAGGGGGAGACATAATGCCCCGCGATCGGCCAGCTGGCCGTAGCGATGCAGATCATGTTGTGCTGCCGGGCGACCACCTCGGCAAAGGCACCCAGCCGAGCCATGTGATGGCAGTTGTAAACGGTGGTGCAGCCTAAATGATGCTGCTTTGCCTTTTCGACCGCCAACTTAACGGCCTGCATGGCCACCACGGACCCAAAATTCCCACCACCATCCAACACCGCCGTGGTTGTCGATTCTCTACAAACGGTAAGCGGTACTCCCGGGTGGATTTTCTTGTTGAGCAGGTCATCCATATACCACACGATGCGGATGATGCCGTGCGAATCGAGCCCCATCAGGTTGGCATCGACCAGCACGTCGGTCACGAGGGTGGCTTCGTCGGTCGAAGCGCCACCGGCGGTGAAGATGCGCTGTCCGACTTGGCGAAGTCGCTGATGGGAGGAATTGTCCACGCGGGGTCATCCCTTGCGATGTGTGATCGGTCAATTCTGGCGAATATTTTACCGCCTCCTGAGGGTTGATGCCTGTGGCGAGGACACTCGGGTACGCACGGAGGAGGTGGTTGGTGTATGGAAACACGACCTGCGTGGGTTGTCAAGAATTGAACGTGGTCCTGGTCTTTACCGCGTGGTTTTGGTTGGAAAGGGAAACCTGAGTGGGAAGTTTTGAGTGAGGCAGCTGCTGCGGGAGGCGTGCGGACTTGCTATGATATCGGCGATCGACACCAATCGATCGCCGGTCGTCCAGTACCCGTTACGGGAAACAGCATGTCTTATTTTCACCCTGTGGGAATCGATCTCGGTACAACGCTCTCAGCGGCCGCTCTTATCGATCAGGAGGGTACGTCGAAAATGATTTGCCATGCAGAGGGCAAGACACTTGTGCCCAGCGTGGTCTTTTTCGGTGAAGGTGAAATTCTGGTGGGCGAAGCGGCAAAACGGGCTGGTCACCTCAAGCCGAAGCAGGTGGCATATGAGGCCAAGCGGGACATGGGCAAGCCCCACTATCAGCGGCCGATCCGCGGGAAAATGATGCCGTCGGAGGTGATCCAAAGCTGTATTTTGCGCAAGCTGCGGGCTCAAATTATTGACATCATTGGAGGCTCGCACAAAGCCGTCATCACGGTGCCAGCATATTTTGATGAAGCCCGTCGTAAAGCAACTGCCGATGCGGGCCAAATCAGCGGGCTTGATGTGCTCGATATTGTGAACGAGCCCACTGCCGCCGCACTCGCGTTCGGAGAGCAACTCGGCTACATCAATGCGACTGGCGCACCAAGTGATCCGCTCACGCTGATGGTCTACGATCTGGGGGGAGGTACTTTTGACGCCACGGTTGTACGCCTGGACGAGGGCGAAATCGTGACCCTGGCGACCGATGGTGATTCCGAACTGGGGGGAGTTGATTGGGATTCACGGATTGTGGACTTTCTGTTGGAAAACTTTCGGCAGCGATTTGCGGATGCTCCCGAGATTGACGAGGCGGGGATGAACCAGGCCCGTGATGCTGCCCAGGCTGCCAAGCATGCGCTGACTGACCAGCTGGAAACCAAAATCGTCTTTGACTGTGCCGGTCGGAAGCTCGAAGTCGCGCTGACCCGCAGCGAATTTGAATCTC
This sequence comes from Planctomycetota bacterium, assembly GCA_963578605.1. Classification (GTDB taxonomy): domain Bacteria; phylum Planctomycetota; class Planctomycetia; order Pirellulales; family Lacipirellulaceae; genus JAKVCB01. The sequence continues at coordinate 19,080 of CAUZEA010000008.1, forward strand.
TCACAGCCAATCTCCTCGAACGGACCATGTTTACAACCCGCCAGACACTCAAGGCGGCGGGATTACTTTGGAAGGACGTCGACCGGTTGTTGTTGGTGGGTGGGTCGAGCCGGATGCCAATGGTTCGGAGGGCAATGGAGACCATGTCGGGATTAGTGCCGGACGCCAACGTCAGTCCAGACGAAGCGGTTGCCCGCGGCGCAGCGATCTACGCACAGCACCTGTTGGCCGTAAAAAATATTCAGAGTTCGGTTCACCAGTTATCGATCACCGACGTCAATGCACACAGTCTGGGAATCGAAGGTATCAATCAAGCAAGCCTGCGCAAGGAAAACGCAGTCGTTATTCCCAGGAACTCGCCGCTTCCGGTTGAAGTGCATCGCACGTTTGTCACCAAACATGATAATCAACAGTCGATCAAAGTGCAGTTGCTCGAAGGGGAAAGCACATTGCCCGGTGAGTGCCGTGAATTGGCGACAGCAGCCATCAGGAATTTGCCGCCGGGTAACCCGGCGGGCACCAAAATTGATGTTGTGTACCGCTTCGATGCGAATGGACGGCTTTCGGTCCGAGCCAAAGTTGAAGGTACGGGTGGGGAAGCACGGATTGAACTGGAGCGGCTGCGTGGACTTGACGATCAGCGGGTCAACCAGTGGAAGCAGATCATTTCCCTGGATGGTGGGTTTGAGTCGATAGGCAATTCGATGTTCGAAGTCATGGACCTTCAAGAATTGTTCGATGAGGCCGATGCGTCGCCATTAGATGAAAAGCCTGACAACAGACCGGCAAAACCGATGTTCGAGCCGGCCGTGCCCTACGGGGCACCGCAAGCTGCTGCCGACACGCTGCGGGGTGAGGTCAAGGGGCGTCGCGAGGACCAAACCGCAAGTTCCGCTTTGCCCACGCCGAGCGAAGATTCGGATACCTCCGACAGCGGTATATTACCACTCGTGATCAGCGTGGTGGGATTTGTCGTTTTTAGCGTGTTGGGTCTGGTGGTTGGATATTACGTGCTGTGCTTGATCAACCCGGAATCAAACTTCCTGAACTGGGACCTGCCCGGACTCAAACCACCTGTCCAGTAGCCGCCGCCCGGTGAAAGTTCGTGAAGGTTTGCATCACATGCCTTTTGCTATGGGATGCAGAGCCAGGTTTTGGATCCCAACTTCTGCCAACGTTTATTCATAGCCAGTTGCAGTGGAAGGGAGGTCACCTGAGCCGAAATTCACAGGCGAGTTGTATACTGCTTTTATCCGCCCGGTTGCACTAAAAAAGCAACCTCCTTGCCACCCTCGTACTCGTCGTGAATTCTGGCCAGCTCCGATTTTTCCATCCACTGCGTGATGTGAGTGCCATCTGCCTGAACCGATTGCAACAGGAGGTAACTGTCGGATTTCGCATCGACGACCGGCATGATGTGCCAGCCGGCAGGTCGGCCATCGCGTAGCTGGGTTACCGAGACCAGGACCGGCTTTTGCTGTGCCAGGCAGCGATCGATGAACGCGGTCTTTTCCGCGCCGCTGACAAACGACTTTTGCTCGAATTGAACCTGGGGATATTTCTCGTTGACTGCCTGTGCGACACTCACAAAATTATTCCGTGGTTGTGTTTGGCCATGGCCCAGATTGATGTCCAGATCAAACTCGTCCTGGAACGTCCGGTAGTCGATGCCTTCGACTCCGGCAGCCCGCAGTAGCATCTCGTAACACGTCGGGAACCAACCGGAGTGAGCGCGGCGCTGGTGGACTGCAAACTGCCGCCAGCCGGGGAATGCCGACTTGTCTTCTGTGGAATCGGTGCGGGGTAATTTTTCTGAAGACACCATGGCTGGTTATTTTTCGTGATCGTACAGCGACTTTACCTCCGCAGCGGACAAGGCCCGGTTGTAGATGCGGACGTCGTCGACTTTTCCAGTGAATCGAGTTGAGGTTCCCCTGGACCACCAGCGCCGGCCGATGGCGTTTTTACCTGCCACATAATTCTTCACTAGAGAAGCATAATGGCCCGGCTTTTCGTGGGTGCCCACGTGCACACCATTGAAGTAAGCTTTTGAACCGTTCACATCAAAAGTTGCGACGTGATGCGTCCAGGTGTTTCGGTAATGCCAGACTGGTCCCCAGTGTATCTGGTCGACTCTAAATTCGGGCGGATCGCCGGCCGGCTGGCCGTTCGAATGAAATCTAAAGCTATTGTTTCCAGAGCCAGCCTGGTGCCCCAGGTTGATATACGACTCTCCACCCAACTGCTTCCCAACGAACTTATCGGGCCTGACCATGTTTTCTTCATTCAGCCAGATACTCATCGTGATTGCTTTCCAGTCGTTTACCGGCATGTCGGGTAAAAGAAAATGGCTTCCACTATCACCTACGAACTCCCGGCCGACCAGTCGGGTCACCATTCCCCTCTCCGGGTCTTTGATCCATTCCGGATTATTCTGCGGACTCGCATGGCGATCGTTTCCGCTCAGATCATTGGCATCGCGATCAAAGGGGTAATAGGCGACGAGGCCCTTGCGGAGACTGACGGGCGTTGAAGATGCAGCAACTTCTTGAATCATCCCACTCTCATCCAGCACATATCCCGCTTCTTGAATCCGCTTTTCAAGTCTATTTTTCGCGAGTCCCTGCCTGTCGTCCACAGCAAGTTCATACCAATGTACGGCTCTAGCTTTGATATGATTCTTGTGCTTTGAAAAACGCGGCGGTGGAGTCAAATTCCACCAGCGGTCCCCCACTGACTGGGCGTTCTCCAAGTTAGCCTGGCTGTCCAAATCACGCTGGGCAATTTCTGAGATTTCCTCTGAACTGGACGCTGCAAAATAACGTAGCCCCTGCTCCCAATCTCCCTGCTCAAAACACCAGTACCTGCCAAGCTCTAAAAGCTGGTCTGAATGATCAGCACCCGGTACTTCAAGCTCCTCAGCCAGTTTCATCATGGCGTCGTGACGTTTGGATTTACTTCGCGCCTCGCCGGCAAGTTTTCTGAGTTCACGCTGGCGATCTCGGTTTCCGGCGGCCTGTTTGCTGGCAAGTTCATAAAGTTTGGCAGCTCCGACATAACGATGTTCGCTCTCTGCACGCTCGGCCAGTGGCAAAATCAAGGGTAGGAGTTGGCCTCGCATTTGCTGGGCCTCGAGACCACGGTATTTTTTGGAAATTTGTTCCGACCAGGCTTTGACGGCGGTTGCGCGAAGCACCCGGTCATCGACCTTAAACTGTTGGACCAGGTCGTCAATGATCTGTGTTGTCAGAGTAGGATCACCGCTTTCTGTGGCAATTTGGATCGCTTTCTCGAGCAGCACAAACCTCGTTGGCGGGTCCTCTTCTTCGCGGTGGGCTGCGTAGACTTCTTCGGCCAGTGCTTTCATCGCGGCCTGCTTGTCGGGGGTAGGCAGCTCATGGGCACGTTCAAGTCGTGCCCGGTAAATCGGATTTAAGAGTAGGGATTTTTCCTGCGCCTCTTTGTCGGGTACAACGTGGCGAAGATCGGGGGGCTGACTATCTGGGATTATTGTGCTCGGCTGCCAGTTCCCGGCAGGTGGTAAATTAAGTTCTGGTTCAACAGTGGGATTCTGGTTTGCAGGTGAGTCGGGATTAACCAGGGTTGTCAGCGGATTTGTCGTGACAGATGTAAGCGGTGGCAGGTCTTGGTCTGTAAAAGGTTGAGCCGATGACTCATCTGCTATTTTTTGTTCGCTGCGTTGCGCAGAGTTATCGGGATATTTTTCCGCCGTGGCGGTTGTCAGCGGCTTTTTCGTGACCGGTACAACCGCTGGCAGCTCTTGGGCCGTCAAAGGTTTAGGTCGCTGCTCAGGAGCTGTTTTTTGTGCGCCGGGCTGTGCAGAGTTAGCGGGATCTTTTGCAGCCGTGGCAGCCGGTGGGGTAAAGATCCCGATAAAATCGTATCTCGGATTGAATTTAACCAGCAACACATAAGCGACCGCCGCCGGCATCGCTACCAGGATGGCAAGATTCAACAGCCTGGTTAGAACCCGAACTTTACGACGCCCTTTTCGTTGCGGGGTACTTTGCGGTGGGGCGTTGATCTTGATCGATGGTATCTGTGGTGTCGACTCGACAGGCGACGATGCCATTTGTTTGGGAACTGGAGAGAGCGTCGCGCGCAGCTGCCGGTCGTAGGCGGTTTTCGCTTCAGCGCTGAGCAAGCACAGTCGAGCCTCGGCCAATTCGTTGAGCAACTGTTGGGAAGTCGACGCGTGTGGGCCTGCAGAAAACGACTTGAGATGTGCCATCTGCCGGTCGGCGGCGTGGGTGATCACATCGGCATCGTCTTCGAACAGCGCCAGTCCGAGCAAACGATAATGGTTCACCGGACGTTCGGTCGGAGGAATCCCTAACCATTTGTGGTACGGATCGAATTCGGAGGTCCCGCCCATGTTGACGCATCCTGAGGGCCCTGTCGGTGAACCACAGTCGTTAGTTTGATTACCGGTGTTGGCCAACTACACAGGTGAAATTTCAGACGTTTCGGGTTTTACTCGCCGATCGGCCGTTCTGGCAGACGACTCAAGAACTTCCCAGACAGATACTTCCACCGCTGGCCCCGTGATTTGCAACAGCCGCGTGACCAAAGGCCTCTCTCTTTTCATCCTACCAGAGAGTCAAATAAACCGACAGCGTACTTTTGGAAACCTGCCTGATAACTGACTAGGTGTCGACCCTCTTCGGACTGAAAAGACACTGTTAATCGAACCACGGGATCTACTTTTTGCACCCGACAAAAAACCGTATGGAACTGAGGACCTATTCCCGAATCATCACGACATATGTCCCGAAGTTCGCCGGTTATGCTCTTCCATGACTTGGCAAAGGGTGTCGATGTCGAAATCGGGTCCCTGGCAGTAGTCGACGATCGTTTTTTCCGAAGCCAGGAACTTGTGGACAAAAACAAGTAGGTCTTCCAGCGGGATTTCCTGGGGAATGGTCATCACGCCATGCTCGTCGCCGTGGATCAGGTCACCCGGATGCACGACGAGTGACCCAACCTGGACCGGTTCGTTGATTTCGACCCAACGAGTGTGGGCATGTCCGACGACCGCAGCCGGGGCGAAGAGCTGGAAGCCCAACTGCTCGACCTCCGGTAAATCGCGTACGCCCCCATTGGTGACGGCGCCCACCACCTCCAGCTGTAACATCAGGCTGGCGGCCACGTCCCCCCAGGCACAGCTTCTGGCCGGCGGATTGTCGAGGTCCTGTGCGACCATGACCGTAGGGCTGGGGGATTTTTGGGCCAGTTCCCACACATCGCGCCACGCGACGACCGGCTCACCTTCGGTGGGTGGCTCGGCACCAACCACCTTGCCGGTGCAGGCATAGCCGATCATGGGGCCCAGCGAAGGGAGTAGCGAGCGGATCGAAGGGTCCATAATCCCCTCGGTGCGGGGGCGAACGTCAAATTTCTCGATCGCGTCGTAGAGAATCGGTGTGCGGATTCTTGCTAATTCGATAAGGATTTCTTGTTTGGTCAAATTGGTGTCTCCAGTACGCGAAGTTACTCAAGGTGTTAATCCTGGCGTGTACACGTTTCAGGTGGTGACAATCGCAACACTTACGAAATGCCTTGACAGGTTCAGTATCACGGCTTGAGGCTGGACGCATTATGGCGGGGCGTTAATTCGTGCTCAACCTTCTTCGCGACACTGGGAAATTCCTTGTCTGGCAGACAGGTGGACATCAAGCCGGGAGGTGCCGGGGCAATTTTCCGCACGTTCTTCGATTCGCGAGAAAAGCAGGAGCGAAGAACCGCCTACACGGCATTTGCCAGCGGAAGCGGTAGTGATAGCACTGGCATTGAGAGCCGGTATTTGGAGTTTCGCTCGCTGGTAACTTTTGACGCCTGGAACGATTTTTTGGATTTCGTAGATTTTAACGGTAGTGTGGGGTTTTGGATGCCGATAAGGTTCCACAGTACATCGTCCAGGGGGGCCTGAGCCGTTGACGTGCGCTGGCTGTTTGGTCGCGGGTAAGCGTACGCCAATCTGCACTTAAGACCTGCGGAAGGATGTCCCTGTGATGAACTTTCCAATTACGACCGGACTGAATTTTCGTGTCGCGTCGACGACACTTCTGGCTGCCCTCTTGGTTAACGGTTACGCCGTTACCTACTGCGTGGGCGCAGGATCAAGTGAGACTGCGAATCTGCAATGGAGACGCGGTTTGGTGACGCGGAGCAACGACTCCGTCGCGCCAAGTGCTCGTCCGAGTCCGCAGATGGTCCGTTGGCAAACGCAGCCTCGTTTTGTGGGCGACAAGCAGCAGCCCGCCCCTCGGGGTTCCTTTTCCGAGGCGGGCGAAAAACGCGAGACATCACCCGTTCACGCCACCCATTTCACCGACCAGTCGACGGCTGAGCCGAATGGCTTTACGGTCTCGGCCACGGTCAACCAGATTGCACGTCCGGCGGTAGCCGGTGGGCAACAACGGGGTGTTGAGCAATCGGCAAAAAAACCATTACGGCAATCTTCGGTTGGCCACTTGGCAGATCCGTACGATCCGTTTGACGAAGGCCGACTGGTGCACGGCCGCCAAGACCAATTTGCCGGGACCATCGACGAACGTGGACAGGGTCCCCGAATTGATCGGGCGGAACCACTGGAACCGGTTGCAGGTGGGCAGGTGGTGTTTCAGTCCGACCGAGTCGTGGAAAAGCAGACTGCAGCGGCGGAAACCGACGGCACGGTAGCCATTCAAAGCAGCCTGAACCAATACGTGTTAAATAACGGCGAAGAAGTTTTAAAACCAGATGAATACCCATCGGACTTTGACTTGTCATGTCCGAACTGCGATTGCGTGGAATGCTCTTGCGGAGTATCGCCATGCTGTGATTCAGATCGGTGTGGCTGTGGTGATTCTCGTGGCTGGAGGAACTGGGGTTGGAGTGTGTTTCCCGATACCCGGGAGCTGGTTCTTTTTGGTGGTGTCCAGGCGTTTAAAGGGCCACTGGATCGAGACCGCGACAGCGGCAACTTTGGCTTCCACGAAGGTTTCAATTGGTCAGCGAAGTTGCCGTGGTGGTATTCCAGCAGGGTAGGTTACCAGATTGGTTACCAGGCCGTGCACAGCCAGTTACACGGGTCGGAGCAAGGAGAAACGTCGGGCGGGCATACGCAGAATTTTGTTACAGCCGGTTTGTTCCGTCGGCCCGAGTGCGGCGGTGTGCAGTACGGCATTGTGTGGGACACGTTGCGGGACGACCGCGATCACAGCCTCAGCTACCACCAGGTGCGGTCTGAAATTGGGTTGGTGAATCCTTACGGCCGCGAAATTGGTTTTCATGCCACGGTTCATACGAATGACGCGAGCAGCACGCTGACTCCCTATCACGCGCTCGACCAGTTCTTCTTTTATTACCGCATTCACAGGCAACGGGGTGGCGAACTACGGTTTTTTGGTGGTTGGGCCCACCAGAACAAGGGTATCGTAGGCGCCGATGGTATTGTGCCACTGAGCGACCGTTGGTCGCTGGCGAGCCAATTCCGCTACTTGATTCCAGAAGAAGATGCCCTGGGCACGGGCGCGGAACAGGAAGGGTGGAACCTGAGCATGAATCTTGTATGGCACCTTGGATGTCGGGCACGATCTTGTGATGCCAACCGCTATCGCCCATTGTTTAACGTGGCTGACAACGGGTCACTGATGGTCGACGACCAACCGTAATTCGGCGGTGTTACCGTTGAGCATTTGGTGGAGTTGGCCCGACGTAAAGCAGCCTGTCGTGACGGTCTGCTAAGCGTGTTTCCAGGCGGCGGCCTCCTCACCATCGAGGCGTAACGTCAAGCATTTTGCGCTACCTCCGGCCTTCACGAACTCGTCCAGCGGCGTGGCATGAGGTCGGTAGCCTCGTTTTACCAGTTCGGTATGGAGTTGGTCACATCCGGTATTGGTAATGACCTGCTGGCCGATAACCACGGCGTTGCAGGCGAATCGTGCCGCTTCGTCCGGACGGACGGCGATCAATTTGGGAATGTGCTCTTGGAGAACGGTACGCGCGTATTCGTCAAAAGCAGCGGGATAATAGATTGCTTCATCGAAGGCAAGCGGACAAAAACAGGTATCGACGTGGTAGTACTCCGAACGGACAAGTTCCAGGGGAAGGACCCTCACTCCGAGGAGGGCACCGATTGCCTGCATCGCTTTAGCATCACTTCGCATTCGGTATCCCGCGTACAGCGTGTCATCGCAAAAGAGTGCGTCACCGGAACCTTCGAACGAGGTCTCCTGCGGTGAGTCGAGAACTGTGTAGCCGGTCGATGCAAGCCACCTGCGGAAGTGCGGTTCCTCTCCTTGACGTTGTGGGTGTTTGAAGCGGGCCACGACGGCCTGTCCACGGTAGATCAAAGCGGCGTTGGCCGTGAATACCAGGTCGGGCAGTCCTTTCACCGGCTGCAACAAGGAGACCCGGGCTCCCGCCTGCTGTAGTTTGTCGTGTAAAAGGTGCCACTGCGCCATTGCAACGGTGTGATCGGCTTGTCGCTTGGTGTTCATCCACGGGTTGATCTCATACTCAATTCCGTAGTGATTGGGCGGGCACATCAGGATGTGGGGCTGGTTTGTCACGGCATGTTCACGGTTGGTTTCCGCTTGTGGAGTTGATTTCCTGGACCAACGCTCGCAGGAACGGTTCCACGTCGGTCACGAGACCTACCGTTTGAAAACTTCCCCGGTCTCCCAGTTTGATGACGGTCGATGGATTGATATCGATACAGACAACTGTGACCCAGGCAGGGAGTAGATTTCCGACGGCGACGGAGTGGAGCATGGTTGCGACCATCAAACAAAACGTGACATCGCGGACGGCCTCGCGCATTTGTCGCTGTGCCTGGAGGGCGTCAGTTGTTACGTCTGGCAGTGGGCCATCGTCACGAATGCTTCCCGCCAGCCAAAAGTCGACGTCGTGTTTGATACATTCATACATAATGCCCGATCGGATCACCTCCTGTTGAACGGCCGCTTTGATCGAACCGCATCTGCGAACCCGATTGATCGCCCGCAAATGATGTTCGTGTCCTGTTTCAGCCGTGTGAGCGTCTTCCAGGTGCACTCCGAGACTGGTTCCGAACATAGACTGTTCCAAATCATGAGCTGCCAGGGCGTTGCCGGCAAACAGTTTGTGGATGTAACCTTCGCGAACCAATTCGCAGACGAACGGCGCGCTGCCAGTGTGTATGATAGCTGGTCCACCCACCAGCAACGTCTTGCCGCCGGTCCGTTTCACTTCCATCAGTTGGCGGGCAATGGCTCGGACCATGGCACCTTTGGGCTTTTCGGTCGACACCGTACTGGACATGAACCCAAACTCGCTCGGTGATTCACTTCTTTCCAGGGGAAAGACCCGCACACCGGAGTGGCCTACCACGATCGACATGCCTTGGTGGACTTCGCTCATAGGAATGCAGCGGGCCTTGCCGGTGGCAGGTTCAATGACGATACCACAGTCCATTTCCTGATCGTCAACTTCAACCCAGTCTCCTACCAGTCGGATTTGTGTCCGCTGATTGGTGGTCACATAGAAGCCTTCTGGGAAGGTGCCATCGATATCCGCCTTCACTCGTAGACAGTCATTGGCAGAAGTTGGCTGCGCCCCATGGTCGGCAACCTGGTTCAAAATTGCGTCCAGGATGGGTTGCGCCGAGGCTTGGACTTCGATGAGCGCAAAGCTCGGGTCATGGCGATTTTGGCCCACAGCGATTTGCTTGATTTGAAATGTGCCGTTGTTGGAAGTGATGCAGTCGAGTACTTTCGGCAAGATCAAGCTGTCGATGATATGCCCGGAAACCTCAATTTCTTCGCTGAACAAACGTGGTGACGGGGTCATGTCGGCCATAGTTGTAGAACCCAACGAAAAAAGGGGGCGGGAAAAAGGGGGGTTAATGTGGGGAGGGGCAAGGGAGTCCGTTGCCCACGGATCGCCGGCAGGACACCTTTCGGCGAGCACAGCCAGGGACTATAATACGGCTTGTTTTATCACCAAATAGGTACTGCTGCCGGGTTTTCTGGCAGGTTTACTCGCACCAGCATTGTATTCGACGATGGAAGACGAGCGCAAAAAAGAGAATTGGGATGCGTTGGCAGGTCAGCTTGGTGCCGATCTGCCGGAGTCCCCAGAAACGCCGGAAACGCCGGAAAAGAGAGCCCAGACCGAACCGGCCGAGGCTTCTTCGCAGCTTCCGGCCGAGCCGCTCCGGCCCGGACCGAGTGGGTGGGACTCTCTAGCAGAGGAGTTTGGGATCGCCACCCCAGAGCCGGCCGAAACTCCAGAGCGGCCCGATATGCCAGCACCGGACGAAATCTCGGAAACATCACCAAGCGGGCCACTTGCGGAAAATCCACAGCCACCGAACCCGACTGTGACGTCACAAGCGGTTTCCGAATCGCCTGCCTCTGTGGCTGAGAAGTCAGTCGGGAAAGATACCCCGCCGGCCAGCCACGAAAATTCTTCCTTTGGGGCGGGTATTTCCAGTCCCGTTGACGACTGGTCGTCTGTCGCCGCGGATCTCGAACCAACGCCCCCAGCATTGGCGGAAACGGACGGCTCCGAATCAGCGGATCCGCAACTCGGTCATGACCAGACACCTACCACGGAGATTCCCGCTGCAGAGTCGGTCGCCCCGCCCGACCAGAGTTTCGAACCTTCCGATGCCGGAGCCAATGCTGAAATGTCCCATCAATCTACCGACGAAGCGACCGAGCCACCAGCCGCGGCTGACGAGGGGCGTACCACCAGTTTTTGGGAAAGTATCTTTGGACCCCGACAGGAAACACCGCTCCCCGAAGGATCCCCCCAGGAAACACCAATGCCCGAAGTGGCCGAGACCACGACCACCCAAGAGCAACAGGTCGTTTCAGATCAGGCTGGCAAGGAGTTACTGGTGGGTGACCCTACGGACCGCGGTCGTGAAGACGCCGAGGCAGACCGTCCGCGACGCCGGCCGCGACGTCGTCGGTCCCGATCCGACAAATCAGCGCAGCCGCAATCTGAATCGCCTTCACCAAAAGCGACCGATTCGCGCGCCACAGAAGCAGCCTATGATTCAGCCTATGATTCAGCCTATGATTCAGCCGATGATTCAGCCGATGATTCAGCCGATGATTCAGTCGATGATTCGGGGGATGATTCGGGGGATGATCACGCGGATGTTTCTCCAGGAGAGGCGGGTTCAAAGCCACGTTCGAGCAAAGCCAAACCACCCAGCCATCGCAATATTCCTGCTTGGGAAGATGCGATGGCATTTATTGTGGATGGCAATCTACAGGCTCGAACCGAACGTGGGCAAACTTCTCCGCGCGCGGGTGGCCGCGGGCGGCCTCGAGGGCGACGCAAGAAGAAAAGCTGATTCTGCCAGCGGCGTTGTTTTGCAGCAGGTCGTTTTCGGCCCTTCCCCAAAAAAAAAATTGGGGGCCCGGTTGCGAAAATACCAAATAAGTTGACTGGTTGTTGAGGTGTCGGGGAGAAGAACTCCTTCGTGGGATAGGTCTTTTCCAATCGAATCTGGCCGTCCAGCCGTGACTGGCCCCCTTTCGTCCGGAATTGTTATACAAAACGGAATGTTGCCACAACCGGAATTTGTGCTGATACTGAAAAGAGAACTATTTGAGGTGCGACCTGTGCGGTCATGAACGATTCGCCGGGTCGCGGCCAGGTACAGGATCTGGCCGACACGCCACCACCTTCACACCGCTCTTTTCCAACCTTCGCTTTGGTGTTTGCAACCAGGCGCTCCGAGAGACTCTTTCACGTCTCGCCCGTCGTGTGCATCAACCCCGGCTTTTGCAGCTGGGTGTTTCCGTTCTGCCAGCACAAGTGCTGTGCAACGTGGAATGTTTCATCCGGCACCAGTCGACGTGGTGTTTTGGTGTGTCCGATGTCTTGGTGTGCCCTTCGACCCTTCGGTCGTCGCATTGATGGTTGGTAAGGTGGATCAAGAGCGGTTCAGGCACGCGTAAGCGGATTGGGACTGAAGTGGCTGGTGAGGGTTTTTAACCAAACCACGAGGTGGCGCAAATTGCCTGCCAGCAGGGACCGAGGAGTAGCAAGGTTTTGCAGCGACAAGAGCTTAGTTGGGTTCGCAAGACATAAGCCTTATTCACGGTTGTCCTCGGGAGAGATGGGCACGGCATGATTTGCGTTGTTTAAAGGAGGAACTGACGATGAGCGATGGCCGCAAGATCATTGAGTTGATTTCCGAGCGACAGGATCGCGAGCAATTTCGCCGCAAGACCTGGGTGGGATCGTTTGAAGATTATCTCGAGATTGTCCGGGAGAAGCCTGAGGTCACGCGGTCTGCGTACCAGCGACTCTACGACATGATTCTCTCATACGGGATGGAGGTGAATGATAACGGTCGCGAGAAGGAGTATCACTACAGATTCTTTGACGATCCGGAGAATAACGGTCGGGACGCGGTGTTTGGGCTCAGAATTGCACTGCATCAACTGGTGAACGCGCTCAAGAGTGCAGCCAAGGGTTACGGCATTGAACGTCGTGTCTTGCTTCTGCATGGCCCGGTCGGCAGTAGCAAGAGCACTATTGCCCGCTTGCTCAAGAAGGGACTGGAACGCTATTCCGTCAAGGACGAGGGTGCGCTCTACACGTTTGGATGGATCGATCAAGAAGAGCCGGCAAACCCGGAGAAAATTCAGTGGTGCCCCATGAATGAGGAGCCGCTGCACTTCATTCCGGGGCGGTTTCGGCCTGACATTGAAGCACGCCTCAACGACGGGCGGGGGGAAAATGACTACCAGGTGCGCATCAACGGTGAACTCGATCCTTTCTGTCGGTTCCTCTATCACCAGCGGCTCAAGAAATACGATGGTGACTGGACACGAGTTATCCAGGATGTGCGGGTGAGGCGGGTCATTCTCAGCGAGAAGGATCGTGTTGGTATCGGTACTTTTCAACCGAAAGACGAGAAAAACCAGGATGCGACCGAACTGACTGGCGATATCAACTACCGGAAAATTGCTGAGTACGGTAGCGACAGCGATCCGCGGGCGTTTAATTTCGATGGCGAGTTCAATATTTCCAACCGTGGAATCATTGAATTTGTCGAGATGCTTAAGCTCGATGTGGCATTTTTGTATGAGCTCTTGGGAGCGAGCCAGGAACATCGGATCAAGCCGAAAAAATTCGCCCAGACCGATATCGATGAAGTCATCATCGGTCACACCAATGAGCCGGAGTATCGCAAGCTGCAGAGTAACGAGTTCATGGAGGCGCTCCGTGATCGCACCGTCAAGATCGATATCCCCTACGTGACCACCTTGTCCTACGAACAGAAAATCTATGAGAAGGACTACAACAGGGATACGGTGAAGGGTAAGCACATGGCACCCCATACCATTGAGATGGCAGCGATGTGGGCAATTCTTACCCGGCTGGAAGAGCCAAAGCATGCTGGGCTGACGCGTTTGCAAAAGTTGAAATTGTACAACGGTAAGAGCTTGCCTGGTTTCACGGAAGAAAACATCAAGGAACTGAGGGATCAAGCGGTGAACGAGGGGATGGTTGGCATTTCGCCGCGTTACGTTCAGGACAAGGTATCGAACGCGTTGGTATCGCACCCCGAGGCCCAGAGTGTCAATCCCTTCATGGTTTTGAATGAACTGGAATCGGGCCTCAAACACCACAGCCTCATTAACGACGAGGAGATCAAGCAGGAGTATCGCGATTTACTTGGACTGGTGAAGGAGGAGTACGAGAACATCGTCAAAAACGAAGTGCAGCGCGCGATTGCCGCGGATGAGGATGCATTGAAGCGTCTTTGTGGCAATTACATTGACAACGTTAAGGCGTACACCCAGAAGGAAAAGGTCAAGAATCCATTTACGGGTCAGTATGAGGAGCCCGATGAGCGACTCATGCGATCGATCGAAGAGAAGATCGATATTCCCGAAAGTCGCAAAGACGACTTCCGCCGCGAAATCATGAATTACATTGGAGCCCTCTCGATCGACGGAAAAAAGTTTGATTACAAGACAAATGAGCGATTGAACAATGCTCTCGAATTGAAATTGTTTGAAGATCAAAAAGACTCGATCAAGCTCACAAGTTTGGTGTCGAATGTGGTTGACGCCGAAACGCAGCAAAAGATCGATGTTGTTAAGGGTCGTCTGATTCGAGATTACGGTTATGACGAGGAAAGCGCGACGGATGTGTTGAACTACGTAGCGAGCATTTTTGCCCGCGGCGATGTCAAGGAGAGTTGAGCGTGACCAAAGTTGGGGGTTGCCGAAGAAGAATGCCCAGCGGGCCGGTGCTCCTGCGGTACCAACGTTTCTGGACAAAAGAGGTGTTCCGATGGTCATGAAGATTGAGCGAGACCAACGTCGTTTCAGGCAGATTGTGCGTGGGCGGATCCGCAAGCACCTGCGGAAGTATATAACCCACGGGGAAATGATCGGTCGGAAGGGGAGCGACCTGATCAGTATTCCACTACCCAAGTTGGAGGTGCCGAGATTTCGCTTCGGTGACAATGGCGCTGGCGGTGTGGGTCAGGGCGATGGCGAAGACGGTCAGCCAGTCGGCAGGGGAGGAGATCCGCAGAGTGGCGCTGGGCAGGCTGGGAGCGATCCGGGTGATGGCCACCTGATGGAAGTCGATGTTTCGCTTGACGAGTTGGCGGAAATTATGGGGGAGGAACTGGAACTACCGCGGATCGAACCAAAGGGACAGTCCACCATCGTTCAAGAGAAGGCCAAGTACAACAGCATCCGGCAAACGGGGCCGGAGTCGCTAAGGCATTTCAAGCGGACTTATCTCAAGGCACTTCAACGGCAGATTGCGACTGGGGTGTATCGGCCCGAAGACCCGCTCATCATTCCTTACAAAGAGGACAAGCGGTATCGCAGTTGGACAACGATCCAGCACCCCGAGGTTAACGCAGCCGTCATTTACTTGATGGATGTTTCCGGGTCGATGACCGATGAACAAAAAGAAATTGTCCGAACCACGGCGTTCTGGATCGATGCCTGGCTGGGTCGCCAGTATGACGGTATCGAAAAGCGTTACATCATTCACGATGCTGTTGGCAAAGAAGTGGACGAGCATACCTTTTATCACACTCGTGAAAGCGGGGGGACGCGAATCAGCTCAGCCTACAAAGCGTGTGAGGCGTTGATTCGTGAACAGTTTCCACCCACAGATTGGAACCTGTACTGTTTCCAGTTCTCAGACGGTGACAACTGGGGTGAAGATAATGAGGAAGCATTTTCTGTTTTAGGAGAGCACCTCCTGCCAGTTGTCAATCTCTTCTGCTACGGGCAAGTCGAAAGCCCCTACGGAAGCGGTGAGTTTCTGGGGTACCTCAATGGTCGGTTTGGTGAAAAGTATGAGTCGCTCGTCTTGTCGGAAATAGAAGACCGCGATGCGATTTATGCGTCCATCAAAACGTTCCTGGGGAAGGGCAAGTAGGGCAGTCCATGCACCAAGTGGGTAAGGTCGATCGAGGCACGAATTGTCACCACAACATCAGGACACTGCAGCAAGAGAAAGCTGGGGGAATACCACAATGTTTGATCAAACGAGCAAGTTGAAAAAATATCGCGTTCGGGTGGGACATTACGAGGTATGCGTCCAGGCTCGCGACGTGCAGGAGGCCTTGACTGTCGGGCGCCGCAAGCTGGGCCAGGAGTTGCCCCGCCTGTACGACATTATTCGGGCGTTAAAGCCTGCCCATTTCCGGGTTGATTACGTTGTTGCGTCGAATTTGCACCTGCCGGCCCAGTAAGACATCGCCTTCACACCCCGTTCCCCAAAAGTAGGTTGAGATTTATGCGTGGTGCAGAACTTCATCAATTGCCGCAGAACCTTGCCGACATGCAAGTTGAGATTGAAGAGTACGCACGTGGCCATGGGCTCGACTTTTTCCCCACGATGTTCGAAATGGTCGACGCGGATCGGCTCAACGCGATCGCATCCAAAGGAGGATTTCCAGTCCGGTATCCTCACTGGCGTTTTGGGATGGAGTACGAACAACTCACCAAGGGGTATCACTACGGCTTGCAGAAAATTTACGAAATGGTGATCAACAACGATCCCTGCTATGCCTATCTGATGAAGAGCAACGGGCTGACAGATCAAAAGCTGGTCATGGCCCACGTTTATGGCCATTGCGACTTCTTTAAGTGTAACTATTGGTTCGGCCAAACGAATCGAAAAATGATGGATGAGATGGCTAATCATGGGAACCGGATTCGCCGCTTTATGGATGAAGTTGGTGTCGACGAAGTCGAGGAGTTTATCGATGCGTGCTTGAGTATTGACGACCTTATTGACATTCACTCGCCTTTCATAAAACGCCGTGAAGAGCAAAGCCGGTATAACTTTTCCGGGCAACTTATTCGAGCTGATAATAAGTCATCCGGACCAGGGCGATTCCAGGCAAAGCCCTATATGGATCGTTTTGTGAATCCGCCGGAAGCACTTGCCGCGGAACAAGAGCTACGTGAACAGCAGGAAAAGGAATCGTCTTCTTTTCCAAAACAACCAGAATGCGATGTGATGTTGTTCTTGTTGGAACATGCCCCCTTGACTGGGTGGCAATCCGATGTACTCGCCATTCTCCGCAAAGAGGCTTACTATTTTGCTCCCCAGGGACAAACGAAGATCATGAACGAAGGATGGGCCAGCTACTGGCACTCAACGATCATGACGCGTCAAGGGATTACCTCTGCGGAGATTATCAATTACGCAGACCATCATAGCGGTACCATGGCCAGTTCGCCGACGCAACTCAACCCCTACAAAATGGGAATTGAATTATTTCGCCACATCGAGGATCGTTGGAATCGCGGGGCGTTTGGGAAAGAGTACGAAGATTGCGACGACCATCATACCCGCCGTGACTGGAATACCGACGCCGGCTTGGGGCGAGAGAAGATCTTTGACGTACGCAAGATTCACAATGACCTGACCTTTATCGACGAATTCCTCACACTCGACTTTGTGCGGGAGCACAAACTGTTCAAATTCGGGTACAACCCCAGCACCGACTATTATGAAATTGAAAGTCGTGCCTTCCCCAAGGTGAAGCAGCAACTGCTGGTGAATCTCACCAATATGGGGCGCCCCCGAATTTCTGTGGTCGACGGTAATCATGGGAATCGAGGTGAACTCTTCTTGAAGCACCAATTTGACGGTGTTGAGTTGCAAATGGACTACGCAAAGGACACTTTGCAGAATTTGCAGCGACTGTGGAGTCGTCCCGTACACTTGGAAACTGTGCTTGAGAATGATCTGACCGTGATTTCGTTTGACGGCTCGGATCACGCTGTTGAGAAGGGGGACCCAATCGAACCGGAAAAGGCACCCGAAACATGAACATTGAAGCACAATTTGAAGAAAAATTTGCAAGTTTGGGATCTGGAGGGCCGATCACTGTCACGCTGGATGCGGAGCCCCGGCACCTCACTTGCCGACTGGCGGAGCGCAGTCCCCTGGCTGTTTCGTTTGACGAAGTTCGTTTGGCTTCTGACGAGTTGGCAACGGCGTCGGTGACCGAATTGCAACAACTGTGCGAAGCCATCAGCGCACGGTTGACCTATCTCCTCGAACCAATTGCTCCCATTGAATCCGACCAGCAGGAGTGTGTCGTTCAGATGCGGAGTAGCCCGCCTCAACAAGATGATGATGGCCGAAACTACTACGAATTGCTGGTTTGTCGTGGAGGTGAGCTTTACCTTGCCCGTTACCGCAAAGAGCCAGGCGACGCGCGGCTGCAGATTGCGGCCACAGTCACCGGCGAAGTGCTCGTGCGACTCATTGGTGACTTGAACGCCGTACTCGATGAATTTGTCGCGGCGTAGCGCGATTTCTCCGGGTTGTGCCCGGCTTTGCGGTCCGGGCTGGCCTGACGGGGCTAACTCTTGCTAACTTGCCTGGACGTTACAAGTGTCCCTCCCACGCGGTAGCTATCCGGTTGCGACGTGGTGTCGCGGTCGTCTGGCCCGGTTGCGTGGGTTTAACACCTTAGCTTCGCTGGGAGATTGTGTTAGACTTCGCACTTACCTTCCATTCATGGCAGCGCGTTGCCTGTTCCGGCAAACGCAGAGGACCCCCCGATGAGCCGCCCAAGACCAGCCAGCAACGTCGAACCCTCCCTGGAACCCGTTTCGGGTGGATGGCATTGCAGCCATCTGTATTACTCATTTGACCACGGGAAGTTGTACCAGTTTTCTGAGTCGCAGTTGCAGAAGGCTTGCGACTCGATGATCGCTTGCCTGGATCCAGCTAGCGAAGAGGCTCCCTTGCGGATCCAGTCTTTTATCGTGAGCGGACATAAAGCCGATTTTGGAATCATGATGCTCGATCCCGATCCGCTCAAAATCGACCGGGTCCATCAGCGGCTCATGGCGGGCATTTTGGGTACTGCCTTGGTTCCAGGGTACTCGTTTGTTTCGCTGACTGAAATCAGTGAATACGTGCAAAGTCCAGAACAATATGGCGAGCGTCTGGTTGCCGAAGGGCTGGAAGCAGGGAGCGACCGCCTGGCAGCGCGTGTGAAGGCCTATGCCGACAGGCTCGAGGCGATGAACCGACAGCGGCTCACCCCGGAGTTTCCACCCTACCCGGCAATGTGTTTTTATCCGATGAACAAAAAAAGGGTAGGAAAAGAGAATTGGTTCGCGCTACCCAAGCAAGACCGCAGCGAGTTGATGATTGAGCATGCTCGCAGTGGTATCGCCTTTGCCGGTAAAGTGTCTCAGTTGATTACGGTTGGGATTGCCCTGGAGGATTGGGAATGGGGGGTGACGCTTTGGGCTGCCAATCCCGATTACCTCAAGGAAATTGTCTACCGCATGAGGTTTGATGAGGCGAGTGCTCGCTACGCGGAGTTTGGACCATTTTTAACAGGCTATGTTGCGACCGCTGACGAGATTCTCACGCATTGCCAACTCCGTGAGCGACTTGCAGCAGGCGGTTGATTTCCGCCAATGCGTTTATTGCCGCCAACGCATGTCGAGCCAAACAAGGCGGTGGTCGCTGGCGGTCACTGCTTGGCCCCCCGGTTCTCCCGGGCGAGGCCAAAAAACACCGCCGTTCACTACGACGAGTTCCCGCGACGGTAGCAGGTAGTCAACGCGATAGTTGCGTGGTTTGTTTCTTCCAAAGCTTGCGGTGTGGTGGGCTGGATTGCCCCGTTGCGAAGAACTGTTTTGCAAGGGCTTTGGAGTCGAAGTTATGCTGCCCTCGCTGCTGGGAATCCAATTCGAGTCGACCCGCCGATGATTGAGCAACTGGTCGATCGCGCCGGGCAAACTGTCGCCATCCATGGGGTCGGCGTTGAGGTCGCCAGCGATGACGAACGGGAGCGATTCATTCAGTCCCCCTGGTTGACCGTTGTCGTCCACCAGGTAGTCGGATTTTTGCGGGTCGAGATAGTCGGCAATCATCCGCAATTCGTCGTGGTTTCGCCGCCCGTTGCGGTCTTCTGGTCCATCGAAAACGGGCGGTGTTGGGTGCGCGCACAAGAGGTGCAAGCTGCGGGTGGATCCGGAAGGGCCGTCAACCAAGATGGGGAGGTCCCAAAAGCTTTTCGAAGAGAGCCTGAGAATCTGGAGTTCTTCCGGAGAGTAATAGGACGATTCATCGCTGGGATTGACCGGCAACAAAGCCCCTGGCATGTCGGCCCAAAGAAATTGTTGGAACGTACGGGTCTGCCCGGCCGAAAACGGGAATTTGGAAAGTACAGCCATGCCGTACTGCCCTTCGTGGTGCCCAAAGCCCACCGCGTCGGCGGGACCGCCAAATTTCCCGTCGCGGTTCAAGTCGAAGCGAGTCGGTCGTCCCGTGTTGACAGTGCCCACGTAACGATGGGCAAATTCGATGGCTTTCTGGTCTGCCTGGGGTCTGCCCAGGTAAAGCTTCTCAAACAGGTCCAGCGCACGGCTCTGGTCGTCGTAGTCGAACTCATTAAGGAGCAGGATATCGGGTTGTATTCGCTGGATAACTTCGGCGATTTGCCTTGTCTGCCGATGGGTGCCACTGTGCAGGTCGTGACTCAGCTTACCTGCTTCGTTCCTGTGGAAGGCAACGTTGTAGGTGGCGATGCGAATGGTGGAAGGAGACTCGGCAGCCGTAATTACTGGAACACCTGAAAGCAGGATTTGAAGAACAAGCAGTCGTGTCATGGTCGTAGGCCCGAAGGGAGGGTGGAACGTCCGACCGGTTCATTCTACGTGATCTGACCATTTTACAAGCGAGGAACGGCTTTTGGCGAGGACTCCGTCTGGGGAACCTCGCCACGAAAGAGCGAATCTTTTCATGGCCCGGCCAGTTTATTAGAATGAGACCAAGGTCGGCAAACCGGACGGCCCTGGTATCAAGTGGCTCAAGCGAGAAAAACATGTCTACGACCACACTGGCTCAGATTTCTTCACCAATTGGCAGTAGCGAACATCTACAGCAAGGTGTCGTTGAGGTTCAGCATCCGCTCATCGCATGGCATCTGGCACAGCTTCGCAGCCTGTCGACCCCTGCCGCCGAATTTCGACAGCTTGTACGTCGACTTACTTCGTTGCTTGTTTACGAGGCAACCAAAGACCTTTTAACCGAACCGGTTACGGTCGAAACCCCGCTCACTACAACTCAGGGGGCACGCCTTTCGCAACGTGTTGGTCTGGTCCCTATTTTGAGGGCAGGTTTGGGGATGGTCGAGCCGGTGCTTGATCTTATTCCTACAGCTGAGGTGTGGCATCTGGGGCTTTATCGAGATGAGGAGACAGCCACGCCAGTTGAGTACTACCGCAAGTTTCCCCATCATCGGGCTGTGGATGTGGCCCTGATATTGGACCCCATGCTGGCCACGGGTGGCTCAGCGATTGTTACTTTGGCAGCCCTGCACAACTGGGGGGTGCCTCAAATAAAAGTTGTTTCGTTGCTTGCTGCCGAGGAGGGAGTTCGCCGTGTTGAAACCGAATTCCCCGACGCACAGATTTATGTTGGTCAGATTGATCCTGAGTTGAACGACAAGAAGTTTATCATACCAGGGTTGGGAGATGCCGGGGATCGGATCTTTAACACCCCGGACACCGAAGGGTGATTCGAGGCAAGTTGTCCGGGATTTAGATTTACTTCAAACAACCCCATGCACATCCTCCGGAGTGTCGCCAGGCGAGAACTCAGGGGGGTATTGCTCATCCTTCGTCACCGCACATGCATCGACTTATCGGTTTTTTTGGCCTCTTGGTGATGCTGGGTCTCGCCTGGCTGATGAGTTCCCACAAGCGCAAGGTGAACGTCCGGATTGTGGTTGGGGGATTGCTTTTGCAATTCCTGTTTGCTGCAATCATCTTGCGCACCAGGCCGGGTGAGTATCTCTTCGATGAGCTTGACCAACTCTTTGTCGGATTATTGAACTGTGTGAGTGCAGGCTCGAAGTTTGTGTTTGGACCCACTTTTTACGAACATTTCTTCGCTTTTAAAGTCTTGCCGACCATTATTTTCTTTTCGGCCTTCATGTCCATTTTCTACTACTACGGTGTGATGCAACGGGTTGTCGGCCTGTTTGCCCGCATCATGCAGAGGACCCTGGGGACTTCCGGGGCGGAAACTCTCTCGACCGCGGCAAACGTGTTTGTGGGGCAAACCGAAGCTCCCCTGGTCATACGTCCCTACATTAATAGCATGACGGTCTCCGAATTGAACGCCGTGATGGTGGGTGGATTTGCGACCATGGCAGGAGGAGTCCTCGGTGCCCTGGTTGAAATGGGAATTAGTGCCAAGCATTTGTTGGGTGCGTCGGTGATTGCAGCTCCGGCAGCCCTGTTGATTGCAAAAATATTGCAACCCGAGACGGGAGAGCCCGACACATTGGGAGACGTAAAAATTGAGGTTGAGAATGACCATGCCAATGTGCTCGAGGCGATTGCGGTAGGTACGGTCGGAGGTCTCAAGCTGGCGCTGAACGTAGGTGCAATGTTGATTGTCTTTTTAGCCCTGATTGCTGTGGTCAACGGCATTCTTGGCTGGGTGGGGGGGCAGTTCGGGTTTGTCTCTGTCGAGGGGCAGCCACAGTGGTCGCTGGAAGCCATTCTTGGGTTTGCGTTTGCTCCCTTGGCCTGGGTAATTGGGATTGAGTGGAAAGATTGCCCGCGAGCAGGTGAACTCATGGGCCTGAAAATGGCGGCGAATGAATTTATTGCCTACGGCAGGTTGGCAGAGTGGGCGCGACCTGACAGTCATGTCCACCTCAGCGAACGCTCGCAGACGATCTTGACCTATGCGCTGTGTGGGTTTGCAAACTTCAGTTCGATTGGCATCCAACTGGGTGGCATCGGAGGAATTGCTCCCAAGCGCAGAGGCGATCTGGCCAAACTCGGGTTGCGAGCCATGTTGGGTGGTACACTGGCGGCATTTATGACTGCCTGCGTCGCCAGTATTCTCTTGTAGATAACAAAAAATAAAAGGAAGGCCAGC
Organism: Planctomycetota bacterium; assembly: GCA_963578605.1. Classification (GTDB taxonomy): domain Bacteria; phylum Planctomycetota; class Planctomycetia; order Pirellulales; family Lacipirellulaceae; genus JAKVCB01. The sequence goes on from CAUZEA010000008.1 coordinate 41,514, forward strand.
CATGAAAACGATGCTTAGCGAAAAAGAGTTGTACGATGGTGTTTCTCGAATCGCTAAGGATATCGCGGAAACCTACAAAGATCGGCAGCTCACGGCCGTGGGTGTGCTTACGGGAAGTATTGTGCTCCTGGCCGATTTAATTCGGCTCATCGACCTTCCCCTACGCGTTGGTGTGGTCCAGGCGAGCAGTTACCGGGGGGCTACCACGTTGCGTGGCGAACTGCTCATCAATGCCGAATTGATGCTCGATATCTCGGGACGTGATGTACTGTTGGTCGACGACATTTTTGATACCGGACACACGCTCGTCGAGGTCATAAAAAAAATGCGCGCGTTTAACCCGAAGTCGATCCGGTCTGCGGTACTGCTACGGAAGGAGGGCCGGCAGGAAGTGGATGTTCAGCCAGACTTCGTTGCGTTTAATATTCCGGATGAATTCGTGGTTGGTTACGGGCTCGATTACGAAGATATGTACCGTAACCTGCCCTACTTGGCAGCGTTGGAACCTGATGATATCGCCCGGCACAAACAAAGTAGCACCGCTGCACAACTGGCCTCGTACCAGTCGCGCTAACCAAACTCGGTGAACCTGTCGGGTAATAGTTCGTTGAGTGTCGTTTCGCGAACAGTATTACCCGTTTCGACGTCGACGAGCAAGACCGTCAAGTCGTCACTGAATTCGGCAAGGAATTGTCGGCATGCGCCGCAAGGTGTGACGCCCCCACTGCTGGCGATGCCAATCGCTACGAAATCTTTCTGGCCTTGGGATACAGCGGTTGCTGCCGCTGTGCGTTCGGCACATATCGTGAGCCCCAACGAGCGGTTTTCCACGTTGACTCCCTGGTAGATATCGCCTTGCCGTGTAAGCAGGGCCACACCTACCCGGAAATTGGAGTAAGGAGCATACGCCATGTCGCGGGCTTCAATAGCCAGCTGCACAAGCCGGCCTTGTTGGGTGGGATTCATGGTTGACTTGGGGTGTTCACGTATTCAATCAGGAGCGGATGAGGTTCAAAGGGCGCATCGAGAATTTCAATGGCGGAAAGTACGGACGCGGTCGCTGCCGAGGCAGTACTATTGCTCGCAAAGACGCGGGCCAGTGGTTGACCGACTTCGACCTTTTCCCCAAGTTGGACCAGGATTTCCAGACCAGTGGAATGATCCAGGGCATCCCCTATTTTCTTGCGACCGCCTCCCAACTCGATGACTGTATGGCCAAATTGCTCTGCTTCCATCGAGTTCACGTAGCCAGCGACAGGGCTTTCGATAACGTGAGCCGGGCTCACATGTCGCTGGGCGTCGAGATCGCCTCCCTGCGCGGCGACCATGTCTCGAAACTTCGCCAGTCCCTGCCCGGAGGAAATTAACTCGCTGATTCGACGTTTCCCGCTTTCATAGGTCGGTTCGACCTTTGCCAGGGTGATCAATTCGCCACCCAGCGCGACCGTGATTTCACGGAGGTCGGGTGGACCCTCGTCCCGCAACGCGGCAACCGATTCGTCGACTTCCACCGCGTTACCGACCATCCGTCCAAGTGGTTGGTTCATATCAGTCACGAGTGCCGTCGTCGCGACCCCCATTCGTTGCCCGGTTGCCACTAGCGATTCGGCCAGTGCCCGAGCGTCGTCGAGCGATTTCATAAAAGCCCCGGAACCATATTTCACGTCAAGCACTAGGGCATGGAGCCCCTGGGCCAGCTTTTTGCTCATGATGCTGGCGGTGATCAGCGGAATTGAGGGGACGGTTGCGGTCACGTCGCGCAGGCCGTACAACCGCTGATCTGCCGGGACCAAATCTGGCGTGGCTCCCGTGATCACGCACCCGACCTGTTCGGCCACTTGTTGCATTTCGGCCACGGATAGATCGGTGCGAAATCCGGGGATCGACTCGAGTTTGTCGAGGGTTCCGCCAGTTGCCCCCAGCCCGCGGCCTGAGATCATGGGCACATGCAGGTCACAGCATGCCAAAAGCGGAGCGAGCACCAGCGATACCTTGTCGCCGATGCCCCCGGTGGAGTGTTTGTCGACTTTGAGCGGGGCGTCTTCCGGCCAACTGAGCATGACTCCCGAATAGAGCATGTGTTCGGTGAGTGCCGCTGTCTCGGCAACCGTCATGCCGCGGATGAAGACGGCCATGGCCCAGGCAGCCATTTGATAGTCGGGAATATCGCCCTTGACGTAACCGTCGATGAGCAAGCCAATTTCATCCGAGTTGAGCTCACCGCCATCACGTTTTTTTTCAATGAGCAATGCCGCGTTCATATCAAGGTCCCGTAAGCCACGCTCTCCTGCAAGTTTTTCAGTGACCCGCCCGTTCCTGTAACTCCGCACCAAACTGGGAGATGATCCCATGGATAATCGTGGCGACTTTGTTGGCTGCCCTGTCGGCCACGGCCACGACCTCTGCGCCAGAAGTTGCGACCAGGTTGTCGGGGGTGGCAACATTTGCAATCATCGAGAGTCCCAGCACGCGCATACCCGCGTGGACGGCGGCAAGGACTTCAGTTACCGTCGACATGCCCACAACGTGGCCACCGAACCGACGTAAAAAACGGTACTCGGCACGTGTCTCGTAATTGGGGCCCAGCATACCAATGTACACGCCGCGGTGGCAGGTGAAATCGTGCTCACAAGCAATCCCCATCGCCTGTTGAATGAGGGCAGGGTCGTAGGGTGAACTCATATCGGGGAACCGTGGCCCCAGGCGATCGTCGTTGATTCCGATCAACGGATTCTGAAACATCATATTGATGTGGTTATCGATGACCATGATGTCACCCGCAGCATAGGTCGAATGCAACCCACCTGCCGCGTTGCAAACGATAAGCAAATCGGCCCCCAAGCCGCGCATCACTCGGACCGGGAAAGCCACCTGCTGCGGGGTGTAGCCTTCGTAAAGGTGAAAACGACCTTGCATCGCGATGACCGGCAGACCTGCCAGTTCGCCTGCCAGCAAGCGCCCGCGATGACCGATCGCGGTTGAGCGGGGAAAGTGGGGCAGATCGCCGTACTCAAACTCTACTTCGACATCCATCGATTCGACACTCGATCCCAGGCCAGAGCCAAGCACGATGCCGACGCGCGGGTTCGGTTTCCACGCTGCTCGAATGTGGTTTGCCGCCTCCTCAATTTGGCTGCGTTGGAAAACCATTTTGGTTAGGCTGCTCGCACCTTAACGGGGTTTGGCGGCTTCGTAGGCCAACACGCCCGTGACCAGGGCGCGAAGTTTGGGTTCGGCTGCACCGGCAATTGCGATGATCTTTTCTACATCTGCAGGTTCAAGTGCGTCGGGCAGGCACATGTCGGTGATGACCGACACGCCAAACACACGCATCCCGCAGTGGACCGCTACAATCACTTCAGGAACCGTGGACATGCCGACGACATCGGCGCCGATAGCCCTCAGAAAGCGGTATTCGGCGCGAGTTTCGAGATTGGGCCCGGTTACGGCTACAACCACACCTTTGTGGGCAGCAAAATTTTGCTGGCGGGCGATCTCCAGTCCCTTCTCGATCAACTTCGCATCATAAGGGGCACACATATCGGGAAATCGTGGACCGAGTCGGTCGTCATTCACGCCGACAAGCGGGTTGTCCCCCATCATGTTAATGTGATCGTCGATGATCATCACGTCGCCCGAATCGTAGTACGGGTTCATCCCGCCCACGGCCTGCGACACGATCAAGAGCTCAGCTCCAAGTGCCTTCATCACGCGCACCGGTAACGTGATTTGCTGAAGTGAATATCCTTCGTATTGATGGAACCTGCCTTCCATCGCGACGACGGGCAAGTCTTCGAGGGTGCCACACACAAGCCGCCCTCGATGGCTCAGGGCCGTTGATTCGGGGAAGTTTGGGATTTCTTCGTAGTTGAAGGACGCCTTCACGTCGATCTGGTCAGCCAGCCCGCCCAGCCCTGTTCCGAGAATAATTCCCGCGTGGAGTGGAGTGGGAAAAGATTCCCGGATTTTGGCAGCGGCGGTCTCTATCTTGTCGTAAAGATCGAGCATCGTGCCTCCTGGTCACTTGAAAGAAGTCCGTTTGGTTCAGGGTGTGCGACAAGGTCACCTTACTGGTTGCGTGTCTCCTCTAGCAGGCATTGGCCTAGTAGGCAGCCGCGTTGGTTTCTCCCGCTGCAATTTCCTGCGTACCACTGGTTCCCAGTCGCGTTGCCCCCAGGGTGACGAAGGTTTGGGCGTCTTCGATCGTGCGGATTCCGCCAGATGCCTTCACGCCGACTTGCTCACTGCAATGGGTGCGCATCAATTGAATATCGTGCCTGGTGGCACCGGTCGAAATGAGTTGCCCAGAGGCATTCTTCACGAACCCGAATCCAGTCGAGGTTTTTACAAACGCCGCACCAACGCTCTCACAGATCTTGCAGAGACGTATTTTTGTCTCGTCATCGGGTAGCAGCCCCGTTTCGAAGATTACCTTGGTGATGGCACCGGCGGTCCGAGCCGACGCCACCACGGCGTCTATGTCGGACTGCACATAATCCCAATCTCCCGATAGCACCTTGCCAACATTAACCACCATGTCGACTTCCTGAGCTCCCTGCGCGCAGGCTGCCTGGGTCTCGGCCAGTTTAGCGGCGGTCGAAGTTCCCCCGTGGGGAAATCCAATGACGGTGCCGACGTGCACGTTTGAGTTGCTGAGCTCTTCGGCAGCGAGAACGACATGCGATGGTTTCACGCAAATGCTTGCCGTACCCAAAGCATCACATAGCTGACAGGCTGTACGAACATCGCGATCGGTTTGGGTCGGTTGCAAAACCGCGTGGTCAATCAGCTTGACAAGCGAACCAGACATACCGGGAAGTCTTTTGGGTGAGGAAACAGCTTTTTCAGTTGGTGCTGCAAAAACCAGGCGACGTTCATGAAAAGGCTTAGTCGGCACCGGTTTTGACGGGAAGTTCCAGGTCTACCACAATCGGATAATGGTCGGAAGTATCGATAGAAATCGAGTGCGAAATGAACACGCGTTTGACATGGGGCATGAGTTGTTTGTCAATGAGAATGTGGTCGATCATTGTGTAAACATCTTCGCCATCATGGGCTCCGTTCTCGTTCCAGTCCCAGTGCGATGTAAATCGATCGGACTGGCGGACAATGCGTTCCGCCACATTCACGAGTTCATCGCCTTCGGATGCGTGATCGAAATCCTTGAGTTTACGGAGTACATTTGTCGAGGTTGCGCGGGTTTCATCGCGGTCAAGTACGTCCGCATCGTAGTCATTAATGTCTCCCAGCACGATCGGAATATAACGAAGTGGTAAGACCTCTGTACGCAGGATCCGCCCGGCAACATCAGCTTCGGCCGAACGTTTGGCATTTGCATATTCGTTTTGTGGGTTGGATTTCAGGTGCAGGCCTAAAAAGGCCAGCTTGTGGCCGCCAATTGTGAAACAGTAAAGGCAATTTCTCGAAATCGACGTGGTCCGCTGACTCGGTTTTCCATTGCGGTCCGTGAACCGGTAGCTTTGCCGCCACTTCGGGTCATTCGCTTCGGAGAAGAATGTACGGATCGCCTCGCCTGCGATCAGGTCGGGTTTGTACCGACTGATCAACGCGACGTCGAGTTCTGTGTAGGTGTCGTTACACTCGACATGGTAACCTCGGTAGTCTGTGAGACCTTTTTCGTGGAGGATTTTGACGAGCTGGTCGAGAGTTTCGCGCGAGGTCACTTCCACGAGGTTGAGAATGTCAGGATTCAACGTTTCGATCACCGCGGCTACCCGTTCCAGGTGCATCCGCCGGGCGCGATCAAAGCGATATTTATGGATATTACCAGAGGGCGCCTGTGGAGCGGTGAGGATTTCGGCGTTAAACGTGGCGATGCGAAGCGGAATGACCTGCCTGGCTGGCGGGCCAGGTTGGGCTGGCAGTCGCTCAGTGGAGCAGCCAATTTGAATAGCAGCCAGAACAAAGGTGAGCACCAGGTGCTTCGTCATGGTCAGCAACAAGTTGAATTGGCACCAAGGAAAATCAGGGCAGAGTGACCCTCTCCTTGGCGGGAGTTGGCAGATACGGTGGACCGATGATTGCACCGGTCCCGGACACTCATTTTCGCACAGATGACCGTTCGCCGCTACAGGCTGTCTGCCGAAATGATTTCGCGTCCGGCCAGCGTGAAAAGTGAAACAAAAATCTGGGCCGAGATGTCATCGGTATGAAACCGAACGGTCCCATCGGCATAGGCCACGTTGGTCCCGTTACCGTGAAAACTGTACGGATTCGAAACGTTGTCACAGTTAATCAACTGCTCGCTCCCACAGAACGTGTCGATCGACATGGTCGTACGTTGACTTGCCCAGCGAAAACGGCTGTTGACGCTGGTATTCTCTTCTCCATAGCCGACATTACGGTCCATGAGAATCTGATCGATACCGTAGATCTGCGGTTTGCCTGCCGACTCAAACCACAGCCAGGTGTTTGAAAGACCATCTTTCACGTGCGCCGGTCGGACCAGCCTTCGATCGCTTCGCTGCGGATCGATCTGTTTGTTTTGATCTAAAACAACCTTGTCTTCCTGCAGGATGCCACGCCACCGTCGAGGTCTCTTCTTCGCTTCAATAATCCCCGCATCGATCAGTGGTTTCAGCCCACTGGAGGTGATGTTCAGGGTTTTCGCAGCCACGTAATCGGTAATGTGGTGGTGAGACCGCCCGCCGGGAGCCGACGGACAAATAAGAATACCTCCCAGGTTTTGCTTGGTGTGATCTTCGTTGATCGGGTGATTCCAATCCCAGTCATAGTCGATCAAGTTGGCCGTGGTCCCTTCCTCGAAATGAGGTAGCAGGAAGGAAATTCCGTTGTGCCGTGCGAAGGGGGGCTTCGTACCGTTGGCAACGGCTCCGATTCGCTCATTGGCTGCGGATGGAAACCTGGTTTGAATCGTTTCGAAATTGAGAGTCGCCAGGGCCAGGTTCTTCAGGTGGTTCTGGCACTCGGCGCGGCGCGCCGATTCTCGCGTCGCTTGCACCGCCGGCAAGAGCAGGGCAATCAGAACGCCAATGATTGAAATGACCACTAACATTTCAACCAGCGTAAAAGCATGGGGGGGCTTACACATCAAGAAACGGTCCTCACAAAGAGAGCCTGGCCGACAGGTTGGCTTGCCTATTTCAGCATAACGAAAAATGGGTAGAAGGGGGGCAAGACGAGCCGCTTTTTGGGCCAGATTCGGGGGTACCAGCGGCCGGGTACCAACGGGAAAGTATGAAGGGGACGTTACATTCAATATAATTGGCATCCCATTTTTGCCAATATTTTGTAAGCTGTTTTTTGAGAAATACTATAAAACATCGCGATATGGGGAGTACATCGTCTAATACTGAAAATGGCGGATTTTTTCGCCCTTTTCGCCAATCTCGGTCAGGGCATCGATGCCAATCTGAAGGTGGACGTCCGACCAATCCCGCGTGACTTTGGCATCGCTTTTGGAAGTTTTGACTCCCTCCGGGGTGAGCGGCTTGTCGGAGACCAACAGCAAAGCGCCGCGAGAAATCTGGTTTTTATGCCCGACCACAAAGATCGTGGCCGTCTCCATGTCGATCGCAATGGGGGAGTACCCTTTGAGTTGGTCGCGGAAAGCAGTGTCGTGTTCCCACACTCGACGATTCGTGGTGTATACCACTCCGGTCCGGTATTCCAGGCCTTGGTTGACCAGTTTTTGCGAGACAAACTTGTGCAACTTAAAGGAAGGCAAGGCGGGAACCAACGGATGGACATAGTCGTCGGAGGTTCCCTCACCGCGGATCGCACCGATGGGCAGGATGAAATGGCCGATTTCTGTCGATTCTTTCAGACTTCCACATTTGCCAAGCAAGAGCACGCCCTTGGGTTGATAAGCGGTTAACAGGTCCATGATGGTTGCCGCGTTGGGCGAGCCCATACCAAAGCAAATCATGGTGAGCCCGTCCGAGTTGGTCGCAGCCTGCATGGGGCAGTCATCGCCGTAGATTTCGCAACCAAACTGCCTTGAAAACCGGTTCAAATAGTCGCGAAAGTTTGTCAGCAGAACCCAGTTGCCAAACTCGTCCAGAGGCATGCCCGTGTAACGGGTGAGCCAATCCACAGCGATTTGGAGTTTTGTGACCATCGGGGAGGTCGTCGGTCGGGCCGGTTGGTGTTACGCGGGTTGCCAGGTCAACAGCTTGTTATTGCAGGCACAAGTTGTGGATCGTGCTTTGGTTGGTCTTGAGCTGTTTTTCTTAAGCAGTGGACAACCGCATTAATGTAACGTCTCAGCCAGAGTTCTCCAACGGTTGGTCTCGGTCGGCGGGGTTCAGGTGGCATCCAGGGGTCGAACAAACGCACCCAACCCAAGAGGTGGCCACCCGCCGAACGGGTCTCAACGAGGTCTCTTCTCAGCGTTTCCAGATCGACGTTTCCAGGTCGGCGAGTCGCGACGGCTATTGCTGGCCAGTTGCCGACGGGTCCGCAGGTTTGCCGGCAGTTCGGTCACGGTTCTTGGCCAGTTCGGCCAGAGCGGGCCGGATTTTGAGGACAAACTTCTTGGGATCGGCAAAGCCTTCAATCCTGGTGATCAAGTCACCATTCGGGGCGATCAAGAGTGTTGTGGGGAAGGCACGAACCCCTAACTGCTCAACGAGTTTGGGGTTTTGCTCCTTCTTGATCTTGGCGGTTACAAAAAGCTCCCGAACGCTGGCCAGGATCTGCGGGTGGACGTAGGTTTCTACCTCCATCTTGTTGCAAAAATAACAGTTATTGGTCGATACGAACAGCAACAGGGGCCGTTGTGATTGTTGGACGGCTGTCCAGGCCTGGTCGACGTCGGTGTACGTAAAAATCTTGGTGTCGGCAGCGGTGGGTGTGACTGGCACTGCTGTTTGGGGTTGCGCCGAGCCATTTTGGGCAGTCAGACAGGCAAAGCTGGCGACTAGCGTGAGCCGTTTCAAAAAACGGAGCATTTTGAGGGTTCCTTTGGCGGGTCCAAGACGGTCGGCACTGGTTGTGGTATCGGCCGGACGTACCGCCAAGTCACGTGATTCTGCCAACATAAACAGGTGACGACAGGGTGCCGAGGGCTGAAGTTGGCTAACACAATACCCAAAGCACGCATTTAGCCTGCACTTCTCAAACCGCACATCCCGCTTCACGTGCTTTTTGCACACCGACGTACGAGGCGTGTGCTTTGAGCAGCGTTTGCCTGAAAGTTTCCGGTCGAGGCACCGCCTCGATGCGGAAGGTTTCGGTTTGGCCCTGGTAAAAGATGAGGTCGCCGGCGTGATACCATGCTTGTCCCCAATGGGCCTCTGGTTTGATGGAATCGAAGCGGTCCAGGGTAATACTTTTGATTTCCCCGCCGAAGGGATGTTCCTGAATCAGCCGTCGGTTGGTCAAACGGTAATGCCAACAAAACCAGTTGGTAACGCCCATCAAGACAAAGGGGAACCGCGGTAAACGCATGAGGAGATAGAGCGGGACGGTAAGTGGCGCGGTGACGATGGCGAGAATCCAGCCGATGCGAATCGGTACGCCAAAAATGGGCTCCTGAAAGCCGAGTCGCCAGGAATAGATCGCCCCCAATAGCTGGCCAATTCGGAGCGGCCCAACGTGCAGGCTGGCCATCGATGGCCAAACGACCATTGTCGTCACTTCCTTGATTTGGGACGGGGCAACGCCCGCGATCGGTTGATGGGTAGCCATGGGGCAATTCAAGTCGGCGGGGTGTGGGATCCGAGGTCGCTGCTGGAGTGTTGGAGGAGGCGATCCCGCTTACAGCGAACGTTAACAGACCGCAACCCGTTTGGCTAGGTCTGTCCAAAACGACTAAGCTGGTCAGCATGTGCCCGCCCCATCCTGCCGCCCTGTCGGCCGAGAAACTTCTAGCCGCTTGTGATACCCGTCGCCTGCGACGGAGTGGTCCCGGTGGCCAGCACCGCAACAAAGTTGAGACAGCGGTGGTCCTCACTCACCGCCCGACCGGTATTTCGGCGCAGGCAAGTGAGCGGCGTAGCCAGTCAGCCAATCAACGTCGGGCCCTGTTCCGTCTACGAATCGAACTTGCCCTACACGTCCGCCGTCCCCTTGACACAACCGAGCAGGGCCACCCCAGCGGGCGGTGGCAAACTCGGATTCGTGGCGGGCGGATCTCCGTCAACACGGGTCACGAAGATTTTCCTGCGCTGGTTGCTGAAGCCTTGGATATTCTCGACGCAGCGGAGTTTGATTTTTCAGCGGCGGCCCGCCAACTCCAAGTGACATCCTCGCAACTCGGCAAATTCTTGAAACTGGAGCCAGTGGTCTGGCAACTGGTCAGTGCCGAGCGGCAAAAGCGTGGCTTGCGGCCCCTCAAGTAACCCTTTTGGACCGGTTCGCTTCCAGGGGCTCTTGTGTTGCGTTGACCGGCGCACCGCACGTAGAATCGTGCCAGGATTGGTCAATATTTGCAACCAAACCAGAAGGCGACGTCGAAACGGTTGTGCCGCGGATCTTCCGCAGCGTCTCCCTGCCAGCGTGTGGTCTTATTCCTTATGCACATCTGCTTGTTTGATATTGATGGAACCATTCTCCTCACGGGCGGTGCCGGCATGGAGGCATTTCGCCGCACCTTTGCCGAAGAGTTTGGTGTTGACTCAATCAGCGGCGACGTCTCATTTGCGGGTCGTAGCGACCGGGCGATTGCAACCGACCTCTTCCACGCGCATGGCATCGATCCGTCACTCGAGAACTGGGAGCGGTTTTGTACCGGCTATATCACCCGTGTCGATGAGGAGCTGCCGCGGCATGAAGGAACCGTTTTGCATGGTGTCGAAGCGTTGCTGTCCGAATTGACGCTCCGCGACGACGTGTTAATCGGACTGCTGACGGGTAATGTTCGCGAAACCGCTTGCAGAAAGCTCAGTCACCACGACTTGTGGCACCTGTTTGCGTTTGGAGGGTTTGGCGACCATCACTTCGATCGCAACCTGATCGCGGCCGAGGCTCTCGCCGCGGCAGTGGAGCATGCGGCTGCGGAGGGGGTCCAGCGCGAGTCGCTCGGTACGGTTCTGGTTTTCGGCGACACGCTTAATGACATTCGTTGTGCCCGCTCGATTGGGGCCAAAGTGGTGGCCGTGTCGACCGGTCAAAGCAGTGCCGAAGTGCTCCAGCAAGGAAAGCCCGATTTGCTACTCGAAACGCTGGAGCGGACCGAGCGAATTTTGCAGTTGCTGTCGTAGCTGACGCCAGCGCAGCGATTATCGATGGAATTGGCTCCTGGTCCCCTCCAGATGACGAACTGTTCGTGGTGCCCCGCGCGATCGCACCTGTTGTCAACTCGCGGCATGTTTTACCATGACGTCATGAACAATCAGGCGATTGCCGCGGTTCTTGAGCAGGTTGCCGACCTGCTCGAATTTCAGAATTCCAACCCGTTCCGAGTGCGGGCGTATCGTGGTGCGGCGCGACGCATCCAGGATTTTCCCGAACCGCTCTCGGTTATCGTGGCCGATGGAGAACGCCACTTGACCGACCTGGACGGTATTGGCAAAGAGATGGCGGCCAAAATCGTCGAACTCCTGCAGACAGGAAAGTTGTCTCTGCTCGAGGAGTTGCGGGAACAAGTTCCCGATGAAGTTTTCGCGTTGCTGCGGATTCCTGGCTTGGGGCCCAAAAAAGCTGCCGTACTTTACAAGGAACTTGGCATCGCCTCACTGGAGATGCTCCGCGCGGCGTGCGAAGCTCAGCAAGTCCGCACGCTGAAAGGATTTGGGGCCAAGACCGAAGAAACAATCCTCGCGGGTATCCCACTGGCCGAGCAGGCGGGAAAACGTATCTACTGGGCAGAGGCCGACAATATCGCACGACAGTTACTGGAACACATCCGTGGTGAAAAGAATATCGGTAAAATTGAATTTGCCGGGAGCTACCGTCGGGGACGCGAAACGGTTGGCGATCTTGATTTATTGGTCGATGCCAGTCCCAGTGGACCGGTGATGGATCGATTGGCTGAGTTTGACGGTGTGACCGATATCCTTGCCCGCGGCGGGACAAAAATGTCGGTGCGGCTGGAAAGTGGTTTGCAAATCGATCTCCGCGTCGTACCGGCCGAGTCGTTTGGTGCCGCCTTGCAGTACTTCACTGGCTCCAAGGACCACAACGTCGTGCTCCGGGGAATGGCGAAAGAGCGTGGGCTGAAGATTAACGAGTACGGCGTTTATCGGGTCGACAAAGACCAGCCCGATGTCGACGGCGAGTCACTTGCCGGGCGAACCGAGGAAGACGTTTATGCGGTTCTGGAACTTCCTTGTTTTCCTCCGGAGATTCGCGAGGCACGGCAGGAGTTTCGTTGGGCCAAGGAGGGAAAGCTTCCGGAACTGATCGAGTTGGATGATATCGTCGGCGATTTGCACATGCATACGACCGCAACCGACGGGAAAGCGACCTTGCGGGAAATGGCCGCTGCTGCCCGTGACCGCGGCTTGCACTACATCGCGATTACCGACCATTCCAAGCGGGTTTCCATGGCTCGAGGTCTTGATGAAAAGCGGCTTCGCAGGCAGTGGAAGGAAGTCGATCAGCTGAATGACGAACTGGACGATCTTCTCGTGCTCAAAGGAGTCGAGTGCGATGTCCTTGAGAAAGGTGGGATGGATTTACCAGACGGTGTTCTCGCCGAGGCCGACTGGGTTGTCGCCAGCCTGCATTACGGACAGAACCAGCCACGCGCCCAGATTATGGCGAGATTGCTGGAAGCGATCGAGCATCCCCATGTATCGATCATTGGGCACCCGACGGGACGTTTGATCAATCGTCGTGAGCCGTATGACGTCGATATGGAGCAAATCATTGTGGCTGCTGCCGAGCAGGGAAAGTTGCTGGAGTTGAACGCGAATCCCGCCCGGCTTGATCTGAACGACGTACACCTGGCAGCAGCCAGCCGTCACCACGTTCCCGTGGTCATCAGTACCGATGCGCACTCGGTCGCTGGCCTGGACGTCATGCGCTACGGTGTGCTGCAAGCACGGCGGGCAGGGCTTACCAGAAATGACGTTGCCAACACGCTACCCTGGGAGCAGGTTTGCAGGCTGATTGGCAATTTGTAAGAGTACCTGGTGCAGGGCTGCTTTGCCGACAGTTGGGGACGACGGCTGAGGGTGTTCGATAGCCTACCAACTGCCAAATTGGATTTTTTGGGTCAGCGTATCCTTGCCGCGGGCAATCTGCAGAGTCACTTCGTCCCCTGCATAATGTTTGCTGATTAACGAAGTGAGATGCTGGAAGTTGCCAACGTCCTGGCCGTCGAGCTGCTCGATAATGTCACCTGGGAGAAGTCCGGCGGCGGCGGCGGCTGTGTTGGGGCGTACGCTGCCGACAATTGCTTTGGGCCCGTTCTGTTGACTCGTGATCCCCAACAGCGCACCACGGCGAAAATCGACAAACGGAACCTTCGCGAGTTGATGCTTAAGGTCGGTGACTTGTTCGTCGCTTAATTTCACCCCGTAGATGAGCAACTGTTGCAAGTAGGGCATCTTGGAGAGTTTGGCAATTCCCGTTGGCGTGACGTCGGCACCGCGGATGAAAACGACCCGGATATCACGCACGGCAGCAACGTCTTTCAGTCCTTCATCGCCACCCCGCCACTCTTTATCCAGTACGATTTGCCTTTCCCGGGTTCGGCCGAATACCTCGTCGGCCCCTGGTTCCATGATCTTCGCACCTTGTGCCAGGATGCGGGTCACCGCTCGCCGATGCTTGATTTCAGCCAGTGCCAACAGCGAACGGGCAACAAGCAAGGGGCGATCTTCAACTTGCGCCAAGTGCGTGTGCGCTTCCCATTGCACGTTTTCATCATCATCTCCGGCACCTTGTTGCAGGGCCCAAATAGCGCGGTCAGCCGGTTCGGGTTTGTCCCCATTTGCCACCTCAAGTAGCACATCAAAAGCTGCAGCACCGGCCGCAACCAGTTTTTGCGTCGCTTCTTCACGTGTGAGGTACCGGTCGCTGTCGAGTTGCTCAATCCAGCGGACGATTTCACCCGCTGCCGGTGACACATCCGTCGAACCAGATTCGGAACTGCTGGGCGCTGGACTCTGGGCAACAGCTTGTGCCAAGATGGCTACAGGCGGCTGTACCAGCACGATCCCAACGACTAACATCCAGGTTTGCATCTTGTAACACCGTGACGATTTGGAGATTGAAGGACCAATACCACTGCACACTTGCATTATCCAATGGTTACCCCCGGTCGGCAACCGCTGTCGAAAGTTATCTTTAAACTGCCATGAATCTCGCAATTCTAGGAACCGATTCCACCGTCCTCGTTTTTATCGAAGCCGCAATATCGCTCGGACACCAGGTCGTTTGGCTCGGCGATGTGCGGCCTGAGAACGCGGTTGCCCTGCATCATCTCTTCCCGGCCCTGACTCCTGAGCCCAACTGGGAAGTCGTACTCGATCATGCGCTGGCTGACGCTGTGATTGTTGGTCAAGGGACTCAGCCCGAAAACGAACGATTCGAGCGGGTCAAACGGTTGGTGGCAGACGGCATTGCCACAGTCGTTACCTTTCCGTTCAGTACGTCGGTGTTGCCCTATTACGAACTCGATATGGTTCGTCGCGACGTGGGTGGAATATTGCTGGTTCTGGGGCCATGGACTCAAGCACCTCCACTGCGGCAACTGGCCGACTTGATTACAGATGGTCATGGTGACATCGGTCAGATTCGCAGCATCTCCTGGGTTCGGCAGCTTGCCACTTCCGGCCGCGTGGTGGTTTTGGAAGCGCTGGCAGCCGATGCCGAGGCAATTCTCGGTCTCGTTGGCAACATCACCAAGGTCAGTGCCTTTGGACCAGCCCACGACAGTGACGATCTTTCCGGACTAAGCGTGCAGTTGCAGGGAGCGCCCAAAATCCCCGTGCACTGGTCAGCGGCCAGGGCCGATGGAGAAATCACCGCGCTGCTTACCTTGGTTGGCGACAAGGGACGGCTTGAAGTCGCGATTCCTCATCCCGCAATTGCCGGGAACGAAGCAAACGCAGATCCGTGGGTCCTGAAAAATGTTGCAGACCCTGACGTTCCCGTAAAGCATCTTGCCAGTCATAACGGGCCGCTGCAAACATGTGCCCGACTTGATCAAGCAGTTCACGAGCAATCGCCTACGACAGGGGAGGCGGACTGGGATCAGGCAGTCAAGGCAGTGGAGATTGTCGACGCGGTTCAGTTCAGCTTGCAGCGTGGGCGGACTATTGATGTCCATCATCAGCAACTCACTGAGCAACTTGCCTTTCGGGGCATGATGTCAATATTTGGTTGCGGACTGTTACTCTTGGGACTTTTGATCTTGCTGGCGGCGGGTGTGCTGGGTGACACATTTTATCCGCCACTTTTTGCCTGGTGGCCCGTGGGACTGGCTGTTTTGCTCGTGCTGTTCCTGCTCTTGCAACTCGTGCCACATACCAGGGGAGGCTCAACCAGGCAGCATGTTGAAAACGCCGGCCAGGAAGATGGTGGAGGTGGCGATTAACAACGGTTTGGCCCTTAGATTCAACGGCTTGCATGACTTGTCCCACCCTTCGCTATGTCGGGCACCGACCGCATGGGCGCGGCTGCAAACAAGTCGATTGGAATTCACTTGTCGCACAAAACAAAAACACCGTACGGTACGAAACAGGTTAACTTCGCGTAGCCGTTCTGGGTGTCAATGACGGGATTCTTTCGACCGCCAGTATGGTTCTCGGGTTTACTTTTGCCAATGCAACCCGCCGGAGCCATCGAGCCGGAGCCACCAACCCGGAGTCATCGCGCAGCAATGTCAGCCGGCTTGGTAGTCGAGGCGATTGATCGCCACTTGAATCTTGCCCTGGTGCCCCGTTTCCCTGGGAAGTCTTGCTCGGGTGGTCCCAACGTGACGGTTGCCAGGTTCGAGTGGGGGGCCGAGTTGCTGGTTATTTGGGAGAGTTTTCAGATTGGGTCAAAGATCTTGATTGCCGCGGTCCGACAAACCGCTTGCGCAGAAAATGCGCGCGTTGGGAATCCTGGTCAGGTGCCAGCAAAATTCGCGGAATCTTCTGTCGTCTGAGTGGGCACCGCGGTGCTTGCATTCTGACCAATGACCGGCTGTTCGCACCACTGCGGCAGGCAATGGGCCACAAAGCAAGGCATTTATGCAAGAGTCGCCCCCGAATCGTGTTGGTCTGTCCCGACACGTCCCGGTTTTGCATCGCAGCCGGAGGTGTTTGGTGGGGGAACTATTTTGGGGGTCGGGCCGTGTGAAGTTGGGTGAGCTATGACGCCGCGGGATTGTAGGGCTTAAGACGTTGGCAAGGAAAAGCCGATTTCTGGTTGCGTGTCTCCAAGCCAGGCACGCCAGATTCCCGGCTAGCTTGAGTTTAGTTGGAAGTTTGGCGCGGCTACCTATCTCCCCGCGACGACCCACGCCATGCCTTTTCTCCCGCCTGCTTATCCTGGTTGGAGCACTGTCCTCTACCGAACGACTCACGTCTACTTGGTGGTGAAGGCGGTCGCGGTGTTGATGACGGTCGTCTTGTGCCAAGAATCGCACGCGCTGGAACGGCAGGCCAGTCCTGCCGTTAAGGCTGTGCAACGTGCCCGGAAATCCGTCGTGAACATTCAGGGGCAGAAGACGGTTCCGGGAGTTCCCGCTAGCGGGGCAGTTGCCGCACCGCGCGAAGTCAGCGGAATGGGGACAGGCGTGGTCATTGATCCACGTGGTTACTTGCTTACGAACCATCATGTCGTAGCTGGTGTTCATCGGATCAACGTCATCCTGGACGGCGGTGACAAGTTGATTGCACATCTCGTTGCACATGATGAGGACACCGACTTAGCTATTATCAAAGTGCGTGCTCCGCAGCCGATGGCAGTCATTTCGACTGGTACGTCGTCCGACCTGATGACTGGTGAAACGGTCATCGCTTTGGGAAATGCTTACGGTTACGAGCATACCGTAACGCAGGGTATTATCAGTGCGCTGCACCGCAATGTGCAGGTTACCGATACCCAGTCGTACGACGATTTGATTCAGACTGATGCGAGCATCAACCCGGGTAACTCGGGCGGACCGCTCCTTAACATTCACGGGGAGATGATTGGCATTAACGTTGCGGTGCGTGCCGGGGCACAAGGAATTGGGTTTGCGATTCCCGTCGACAAGGCCCTGGAGGTTGCGGCGGGTCTGATGAGCATCAGCCACCTGGAGAACCGTATCCATGGGCTGTCGACGCGTGCAACAGACGTGGTTGGTGGGCCGCTGCTGGTCTACCGGGTCAAGCCCCAAAGCCCTGCCGGAAAATGTGGCTTTAAGGTAGGCGACCGGATTACATCGGTTGCCTCGACTCCGGTGACACATCCCCTCGACCTGGAGCGGGCTTTGCTTGGTCGTCGCAGTGGAGAACCCGTTGAGGTAGAAATCGTACGGAACGGGCGCCGGCAAGTTTTGAATCTTATTTTGGGGCGCCGGTCGACCGCACGCCCAGGAGTCGTACGGTCGACCACCGGGCAACGCAACTCACCGGCCCGCAATGAGCGGAGTTGGGAAGTGCTCGGCATGGACCTGAACGAAGAGCCTCAAGTGACCTTCGCCCGCAGCGGTTCGAGATACCGAGGTGGGATGCGCGTGGTGGGTGTGCGCGACGCGGGCCCCGCAGCACTTCAAGGGATTTTGCCGGGCGATATTCTGGTCGGTATGCATCGCTGGGAGACCACCACAAACCAGGATGTCGACTACATTGTTCGGCGTGCCAGGATGGGCGACCTCGGTTCGGTCAAGTTCTATGTGTTGCGTGGTGAAGACACTTTGTATGGTCAGATGAACGTGGCCAACCAGGCACGCCGCCGGGCGGGAACCATTCGTTAGCTGAGGTGGGGGCTTTAGACCAACGCACCTGCCAGCCATACCTGTTGCACCGGTTGTCCGGAACCAAGAACTTCCTCCAGCATGGCCTGTGGTGACGGTCCGTTCATCTCGGTCGTCGGTATTGCCACCAGATCGGCCTGTTTGCCAACGGTGAGGCTGCCAATCTGAGTGGCCCTGCCCAGCGCTTTGGCACTCGCCAGTGTCCCCATCGCCAGGATGTCGTCGGGACGAACTTTGGGATGGTACCTGGCCACGTGTTGCATCTCGCGGAGGATGCAGAGGTCCGGATTTGACGCGCGGCTGTCGGTTCCCAGGGTAAGGCGGACTCCCTGGTCCAGCAAACCGCCCAGATCGAGTGGCGGATGGTCAAAAAATGCATGTGTACGGGGGCAATGGATCAGGGACATGTGCGCGCGGTGACTGGCCAGAAAGCAAAATGCTTCATCGCACAAATAGTTGCCATGCACGACCAACGCCCGCGGTGCCTGGGCCAGCAACTTCAGATAATCGAGCGGGTGGCCGCCGGGTGCGAGGACTTCTGAGTCCCACATGCTCCGCTCCTCAAGCAATTCGCGAAACGGGCCGGTGCCGTTGGCGAGAAGTTCGAGTTCGGCTGACGATTCGGCCACGTGCATCGCCACGGGCCAGCGGCGACGCTTGGCAAGTTCGACCAGATCCTTAACCAACTGTGGCGACACGGTGTACGGGGCATGCGGGCTCACACCAAGTTGCAGGTCGTTGGGCTGGTTTGCCTGGGCGTGGTCCAAGTCGTCGAGCGAAGCGGTCGCCGCAGCCAGTGCCGAGTCGGCTCTTGCCCGCGAGAAGCCGATCACCTCCCGAAAGGCGGTGAGTCGCGGTGCGTTTTCCCGGGTGTGGTAGGCCAGTGTGTTGGCCGTGACGATTTCGCCCACCGTGGTGACCCCGCTGGTCAGGCTTTGCTGGTAGCCCGACCGGATTGCCTTGGCGGGACTACGTTTGCGGCGACCCCTTTCAGCTATGGCGGCGCGAATCCACTCCACTAATGGCAGGCCAGGTTCGCCGATTGGTTCTTGTCGGTCGCTGAACTCCAGGTGGGTGTGCGCGTTGACCAGGCCGGGTAGCAGCGCAACGTCGCCCAGGTCGATGAGTTTTCCCTCGGCACGATCGGCTGGACCGATCCAGGCGATACGTCCCTCGGCCACGGTCAAGGCACCGTTTTCAACAGGTGGTGCGTCAACCGGGAAGACAACTCGGGCACGTAGTGCCAGGGATGGGGAAGCCATATTTCAAAGGGAGTTCACAAACAGGTGCGAAGGCCGGGAACTGCGACAAATGTGGTGACCAAAATTGACCATGAAAAAAACGACGGTAGCGCACAACCAACCTATTAGTTACCGGAGGTGGCGTCCACAGTCACGTGGTCGGGCCGTTGTTGCCGGGCGCGGAGTTCTTGCAGACGTTCTTCTTCAGTTTGTTCGTAAGGCAGGCGTTGGAACCAGTAAAGCAGGCAGCCCGCCAGCAGGGCACAAACGATTACCACCGGGCGACTGTAGCCTACCTGTCCCGGCTCGGCCTCAGTCAGCACCCAGCGCAGGACCGGGGATTTGCTGACGGCGTCACCCGTAAGTTCGAACCATTGTGTTGAAAAGAACATCAGGCCGTTATAGGCCATGTGAAACAACATGCAGGGTACCAGACTACTTGTTTGAATGGCGAGGAAACCGAGGACGACACCGACCACGATTGCTGCCAGCGATTGCTGGAGCACCGTGTGTGCCAGGCCAAAGAACACAGCCGACAAAACGATCGCCCACCACTTGTGACCCAGATGTCGGAAACCAGACAGGATAAATCCTCGGAATGCCAATTCTTCGCAAATGGCTGGGAGCATGGCAATCAGCACGAATGGTAGCCAGGCGTAGGGTGCCAACTGGAGCATTTTGACCATGGCCTGACTGCTGGCGACGACGTCATCACTCACCGGGTAAAGCTGGCTGATCCAAATGGCCAACTGCTGCCCGACCGGGTGAAGAAAACCCGCCAACATAAGTGCAACAACACAGGAAGAGATCGACGGGAACTTGTCGAGCAGTAAAGTTTGCCAGGGCCGTGAGGTCAGGACGATCGTCATGAATACGGCGGGGAGGGCAATACTAACCACCTGGCTGACAAAAATCATCAGGGCGAAGTAGGAGAAACCAGGTTCAGCGGGCACGTTCGCTGAAATCGCAAGATGGAAAAAGAACTGGATGACAAATATCAAGGCAACACAGGTGAATGCCTGGGCTGCCTGAGGGGTGGGTCGTCGGTCCCGGACCAGATGGGTGATCCAACGACGCAAATCAAGCCGTTCGCTCTCACGAAAGAGTACCGATTCTTGCTGAAACAACTCAATCGCCCCGCGGATCGCCAGCAGCACACAAAGAAATGTGATTCCTGCAACCGGAAGTACGTAGGGCAAGGCAGCGGCATAGTGACCTTCGATCAAAGACCGCAAAAGCAACACCATGCCAGTAACCGGGATCAAACAGTTACCGAGTTCCAGTTTGACTCCGGGCGCCATCGGGAGGATCATCAGCGGCATCATGATCATAAACAATGGCATAAAGTAGTACTGCCCTTCTTTGGTGCTGCGCGCGAATGCCGCGCAGGCAAGGCACAGGGCGCTGAACAGGGCAGCCATTGGAATGAGGGCCACGACGAGCCAGAACAATGCGATAAGCGATGGGAAGGAGAGGCTGTCGCCAATCCCAAATTCCGCAATTCCCTGCAGTTGCGAAATTACATACTGAGCCGTAACGCCGAGGCTGATGAGATTTAATAAAGCCGTGGCGATGCTGAAGGTCATGATGGTCAGCAGCTTGGCCCATACAATTTCTGCCCGCAGGGCGGGGCTGGAGAGCAGGGTTTCGAGTGTGCCACGTTCCTTTTCTCCAGGACAAAGGTCAATCGAGGGATAAAATGCACCGGTCAACGCCCATACAAACAACACAAACGGCAGGATCTTTGACCAGAGCATCGCATCGCGCTGTTGTTTTGCGGCAATGTCGAACGGCTTGATTGTGAAGGGCCGGGTAATGTTTACAGGGAGGTTACTTTCCCGCAGATTTTGCCGGGTCACCTGCCGACGCCATTGTTCCAGGATGCGTTCCAGCCGCATGTGTGTAAGGCGCGATTCATCGCTGGACGAATTGTACAGAATCTCTGGCTGGGGAATCGCACGGATGTCACTTTGCGTGGTCGCTTCTGCGTCAACGGATTTGCGCTCCCCCAGCTGCTTGCGCAAGTGTGCAAGTCGGGCAGCGAAATCGGGTGGAAAGACTACGACCACGTCGGCACCGTTGTCCGTCAGATAGCTGGAGATTCCGTCCGGTTCGGTGTCGAGGCCCATTTCGGCCGGCCCCTTGGTTGTTGCGTCGCGGATCTGATTGCCAGATTGGGGCGGCGTGAATTCGAGGGTGATTCGTTCGCCCCACGCCGGATCGCCCAGTGTGTCGGGGGCAAAATGCCCAGCTTCAAACAAAGGAGGCAAGTTGGGAAACTTCTCGAATTGCGCGGCACCGACGATAATCACCCGAGCCTCGTGTTTCCGCATGAACTGGGAGAGTTGGAACACAGTCATGCCCAGCAGTGGATAAAGCAGCAGCGGCAGCACCGCGATCATGAACACGGTCCGCCGATCACGGAACTGGTCGAGGATCTCGCGCGCATAGATCAGTCGTACGATTCGCCAAGACATAGTGGTTATGAGTCGCCGGTGTTGGGCGGGGGCTTTGTCGACGCCAACCGGTGAGGGTAAGCCTTCCCTGACGTCAGTCGCGCGTTTGGGCGTTGGGTGCTGGGGGATTCGTGGTTGCCTGTTTTGCTACGGGTTGAGGTTCAACGTCTCGTGAAAGCATTCATCCTGGTCATGTTGTCGTATGAGGTGGAAGAACAACTCCTCCAGGTCGTGTTCCTGGTGGCGTTCGCGCAATTCAGCAAGTGTCCCTTCGGTGAGGATCTTGCCGCGATGAATGATGGCCACACAATCGCAAAGGCGTTCTGCTTCGCGCATGATGTGGGTCGAGAAGAGAATACATTTCCCCTGGTCGCGGAGTTCAGCCACGGTTTCCAAAAGTGCGCGGGCAACGAGGACATCCAGGCCACTCGTTGCTTCGTCGAAAATCAAAACAGGGGGGTCGTGGACAATCGACCGGGCAATCGAGACTTTTTGCTTCATGCCAGTCGACATCTTGGCCCCCAGCAAGTCACGGATTTCCTGCATCTGCAATCGGTCGAAGAGGCTCTCCATCCGCTCGCGCAGCTCGTCGTCATCCATTCCATAAAGGCGGCCAAAGTACTCGACCATTTCCCAAGCGGTCATCCGATCGTAAACCGCTGTATTGGCGGACATAAAGCCAATGTGGTGTCGCACCAGTGTTGGTTGGGTCACACAATCGAACCCACATACAACCACAGTGCCGCTGGTCGGTTGCAGAACGGTGCTGAAAATCCGCAACGCCGTGGTTTTGCCAGCCCCATTGGGACCTAGAAGGCCGTAGATTTGCCCTGGTTCGGCTCGAAAGCTGATGCTGTCCAGCGCCACAACCTCTCCACGTCGCAAATCGGAATACGTCTTGGTTAGCGAACGCGCTTCGATCATGACTCCGTTGCTTCCTTGCCTGTAGCGGTGTGGCCTGCCTGGCAGGTGATAACCTCCTTGAAGAGGCTAGTTGATAATCGGCAGCGGAGAGAGATTGGCTGGTTGGGTTGAGCTCACCTCTTGTGCCTCGTCAATCAACTCATAGAAGACATTGCGTTGGCGGGGTTGATAGCCCATTTCGGCAATCGCTCCGCGAATCTGGTCGAGGGTGAGGTAATGAACGGTACCCGCTTGGGCAACAACATTTTCCTCGATCATGAGGCTGCCCATGTCGTTGGCCCCATAGTAAAGGGCCAATTGCCCCACTTTCAGTCCCTGGGTCACCCAACTCGATTGAATATTCGGGAAATTGTCCAGGTAAAGTCGGGCCACCGCGTTGGTTTTGAGGTATTCATAGGCACCAGCTGCGGAGATCTCGGACATCTCGGTGTGATCTGGCTGGAAAGTCCAGCAAATAAAGGCCGTGAATCCCCCGGTCTCGTCTTGCAGTTCCCGGAGTCGCTGTAAATGCTCAATTCTCTCCTCAAGCGTTTCGAGGTGTCCAAACATCATCGTTGCGGTACTGCGGCCTCCCAGTTCATGCCAAACGCGGTTTACGTTGAGCCAGTCGTCGGTCATCACCTTGCCGCGGGTCATTGCTTTGCGGACCCGGTCGACGAGAATCTCGGCTCCGCCGCCAGGCAGGCTGCCCAGGCCCGCGTCGCGGAGTCGCTCCAACACGCTCCGCAGAGGCAGCTTCGAGACTTTCGTGAAATGGTGGATCTCGGGAGGACTGAAGCCATGTACGTTCACCTGGGGAAATCGCGTTTTAATGTCATGCAGCAACTCCTCGTACCACTCTAATTTGAATTCTGGATGCAAGCCTCCCTGCATCAGAATTTGATCGCCTCCCAGCTCAACCGTTTCCTCGATTTTTTGGAGAAGCTCTTCCCGTTCCAGGACGTATCCTTCGGGTGATCCGGGTTTGCGATAGAATGCGCAAAAATCGCAGACGGCGGTACAGACATTTGTGTAATTGATATTCCGATCGATGTTGTAGGTACGATAGTTTTCCGGGTGAAGCCGTCGCGTGACTTCGTCGGCACCACGGCCCAGTGCAGCCAGGTCGTGTGCGCAGAACAACCGCAGCCCTTCTTCGGGCGAGAGCCGCTCTCCGGCTACCGTTTTTTCGATCAGTTGGGCTTCTGGATCAGTAAGGATCATTTCAATCAGTAAGGATCATTTCAATCAGGAAGGATCATTTCAATCAGGAAGGATCATTTCAATCAGGAAGGATCATCGTCAAACGGTGCAGCCATCGATGTTGAGCTGGTCGATCATCGATTCCATACCAATCGGGACGAGTTCACGTTCGGCACACAAGTGATAAAACCGCAAAAGGCCCTGGCGCTCTGGTGCAGAAAAAACAAAGTGCAAATTGTCGCGGAGGTAACTGGCCGCAATTTTCGGGTCGATGTCGAGCAGAGCCGCTTCGCGCTCTGCGATCTCGTCGGTTGCGGTGAGGCCCAGATTACGTGCATCCGATAGCAAGGGGCCAATACTTGCCAGATTCGCACCGGGTCGCCCAACCCACATCGCGAAGACGAATGGCAGTCGCGACCACTCACACCACTTTTCCCCCAGATCCCAGACCTCGACAAACGGTTCGAGGGGAGGGTGCATCGCCCGATCACCAATCAACAGCGTCGCATCTGCATCGGTATCACTCGCATCCGATCCAATCGGCAGAGGTTCCAGTTCGGGGGAAACCCCATGTAGTTCGTCGAGCAGGATGCGGGCCAACGCGACGCTGGTGCGCGATCCCTCATCCAGAGCCAGTCGCTGTACCTTGCGGGGGGGAACCCGAAAAAACAATTTGACGCTCATGACCGGGCCGCTGCAGGCAATGCACGCGTCCGAAACAATCGTGTAGTTGGGATTCCGGAAAAACTCAACGGATGGGATCAAGGCTACATCAATACGATGTTCAGCCAGCGAGTCCGCAAGCCGGCTCGGTAAATCGAGCAGCAGGCGGTACTCCTGGCCATCACGGCTTTGTCCCGAATCGGTCAATCCGTGGATGAGCGGTTTGGAATTTAGGTAGTTGACCGCACCGATGCGGAGCGGCGTGGCATGGTTTTTCGGCGATTTGGTCACGAAAGATTTCTCCAGGGGGCTCATTATAGGCGTCCAACTCGCACGTCCGCTAGGCCACTGGATGAACCGCATTTTCCACCCGGATTTAACCCCGTTGTGGCAACAACGAGTCTCTTCATGTTGCGGTCCGAACAATAAAAATCGCGAAAGCAAAAGCTTCCCCAGATGATGTTGGTTGTCCGGCAAGCCAACAGGCCTGTCCGTTGGGACGGCTAGCAGAATTCGAGTCGGCGAAAGGCTTGGAGACCCCAGCGAAGTGGCAGGATGGTTGTCAGGGCGGCGATCAGAATGGCCAGCCCGATGCCTGAGAAGAGCCAGAAACGGAGCAGTTCGGGGAGGAGCAGCGAGTTGTGAAAGGGACTGGTAGCGGCGACCAGAAAGAAGTGCGAGGGAAGTGCAGTCAGGACAACTGTCACGACGATGTAGATCGCGCTGAGCACCAGATTCAATGTCCCTCCGAACCCGGCAGCAATTTTTGACGGGGATCGTTCGCTAAAGTTGGGCATCATCGCACCGAGCCCCACAGCGATTGAGGCCAACCCGAAACAGAGCAGTACGCAAGTCAATTGGTGCAGTCCGATGGCCAGTGGTGAAACACAAAGCAGGACATCACTTAGGAGAATCAAGGCCGAGCACGGAATCCAGGAGCCGATGGCAGCAAACAGGAATTTGCTCCAGATGATGGTATCGCGGCGCACGGGCAGCAATCCCAGAATCCAGAAGCAATGACCTTCCAGGCTGATCATCGGGTAGATGAAGCGGGTTGTGAAAGTTGAAAGGATCAGCCCGACAACGGCGAGATTCAAAAAACTTACCATATGAACCCAGGTGACATAGCTGAGATTGTTGTTCGGATTACTGAAGCGGTCGACATTCAGCAGATAAAGTCCCAGTAAACCGAAGAAGATGAGGAATTGGGACCACTGCACCGGGTCCCGGCGCAGCAACCGCCAGTCTTTCACCAACAAGAGGCGGATCTGCGAGGAGAAGGGAGAAAGCACCAAGGTGACGAGTTTGTCGACCAGCGCGATTTGTGCAGTGCGGCGGCGTGTCTGCCGGCATTCGTACCGACTGAACCCGATCCGAAACCAGCGCTTCGCACCCCAAATGATCAACAGGTGCAATAACAGGGCATTGGAAATTAACACGGAGAGGTAAAGGCAGCTTTTCACCGCCGGCATGTCGGGCCAGTTGCCGCTTTCCAGTCCCAGCGACGGCCCGCGGGCAGCTTCCAGCAAACCTCCTGTCAGCCAGGTACTTGGCAGAAGTGCACCTCGCGTGAAGGCAAACCGGTCGATTGTTTCTTGAAACCATTCCGCACCAAAGAGCGAAGACTGGGGAACGCTGATGGTATTCCAGATATATTTGCCCGTCAGGGCAATCAGCATGATGCTAGCCACGCCTACGATCACTTTGCGCAGCTTTGGGATTTTGTGGACGATCCAAAGGCACCCGAGCGCCCCCAGCCCACACGGGATGTATACGAATGCTACGATGAGCGGCAGCAGTAACGCGAAATAATGCCACGGTGCACCAACGACAATGCCATAGGCGACCATCATCGGGCTTGCCAGCAGAAAGAAGCCCCAACTGCTGAAGAACACGGCCTCCTGAAACTTGTAAAGCACGATTCGTTCGCTGCGGATGGGGATCGTGAGCAAGTAGCGGGTGTCGGGGGAACTGTACAATCCCGAATAGAGGATAATGCCGGACGAAAACACTAACATTACATTCAACGAAGCAAAGAAGAGGTGGAACACGAAACTAACCGTTCGCGCATGATGTGCAGCTCCTGCCTCACCGACATGTTTTACGACGAATTCGAATCCTTCGAAGAAGAGTCCGAAGAGACCCAACCAGAAGAGGAGGCTCAAGCAAATGACCACGGTCGTGCGGAGCCTGGCCGTTGCGAACAGATGCCGCAGCTGGGCGATGGAGATCCGGTTGCGCAACCGCCACATGATTTGGGCTTCACGATCTTCGGTCGGGAGAGGGTTGCCGACACGTGCGTCGGCTGGGACCGGAGCTAGCGAGACCGTAGCGGGGAGGTGGCTCATGATGATCGTGGGGCAGAAAGTTTATCGTTACGATGACCGGTGGAGAGCAGCGGAGGTCAGGTCTGTCGAGTTGCCGACCAGCGAGAGATAGAGTGCCTCGAGCGATTGACCCGGTCCATCAAGTTGGTGGCGAAGTTCGCAGATGGTGCCGTCGAAGATGAGTTTTCCACGTTGCATGATGCCAATACGATCAGCAATTTCTTCAGCTACAACCAGCGTGTGGGTCGACATGAAGACGCACGTGCCGGCAGTCGCTTCGCTTCGCAGCAGGTCTTTGACCAGGCGGATACTATGCGGGTCGAGTCCCACCAGGGGTTCGTCGATGACCAGAACGCGGGGATTGTGGAGCATGGCTGACGCAAACACCGTGCGTTGCTTCATGCCGTGAGAGTAACGTTCGGTAAGTTCGTCGATGAATTCCTGGAGTTCAAAACGTTCAATTTCGCGGGCGATTCCCTGGGCCGTTTGGTCAGGATCCATCCCGTACATTTCGGCGACAAAGGTCAGAAATTCTCGACCGGAGAGTTTCTCGTACAAATAGGGTTGGTCGGGAATGTAGCCAATTGACGCTGCTGTGTCGCGGGCGCGGGTCGCAATGTTATGCCCGCCAACGCTGATCTGGCCGCTGTTAGGCAGCAGAAGACCGACCAGCATTTTGATCGTGGTCGTCTTGCCAGCGCCATTGTGGCCCAGCAAGGCGAACACTTCACCGGCAGGAATGTTCAAAGTGAGCTCTTCAACTGCGATCTTTGTGCCATAGTTGCGGCTGGCGTTCTGGAATTCGATCATCGTGTCGGGGTCGCCGCGAGTGCCAGATTGCCCTGAGTTCAGATCCCGATTTCTCTGCCTGGCATGTGAGACCACGTGAACGCGCACCCTGGTTCATGGCGAGTTGTTCGGTACCTCGGGTTTGTGATGTGGTTGATTGGTGGCTGTTGTGACAGAATCAAGACCGAGCTGCTGCTCAGCCCAAGCGAGCGACTGGTCGTCTAACTTGCGGTCAAAACGAAGTCGCACGTTGAGTAGGAAAATATCTTGTCGGATCACTGTTCCGTCATCCGTGACCCATAACTTGGCACGCAGGCTGTCCTTTGCCGCAATACCCGTGTTGTCGAGGGTTCGGTATTCCACCCGCTTGGTGTTGACCAACTGGCCCTCATGGTGCACTGGCTCCTCGGTCACGACTTCGGCTTGCAGGATTTCAATCGATTGGTTCAGTGGTCGGAACGGGCTGATAACTTCTCTCTGCCAGCGCCGCCCCACGAACAGCTGCAGAAGTTTGGCGTCAGGGGTTAGTTCACCTGCCAATGTTGAGTCTTGCGGCATGGGGTAGTTGATGCGGTGCGTGATGTCACCGGTTACAATTCGCAACCGCAAATCCGAGCCATTGCACCGCCCATGCATTTTAATCACGGCTGGCATGTTGTTAAGACGAACTTGGGTATCGAAAGCTGTTAGTTGACCAAATGAATCCAGGGAGATTCGATTCCTCATGTCGAGCTTGATCTGCCCCAGATGGTCGACGATCGCGCTCATCCACCGCGGAGCCATCTCTCTGAGTGGAATGTTTTCCAACACAATGCGGCTATGGAGATCGGTTGTGTCGGGGCTCTCTTGAGCAGCCTGGCTGACCGCCCATCCGACTTCTTCATTGAGGCATTTGATCTGCCAGCATACGATCGATTGCTCCGCCAGGGAGCCGATACCGGGGGGCTCGCCCTGGAAGAAGGGAGGAAGCACGTGGGCAACCACCAGCCACGACATCGTGACTGCCCACAGGGCGAGAACAACCACCGTGAAAATCCGGTTACCCATCCCGATGAGCCCTTTTCTTCCAGCCCGCTGGCTGGCTTGGTGTACCGCCAGTTCAGAAATGCCACGCGCGAGACCTCTGCCGTAGTCTAAATAGTTTCGGGGATTGATGCCACGAACATTTCAAGAACCAACCGCGGACGAAATTCCACAAGTCGCCCGAAAACCGTGAGGCCCCTGGGGATGGTTGGGAACCACGTTTCAGACGTCAATCCCCCAATTTCCTCAGCTTTTTTCGTTGCCGCTGTCGGCCCGGCACCCGTAGATTTGAGGTAACCGACATTGCACTTTTTTGCCTGGCGGCCGATTATATGCCTCAGTCATGCGAAGAAACCCAATGCCGTCCAGAATAGGTCGGTCGTCACCCGTTGGTCGAAGGAGCGATGCGTTCATGTTGCAGCAGCCAGCCAATCGAACATGCCGGGCCCCGGTCGTGCCTGGTCAAGGTATGCAGCCTCACATTCAGGTTCCCATGCGGGAGACATTTCAGACCACCGGGAGGCGAATTCGGGCAGCGGTGCAGTCCCGCTTGGACATCGGCACGTTCGTGCTGCCAGTGGTGATTGTCTTGGCGGTTGCAATGGCCGGTTGTAGTTCCCAATCGACCGATGAGTCCACCACAGCCGTTATCCCTTCCTCGGTTGCCGCTGAGCAACATCCGCCCGAGGTTGATCTGCGCAATCCCATCGTGCACATCAAAACTTCCGAGGGTCCGATCGTCCTGAAGCTCGATGCCGAAAAAGCACCTGGCACCGTCCGTAATTTTCTCGACTACGTGAGCGAAGGATTCTACACCGACACGCTGTTTCACTATGTGGATGGAGGCAAGATGATTCTGGGTGGCGGTTACACCCACAACGGCCAATTGAAACCGACCCGGCTTTCGATCCGCAACGAAGCCCACAATGGTCTCTTGAATCGCCGCGGTACCGTTGCCATGGCGCGAGATTCCGATTTAATCGATGGCGCAACCACCCAGTTTTTCATTAGCTTGGTCGATGCGCCAAACCTTGATCACACCGGTGACATGGCTGCCAACTACGGCTACTGTGTCTTTGGTGAGGTCATCGAAGGACTTGAGATTGTTGAACGGATCTCCCAGCAGCCGTTTGAGAACCGTGGGGGTGACCTCGTGCAGGCGCCGCAGACAGCCGTTGTCATTGAGTCCATTAAGCTCGTTCGCTAACACACTTGCCCCAAAAAGTCCCTTGGCCACAGCCGGCGATTTGTGTCGCGTTACGGGCCGCTTGCCCTGGCTTCGCTTCTAATCCCGCAAGTAACGCCCCGACCAAGTCGAAGCGATAGGCCTCTTTACCGGGGCTGACTTCCTGCGCCGCTTGCGACAGCTGTTTGACGCTGCCGGCGGTCGTTGTGGTTTGGATTCGTAAATAACCCGCCTTGTGGGTTGCGCAGGCAGCCAACATGCTTGTGACCGTCGCGCGTTGTGCTGAGATGGTGCAGGTGGCTTGCAGGTCCACGCTGTGTGGCCGACCTTATGCCGACAGGAACGCTCCGGTGGGGAGGCCTGGACAGTTCGGCACGACCACTGTCGAAACTTGCTGGCTGTCCAAACAGCTGGGCTGACTATCTAAACGGCTGGAAGGTGGCCACGGCTGGCGGGCAAGTCACCGTGATCACGAGGGGCGCCCGAATGGGCGGGCGTTTCCGCTGCTTAAACAGGAGTGACACCGGTTTGTCCGCGAATCGTCGTGGTTCCAGTTATTGGACAGTTGGTTCTGACCGCGGTAAAATTAAAAGTAAAATAAGCGTGAAAATTAACCTTCTCTTCGGCAACGTCACAACCTATTTATTAGCCCCAGCTTAGTGGTGCCCCGAGATCGTTCTTGTCCAGCAAGTCGATACCGGGACGATTGAATTTGCGGCATCGTCTGACTATACTGAGGGGCCCGTATCCCGATGACTGGTGGAACGGTGGGTAGGGATAACTGGTGGAACGGCGGGTAGTAGGAGATACCATTATGCCAAAATCGACGTACTATGTTCAGGAGTGTCCCACTTGCGGCAGGAACCTTCAAATTCGAATTGAATATCTTGGCAAACAGGTGGTTTGCCAACACTGTGGGGCTTGTTTCGAGGCGTGCGAACCGGGATCCGCCGCCTATCCACCCTCTGCCTCGAGTCTTTCGCTGTTGCAACGGGCTGAAGAACTCCTGGAGTCGTCTAGCACAATCACTTCAGTGGTTGGTCAGACAGTTTCTCCGAATGCCAGTGCGGTGCCCCCATCGCCGGCGACCGGGAAGTCAGCACCGGTGCGCCCGAAATAAGCCATCGTGTGCCCGAAACAATCAGTCGGGTAGGGCCAGTCGGGTAGGGCGGTTCGTGCTGCAGGTTATGTTGGCATTGATCGTAGTCTTCATTCCACCCGCGCCGCTAGCGGATCGCCATTTGAAGATCGGCAAAGTAGTGGGGGTATGTTTTGGCGGTACAGCCCGGGTCGTGGATTCGCACGCCCTCGATTCTCAAGCCTGCCAGTGCGAAGCTCATGGCCATGCGGTGATCCTCGTAGGTATTGAGGGTGGCTGCTCGGAGCGGGCCGGGGTGCACCGTCAAGCCGTCTTCGTGTTCGTGGACCTCTGCACCCAACTTGCGCAATTCGACAGCGAGGTCGCCAATGCGGTCGGTTTCTTTGTGACGAATATGGCCAACCCCTCGAATCGTTGTGGGACCCTCGGCAAACAGTGCCACCACAGCAAGGGTTTGGACGGTATCGCTGATTCCGTTCATGTCGATTTCGATTCCCCGCAGCTGGCCGCCAACGACCGTCATTGAATTGGGAGTGTGTCGTACCCCGCATCCCATCTGGTCAAGTGCATCGACGAAGGCGACATCGCCCTGCAAACTCGCCGGAGTCAGTCCTTCGACGAGGACTTCGCCGCCGACAATCGCGGCGGCAGCCCAAAAATAGCTGGCTGCCGATGCGTCGGGTTCAATGGCGAACTGGCAGGGTTGGTAGGGCGTTGGGGCAGCAATCGAAAACTGTTGGAAGGACTCGTCATAGGTGACGGTAACCCCAAAAGCTTTCATGACGGCCAGCGTCATTTTGACATAGGGGGTCGATACCAGCGGACCCTCGATTTGCAGTTCGACGGGAGCGTCGGCAGCGGGCGCGGCCATCAGCAGCCCGCTCAGGAACTGACTTGAAATATTGCCGCGAATCCTGGCCATGCCGCCCGTCAGTCCGTTGGCGTGGACGGCGATCGGTGGGCAGTTGTTGTTAAGTTCGCTCATGACATTTGCGCCAAGCTGGCGGAGTGCATCGACCAGATCGCCAATCGGCCGCTGGCGCATCCGGGGGACCCCATCCAGTCGAAATAGGCCCTGTCCTAACGTAGCTACGGCAGTAAGAAAACGGATGGTGGTTCCGCTGTTCCCGCAAAACAGATGAGCCTCCAACGCTGGCAGCCGGCCTGATGCCCCTGTAACCAGGAGCGTTTCTCCTTCCTGCCGGGTATCGATATCGATCCCCAACTGTTGAAGCCCGGTTATCATGGCTTGCGTGTCATCGCTTTGGAGGGCTCCGGTCAGCGTCGACTTTCCTGATGCCAGGCTGGCGCAGACCAGGGCGCGGTTCGTAATGCTCTTGGAGCCAGGAGGACGTACGCAGGCGTTCAGAGGTGCAGTGGCAGGCGTGATCAGTAGTGGTTCAGACATGCCGTTAGCTGCCAGAGGGGGGATGACCCGACTCGGCAATTTTCCACAAGTGATCGTGGCTGCGGACGTAAATTGCGTTGTTGGCCACCGCTGGCGAACCCCAAATCGCTTCCCCTAATTCGTTCTGGGCAGCAATTTTTCCTTTGGCACCAACGTCCACAACGTACGCCGTGCCATCGGTATTGAAGCAGTAGAGATACTGCCCGGCCAGGACGGGAGTGGCCCAGAACGAACCTCCCAGGCGTTTTTTCCAACGAACTTCTTTGGCGGACAAGTCGCCACAGGAGACAACATTGCCCGCGATCACATAAACCTGGTCACCGGCCAACACGGGGCTGGGTTTGCCTACCTGCAGGCGATTTTCCTGCCACACAAGTTCGAATTGGCCAGGTTTCACTTGCTTCCAGGTAGCCAGGCCGTTGCTGGGGACTACCAACCAACGATCGCAGGTGGGTGAAGGAACAAGCCCGCAGTCACCTTCCCATTCCCACAGCAGGTTGCCCGACTTGGCGTCGAGTAACTGCACACCCTGCGCATTGGTGAGTAAAACCTGACTTCCTTCATGGTGGGGAAGACCAACCGGTGAAGTCCAGTTGGCCTGCCGGGGGCGATCACGGTGCCAGACGTGCGAACCGTCGCAGCAGTCGAGGGCTTCTACAAAGGAGTCACCCTGCGATTCACTCTGAATAATGACCAGGTTGTCCACCACCACGGGCGAAGATGACATCCCAACATCGTTTCCCGCTTTGGAATAATCGAGTGCGAAGCCACGGATCCACTGCAGCTTGCCATCCAGATCAAGGCAGACCAGGTCGTTGGACGAAAAGAAGGCAAAGATCTGCTGGCCGTTACTGGCAGGGGTAGGGGCCGCGTTGGCAGAAGTGGGATGACAAAACGTACGGCCAGTTGCCCAGAATTGTCGATGCCAGAGTTGTGCTCCGGTGACCGAATCAAAAGCTAATACATGCAGTCGGTCTTGCCCCGTCCCGCTCGAACAAGTCACAATTACCCGGCCATCCACCACAATCGGACTGGAAAGCCCTCGTCCCGGCAAGTCGGCCAACCAGGCAATGTTTTCGCCGGCTTCGGCTGACCAGCTTAGTGGTAACGGATGATCCCCTGGGGCTGTGCTGGTTGCGCTGGGTCCCCGAAATTGTTGCCAGTCGGAGGCTGTCATTGGCTGGCTGACTGCCATCACCAGCAGTGTGGCCAGGCCTGCGGAGAGAACCCTGGCGAGGGATGTCCTCCTTTTTTTGCCGGTCCCGGTAGAACATCCCGTCACGTTGGGAGTCCAAGAGTAGGGGGCATTATGCATCATGGTTGTCATGGATTTGCCTGAAGTTTTGTGGTGAGGTGCTGCACGGGACCACCGAGTTGGTCAGTAAGCCTTAGTTGGAATTCCCATTCCTGGGCCCATGACTCAGTTTGTTCGTTCTGGCACACCTTAAGCAGGATCGTGTTGGGTCCCTCGCGGAGCTCTGCGGGGGCCTTGTATTGGTCAAACGGATCTGACGCGGCATGGTAAATTTCATGCTCGGCAAGGAGTTTCCCGTTCACCCAGAGTTTTGATGCGTTGGGAGTCATCCAGCGACACTCGATCGCTTGTTGGGTTGGAGAAAGGATTGATATCCAGGCATAAGCCACAACTCCCATGTGTTTGTCGATCACCTTGTTGAGGTCGACCTTAGCGGAGTCGGTGGTGGTTGTCAGCGGGCGCCAAGTGACATCGCCTTCCTTTCCGGCATGCGTTGCGGTGAGGTCAACGACTTGTTCGGGTGGATAACTGATTGCAAATCCCTCCTTTCCCACATTGTCAAACGGGCCAATCAGTTGCCAGGTGGGGATAAATCCCAACAGCGAGCTCCTGTCGACGGTTTCTCCTAGTTTCTGGATTGCGTCGATGCACTGGTCAATTTGTTGTTTGTCACGTGCCGCGGCAATTGCCTTGCGATACGTTTCAATTTTTCCTGCCGTGCCTTCGATGGTTTCGGCTTTGTCTATCAGTTGCGCGACTGCCTCGAAACGGATTTCCAGGCTGGGATCGTTCAAGAGCTGCGATAACAGTTCCGTGGTTGGGCCGGGGGCCACTTCGACAAGCCACTCGTAGGCAACCCGCCGTGCCCGGGGGGTATGTGAATCGTCCAGCAGGAATAGTTCCAATTCCACGGTTGGGAGCAGTCCGCCACTTTGGAGGGTACGTTCGGCAATCGTGTCGACCGCGCTGCGCAGCCAGTTTTGAGCGAGCGGGTTTGAGTCAGGCATCGCCTGCAGGATGGTCACAATCGCCGAGCTGTCTGACGAGGCGACTTTTTGCCAGGCTGTTTGGAATTGAGCCTGTCCGCTACCACCAGGACCAGCTGTGCGAAGGGTTTCCAGTGCGGTGTTCAGATCACCAGTGTCGTCCGCGCAGGTGGGAGTTGCAGGGCAGGCCAGGGTGAAGATTGCGGTGGTAACCAATACCGAGGAGCAAAAGTTTTGGTTCATGGGAAACCTTGCTGCAGAAAATTCAGCTTTGGTGAGGGGCTAAGCCGGTTCTACTTTGACGGCGCAAAACTTGAACCCGGGGATTTTACCATCCGGATCAAGCGAATCGTTCGTGAGCACGTTGGCCGCGGCTTCGCGGAAATGAAATGGGATAAATATGATGCCCGTTTCCAGGGAATCGTCGGCACGGACCACCAGCTCAATCGTACCACGTCGACTGCTGACCCGGATCTGCTCATCATGTGCCAGTCCCAGTTGATGCAAGTCGTCCGGGTGCATGGCGGCAAAAGCAGCGGGTTCAATTTGCGACAATGCGTAGCTTCGCCGTGTCATGCTGCCGGTGTGCCAGTGTTCCAATACGCGGCCGGTCGTCAACACGAAGGGATACGCTTCGTCCGGGATTTCGTCGGCAGCTTGATAGGGACAAGCCACGAACTTGCCTTTACCCGAGGCTGTTGGAAATTGATCTCCAAACAAGATTTGGGTGCCATCGGTCGTGGTGGGTGAAGGGCAGGGCCAGAGTTTGCCGGTACTGCCCAGGTTGTCGTGCGAGAGGCCATTGTAGTTTTTCGTAAGGCTGGCGAATTCGTCAAACACGTCGGCGACCGACTCGTACGGCATGGGATACCCGCTGCGATTACCGATCTCGCAAATAATCTTCCAGTCCTGTCGGGCTTCACCTGGTGGGTCCAAAACCTGCGGCCCCAGTTGAACCCGCCGATCGGTATTGGTGTAGGTGCCAGTTTTTTCGAAGTAGCTGCTGGCCGGAAGAATGACGTCGGCGAACTCGGCCGTCTCGGTCAGGAAGATATCCTGAACGACCAGGAAATCTAATGCTGCAAGAGCCTTGCGTACCTTGTTCGAATTCGGGTCGGAAATAAACGGGTTCTCTCCCAGGATGTACATGCCGCGAATCGACTTGTCCAGTGCTCCCATCATAATCTCCACGACGGTCAAGCCGGGTTGGGGGTCCAGCGGAACGTCCCAAGCCTGTTCGAACTTGAGTCGATTTGCGTCCGATGTGACTGGCTGGTAGTCGGGATAGACCATCGGGATCAGTCCCGCGTCACTTGCACCTTGGACGTTGTTCTGGCCACGCAACGGATGAAGTCCCGTGCCGGGGCGGCCTACATTACCGGTCATCAGGCAAAGAGAAATCAAGCAGCGGGCATTATTTGTCCCGGTTGTATGTTGCGAGATTCCCATTCCCCAAAACACGATCATGCTTTCGGCTTCACCAATGGTGCGGGCAATGGCTCTGATTTCAGCGGCCGGAATTCCACAGATTTCTGCAACCATTTCCGGTGCGTAGTCTGCGCGGACCATTTCGCAGAGCTGCTCGAATCCCTCGGTGCGGTCGGCAACAAACTGCCGGTCGACCAGATCTTCGGTAATCAGCACGTGCATGATGCCGTTGTAGAAAGCCACATCGGTGCCCGGATTCAGTTGGGCGAAATGGGTTGCGAAATCAGCCAGTTCGTGCCGACGTATGTCGACCACAATGAGCTTCGTGCCACGTTTGGCCGCCTCCTTCATGAAAGTTGCCGCAACCGGATGGTTGGTGCTTGCATTCGAACCGGCAACCAAAGCGACTGCCGAGCGCTGGACGTCGGCGAAAACATTCGTAACGGCACCCGATCCGATCGTCTCCATCAGGGCTGCCACCGAAGAGGCATGGCACAAACGTGTGCAGTGATCGACATTGTTCGTGCCAAGACCAGCTCGCAGGAGTTTCTGGAACAAATAGGCCTCTTCGTTTGAACATTTTGCCGAACCGAACCCGGCTAGCACACCACTGCCATACTCGAGGCGCAAATCCGTGAGCCGTCGGGCAACTAAATCGAGTGCCTCGTCCCAGGTTGCTTCCCGAAATGCGGGCATGATTCTGCCGTAATCGACAATACCCCCCGGTTTTTGGCCACGGGCACCTACCGATGTTTGGACCTCGGTCGATAAGGGGCCCTTGGGATAATAGTTTTCTCGCCGGATCAGCGGTTGGGTTAGCCGTTGTTCGTGGGACGTATAGTCCCAACCATAGCGGCCTTTGACACATAAGCGACCATGATTAACCGGGCTTTCGCGGCCTTCGGCATAGACAATCTGGTTATCCTTGACATGGAAGGTGATAGCGCAACCAACGCCGCAATAAGGACAAACAGTGTCGATTGGCTTGAGATCAACACGCGGAATGACTGGTAAGGTGATTGGTTTGTTGGTTAAGGCACCCGTTGGGCAGGAACTGACGCATTCGCCACAAGAGACGCACGTACTCGCTCCCATCGGATTGTTCAAATCAAACACGATTTGAGTTCCAGCCCCCTTTTCGCTGCGGCCAATCACTTCGTTGGATTGCACGTCGTCGCAAGCTCGAATACAGCGATCGCACAGGATGCAGGCTGCATGATCGACTGCGATCACTGGCGAAGAAAGGTCTTTGGGCTTCGCGCCGTTGCGGGCCGGTACGGCTTGTCCGTTCGATGCTGTCGGCAGGAGACCGTAATCGCGGCCTAGCCGCTCCAGTTCGCAGTCTTTCGTGGTGGTTTCCCGTTCACACGGCGTGGGATGTTCATGAAGCAACAACCGGGTCAGCATATGGCGGTGTTGGTTTACCTTGTCTGACGACGTGGCGACGGTCATTCCTTCCTCGCACTCGCGCACACACGATGCCGTGAGGACACGCTCACCCGCGTCCACAACGCACAGTCGACAAACCCCCACCGGATTGAGC
Organism: Planctomycetota bacterium; assembly: GCA_963578605.1. GTDB lineage: Bacteria > Planctomycetota > Planctomycetia > Pirellulales > Lacipirellulaceae > JAKVCB01. The sequence goes on from CAUZEA010000008.1 coordinate 78,848, forward strand.
TGTGGAGAGTGGCATAAGACCGGAATATCGATCCCTTGCTGCCGGGCGGCTTCCCAGACGGTTGTTCCTGCTGGCACCGTGACCGGCTGATCATCAATCGTGAGTGTGACCTGTGTCGTCATACGACAGCCTTTAAGCTAGCTGGGGACATCGTTCGGAAAGTGTTTCATCATTGAGAGAACTGGGTTCAAGGCGACCTGACCGAGGCCGCAAATCGATGTTTGCTCCAGGGTTTCCCCTAAATCACTCAGGATTTCCAGTTCACCCGGTGGGGTTTCGCCCAGTGCGACGCGGTTGAGCAATTGTACAGCCTGATCGCTGCCAACACGGCACGGGACACACTTGCCGCAAGATTCGTTGCGGAAGAACTGCACCAGATTCGTGGCGAGTTTGAACAAGTCTTGATCGTCGGCAATCACGATGACTGCTCCGGTTCCCAGCATGCTACCGACTTTTTTCATGGCGTCGAAGTCAAGTGGTGTATGAACGTGATCGGCAGTCAGGAAATTCGAGCTTGCACCCCCTGGCAGAAATGCCCTGAGTGACTTGTTTTGTTTCATCCCGCCGGCCAGTTCAATCAGTTCGGCCACAGGGGTTCCCATCGGAATTTCGTAGACCCCCGGCCGTGCGATATCGCCGGAAATGGAAAAAAACTTGATTCCAGAGCACCCGCCGCAGCCCTGGTCATGCCACCACTGACTGCCAAAGTGCACGATCGACGTTGCCAGGGCAAAAGTCTCAACGTTGTTAATGAGGGTCGGTTTGCCCCACAAGCCATGGGTTCCCGGATAAGGGGGCTTGTTGCGGGGCTCCCCCCGCTTGTCTTCCAGTGCCTCGAGCAAGGCGGTTTCTTCACCCAGAATGTAACCGCCGGGTGAAACAAAGATTTCAATCTCAAAGCGTTGTCCCGAGCCGGCCGCATTCTCACCGAGCACGCCATGTTGGCGGGCCTGGTCGATCGCCAACTCCAACGAGCGCTGTTCTGGTGCGTATTCGTGACGCAAATAAATGATTCCCCGTTCGGCACCGATCGTCAGGCCGGCCAGCAGCATGCCTTCCACGACCAGGTGAGCAAGGTGGGCCAGGATAAAACGGTCTTTGAACGTACCTGGCTCGCTTTCGTCGGCATTGCAAATAACGTACTTGGGCCGGGCCGCCTCGCTGGCGACCAGCTCCCATTTGCGGCCGGTCGGAAAACCGGCCCCCCCCATTCCGCACAGGCGGCTCTCGTGGAGCCGCTCGATGCAGTGTTTGCCCAAGACAGAGTGTTTGCCCAAGACAGAGTGTTTGCCCACGGTTTCGCCTGCTTTGAAGTTTCCCGGTTCCAACAGCGAACGGACCGTGCTGTAGTGATCGGCGGCGCTGGTGTAAGGATCACATTGGCATTTCGGCTGCACGTCACCTGGCGTTCCGGTGGGTACCGACCCGGCGCGCACCGACTTGATCACCCGCTCGAAATTAGCGAGTGTGTCGGGAGCTAGTGGGACTTCATCGATTGCTGCGGCGGGAGCGGCATCGCAGCGGCCCAGGCATGAGACTTCTTCGATCAGGATGTCGTCGTTCGAGGAAAATTCTTCAACCAGTTTCTGCCGGCAGGCGTCTCCGCCGGCCATCAAGCAGGATAGATCCCGGCAGACGTGGATCACGGTCGGCGGTGCAGGGGTCCGGCGAAAGGAAGGATAGAAGCTGACCAGCCCTTCCAGTCGGTAGAGCGGTACATTGCGAAGGGCGGCAAGCTCACGTAACGTCCCGTCCGAAAGATAGCCCTGTTCAAGTTGGATACGTGTTAATTCGCGGAGAAGTTCCAAGATTCCGCCCGAGCTTTCAATGGGACAGGTGGGGGCTTACTGGGAACCCCATTCTAGTCGATTTGTCGGCGTAGGGACAAGAAACGTTTGTCGCCGGTAATGTCGATTGACTCAGTCAGATGGTTTACACCGTTTATGGCGCCCCCCAGGCCCCGGTTTTAAGCATTGTACGCCGACCGCAACACAACCGGGAACGGCAGAATTTGACCCGCTGCGGCTCAACAGGTACATTCCAAGAGAGCATTATGAGTGTCACTTATTTCAAACGTTACCGTATGGAAATCGACCTGCGGGGCCGGCGTTTTAACATCGTCAAGCCGCCCACGGGGTACCGGCTTCGTCCCTGGACGCCTGGTCTGGTTGCCGACCACGCCGATGCCAAGTATCACAGTTTTCGCGAGGAGATCGACGCGACCCTCTTCCCCTGCCTGGGAGAGATGGATGGATGCCGCAGGTTGGTCGAAGAGATTGCCCGCAAGGAAGGTTTCCTCGCGGAGGCCACCTGGCTGGCCGAGTACGTTGGAGCTGGGGCTAATCAGGTTGAGGCGTGCGGTACGATTCAGGGGATTCGTGTCAGTCGTCGCCACGGCGGAATCCAGAATGTTGGCATTACCCCATCGCACCGTGGCCGGGGAATTGGCAGTTGTTTGATAGCGGCTACACTATCGGGCTTCCAGCAGGTTGGCTTGCAGCGCGCCTATCTGGAGGTTACGGTTCAGAACGGGCGGGCCGTCAAACTCTATCAGCGGATGGGGTTTCAACCCACCAAAACGCTCTACAAGGCCGTTGAACTTGCCTGCACCTGAGTAGATGGGTAGGCTATGGTCTTTTCGGTTCGAAACGCTCAAGGGACGAGACTCGTTGTCCGGGGGCCATGGTTGCCACCATCCTTACCCATGAATTCGATAATGGCATGGTCTTGATAGGCCAGCCAATGGGTGGTGTTCAGTCGGCTGCCTTCACCATCCTGGTTCCCGCTGGCTGCTGTTACGACGACCAGAACCGCGACGGGTTGGCCGCCTTAACGTGCGAGATGATGTTGCGGGGATCGGGAGCACGCGATAGCCGGGCATTCATTACCGATCTGGACAACCTGGGCGTCGAACGGGGTGAGTCGGTTGGCGTTTCGCAGGCGAGTTATACTGGCGGCACGCTCAGCGACAACCTTCCTGCCGCACTGACGATCTTTGCTGATTTGATTCGCAATCCACACCTGCCCCAAGCACAGTTGGACGCGGGGCGTGCCGTTTGCTTGCAGGAACTCCGGGGTGTCGAAGACGAGCCCTCCCAGAAGCTCATGCTCGAGCTTCGTCGTCACCATTATCCCGACCCCTGGGGGCGTTCAAGTTATGGGGATGCCGCTGCCATCGAGCAAATGACCATTTCTGAAGTTGCCGCATTTTACCGCCAGCGTTACCGCCCCGATGGGGCAATCCTGGCCGTTGCGGGTAAATTCGATTGGCCTGAGATCTGCGACAGTGTCGAAAAACTTTTCGGTGACTGGCGGGTCGAAAAAATTCAAACCACCCTGGCTGTTGGGCCACCCGCCACTGGGACCCATATCGATTTCCAGTCCAACCAATGCCACATCGGGATTGCGTATCCTACGATTCCCTACCGGCACCCTGATTATTTTGAAGCGTGGGCTGCCGTAGGGGTATTGTCTAGTGGCATGAGTTCCCGGCTGTTCAACGAGGTTCGCGAAAAGCGCGGGCTTTGCTACACCGTTTCGGCTGCGCTCCACACCCAGCGAGAACGGGCCAGCGTGTTGTGCTATGCTGGAACGACCGTCGAACGGGCCCAGGAAACGTTCGATGTGACGCTGGCCGAATTGCACCGCTTGGGCGATGGCGTCGAGCAAGCTGAACTCGATCGGCTCAAAGCCCGCATCAAAAGCGCGCTGATCATGCAACAAGAATCGACCACCGCTCGCAGTGGATCGATTGCCCGCGACTGGTATCACCTGGGCCGAGTGAGGTCATTGGAGGAGATTGGGAAAATCATCGACACCCTCTCGGCCGACAGCATTAACGCGTTTCTGTCTGCAAATCGACCGGGCGATTTTACCTTTCTCACCCTGGGCCCGAAACCGTTGGAGGTGCCCGTTGGAATTTCGTAGCCATACCCTCGCTAACGGTCTGGAGATTGTTGCTGAATGCAACCGGGATGCGGCGACGACCGGCCTGGGATTCTTTGTTCGTACCGGTTCGCGCGATGAATCTGACGAAGTCGCCGGAGTGAGCCATTTCCTGGAACACATGTGTTTTAAAGGTACACCCCGTCGCACTGCCGAGGAGGTCAATCGCGAGTTCGACGAGATCGGTGCGCACTACAATGCATTTACCAGCGAAGAAAGCACGGTTTACTACGCCTCGGTCCTGCCCGAATACCAGGAGGCAAGTGTAGACCTGTTGGCCGACATCATGCGACCCAGCCTTCGCGAAGATGACTTTAACATGGAAAAAAAAGTCATCCTGGAAGAAATTCAAATGTATCTCGATCAACCTCCCTTCGGAATGGATGATCAAATTAAGGAACTGCACCTCGGCGACCATCCCCTGGCCCGCAGCGTGCTGGGGAGCGACGCCACGATCACCGACCTGACCGCCGAGCAAATGCGGGCCTATTTCCAGCATCGCTATAGTCCGGCCAACGTGTTTTTTGTCGCCGCCGGCAAAATCGACTTTCCCGCCTTGTGCAATGAAATCGAGAGCCGTTGCGGCGGCTGGGAAACCACCCGCACCCGGCGAGAGACTCCCCCTCCCCGTGGGCAAAGTCGCTTTAAAACCGTTCAACGCGACTCCTCTGTCCAGGAGTACATTCTTCAATTGGCCGACGCGCCAGCTTCGGAAGATCCTGCCCGTTATGCTGCCAAACTGCTGTCGACCGTTGTCGGAGATGATTCAGGCAGTCGTATGTATTGGGAAATTACCGATCCCGGGTTGGCCGAAAGTGCTTCGGTTGGTCACTATGAATACCAGGGCGCGGGAATGTATTTCACCTGGTTGGCCTGTGAACCACAGCAGGCTGAAGGAAACCTTGCCTGCCTGGAAAAGATTTATCAACTGGTTCAGCAGGAGGGAATAACCGCCGACGAACTCTTGCAGGCGAAAAACAAAGTCAAGGCCCGGGTTGTTTTGAGTAGCGAACGGCCTCGTAACCGGCTATTTAACGTTGGTGGCAACTGGATGCAGCGCAGTGAGTACCGCTCAATCGCCGATGACCTGGCTGCCGTCGACGCCGTTACGCGGGACGATATCCAGGAAGTTCTCCACCGCTTTCCCTTCTCCGCCCATTCCACCATTGCCGTGGGGCCTTTGGCCACGTTGTCGGCAGTGGACTGACTTTGGCCCATGCCCGCTTGTGGTTGCCCACTGGCGCAGGATGATTTCGGATCCGACCAGGTCCACCCCATCAGGTCAGGTTCCCTCCTAGACCAGATTCGGATGACCACATGACTCCTCTGAATTTAGAACTGGGTGAGAATGCTGGCGTGATTGTGGTCGATCACGGTTCCCGCCGTGATCAAAGCAATCAATTGCTCGTCGATGTGGTCGAAGTCTTTCGTGCCGCCACGGAAATTCAGATCGTCGAGCCAGCCCACATGGAATTGGCGCACCCCTCGATCCAAGTTGCTTTCGATCGCTGTGTTCAGCAGGGCGCCAATAGCATCGTCATTTTTCCCTACTTCCTGCTGCCGGGGCGACATTGGGATCAAGATATCCCTAAGCTAGCTGCAGAAGCAGCTTGTCAACATCCCGGGACCCGGTTTCTCGTTACGGCACCCTTGGGCGTTCACTCCCTCATGGCGGAGATCATGGGCGACCGGATTCAGCACTGTCTCGACCATGCCCGAAAACAGGCACCCGAATGCCCAATCTGTGAAGGGTCGAACCGTTGCAAGTTTGTCGACACGGCAAGCTGACCCCGGGTGATAGCCATGCTACCTGTGGCAGCGGCATCTGCTCTCGCACAGGCTTCTCACTGAATCCTTTTTGCGCCTTTGCCGATAACTTTAATACGTTGTCGCACGCGAACGTTCGATGGTACCGTTTGCCTGCTTTCTTTGTCGATCCTGTCGTGACGCGCAGGAAACCACAATACGCGCAGGAAACCACAATGACATACCAACCACGTTTCCAGACATCAGGTTCATTGGTATTCGCTGGGGTCGTCGGTTGTTTGATCCTTGCCACCGGTCCTGGTAATGCTGCCGAACCGTTCGTGCCCGGCACCGGTCGGTTCCTGAAAAACTGCTCCGACAACTTTGAGAATCCCAACTGGGGCTACAGCTATAATCTTCCCAAGAGCAGTTACGAACAAGATGAACGGCAACGAGGGCCAGGTGGGGTTTCGGCCAACCGCTTATGGCACGAGGGAGCCATGCGCGGTACTCCCGACGTTGTTAAACGCGTGCCGACTCCCCCCGGTGGTATTTTGGGCAGCACCGGCGCGCTGATGATGGCAACCAAAATGTCTGGCGTACCACGACGTACTTCGAACAAGCAACAGCAGGATGACTTGCTCATGAAGGTCGACCGAGTCCTGGGAGGATCAATCCCGGTCGCCTACCAGCCGAGTTGCACCGTACGCGTTTATTTGCCTCCGTTCGAAAAGTGGGAAAATCGGACAGGTGCCTCGTTCGGAATGCGGGCAGACTGTGTGGCACGGAATCGCGACGGGGAGAATGAACATTACTGGCCAGGAATGTTTTTCTTGTTCCGCAGCAAGACAAGTAAGCAAATCGAAAATGATCACGCCAAGCTCACCGTACGGGCCGATCACCGCGGGCGGGATGTTCGCAGTCACGAGATTCGGGAGCCAGGATGGTGGACCCTGGGGATGTCGTTCACGCAGGACGGCCAGGTGCACTACTACGCGTCGGCTGGGATCGAGGACCTCACCGAAGACGACTACTTGATGTCCGGTTTCCCCTATGGCTATAAGACACTTGCCTTCGACAATTTCTTTTTCAACGTCGCCAACTGGGAGAACGGCCGCAGCTGGTCGACAGCCTGGATCATCGATGACCCGCAAGTCTTTGTGAATCCGCTTGAGGGGCAGTCGGTTGCCCAGCTTTACCGGCGAAAATCCCAAAATGGCCGCTCGAAGCAGCCAAGTGTGGCACAGCGAAAAAATTCCTTCGGGCGACGGTCGGGGTCACAGGACCCGTTGCGACGTTAGCCCGTGGTGACCAAAGGTTAACGCCGGCGGTTGAATTGCCTGCATTCCGGTTGCGATTTTGTCATTGCACCGATGCCTCCGAATCCTCTGACCGGGGCGCGCAGATTTCCCGCAGCAAATCCGGGCGATCGACAACCCTCTCCAGCACCGGGTACCGGGTCCCATCGGCATACGTAACGACAAGCGTGCGAAAGGTATCACCCTCCAGGACCAGCAGTTCAATCTGACCCGTGGCCGGGGTCTCTTTGATCGCGGAGCGAAAACGTTCCGGCGTAAATTTCCGACGGTCAATCCCCATGATTTTCATTTTCGTTGCCAGTCCTGTCTTGTCGGATGGACTTCCCGGGACCACCTGCTCAACGGTGCCGTCTTCCTTGAGTCTGATGCCCAGGGAATGCTCTGCCGAAATGGTCTTGCGGTCTTTTTCACGCAGCTTGACGAACTCCGGCCGCTCGTCGGTGTAGGTGTACTCGTAGCCGGCGTGCCACAACGCGTCGAGTTGCAACTGGTCGAGCGGTTGATAGACGCGACGGCGAATTAACCCTTCCCAATCGTGAGGGGCCAGCGACGACAACAGGTCGACCACCTCGTTCAGTTCGTAAGGTTTGATCTTTGGATCGCTGGGGGATTTGTGAAAGAACTCCTGGCAGAAATCGTTCAGGGATTTTCCCCCCTGCGTTAGCTTGCGTAGCAGGCAGTCGACTTCAAGCCAGAACAAGGCCCCCTCGTCGTAATAGTCCTGGCCGCGACGAAGGTCGTTCCAGTTTGGCGAGCTTCCCCGCAGGGTGTAATTCGCAATTGCCGTATCGGCCAGCGAACGCCACTTTCGCCCGGCGCGATGCGACAGATAGCCTACCCGGCCAGCCAGCGACTCTAAGTGCCCATCGAACGTCATTAATCCTGATCGCACGGCCAGCACCTGGCCCAAATATTGGGTCAGTCCCTCGTAAATCCACAACAGTTCGGTTTGTTTGTTGGTGTGGTAATTTGCCCGGGTCATACCCTCGGGCCGGCGGTACTTACCACACCATGCGTGAACCAGTTCGTGGGGAAGCAGGTAGGCGTGCCAACCTTTCCGCTGGTCGTCGTCGACCAGGGCCTGCTCGGGAATGCTGTTCAAAGAACTGTCGGAATGTTCCAGCCCGAAAGCCGGAAATTGCTCACTACAGACGACCAGGTAGTCGTAGGAAGAAAACGGTGTGCCACCGAATAAATTCAACGCTTCGGCGGAAAGCCGACGGTACCGCTCGGCCTGCGCCTCGTCAAACGCCAACGCAGCCGGCGATTCGCTCACAAAATGCATCCGGGTTACGGGAAAATCTGGCGTCTCGAACTCAAGTTTGCGGAGATGCCGGCCAGCTACCAATGGTGAGTCGATGACCGTCTCAAGCGAGGTCGGCGCAAACTGGTGCCAGCCGTCATCGATGGCGGTGGGCTCGGAGCTGAGGGCCGTACCGAATTGCCAGTTCTGCGGAAGTCGGACCCGCAGCGATATCGGAATCTCACTCGCGGTGGCTCCTTCCGGATAAAGCAGGCACGTGTTGAAGTTCATCACCAACAGGTCCGCATTGCCTTGCGTGTCGACGCCCGTGGACAATTTTGTCGGTTGGTTGGCGAGATAGGTCAAGTCGACCTGTATCGACTCGGTTCCTGCCGGAACGTCGACCAGGAATCGGTACAGTTCGTTCGGATCACGTTGCCACCGGATGGGCTCACCATCAGTAGAAGTAACCGTCAGGCCGGCCAGATTGCTGATTTGGGCACCGGGACCATGAATGCCAGGGATCCATTTCGGAAACCACAACACCAGTTCGCCAGGCGTGACCGGAATCGTGAGCTTGCTGTGGAGCAGGTGTCGCGCCACCTGCGTGGCGTCGACCTCCGCTTGGATCATGGGCGGCGGAGCTGCAGCCATCGTCAACGAGAAACAGCTTGCCCCGATCATCACCGCCAGGAAGCCATAACATTGAGTTGGCCGACATTTTTCCATAGGACATCTGGTTTTTGGGAAAGAAATCTGCGGGTTTGGGGACTCCAGCTCCCCTGGTATGCGGTGGATCGGGCGTTGCCAACCAACCGACCCGATTCAGGAGATGATTCTACACGCCCGGCGTGCCGAACATACGGGGTGGTCTCTTTTTGCGACGCGGTGGTCTTGCCCGGTCAAGTCACCTTGGCAATTGGAGTTGGTTTTCGCAACGCACCGGTGTGCAATTCTAGGGACTAATACACCGGGTCGTGCGATATTGCTACGTACTTGGTTGGGATTTTGGTCTCATTCCGGGAACGGCTCCGAGGTCAATCTCATTATAGGAAAAGCTGGAAAATAACATTGCTTTTGTCCGATGAGTTCGTAGGATGCAAGTGAACCTCGAAACGCCAACCGAGGTTTGTTGTTCCAGGCCAAGTTTTACCAAGTCGTGATAGGTGTCGTTTGTTTTCCAGATCCCGAGGATTCAGGCAAGTGGATACCGACACAGAACGACCAAGCGATGAAATGGTAAAGGGACAATGGGTCAGCCGGAGTGACGGTGTTATGGAAAGGCCGCACGGCAATTTTCGTGGAACAATTTCTTTGGATGCCTGACGTCGCAGTTGTCTGATCGGCGCCAGACCGATGAAGAAAAGCCTTTTGGCTGAGCGCTTGCGATATGCGCGGCCAGGTAAGTCCACACTTTGCTAACCGACCAAATAGCCTGTCACCCGCCATGGGGTTAAGAACTTTATTGAGAGAGGAAGACTGTGGCTATGTCTAAAAAAACCAAGAAGCGAAACAAAGGTCCCCGGAAAATGCGGATGGAAGATCTTGAGTCCCGCACCCTGCTCGCGGCCGACTTCATGCCCGCAGAGGTCATCGACACGACCGATCGTATACAACCGAGCGAAGCTCCACCGGTGTTCATCACACCACCACCGGGCGTCGTAATTGTCCACGGGACTGACAGGGATGATGCAATCAAGGCAACGGTTGACGGCAATCGCCTGTTCATCAGTGTCAACGGTGAAGTTCAGGTCCACGATGCTAGCGAGGTCGACATCATCGCCGTTTGGGCGAGAGGTGGAAATGACCGAGTCATGTTTAGCCGGAGCGTCACGCAGAACGGCCTCATCTTCGGTGGCGGCGGTAACGACGTCCTGCAGGGTGGCTCAGGGCATGACTACATCCTTGGTGGCGCAGGCCATGATTCCATTCGTGGCGGTGCCGGAAATGACCTGCTTGACGGCGGTGCGGACAGTGACCGCATTTCCGGGCAAGCTGGAAATGACGCCATCCTCGGCGGTCTCGGCAATGACGGGCTCGCTGGCAACCAAGGAGATGACGCCATCGCAGGTGGCAGTGGTGACGACATGATCCGTGGTGGTAATGGCGTCAACTGGCTATTTGGTGATGGAACCAACGAAGTCCCAAGGGATTATCAAGGACTGGGTCACTATGCCCGGAACTATGCCGATCATAACTACGGCAATGACCGGATCTTGGGTGGAGATGACACTGATTTGATCTTCGCTGGCAATGGCAACGACAACGTGCAAACCGGCGATGGCGTCAACTTGGTACTTGCCGGTAACGGCAACGACGTAGTCGTCGGTGGCGAAGACCGCGACTTCATCTTTGGTGGTTACGGTTCCGATAGCCTCCACGGCAGAGGTGGCAACGATGGGATCACGGGTGATCCGGTCGACTTTACCACCGATGGCCCGGTGATCACTCCGGTTCCAGTCGACTTCGTAGTTAAGGTCGACGGTGTGAGTAATGCCGATAGCGTCGCCCGCGATGTGGATAGTGTTCCCTTGTCGACCGATGCAGTCGTCGACACGGTGAAGGTCAGGCGCGTGTCACCGCTGACGGTCAGGCCACAACCGATCGATATCGTTCACTCCGCCAGCGATCGCATTACTGGTGGCGACGGTGACGACGTCATCCGCGGGATGTTGGGTAACGACAATATCCGCGGCGGTGCCGGTAATGATCGGATCTACGGTGGTTCTGGAGATGACCGCATCGACGGTGGTGACGGTGACGATTACATCGTCGGTCAAGCTGGCAAAGACTTTATTTATGGAATGGCCGGCAATGACAAAATCTCAGGCAACCAGGGCGACGATGTGTTGCTCGGTGGCGAAGGCGACGACACCATCGATGGTGGTGACGGCGTTGACCTGCTCGCTGGACAAGCCGGTAACGACATCCTCATAGGTGGCGGCGGTACCGACGTCTTCGTCGGCGGCCAAGGTAAGGACAGGATTTTCGCCAGGGATGGAATCCTCGACTACATCTTTGCCGATGACGATGATACGATCGAAATGGATCGATTCGACGTACTACTGTAATTCGCAATGCTCTGCCACGACGCTGCGGTGGTCAGGCCGACCGGTTCGGCCACCCGCGTCACGGCGGGCTTCATTACGCAACCCTCGGGTACTCGCGGTTACCCGAGGGTTGTTTTATTGCCCGGTTCACGTCCCCTTGGTCGGCGCCCTTAATCGTGGCTCATTACCCAAAGTGAGCCTGGCCATATCTCAGAAACTTTAGCCCCGATCCAACAACCCGCTCTGATAGATTGGCAGGTGGCGGTAGTAGACTTCCAGGATGTAGATCGAAAGGCAAGTCACGTATAACCGGCCACCCTGTCGTCCCCACTGATCGCCGTGTGGGGTCCAACTGCCTCGTTCGCGGCCACGTTTTATTTGTATTTCGGGCATCTTCTGACGCATCACTTCGTTCCACCGCTTCCACCAGTCTCCTTCCATGTGATGACAGACCTGGGTAGCGTAATACCAGTAGTAAACGTTTTTGTCGCCAACCGCCCAACTTGGAAGATTGGCCTCGGAGACCAGGTAGTCGGCACCTCCTCGTAGGCGTGGATCATCGTGGGCCCAACCCAAGTATTGGCGGCAGAGCAGGCCTTCGGCAGTCATCGAACGCTTGGCTCTATCTCGCGGGCGATACGCGTACTGCTGGCCGTCATATTCCTGTACCGAATCGAGGAACCGGCTGATCCGTTCCAGGGTGTCGCTGGGCACTTCCAGGCCGGCCATCCGCGCACTTTGCAGCGCCATGACGACCCAGCCGGTCACCGAGAGGTCGCTGTTTTCACCCGCGTAGTACTTCCAACCACCAGCATTCGCCTGGGTTTTAACGAGATAGTCGACAGCACGTTGGGCAGGACGACGCAGCGACTCATCCCGACTCATCCCGAAGAGTTCACACAGGGCAATCGTGCATTGGGCTTCGGTGTAAAACCGGCTGTGATCGGGACCGTCGCCATAAAAATTCCCATCGTCCGCTTGGCGCTCAAGCATAGCCTTCCAAGCTTTGTTGACCTCCCGCTTGAACGGGCCCCGTTTGTGGGTATTGCCCGCCCCCTGAAAGGCCAGCAGTGCCATCGCCGTGGCTGCCTCTTCGTTTTCAGTCATCGTCCCGTCTGTGTAGGGACCCTTTAAACTCCACAGGCCGGAGTTCTGCTGCTGGCGTTGGAGCCACTTCAGGCCCAATAACACAGCTTCTTCGGTCATGGCATTGCCACCGTACGCTTTAAGCAGCGCGTTTTTGTGACCCACCGTTCGTCCAGTCAACGCCAGCCCAATCGTCGTCGGTTCAAAAGTACCTGCCCTGACCGTTGGGTTGTGAACAATGTCCGCCAGTTCAGGTGTTGCCAGAGGGTCGATCACGTCGGGCAAATCCTCAGGCGTGATCAACTGTTCTTGGAAATCCATTTTGGTATCCGAAAGCATCATGTCGAGGTTTTCCTCGATCAATTGGTCCTTCAGGTCCTCGGCATACGTGACATCCAGCAGCAGCCGAGGGTCTTCGATACTCTTGGCAAACAGTAGGCCCAGCACGATCAGCAGCACCATGTGGATGATCGCGCTCACCAGCCAGGGGGGAGACTGGCGGAGCACCGGCGTCAGGTCTAAAAGGGGCGATTCGTCTGACGGGGGTGGTGCAGGCTCTGACGGCGAACTCAGCTCATGTGGGCGCCCGGCTGTCGGGTGGGGCCGACCCAGTCCCGCTTCCAGTAATATCGTTGGCCGTTCAATCGACATGGCATTGCCGACTCGTGTGTCGCTGGGGCGATCGGGCAGTTCGCTTTTCGAGGCAGACCGATCCAATTCAGAACTCGCGACCAGCGGAGGATCAACCATCGAGATCTCACATTTTGGCGCATCACGAGCCGTGGTAGCAAGCTCGTTCACAGTTTGGTTCGACGGATCCGCCATGGGGGGTATGGTTGGGGGGAGGAAGTCACCGAGTCGCCCGCAGGCGGTTTGAGATCTCCTTGGAATATGCCGTAATATTACAGATTGGGAGCCCAAAAGGGGACTCTTTGCCCAGGAAGAATGGTCGACTTCCGGGATTTCTTCAACAGAAACACCCTAACCCCGCCGGGGTGTGAACTTCCTTCCCTCAAGAGCTTTATTGCATTGTGGGTCCCATTTATACATCGGCCTGGACGGGTATCGGGCAACGGCCGTTTTCGCACGACCTGAACACGGACAATCCGCATAACCGGCAAACAGAGCCCGCCGCCGACACACAACCCATGTATATACATGGTACGCTCAAGTGGGACTGGTGGGTTGTTTTGCCACCACTGCAGATTCCTTGCACATTTCGGGACCCACAGTCAAAAGGTCACCGGGTGAGCGATTGGTTTGAGGGTGTCGCCCAATCAGGTTCGAACACGAACCACCCCGAACCTGACTTGCCAGCAAATTTTGCAAGCGATAGGATAGGGGCACGAACACTGGCGCGGGGTGGAGCAGTCAGGTAGCTCGCGAGGCTCATAACCTCGAGGTCGCAGGTTCGAATCCTGTCCCCGCTACTTGAGGGTGTCGCACCAGGCGGCACCAGCTGGCAAACTTTCGCATAACCCCTTGGCTCTCCAAGGGGTTATGTCGTTTCTGGCCGCTCAGTGCGACTGAGTGCCTGTGGGTGCTGCGCTGCGTTTTGCGCTTTTGGTGCGCTGCGTCCGGTTGCCCGCCTGAAATCGTCGTCCGTGACCGTCAGGTAGTGCTTCCGTGCAATCCGCGGAGTATTGCCTAGCCCAGCTGGTCACGCGACCATCGCAAAGGGCCGAGTGCAGCACTTGGTGCCCCTGGGGTAGTGGGGGGTGGGCAATTATCCTGAATACCAGAAAATACTGATCGATTATATTCACTACCGGTATGAACTGACGGAATAACATTTGACGAAGGGTATGAGGGAAAATGCGAAACCATAAAATCATCCAGCATGAAATGTTGATCCTGATGCTGGCCTGGGTGTTTGGGGTCGGCTGTTGTGTTTTTGCCGGGGAGAAGACCCCCCCGGCAGCGGCGCCCATGGGCGAGACCATCAACCTCCTGGAACCACATGACAACCCGTTCCTGTCAGGCAGGCTTAAGCCCGGTTATGCGTATCATCCCTTCTTCGATTACAGCAGCGTGCACGGGCAATTTCCCGATGACATCCAGCTCGACTATTTCGGGTTTCGCAACGACCGCAACCTGTATTTTGATGAAAATCGTGAATATCTTCTCGTGTTGATCACCAGCGGCAGCGAGGGGGCGGGATTTTCCCACAGGACCACCATCGCCGAGCACCTGGAGGCGATCCTCAATGAGGAATCTGGCAGGGAGGTGCGGGTGCTCAACCTTGCGGTGAACAGCTATTGTATCTCACAGGAAATCTCGACGTATGTGCACCTGGCCTGGCACCTGCAGCCCGAGGTCGTGATCTCATTGTGTGGATGGAATGACATGGTCTACAGCCAGGTTGCCCCCCTGAACTTCAAGAAGCTGGGGCTGGCATACCCCAATTTCTACGAGGGTTGGTCCTCGGCGATTCACCCCGTGATATCGCCCCGGGAGGACCCCTGGGTTACGAGGGAGGGCAGCGACGACGAAATTACGGATGGATTCCTCAGGAATATTGATAAATACAGGACACTGGTGGAGGCGAATGGCGGAAGATTCATGATGGGTCTGCAGGGTTTTGACGGGACCAGCGGGGATATGCCCCTGATCTATCCGAGGGTCTATTCCCTGATGAGGCAATTGTCGAAAAAAATGGTGGGAAGGGAAGGCTTTCATGATTTCACGTTGCGCGAGGACATGGAGTTTGTCGATGCCGTCCATTCGAACGACACGTCAAGCCGCCTGATTGCCGAGACGTTTGCGCCGATGGTGATGAGGGCCCTGGGTGTCAGGATGAATTGATCAGGCGGGGTGTGTCCGGGGATG
>CAUZEA010000009.1:0-93395 GCA_963578605.1 Planctomycetota bacterium
AAAAAAATCACGACGCGCTAGACAAGGGGGCGCAGCGGTTACAATAGGACCGAATCGTGCCGGGGGCGGTTCCCGGCTGACCCATATGGGGAATCCCGGATTATAATCGCGTCACTGCGAGCCTGGATAAGTTTCAGGCTCAACCTCAATGGGAATTTCTAGTCTGGGGCTTCTAAGCATTCCAGATGTCGCGCCAAGCTGCTCCTTATCTGCTTGCCTGTTACACGTTCTTGTCCTGTGTCGCGGCGCCGTGCCTTGCAGAGGTGGTATTCGAAGACGACTTCTCAGGCAGCGCCGGTGATCCGCCCGACACTCAGAAGTGGCGCGTCACGGCCACCGGCGGTAGCGTCGCGCTGGATGGCGAGGGCCACGTGGTGCTCACGGGGGCCGACGCCTGGAATGTTACCGCAATCGAATCGAAGTTTGCGATTCCCAGTAGCGGCGAGGTAACTTACGAAATTGAATTCCGCGTGCTCGTTCCCCAACACGCTCCTCACTACTTCGGTTTGAGCGCTACCGCCGGCGCAGTGGGGAGCACCAATCAGCGAGCATTCGCGCTGCAGGGGGCGTCCGCCGCCTTTGCGAACAGCAAAGGATTGAACCTGACGACTAGCACCAGCGGGCATGCCACCGGGCCGCTCAGCAGCGATGCGGGCATCGCCACCGATGTGCCGGACTACCCAATAAATCAGCCGCTACTTCTCCGCATGCGGCTCAAGACCGACCGGTCGCTCAGTTGGGAATATGACGATGGAAATGGCTACCGGCCGATTCGCTTCAGCGGTGGCAATGATCGCGACAAATGGATTCTCCGCACCTGGGCCAAAGGGCCGGGCAGTCAGTTTCCTATCACGATCCAAGCCAACGGGTGGCAAGCGGCCGACAAGCGATTGATTCTCGACCACGTGGTCGTCTCCAAGCTGCCGGCCAGCAAAGGACTCGGCTATATCGAGAATCCGAATCTCGTGCTGGAGTTTGGAGAGACGCCCGGCGGCCAGCCGGTGGCGACTCGGCGGATGGCACCCATTCGATCCAAGGAGAGTCTCACGGGGTCGGGCCTCTGGTACGTCCGCGATGAGATTGAGGAGGTTACCTATCCCCCGTTTCAAGGCGAATACTACGAAGCCATGATTCCCGACACGCTCGACCTGGCGGAGCGCGGCAGGCTGGCGGTCCATGGAATAACC
The DNA here is from genome assembly GCA_963578605.1 of Planctomycetota bacterium. Classification (GTDB taxonomy): domain Bacteria; phylum Planctomycetota; class Planctomycetia; order Pirellulales; family Lacipirellulaceae; genus JAKVCB01. Next base: position 1,188 of record CAUZEA010000009.1, read on the forward strand.
ACCATCGCCGACCCCAGGGCCGACTACCAATGCTACGGGTGGATTGGAAATCCCAAGTCGGGAAAAGTGATCATGAAACACAGCTACCACGCTTACAACGGCGGGCAACACAAGTGGATGCGGGAATTGCCGCACGCCCGCACCATGTCCGGCAGCACGTTTAACATCCACGTCGACAAGAAGATGATGGAGACGATGTTCCGCATGCTGGGCGAAGACGGACTCTACTACATTCCTGTCAAAGGTCAGCCGTGGGTCGGGGCCAAGGATTCCACGACCCCTTGGACCGAGCCGGGCGTCGAGCAGGTGTTTGATGTCGGACCGAACGGACGAACACTCCTCTGTTTGGTCTCCTGGTACGCCCGCAATCCGGCCGATCAGGTGCTCCAGAATCGCATCGAGAGGATGATCGACGGCTTGCTCCGCATCGCCATCCGCAAAGATGACTGCCTCTTTCTGCCTCGCCACTTTTACGACGGGAACGTGCCGCTGGACGAGCCGGTGTCGACCCGGGGCACGGCGGTGACGTCCCAGTCGACCGTGTTTGCGGGGCTGGCACGCTACTACTGCATGACCGGATATCCCCCTGCGAGGGAGTTTGGCGATGGCTTTGCCCGCTATTGGCTTGGACCCGCCAAGATTCTGAAGGAAAACGGCGACTGGGATTGGTCTGGCCCCGGAACCCACTTCCACGGCACAACGATGGACCTGAACGGGCTCTTGGAATGGGCCTTGGCGACCGACGACGATGAGTTGCTCGAGACGATTCGCAAGGCTTACGAATTCGGCCGCCAGGCGGGTAACAATTACCTGGGATGGTTCCCAGAGGGCATTCCCGCCAGCCACGCAAACTCCGAGCCATGCGGGATCGGCGATATGGTGATGCTCGCCTCCAAGCTTTCCAACCACGGTGTCGGTGATTACTGGGAAGATGTCGAGCGATACACCAGAAATCTGCTCGCCGAGGCGCAGGTGGTCGACGGCTGGTTCGCCCAGCGAATTGCCGACGAGCAGCCCGGCAGCGAGCCGATTGACGAGCCTTATGAAACCGCCGATCAGGTGCCCCAGAGAATGGTCGGCACATTCAATGGCATGATCGCCGTGAACGGATTTTTCCAGCCGGTTTCCTCCCATTGCTGCACTGGTAACGGCAACCGAGGGTTGTTTCACGCATGGCGACACATACTCACACACCGAGATGGGGAGCTGCGAGTCAATCTTTTGATGAACCGTGCTTCTCAATGGGCCGATGTCAACAGCCACCTGCCGTTTGGCGGCCGCGTCGACATTCATGTCGAGAAACAACTCCGCTTGCTCGTACGCATCCCATTTTGGGTCGAAGATCCGAGCAGTGTCACCTGCAACGTCGAAGCCCTGCGAAGGCAATGCGGCTGGGACGGACGGTACCTCGATATCTGCTCGGTCCAGGCCGGAGAAGAGATCCAGATTAGGTTTCCTATCACCGACTAGACCGTCAAAACCACAGTCCATGGCGCCCCGTACACGCTGAGAATTCGCGGATTTAATGTTGTGGACATTTATCCGAAGAACAAGCTCCATCCTTTTTTCGACCATGACCCATACCGGCAAGACCGCACGCTCTGGAAACAGGTCGTGCGATTCGCTCCGGATGATGAGGAGTATTGGTAAGCAGATGCCATGAGACAACAAATCGTCGTCGCGGCTGTTCTTCTCGGCCTATTCTGTCACTCGGCCCATAACCTCTACGCCGACGATGAGGAGTCCATGGTCATCAAGGGCAGGATTCTCGAGCACGCCAAATCCCTTGCATCCTACCCCCGGCTCGATCGCTTTTTTCCCAGTGCCGATGCTCGGCAGCAAATCGGAGACGACTACAAGGGTGAAGTGAAACCCGGCGGAGAGAATAGGTTCGAAATCTCCTTCAAGCCCGCCTCCGAACTGGCAAACGAAAAGAACCTCCATTATAAGACAAGACCGAGATGGCCCCTACCCTATCCTCCGGAAACAGATGCCGGTAGCGTCGCCTCATTTCTTCTGTCTGATGCCCCGTGAAGGATGTTTGGGTCTGACGGGGTGTGTCCTGCTGACCAGACGATTCTCCGTGCCTTGGTCGTAACGATCGCAATTTTCCCCCCGGTTGATTGCGTTCGATTCAAGAGTGGTCTGGGAAGCGACCCAACTGCCTGGACCAGCCTTTCTGGTGGTGAGCTGACTAGCAGATTACCTTGTTTGCCAGCGAAGTATTCCGCTTGGAGTCGGGTGGTGGCATGGCCGTCGCCGTGGTCAGAAGCTGGAAAATAGCAGAGATGGTTGGTATTGGTTTTGGGGTCCTGGTCATCCTCTCGATGGTTGCCTTCCCTACCGTGCAACTCATCCTGAATAGGCTCCTGGTAGACCTGCCCTGGCCGTCGTCTCTTGCCCCGGAGTGGGCTGTTCTGGTCGGTTTAGGGAGGGGGTCGTCAGCTGAGGCCGTTGCGGCCTTGCTGCCCGGCCAGGGGCAGAGTATGCTAGTAGATTCGCGATATTTGGCGGTAACGCTTCCGATCTCGGCAGCGAGATCGAGGTTGAAAATAAACAAGTCAAGATTCCAACGCACAAACAAGTTGTAGAGACCAGGCCGATGAAAGAAGGCATCCACCCCAAGTATTTCGAGACCCAGGTATCGTGTGGCTGTGGGAACAAATTCGTGACACGCAGCACTCGAAAGGAACTGAAGGTCGACATTTGCGATCAATGCCACCCGTTCTACACGGGCAATCTGAAGTTTGCAGATACGGCTGGCCGGATCGATAAATTCAAGAAGAAATTCTCCGCAGCCGGTTACGCGAGTCTCAAACGCGGCAAAAAATCCAAGTCAGCTGACAAGGACAAATAGCCCCCCAGTTGGGTGCGGTAGGCAGTCGCGTAGCTCTGTGATGTTAGTTCTCGTAGAATCTGTGTCGTCGTTCGGTTTTCTGCGCCAAGCTGGCATTCTGGGTCAGCACCATGGCTGGCCAGGCTCGACTTGGCGGTCAACGGGTGTAGAACTCACCTGACAAGGTGGCGGTCATTGGGAATCCCAAGCCATTAAGCGACGCGAATGAAGACTTCCTATGCGCGATCTACTGGAACAAAAACTGGCTCGCTTCGAACAGCTTGAAAAAGACCTGTTCGATCCCGAGGTCCTGGGCAATGCAAGGCGGCTTGCATCCACTGCCCGCGAGCATGGGTCGCTTACGAAGCTGGCCACCAAGTACCGCCGCTTTAAACAGCTTCATAACGAGATTAGCGAGATGGAGGAAATGGTTGCTGGCGAGGACGAAGAAATGCGCCAACTGGCTAAAGTGGAACTCGAGCAACTGCAGTCCGAACGCGAGCAACTTTGGAACGAGTTGCTCGAATTGACAATCGGGGGAGAGGATGCGAATCGAGTAAAGCTCATTATGGAGATTCGCGCCGGAACTGGCGGTGATGAGGCAGCTTTGTTTGCACGCGACTTGTACGAGATGTACAAGCGTCATGCCGAATCAAAAGGTTGGAAAATGGAAATCCTGACCCATCATCCCACTGAACTCGGCGGTTTCAAAGAAATATCGCTTGCTATTGGAGGTGATAGTTGCTATCGCGAGTTGCGGTATGAAAGTGGCGGGCATCGCGTGCAACGCGTGCCCGAGACCGAGGCTCAGGGGAGAATTCATACTTCTGCTGCTACGGTGGCAGTTATGCTGGAACCGGAAGAGGTGGAGATTGACCTCAACCAGGATGACTATCGGCTTGATATCTTCCACGCCAGTGGACCGGGTGGGCAACATGTGAACAAGACCGCATCGGCCGTGCGGCTTACGCATCACGAGTCCGGAATTGTCGTGCAGTGCCAGGATGAGAAAAGCCAGCACAAGAACAAGGCTAAGGCGCTGCGAGAACTGGCGGCGCGGCTCTACGACTGTAAACTTCAGGAAGAACATCAGAAACGGGCCCAAGAGCGCAAATCCCTCATTGGCTCGGGAGACCGGAGTCAACGAATTCGCACCTACAATTTCCCCCAGAATCGGATCACCGACCATCGCATTGGATTCGATCTCTACAAGCTTGATCAAGTACTGGGCGGGGACTTGCAACCCGTGACAGATGCGCTGGTTGACTATGACCGCCAACAACTCCGCGTTCAGATGGGTGGTATGGATTAGGAAACGAAAATACCAAGATTACAATCGATCAGAAAAAACGTCGTGAAGAATTCCTTTCGGTATTTTTGCGAAGCTGTTCGGTTGCGTTGACCAGGGACGATCCAGTACACTCCGAACCCGGTAGTTTAGTTCACCATGTCGGAAGATCAGCCATGGACGATTGGGCGCCTCCTCACCTGGACGACAAAGTTTTTTGCCGAGCGGGGTTCGGAATCCCCGCGCCTGGAGGCAGAGATCTTACTGGCCAAGGTTCGCGACTGCTCGCGGGTCGAACTTTACACTTCATTTGCTGAAGAGGTAGACGAAGCAATACGGATTGCCTACCGTGAACTCGTAAGGAAACGGGCAGACGGGACTCCCGTGGCGTATCTGGTTGGCAAACGCGAGTTCTACTCGCTTGAATTCCACGTCACACCTGACGTACTGATCCCTCGGCCAGAGACCGAGATGGTCATTGTGGCTGTACTAGATCTCGTCAAACAGCATCCGGCGGCAGATCGAACAGTCCAAGTCGCTGATGTCGGCACTGGTAGCGGAGTTCTGGCAGTCTGTGCTGCAAAACACATTCCGCACGCCCAGGTTACAGCCATCGACGTGAGTGATGCAGCACTTGAAATCGCGCGGCATAATGCCCAACAACACGACGTACTCGATCGCATGGAGTTGCTTCACAGCGATTTGTTCGCTGCAGTACCCACAGACAAACAATTTGACTACATTCTCAGCAATCCTCCTTACGTATCGACCGCAGAAATGGCCCAGTTGCCGGTAGACGTCCGCGAACACGAACCGCACCTCGCACTCCATGCTGGCGCTCGGGGGACGGAGTTGGTCGAGCGACTGGTTTCCGAAGCCACAGATCGCCTTGTTGAGGGTGCGAGATTGCTGATCGAGATCAGCCCGATGATCGCTCCCCAGGTTGAGGCAATTATCGCGGCGAATCGGCATCTCGTTTTTGAGCAGACCATCCCCGATCATGCAGGTCGGGCCCGCGTCGCTCAAGCACGCAGGGTTTTTTCATGACGAGTCGCAAAACCACCTGGCTGTCGTTAATCGCTATGGCCAACGATGAATTGCCTGACGCCGAGGCCGTGGTTTCCACGGTCGCCAGGCAGGATTGTGGTGACCCGCAACTTCGGATTACCGGTCAGACCGACGCGATCATCACCTTTAGTTGGGGGGATGCCACCGTCCTGCTGGCCCGAGTGGGACATCCGATTCCAGCAGCTCAGTTGGTCGGGCCTTGCGAAATGGCCTGGTATTGGCCGCAAGCTGCCGACGCAGTTGCTCAGCATCAGGCACACTTGTTGATCACGCTTATTGACGAAGGGCGCGACCCGGTCGAGAAAGGGTTACGGCTGACTCTGCTGACCAGTGCCGTTGCCGATTCCGTTGCAGCACTGGGAATCGTCTGGGGGCCGGCCGGACTGATTCACCAGCCTGCCGCCTTTGCGGAGCAAACAGGCCAGATGACCCGCGAAAACCTGCCTCTTTTTCTCTGGATCGACTTTCGTATCACTGCAGTCGGCGCGGGGTTTTATCAATTGTGCACCACGGGGCTTGAAGCCTTTGAACGGCAGGAAATGGAAGTCGCCCATTGCAGGACCGATCCACAGCAACTTCTGGACGACTTATACAATGTTGCCCACTACGTCATCGATCAATCGACGGCGATCAAGGATGCCGATACTATTAGACCCGCTGATGACCGCCAACTTACGGCCCGGCAGGAGAGTTCGCTGTTAAACGACCATCGTCAGATCATCCGCTTGGAATACGAGTAAATGGGTACTCGCTCGAGGAGCGATCGGTAGAACATAGCATGATGGGCAGCGTTTCCAACTATCGCTTCGTCAGCCAGCATCTACGAGGTCCGACTTACCTCGGTAAACACTTTGTCTCATCGCATTGCGATGTGAGAAGACTTCTCCCGCGCCGGTATCTTCTTTCAAAACGGTGACCATCATTGCCAGCTTGGCGTCCAGGTCGTCGGCATAGTGCACGATAAGGGCTTCGGGTGTCATTGGGGGTTTGGGTGATCCCCATTCGGGTAGGCGTTGATGGGCCACGATCACGTGTTCCAGCCGCAGTAGTGTTTCCGCGTCGACATGGTGATTGGCAGCGGTTTCACGGATGATGTCGCGACCTTGAAGAATGTGGCCGAGCAACGTTCCTTCGGCGGTATACTCGGCACCAGCCGGACCAATTTCGAGTTCGCGGATTTTTCCAATGTCGTGGAGGACGGCTCCCGCAACGACCACATCTTTGTTGAGTGGCGGTTGCAGGTCGTCATACAAGTCGGCGTATTTTTCGGCCAAATGACAACACGTTCGCGTTACATTTAATACGTGTTCCAGAAATCCTGCTATGTATGCGTGATGATTTCGTTTGGCCGCTGGCAGCCACAGCAACAGCTCGTGATGCTCATTGAGGATACCGAGAACTAGCGCCCGCAGTTCTTGATCCGCGATTTCTCTCTCTGCGATCACGACAAGCTCATTGAACATTTGTTGTGCATCAAACCGAGATTTCGGTTGGCACATAAGCGGGTCAAATCCGTCCTCACGATCTGAATTTTCAACCAGTCGGATTTTATGAATCTCCAGTTGCGGACCATAATTGCTTTCTCGCAACACAGCCCGCAATTTGTAGAATTCGCCGACTTGCCATTCTTGGCGGCAAGTTTCTGCCAGTGGGGTGTCTGACCAGATCGGGAAACTGACTTCGCGGTGGGCATCGCGGAAAGCAACGCGAAAATAAGGTTTTCCGTCTCGAGTGGTCAGCTCTTCCTTTTGTGACAAAAGGGCAAAGAAATCGGCTTCTTGACCTTCTGCCAATTCACCAAGGGGAATGACTGGTGTTGGCATGCTGATTTGTGTTTGTCGCATCGTGCCCTTCCAAAGTATGTCAGCCTGGTTTTGAAGTTGAAAGTGTTGTCCCAACTGGTCGGCCCGGAAATGTCCGCCCGGTTCCGACCGCAGGGAGTACCCGGAGACCAGTTCCATTGGGGACTACCGGTGATACCCAGCCTGCCGATGGAACTCCCCCCTGGTTATCTCAGATTTTTACACAAAGTGGTAGCCTCAAGGTTGTGAGAAAGAGGGCAGCCCGAGCCGGGGCATTTCAAGCGGGAGCCCTGACAATTCTAAGGGCGGTGCGGGCGGTTAGCCGACCGCGGTGGGGCTCGATCGGTCAGTTTTGGGTGACCCTGGTCGCAGCAGGCCCAGGACAAGTGAATGGCTCTGCAGGGCCAGTTTTGGCCAACCGGTCCTGGCTGAGGAGATCCGGTGCAACATGCCGGCGAGGTCAACTCGAGGCCTTAATCTGACAGCTTGGAGTTTACCAGACAAAATTCTCGCCCACATAAACGGTACACTCTTTCTAACAAGATCCTCCAGCGACCGGTCTGGGAAGTCAAGCTCTAGCGTCTGGGGCCTTCGTGTACTTAGTAAATAGCAAAGTCATAATCACTCCTGTCGGCAGCACAGAAAAAACCAGGTTGAATCCTGGTACGGATAGCCCGTCAACGCTTTGGCCGGTATGGTTGCCCTCGTTTCCAACGAATCCATGCCGGAAATGACAAGTCATTTCCGCTACCTCTGAGCGGATCCGAACGGTGTTCCCTTCGTAGTTGCCCGGCGTGGGTGGCTGTGTCGTTGGTTTTGTTTGCGCGTATGCAAGCTATTCCATTGTGTACCGCATGATCTGGTATTACCGGAAACGTCGGGAAAGTATCCTTAAGCGGGGAGAAACTTCGCCAGATGAGTCTTGATGAGTTTTGCCTGCAGTCTAATCGGCAGGGGGTGTAAAACGACGTTGCTTGGCCGTCCTGGCCAGCGGGCCGTTAAACCGGGGCTTCTGCCCGTACGAAACTCAAACCTTGACTAACGTCCGTTTCGCTGCCAGTTCGTCGATCATTCCCTGAATTTGACGGGCCATTGTATCCGTGATCGGGTCGTTGGCTGCGCGCCGGTCCCGTTTAGGATTAACCTCAATGGCCTCGCCAACTTTGATGGTGCAGTCGAGCGGAGAGTGCTTCTCGGATTGATCGGTGAAATCTTCTTCGAATCGTTCTACGGTTTCCAGTACCCTTTCGGGCAAGTTCTTTTCACGCAGAATGTAGTCGCGTGGGTAGTGGGCGATTTGTTGAACGTAATAGCAGGCTGAGAGATGACGCCAACGACGATCGCGTTCTGCGGGGGTTACCTTCTTTTCGATCAAATCGGGAAGAATGAGCGTCCGCAACATTTTCACGCGGGCAACGACTGCTGTGGGGGGATCTTTCACGTTCCACGCTTCTTCAAGTTGATGGAGCACTTTGTCAACGAGATGTTCAGCACGTCCGTAGGGTTCGCCTGCTTGCGGAGCACCGAGGTACTCGATTTCTTTGAGTGAAAGCAACGCCTCCCCAAGCCGTACGATGCGTTCCACGAGTGACCGATCACGCTGCGGTGGCCAGGTGAAGCGGGCCTCGAACCGGTCCAGGACGGGCCCCAGGGCCGCCTGGAGGTCACCATCAAATGAGTATCGGATAGCGACTGGATGAATCACCACTTTGCTGGGAGGGGATTCCTTCGCCCGCCGCTTGGCTGCCTGCCGGGCAATGAATGCCGGGCCCTCCATCAGGTCCATGAGCAAATCATTATGCCGCGAGACAGCACCTTCGGGAAACAAAACGAGAGGACGCCGGTTGCTGGTCAGGATATTGATCGCTTCGTTGACCGCATGACGATCGTTGCCTTCCCGGTACACGCTAAAGGCCCCCATGCGACGCAGCATGAATCGCTGAAAAAGTCCCTCTTTGAAGAGGTGCCAGCTCGCCATCGCAAACAAATGGCAGCCCGCCTCCCGGGCAAGTTCTCCCAGTACCAGCGGATCGGAAAGTCGACAGTGGTTGGGAGCAAGAATGATGCTGTGGCCGGCCGCAATCGATGCGCGAAATCGGTCCACCTCCTGGCAGTCGACTTTGCTGACACCCCACTGCGTGCGGAGATAGTGCCGCAGATAAGGCCGAATCAAGGTTGGCCACCATTTGGAGTAGACCGGTGGGACAAACTCGTACGGTTCCTCAAGAATAATGTCTTGCATGTTCGTCAGGTCAACGCCGTCGGTAAGTAGAGGCGCCAAATCCAGTTTTGCGAAAAAATCGAGAACTCCGGAAGCGAGCCTCTCTGAATATCATATTGCGTAGCCATGTGGATGTGCGTGGTGCCAGTGCCAGGCAGTTTCCACAAGCTGCTCCAAGTCGAGGTATTGGGGTTCCCAATCGAGTTGACGCTGCGCGCGACGGCTGTCTGCCACGAGTTCAGGGGGATCACCCGCTCGACGGTCACCGATAACCGTCGGGATCTTCCGACCAGTGACGCGTTGGCTTGCCTCAATGACTGAACGGACACTGGTGCCACGACCTGTACCCAAGTTCAGTTTCAGTTGAACACCTGGTGCGATCTGTTCGAGTGCTTTGATGTGGGCAGTAGCCAGGTCGTCCACATGAATGTAATCGCGGATACACGTACCGTCGGCAGTAGGATAGTCCTCACCAAAAATCGTAACGTGCTTGCGTTGCCCAAGCGCCGTTTGGAGAACCAGCGGAATGAGATGTGACTCGGGTGTGTGATCCTCACCAATGTCGCCGTCGGGACTGGCACCGGCGGCGTTAAAATACCGCAGTGCCACGAAGCCAAGGTCATAGGCGTGGGCATAATCTTGCAGTGCCCACTCAATGGCAAGTTTGGTGAACCCGTACGGGTTGACAGGCATTTGCGGGTGTTCTTCGGAGATTGGCACCGATTGTGGGATTCCGTAGGTTGCACACGTGCTGGAAAACACTATGCGTCGTACGTCGGTGGTGCGCATCGCGTCCAGCAAGGTCAATGCCCCAACGACGTTGTTTTGGTAGTAGCTGGCAGGATCTGACACCGATTCTCCCACGAGCGCAAATGCCGCAAAGTGCATCACGGCGTCGATCGATTTTTCCCGCAACACGTCGACCAGTTGCTGATGATTCAGGAGATCACCCTCGATTAGTATGTTGGCCGGGACGGCTGCCCGGTGCCCCCGCTGACAGTTGTCGTAGACCCAAACCGTATACCCGGCGCGGGTGAGTAATCGGACAGCGTGACTGCCGACATAACCTGCTCCACCTACGACCAAAACGTTCATCATGGATTCCGCTTAATGTCAAAGAACTGAAAGCCGAACTACCCTCGCCAGTTTGTAATGGCTCCTTACCCTCTCGCGATAAGTCACCCAAACGGTGTAAACCATGCGACTTTTCGCCAGCATACTCGACGTCCAGCCGTTATGCCCAGATCAAACACTATCAGGAGTGGGATCTTGGTAGTTCGATGGACGATACAAGTATCAAGGTACTTTTGCAGGTAACGGAGAGGGTTCCGATGGGTATGCGCAAGGTGATCCAGCCGCGCCGCACTGCGGCCAGAGAAAACGCCCGGCGTTGGCGAGAATTGTTTGTGCGTTATTTGCGCAGCGAATGCCATTTGGCGGAGAACACGGTGGTCGCCTACGACCGCGACCTATGCAGGTTTTTTACTTGGCTGGAAGATCGCCGGGTGGAGGGGTTGACCATTGGCGAGTTGGGTCACTACCCGGCCTGGCTACTCGATCAGCAACTTGCCTCAGCTAGCGTGAGTCGCCACCTGGTTTCGCTCAAAATGTTTTTTCGGTACCTTCAGCTCGAAGGAGTGCTTCAGGAGAACCAGGCTGAGTTACTGGGCACGCGGAAATTGTGGCAACGTGTACCGATGGTGCTTTCGTCGGAGGAAGTTAGCGTGCTTCTTGCATCGCCTCAAAAGTGTGACACCTGGTGGCGACGCGACCGGGCGGTCCTGGAATTGCTTTACGCAACGGGTTGCCGTGTCTCGGAACTGTCCAGGCTTCGTCTCCACGACGTCCACCTCAAAGACCGTCACTGTCTTTGCCATGGCAAAGGTGACAAGCAGCGGATGGTTCCACTCGGCGGGCCGGCTGTAGCTGCCGTTACCGCCTACCTTGAGCAGGAGCGCCCTGCGTTGGTCACACGACGGAAACCACCAGCCGATTTTTTGTTGCTCTCTTCCCGAGGGCGGCGGTTACGACGGGAACGGATCTGGGAGTTGCTCAAAGTTTACGCGGCACGTGTTGGTTGTGCAGAAGAACTCAGCCCGCATTCGTTACGACATAGTTTTGCCACACATTTGCTCGCTGGGGGGGCTGACCTGAGACAAGTTCAGGAGATGTTAGGTCACGCCAGCATCGCCACGACCCAAATCTACACGCACGTCGATCACACGCGATTGAAAAAAGTACACGATGCGTTTCACCCTCGGGCGTAAGGCAACAACAGCAACAACAGCAACCACTATTGGTTTTGGGGGGGGGAGAATTTGATTCGTTCGATGAGTTTGTGTTGCTGCCCGTTCTCCACGTAACCGGTAATCGCGGTAATGGCTTTCACCACGTAGCCGTAGTCGAGATTGTAATCGCAATCAAGCTCGATTTCTTGATCATCAGCAGAACCTGGTCCTCCCTCGTCGGCGATTAAACTGCGGATGTATGCGTGGAGTTGGACGAACGCCTGCGGACCGTTTCCGAACGGCTGGTTATCAAGCTGCAAGCCAGCTAGTTTACCGTTCGGGTCTGCCGTGATTCGCAGCATCAGCGTGGGTGTTTCAGATGGCTGTGCCGTGACATTCGAAGCGGGGGAGGGCATCCGAATGTTGAAGTCTCCCTCCGGGAGTACGATTTTAAAGGTCATGATAAAGAAGATCAGCAGCAGAAACACGATGTCGATCATCGGTGTCATCTGCAACTCGATCTTGTCTTCGCGACCAGTATGGCGAATTTTCATGCGACTGGAACTGTGTGGGTCGTGAGGGGACGACTATCCAGGGAGATTACCATTCCAACATCTAAGGTGTTGCCAACGTCGAGACATTACTTTGTCGGCTACGCAGCGCGAAGGTGTCGAATCCGGCGTCCTGGCATTTCTGGATGATTTTTTGGACTTCTCCCGTTTTGGCCTCTTTGTCGGCACGGATCACCACGGTCACGTCGGAAAGTCGTTTCTCGGCATGGGCGCGGATGATCTGAGCCTCGGTCAGCAGTGCTGAGCCGAGACCTTGCGGGTCCATCCTGTCCCCTGCGAACAGAATCGTGCCATCCGCCAGCATTTGCACGGTGAGCGGTTCTTCGTAGGGAACATCGGGCGGTTTAGCCAGTTCGCTTGACGGCAGGTTGATTTCTTGATTTTGCTCGACTTCCGAAAAATTAATCAGCACCATGAAGAAGGCGATCAACTGAAACGTCATGTCAATCATCGGCGTCATATCGCCCTCGTCGATGTGGGATTGTCGTTTTTTGCGAATCCGCATGAGGGGATGCCTTGATTTTGTCTCGTCGCCAGTTGTCCAAGTTGCCGATGCAGGGGTGACCGGGAGTTACGCGTTGGCAAGTTCATTCCAGGTCTTTTTTCTTGGTCCCCACATTTTGAAAGCGGCTCATGAGTCCTTCGCTTATGATACCAACTTCCAACACCAGCCGTGCGATCCGATTGCGGAGGATGTTGTAAGCAGCAATCGCGGGAATTGCCACGGCGAGGCCAACCAGCGTTGTGAACAGAGCGGTTGCGATCCCTTCGGCCAGGTCTTTCGGTTTGGGTGCCATTGTTGCAAAGGCAATCACGTTAAACGAAGCAATCATACCTTGAACGGTACCCAACAAACCAATCATGGGACTGATTGTGCCAATCAGCGCCATGTAGCTCAGTTTGTGCTCGAGTTTCATAGTTTCTTCTTCACCGACTTCTTGCATGGCCTCAATGGCCGGGCTGTAGCCTGCTGACAACTTGGCCAACCCTGCTGAGAGCACCTGACCCAAAAACGAGTCGTCATTCTTTGCCAATTCGTACGCCTCCTGGTACTGCTTGTTGTTGAGGTGCTCTTCAAATCCCTCGATCAGTTGGGTGGGAACGATGTTTTCCCGCCGGGCCGTCAACAGGTTCATGACAAACAGCGCGACCAGGCTGAACGACAGCAGCAGAAAGACAATACTGTAGAACCAACCCAGGGACCCCAACGCCCAGTGGAGATAGCTCTTTCTTTCCTCGTCTGGTGTCGACGCCGGTTCGGTTTCGGCCGGGCGGGGAGCGGCTGCCGGCGGGTTCACTCCCGCGTCGTCGTCCACAACGTCCGCATCTTCTTGAGCCCAGGTCACCGAAACGAGCGCAGATGTGGCTACACACGTGATGCCGACTAGGAGCCCAAGCGTCAAACACCAAATGGTACGTTTCTGGTTCAACAAGGGGATGATCATCCGCATGTTTATCTCCACGGAGAGGATGATGGGTCATAATACGAAGCGCCCAGTGTAATCCTCGGTGCTGGGCCCCGTAAAGTCGATCCGTCGTACTCGGGGGAGGAAATTCAGCTATTCCCGTCCGTACTGGTCTCGCAGCAGCCCGCGTGCCTCCCGGGCCCGTCCAGCCTGGCCAAACGATGTCCACAAGGCTGCCAGATTTTCGAGTGCTTCGACATGGGCAGCCGGGATCGAGCTGTATAGAACATCGACATGCAGGAATGCCAACAGGGCCTCTTTGGGCTTGTCTGCCTGCCTGTAGCATTGGCCCAGGGCATTGTAAGCGATCGCGTGAAGTTCCGAATCTTCAGGATCTGCGTCGCGAATGACTTCATGGATCATCGTTACGCCCTGGTCGAGTTGGCCCGTTTTCGAAACACTGATTGCTTTTCCCAATGTCGCAGCAAGCCGCGCAGCTTTACCATCTTCGCCCGGTCCGGCCGCGGCGAGTGCGGCGTCGAATTTTTGGATGGCCTCGGGATGTTTACCTTGGTCCTGCAGGGCCCGGCCAATCAGCAACTTGGCACGCGCCTGGTAGTCGGGCCAGGGAGCTTTTTCCAATTTTGCGTACTCATTCTCGGCATTGGCGAGTAGATTTGCGGCGACGAGGAGATCGCCCAGGGTTTCTTGGGCCTGATAATAGTGGTAGCTCTGAGGGTGCAAACGCTGGAATCGCGATATTTGGCGGCCTGCATCTTTGACTTTTCCAGTTCCGAGCAAGGCTAGCTGGGCGGCGCAGTAGGCACGATAGAATTCGACTTCCTGGCGGATAAGGTCACGATCCAGTTTAGAAATTTCGATATCCCCAAGTTGATTCAAGGCGTTTCGAAATCCGCCACTTTGCGCGTTGACCCGGGCCTGAGTCAGTTCGTTCGGTTCGCCCTTGAAGATAATCGAGCGGATCTCGTTGACAGGGACTTTTTGGGTTCCCGTCGAACCTTTCGAGACCGAGACTTCGGTTGGCGATGTCTCCACAACCTCACCCACGACTTGTCCGCTTGGTGTCCGCACGCGGTCCTGGCCAGGTGCTTTGAGACTGCTGGCCATGGTCGCCATTACGAACGTCAGCAAAAAAGCGCAGCAAGAATTACGAATGGGCATGCCAATCTCCGGAGTTTCTGGTCGCCGACAGGCGTACTGTTGCGGGCAATTCGCGCATTTTTATGCTCTTAAGGGGTCACAGTAACAAACTCTGCGAGCCCCTGGGGGGTTTCAGCGCCTTCTTTCCGCTGAATCTCTTTTGTCAATTTATCGAATTTTGACCGCCACTCCGCGCCTCCCAGTTCAGGGTATTGTCGCGAAATTGAGCGGATCGTCGTCTTCGCCTGCGCGAAATTCTGGCCTTGCTCCGCTCCCTTCGATTTGGTGCCAATGAGATAGCGACAGCGGGCAATGTTCAACCACGCCTCGAAGAAAGTATCACGATGACTGTCATTTTTGTTGATGTAACGCTTCACGGCATTGGCGATCTTGACCCAACCCCAGATTCGGTTTTTACCGGTTGACCGCAGTTTGTATCCTCCACCAATGGCGTGTTCAAGTTTCGACACATCTTCTGCTTCGCCCCATGCCTGATAGGTGTAGGCAGCTGCCTTTTGGACGTCGAGGCGAGATTCTTTTTCTTTCAGGATGGAAGAAAATGTATCGAGCGATTGCTTGTACTCGCCGAGCTTTTGCTGACAAATCCCCGTTTTTTTCCTGGCCGCCAGGAGCGCGAGGGGGCTCGGCGCAAAGTCAGGTGTTTGCTCTGCCTGAGCAATCATCATCTCGTAGATGCTCAGGGAATGTGCAAAGTACACTTGCGCCTGCTGCCTGTCAGTGATCACTTCATCTCCCATGCGGAGATACGTTTTGGCAATCCAATTCAGGCCGGTCCAGTTGGCACTGTCGGTCCGGGTTACCACGTGGTCGACGAATTTGGCAAATGCTTTGATTACCCGTTTTGCTTCAGGGTTGCGACCAGAATCCCTGGAATGTTTGATCTGCTTTTGCAGCTGAACACCCAGGCCAATGTAAATCTTTGTTAATCGATCTGCAGATTCGCCCCCTGGACCGACAGTCGCTTCCAAAGCCTCCATCGTGCCGACCACTTTTTCTTCCTGGGGAGGGACCACCGAAACGTAGGCCCGCAAGGCAGCAATGTAAACGGCCGCTGCATATTCCGGGCTTGACGCCAATGGATGTGCCTGCTCAACAAGCTTCAGAGGGCCAATGTCGTTTGCCTCCAGCAAAGTGATTGCATCCTGATACTGGCCGTCGCTCAGGTAAGATTGAATCAGATAGAGTGCCGAGGTTGCCAAGGATGCGGAAATGTCACCCGATTTGCGAACCTTTGCCACAGCACCTTGCAACAGGGCAATTGCTTCGTTGCGTAGTTGCTTTGCCTCTTTGTCTTTTTGCGATTGCGCCAGTTTAAGCGATTGAACCCAAATCTCGTTGCCGAGTTTCAATTCCAGCTTTGCTCGATGTTCCGGGGCGACTTCCGCCAGTAATTGTCTTGCTTCCTCAAGACGGTCATGGCGCAGGGCAAAATTCAGCAAGACTGTAAAGGCATTCTCTGAATCGGGCGTATCGGGCCAACGGCGGGTAATGAATTCGGCCATATCAGCCAGTTGGCCCGCTTCAAATTCGGTCTGCTGGTTGTCTTCTCCGCCCGCGATCGCGTTGTTGTAGAGTCGCTCGTAGGACGCCATTGCGATCTTGGCGGCGTTGGTGGCTGCGGGATGGTCAGGATAGCGGCGGGCAAGAAATTCTCCCAGAATTGCGGACCGATAAAATTTTTCCTGCTGAAAATTAAGCCAACAAAGATAGAACCGCACTTTGTTGACTTTCGCAAGTTCTGTTTTTCCGTCAGCCAGCGTTTGCGCCAGTCTCATGTATCTTGCTGCCTGGTCGACGACCCCTTTGGTTTGTGCTTCCAGCGCCGGGATCTGGGGAGGGTCATTTTTCCTGGCTGCATTGAGGGCCAGATTGGCCACGGTCAGTTCATCGATCGAACTTCGCGCGGCGTCATAGGCCGCGGCAAAAGTTTTCGGATCGTCGGTGGACTC
Organism: Planctomycetota bacterium; assembly: GCA_963578605.1. GTDB lineage: Bacteria > Planctomycetota > Planctomycetia > Pirellulales > Lacipirellulaceae > JAKVCB01. The sequence continues at coordinate 17,740 of CAUZEA010000009.1, forward strand.
ATTGCCGCGGCCCAATTCGCTGGCGGCGGTACGGGCTTCCTTCTGGAACCGCCCCGGCAGCTTGGCAACAGCCCGGAATTCGCTGCGGGCTTTCCGCAACAGATTCCGCTGCTGGGGCTTGTCGTCATCGAGCGATTCTGCTTTCTGTCGGAGTGCGGTAGCCAACAGAAAACGCAGGGCCAGCCATTCCGGCCGATTTTTCTCATGGACTTGTGACTGGGCCAACCACGCTTCGATATTGGCAATGGCGGGATCGTATTGTTGCTGTGCAATGAAACATTCGGCCTGATGCTGATAAGCTTGCGCGATCACCGGGCGAAAATCGGAAACCGTGCGGGCGGTCTCTGCACCGGAGAGGATAATGTCATAACTGCCAAGAGCTTTCTTGAAATTTTCAAGTGCCTGAAAGCACCGGCCTTCGTACAGAATGGCGTAGTAGCCAATCACCCGCCCTGAAAACTCTTCAAACACGCCCGAAAATTGTTCGGCAGCATTTTCATTCAACTCTTTGAACTCGTTGGAGTCGTTCGCAAACGTTTTTGCCTTTTCGTAGTCGGCCTGGGCGGCGAGAATTCGCGCCTGGGCCAGCCGTCCCCTCAATTTCTGGCGGGTCTTGATTTTGTCCTTTTCTTTCTTGGGATCGAGTGTCTTCGGGAAGGTCGAGATTTCAGCGGTGTAGATTTCGGCGGTCGATTCAAAAATGCCGCGGGCCTGATCGAGCAGGCGGCGTGCTTCCGCGAGATAGGCGGCATGTTCCTCTTCGGCCCCGCTGGAGGGCAACTTTTTGGCACGAGCCATTTGTTGTTTTGCTTGCTCGACGAAGACATTTCCCAGGCGGCCCTGTGCCTCGGCTGCTTTGAGCTTTTCAGGATTGCTGGTCGCGAAAGCATCCAGTGCAGCGTTGGCCTCAACCAACAAGGCAGCCCGCTCGTCCGGATCGGTCGTACGGCGGGATCGTTCGATCAGCAAGATGCCACGGTGATACGGGATAAGTGCCTGAAATTGCTCGGTCGCCAGCGGGCTCGACTCCATTTGTTCCAGATAGTCCAGAGCGAGGTCGATGAGGCCCCGTTCCCGTAATCCTGCGAGGAACTTTTCAGAAGGTTCGCTGGCACCGAGCGGCGGTTGTGGCCCAAGGACGACAAACACCAGGCCAAAGACCAGCACGGCGATCACTTGGCGACAATGCCAAGTTCGACGCACCAAAAAACGGCGTTCAATCGGACAAAGTCCTTTCTCCACAGCGCCCAAACTCCACTCAAATTATTCTGTTCCGGGAATTACCGACATGGCAGCCACCGGGACCAAAAATAGGTTCGAATCGTGACCGAAGGCTGTCGCTTTCATTCTACCCAAACCCGAAAGTTGCACTAGAGTCGATGTTGTGGCTCGGCCCTACTTTGTGTTTCCCTTCCCAATAATGCCGGTTGCGAAAAAGGCCCGACTGCCAACGGCCGCCAATGGAAACCTGGGAAAAATGACTCGGTGGCAACCCAGCCACGCACACCGCCTAGCTGTCGCCTTGGGGCAGGGGACCGGACCGGCGCGATTACCAGGTTGGATTGGCCTGTTTACGTTGACAAAGATGCAGAGTCTCGAGTGTTGCCCATGGTCCGCCGTCGCAGCCGGACGATGACCCTCGTTGGCAGGGCAACTGTCCGAATGGCCCGGTTGACCCGATGTTGGGCGAACAAATTTGTGGTGCGGGCAAGAAAACCCTCGGGCAAGGGCACACCAGCAAGCTGGTGGTCGATGTCGAAGTCTTCACCCGAATTGGACCACGGGGTGAAATGGTGGATGTACGAAGGCATGATTCAAAGGATCCTTGTTGTCCCCGCAGAGCATTTTCCGCGATGTGCCATGCGAGGAACCAGGTTTTTACAGCAAGCAGTTGGCAACTCAGTTTGTCCCCATCGCTTGCGACAGTTCTGGCAACTGCAGCATGATGGGGAAAACGGATAAAATGATACCTTCCGTGGTATTCTCCGTAATCACCGCTCCTGCAGAAAGATTCTGCTGCGGTTCGATTCAACGATGGTTTGGCGAACAGAACACGGCTCGATTTGTTTCGGTCAGAAAAAACTGCCGAAGTCTCTCACGTGCTCTGCTGACACGCGACAGTACGGTACCCAGCGGAATGCCTAAAGCATCCGCTGTTTCTTGGTGGGTTAGTTCTCCCACGACCACCATCAAGAGCGATTCACGCAACGTGTTTGGTAGACGGGAGAGTGCATGTTGCATTTCGTCGGTGAACTCGTCGTTGGTTGGGTCGTCCGGTTCGACCGGTACTTCCAGGGAAAATTCTCCAGCCAGGACTGGCTTTTTCCGGACACGACGCCAGCGATCGACTACGCGACGTCGCAAAATAGTGACCAGCCAGGCACGTTGTCCACGTCCTTGCCCGAAGTTCAACCGACTTTTCCAGGCACTGCGCAGAGTCTCCTGGACCACATCCTCGGCATCGTGCGCATCGCCTACCAATCGGTACGCCAAGCGGTAAAGTGCCGGGGCGTGTTCATCGATCAAGCCGACAAAATCAGCCCGCGCAAGTGCCACCCGTTGCCTCTTCCCGTTCCGCAGGTTTCCGTTCCAAAAAAACCTGCTGATTTTGCTAACCGAACTCTCATTGGTGCACCGTATTGTACCACAACACAAGCCCGTTCAGCGATAATTTCGCGATGTTGGCTGGTGGTTATTCCCGCGGCAGGAATTTTCTTGCGTGGGTGCCGTACTGGTTCACCTCACGTTGCCGCAACCACAAGCCACAAATAGAATTAACGGTGTTCGCGCAGCCTGACCATTGCCAGTTTCCGGGATCGGCCAGGCCCGCTCTTCCTTAGAGAGGCAATCCAGCCCTGTGGTCAGGTTCCGCCCTTCCAACAACCGTTGGCCTCCGAATTACCTTGGTCGCCGCTTGCAATGGCGGCTGCTGGCGCTGGTACTAGGCTTGGGGGTGACCGTGCTTTTGCTGAATAGCGTCCGTCGACCGAAGACTGCCAGCTTCCTGGATAGGGTGTTTGCCCCAGCGGTCGAAGAACCGCGCATTAGCGATGAACAGATTCGTGAATTGGTCAGGTCGCTCCCGACCAACTCGAATCCTCAAGATACTTTTCGCATGCCCGCGCCTGATGGGACAAAGCAGGCCACATCGTCGGAGTATTTTCGGGCGGTTCAGCCGCAACTGTTGGAGTCGATTCGCGATAACACCTACTTTCGCTCGGTGGAGACCGAGGCCTGGTTTCACTTGTTGGATATCTTGCAACAGTCTGTGCCCGAAGAACTCGCCGAGGCTTCGCTGGGTGAAGTCGGCTACGTGCAAATGGTGCAACAACCGCACGTCTACCGCGGTCGAATTGTCACAGTCTGTGGGACCGTGCGGCGAGCCGAGGTGGTCGAAGTGGCTGAAAACAACATTGGTTTGCAGCAGTACTATTTGCTGACCATGCGCCCGGCGGGGAGGCAGATTTGGCCGATCCGCATCTACTGCCTGGAGTTACCCGATGGTTTTCCCTTGGGCGAAGATGTTTCGGCAAGCGTGATCGTACATGGTTTCTTTTTCAAGAATTGGTCATACCAATGGGAAGGGGGGCCTGGACTGGCTCCCATTTTGCTTGCCAGGACCGTGCAGTGGCTGGATCGGGGGAGTGACCTATGAGACCCGGTCGTGGCGGTTTGCCTCAGCAAGTTTTGTCTCTGCCGGTGCTCGGCTGGAGGTCTCTGCATTTCTGCGGATGGTTCCCCTTGTTATTGCTGTTGTTTTCGGCGTCAGCCTGGGGACGCGAGTCGCAGAGTGATTTTCGCGAAATTCTTGCCTTGGCAGGTTGGGATGAGGCAGCCTACGCCCAATTTACTCCCGCAGTTCCACTCAGCGAAGCTGAAACGGTACACGCTTTGAAATTGCTGCGCCGCTTGAGATCGTTCGACGTCCTGAGTCTCGAGCGCTGGACAAATCGGGATATTAAACTTGGCGAAGTCGTCAATCATCCCCAGGCGTACCGGACGGAGTTGATTTGGTTTGCAGGTCGAGTCGTTCATGTCCGGCAGGTCCGTCTTGCGGAGCACGACGGAGCGCGTCTGGAAATGCAGGACTATTATCTTTGCGACGTCATTACCGACGAAGGTGACGTTTTGACGGAAGTCATTACCGGCAAGGTACCGCGTGCATGGCTTGGCGTTGAGAATCTGGACGAACCGGTTGCCGTGAGCGGCGTCGTGCTCAAGCGTTCCAGTGACAACCCCACCACACCTCAATTGGTGATCGTGGCTCCTCACGTTGCGTGGTATCCAACGGCGGTCAGTCCTGTAAGCCCTTCTTTTGCCCAGGTGGTGCTCGGCAGTCTTGGTTTCGATGTCGGCTTGCTTGCGGATATCAGGAATGGTCGGGCAATCCGGGGGGAGGAACGCGAGGCGTTCTACCAAATGCTGTTTGCCATGAGTCACGTTGGTCCGCAACAACTGATTCGCTTTGCCGAACGTAACTTGTCTTGGTTCGCCAAGCGGTGGGAAGAGAAACTGGAGGTCGATCCTCACGATCAGCTGGCTCAAGTCGTCGTGCGGCAGGCCGAACAAGGGCGATTTTCCGTGGCAGCGCTTTTTAATGACGCCGATAGTCAAATCGGGAATCTTGTTGTTCTGGATGGCGTCGTTCGTCGGGCGGTACGAATCGAAGTGGGCTCAACGAGGTCTGGTCAGCTGAGCGACATCGCACGCCGTTTTGAAATCGACCATTATTTCGAGTTAGATCTGTTCACAGAAGATTCCCAGAATCATCCGGTCGTTTTCTGCGTCCTCAATTTGCCGAGCGGTTTTCCTGTGGAGGCAAAGATCCACGAACCTGTTCGCATGGCGGGGTTTTATTTCAAGAGCTGGCTTCATCATACGCGGCAGGGAAAGGAAGCCGAGCAAAGATCGGCGAGTCGTCGGCAATTGGCACCTCTCTTGATCAGTCCTGGCCCGGTTTGGGTCAAGGACGCAGTGGAGCAGGCGAGTGTGGTGACCAGTTTGATTGGTGGTGGTTTATTTGTACTTGTCGTCGTTGGTGTGTGGGTTGCTGCCTGGTGGTTTAGTCGGAGTGACCGTGAGTTCCACCGCCGTGCAATTGCAACACAATATGCTCTCCCGCAAGGAGAATCGCTTGATGACCTTGTGGCGTCGGCAGGTGTCGACACACCCGATTTCTCGAATTGGCAAAACGAGGTTGAGGACGAAGGTCCCAATCCGCCGTAGTCGGGTTGGCCGGTGTACGGTTACACGGCGCTGGCAGGTGGAATCGACGGCTCCTTGCCTTGTAACTGGTAAACGTAGGCCAGCAATTCTGAGACGGCTGCATAAGACTTGTCGGGTATGGGGTGCTGGATGTCGACCTCTTTGTAGAGGAGTTGTGCAAGCGACTTGCGTTCCACAACGGGTACGTTGTTTTCCAGGGCCAGGTACCGGATCCGCTGGGCCAGGGTGGTTCCCTTGGCGACCACAATGGGGGTGGCCATTTCTCCTGGTTTGTACTGAATGGCGACGGCCAGTTCTGTGGGATTTGTCACGACAACGTCCGCTTTTGGAACTGCCGTGGCAATGCGTTGAAGCACCAGCTGCCGCTGGACACTCCGACGCCGCGCAATGATCAGCGGATCTCCCTGCATATTTTTCATTTCCTCCCTCACTTCCTGGTGTGTCATCCGCAAATCCTGTTCGTGCTTCCAGCGTTGAAAGGCAAAATCAAACAACGCCAGGATCGCCAATGCGACACCGACCCACAGAATCAGACGAATGACAATATCGGCCAGAAACCGGGCAAGTTCCGGCAAGCCATAGCCGCTGGCCGACAGAATTTCTCCACTTTGCAACCACAGTACAACTGCGGCGACGGTACCGATAACGGCCACCTTAAAAATCCCAAAACCGAGACGCACAGCGCCGGAAAGCGAGAAGATGCGCTGCAGCCCCTGGACCGGGTTGACGCGATGAATGTCTGGAACCAGTCGGCTTGGCACCCAGAGAAACCCAATCTGAAAGATGTTCGTTGCGACACCCGCGAGTATCACCAGGCCGAGAATTGGCAGTATGACCTTTGAGAGTCCGCTCATGATGGCTGCCCAGTGAACGAGCAATACCGACGGATCAGAAGCCAGTCGCGGTACCTCCGCCAGGTGCTGCGCCATCAGACTGGCGCAGAAATTGACGACTTGTCCTCCCAGCCCCATCAGTAGCCCTGCGCTAATGACCAGCAATATGGCCGAACCCAGGTCCTGGCTAAACGCGACTTGACCTTTCTCGCGGGCTTGTTGCCTGCGGTGTGGCGATGCGTCGTGAATTTTGTCGTCGTGGGTTTTGGGCATACCAGGGTGTTAATTCACGTTGAGAAGGTGTGAGGGAACATGCACAGCATGCTATGCCCCAGCCGATGGTTGCCAGTTCGCATTGTGAATGACTTGCTGCAGTCGTATAAGCATCTCGCCTGTTTGTTCCTGAAAAGTCCAGGCCACGGTACCCAACGAAAGGAACAGCACAGCGAGTGTCAGCATCGCGTTCAGGTTGAATCCCACAAGCATAATGTTCAGTTGCGGAAGAGTTCGGCTAATAAGCCCCAGCACGATGGTTGAGAGCAGCAGGGCGGTGAGTACGGGTGCGATTGCGCGGATACCGAGAATGAAACTTTGTGTCACGATCGAGGTGAGAGCCTCGACAAACGTCCCGCCCAGGGCGACTTGCCCCGGTGGAGCCCAGCAAAACGTTTCCAAGAGGGCCTCGATGACCATGCGATGCCCCCCCAGGGTTAGAAAAACAGCCATCGTGACGAAGAAAAACAATTGGGAAAACACAGAGACGTTGTCGTCAAAGCCCGGACTGAACACTTCGGCCAGCGACATGCCACTCATCTGGCTGATAATTTGCCCGGCAACTTGCAGGCCCGCAAACAGAATATTAAATCCCAGTCCTAGCAAAAGACCGACGAGTGCTTCGAGTGCCATCAGGCGGCCAAGTTCCAGCAGGTTTTCTACGACGGGCTCGGTGGTGGATGCTTGCAAGGGAGCTACGAGGAATGCCAAGAAAACGGCAAACAAGGCTCGCACTCGCAGCGGGATGCTGTGCTCACTGAACAATGGCGCGGTCATTACGACCGCGCTTATGCGCGTCAACACGAGCACGAAGACAACGAAGTGCCCTACCAAAAATGTTTCCAGGAGCGACATGGGTAACGTCCATGCTCCACTGCGTTCATGAGAGTGCCGTCGGGATGTTCACGATGAGTTCCCGCGAGTATTCAACCAGCCGGGTCAAAATCCAGGGCAAGGAAAGTCCCATCACCAAGACCATTGCGATCAGTTTGGGGACGAAGGCGACCGTTTGTTCTTGAACCTGGGTGAGAGCCTGGACCAAGCCGACAACCAGTCCGACAATCATTCCAGTGACGAGGATAGGTGTTGCAATGATCGTGGCCATCAAGAGGGCTTCACGGCCAATGTCGACAGCGAGTTCAGCAGACATCGAATAATCCAGGTTTTCTTTTAAGCTGGTAAACAGACAGAGGCAAAAACGTTCAGACCAAAACGGCAAAACTCTTCAGCAGCATCTCAATGACCAGACGCCAGCCGTCGACCAACACGAAAAGCAGTAGTTTAAAAGGAAGCGAGATCAGCACCGGTGGTAACATCAACATGCCCATCGAAATCGTGACACTTGCAACGACAATGTCGATGATCACAAAGGGTAAATAGATCTGGAACCCGATGAGGAAGGCAGTTTTCAGTTCGCTTAGCAAAAAACCAGCCATCAAGGCTTGCAAGGGGAGTAACTTCTCGCCTTCCTGGGGGTTGTAGTACGCGTACTTGTGGAGCAACTGACCGGTTTGTTGATCGACTGTATTAGGCATGTAACTCAGGAACAAATAAACATCGTCATCGTTTTCGGTGCGTTGAATCTGTTGGGCCATGAATCGGCGCATCGGTTCGGTGCCCCGCTGAAAAGCCTCATCGATCCCGATTTCGCCTTCCGTATATGGGCGAATTCCTGCGTCGTAAGTTTGCTTCCACACCGGTGTCATCAACAGAACTGTCACAAATAACGCGACCGAGGTAATGACCTGGCTGGGAGGAAGCTGTTGAGTGCCAAGCGCCTGACGTAGCAACCCCAACACGACGATCACCCGCACAAAGCTCGTGGTCATTAGCAAAATTGCCGGCGCCAAGCTGACAACCGTCAGCAGCAACATCACTTGCAGTGTCGAACTGAGCCGTTCGGGCGTGGTCAAGTCGCCCAGTTGGGACCAACCTCCAGGCAAAATGAGTGAACTGTCAGTTGCCGACTGCGCTAGGACCGCTTCGACAACGATCAGCGAACATGCCACGGCGCTAAACCAACGCCCGAGGGTAGTCTGACAAAGCGACCTAACCAACACGATGTCTCCCTTGGTGGCTACGGCGACTTTCGGTGGTCTGGTGAATCGGGACGGGCGGTTGATTGTTCAAGAAGTCACTTGATTTGGTTCCCCGAGCCAAACGATCAAAGACTTGTCGGAAGGCAGCCGAACCGTTATCCGGGCTGCTTTGCGCACAGATGCCGAGCAAACGATCGACCTCGACCGGATCGGTAACTTCGGTGATTGGTTTCATGCCTCCTGAGGTCACGGAGACCAAGACCAGCTTGTTACCAACGTGGAGCAGCTGAGCATATTCGCGGCCGGCGAGTTGTTTGCGCCCCAAAACGCTTACCACCTCTTCGGGAAGTGCCGAAGCTGGTTTGGTAGCAGCTCGTTTTACAAGCCAAATCAACAGGAGGAACAAGCCGAAGACTAACAACATCGCCGCAACCGTCGTGACGGTTGGGTTTTGAGGAAATCGGCTGATGAGGGTTTGCCGAGGAGCCGACTTCCGCTCATTGGCGGTTTTTCCCGGTCGTGATCCGGAGGGTGACAGTAGTCTCCGATTATCTTCGCCAGCTGGCTTCGCCGGCCGAGCTCTGTTGTAGATTGCTGGTTGGAGAAGGGGATCGATCGTGCGGCTTAGAGCAACGGGCACATCGTGAACGTTCATGCGACTCGAGCCGGCTGGACCCGTGCGATGGTCGTGCCGTGCGGAGGTTTGACGCGGCGGTACGGGTCGACCTCGGGTTGGTGGGACTGCCGGAGATACGTGGGCGGCGTGGGCGGCGTAGACGCTTGTCGGGGTTATTACCGTGGGGGCCGGTGCAGGCGTGGTTCGAGACGTTTGCGGTCTCGCCGGCGGTGCTACGGTGGGTCCAACAATATGGGTTGGAGTTGGCTCTGCGTTTGCCTGGCAGCAGACCAATAGCAGCAGGCCGCAACAGACCCCATGTTGCCAGGTGGACGTTTTGTGGTCAGACATGACAAGATGTGTGCAGGAACCTGCCTGCTACTGGCATAAGAGAAGATTTTTGGAGAGAAGAGCGGTGGAGCTTGTATCCCGAACCGAGGCCAAACACCAGATCAGTGGGTTGCCAGTCATGGCAGCGTTGCTAGCAGAGTTTCTCGGCAACGTTTCTAGGCAACCGTTTCTAGGCAACCGCGCTATTACCCACAATCAGCTCGGTGACACGCACACAGAAGTTGTCATTAAGCACGAGGACTTCGCCCCTCGCAATGAGGTGGCCATTCACATAGATATCGACGGGATCGCCAGCGAGCTTATCCAAGGTTACAACGGCCCCTTTTTTCAGCTGTAACACGTCTTCCAGTTGCATATGGGTGCGGCCAAGCTCGATTTTCAGATCGAGAGGGACATCTTGCATGAGTTCCAGAGTCGCTGAATCGGCAGATGCAGGGGTTCCCACAAAGTTCTTCAGTTCGAACGGTTTGGTACCGGGCGGCAATGCTGGAGTCGTCTCGTCGATCGCAGCCAGGGCTTGCTGTGCCTGGTTCAGGAGCAACGCGGTGTCGGTCTCTGGCGTGTCGACCCGATTGGCTACCGGAGGAGCCTCAGCAGGCGGTGTGACGTCCTGTTTGGGAGCCTCGGTTTGGAGCGAACCGGCCGGTTGCTGGCCTTCTTCCACTATGGGAATCCTTCCCTTGCACGGGTCTGGATCAACGGATCCGATCGGGCAAACCACCGTCGTTTGGCCAACTGGAGTCTGGCTGCATCTTTACGGCTGCAGCCTCACGATTAGCGTTCGACGAAGTTGAACTTGCTGAAAAGGACTTCGCGGACAATGGGTTCGCCCAGGGTGCGGTTGGTTTTCTCCAATATCTTCGATTTGATCAACCCCAACCCGGTGTGCGTCAAGTCGGAGGGCTCGGCTGTAACCAGTAGCATCATGACGTGTGCGCCGATCCGTCCCAGTTTTTCTCGAAACGTTTGGAAAATTCAGTTTTCGCATCTGATAGAACTGAACCGTAGGCTTCGATTTCGACCGTCGTTGTACTTCTCAACTTGGGATAACAGCGGCTGACTTTGTAGCTGCCGCTGGCAACCTCCCGAAACTTCTTTTCTTCGATATCGGGCGGGACGATTTGTCCACGTGGGCAACCTGGAACTGCGCATCCTTTTTTATTTTGCTCATCGAGACAAGCATCACAAAAAAGATCGACAACCACGACATCATGTCTCCGAGCGTGACAACCCAACTCGGTACCCCGCCACGTCATATTCATTTTTGACGGGGATGGACTATGCAGCTTTAACGGATTGTCGAAGTTTTGGTGGCACGAACGTGTTGAGTTTTTGCCGGATGATTCGCGGGTTTTCACCAGCCTGGACGGCCATAATCCCGCGGACGACGATTTCCATCGCGAGCAACTCTTGTTTGTTGATGAAGCCGAGCTTTTCTGCCAATGGCAGGAAGATTGCATTGGAGACAATGGCTCCGTACAGCGTTGCCAGCAGAGCGACCGCCACACCGGCTCCAATTTTGGACGGATCACTCATATCGCCAAGCATGATGATCAGGCCAATCAGCGTTCCAATCATGCCAAAGGCGGGGGCAAAACGACCAGCCTGATCGAGTAGGGCTTTACCATCACGGTGACGAGTGGCAACGGCGTCAAGTTCTGTCCGCAAAATGTCTTCCATCACTTCCGGCCGTGTCCCGTCAACTGCCATTTGGACGCCGAGCACAATAAACGGATTTTCAATGTCACCGACACGGCTCTCCAGCGCCAAGAGCCCGTCTTTACGGGCTGTTTCAGCCAAGCTTACGATCTGTTGGATAATGTCGGAAACCGGTTCCAGTTTGTGTGAAAAAGCCTTCAGTGTAACGCTGAACACACTGAGAAAATTCTTCAACGGAAATGAAATCATGACGACGGCAATGACTCCACCGATCACCACCATGACCGAAGCAGGATCGATGAAGGCTGTGATCACCCCTCCACCAGTGACGATCGATGCGATGATCAGGCCAAGGGACAGAATGACTCCGACAACGGTTGCAATATCCATGAATTGTCGAGATTTCCGTTACCAACAGCCGATTGCTGATTGTGTGGGGCGATCAGAAAACTGGTTGAGACGGAATCAATTGTTTCGATTGGTGGTACTGCAGGGTTCGTTCCATCACAATTTCGGATGGCTCGCTAACCACGATGCGGTCACCACCGACGAGGGTAATAAACGTGTCGGGCCGGGCCTCCACGTATTTGATCAACTCGGCGTTCAGAATAAATGATTCACCGTCCAGTCGCGTTAGCTTGATCATGCTCAGTTCTTTACAATCATTAGTGCTTGAACGGAATGACCGGCATCATCGGTCAGGAGCAGACTTCGCTGAGGCCTGTGACACGCACTACCTGCCACAGTAGCCTACCAACCGTAGCTTACGGTGATCCCAGAGGAGGGAATCTAGAACTGGTCGCTGACAAAGATGCCGGGTCTGGCAGTGGCAGATTCGGCAGACAGGTCGCCACCGGCAGGACCGGAAAACAACTTACCTCCGCAGGGCAAGCGGTTCGTCGAGCAACTCTTGCGATGTTGTGATTACACGTACATTGCCACGGTATTGCATGGAGGCCAATTTGTTCAAGTCAATATCGTGCAGTAACGCCACGGCACGGAAGGTTTTATGATCATCAAAGTTGCCCCGACTGAAACAGGTGAGCGGCGCCCAGGGCCACCGCAATTACAGCAGCCGTGCAGACGTAACCCACGAGTGCGAACAGCAGCCGAAGCATGGTTCTAACACCGTGACCGGTTTGACAACCGATCCATGATGAGAAAAGGTTAAAACGAACAACACGTTTGCTCGGCGCTAGCTGTGCCTGGAAAGTCTGGTTTGCCAAACCATGTTCGTGGCAGCTTCATCCAGTTGTTTTGCTTCTTGTCGCAGTTCGTTCTGGCAGTGTTCTGCGCGGCGGCGGATATCAAGCAGTTCCAGTGTGCGGAAGTGTCGGTTGGCTTCGACCAGCTCCTCTCTGTGGCGCTCTGTTTCTTCGGCTACGACTGCTTGTTGTTCCCGCAAAGTCTTTTCCTGAGCTCTTAAAACAGGTTCGTACCGCATGATGGTGGACAATTTGTCGACATCGACTTGTGGTCCTTGAATTGCAGCCCTTTGCTGCTGGTGGAGTTGGTTCCTTTGATGCGAGAGTTCCGCCCGTTGTTGCTGGAGAATCTCATTGGCTCGGCAGGCCTCGGTGAGACGGATTCGTTGTTGGTCTCGCTTTGTTTTGCGGCATCTCTTCAAGGTTTCGAGTCGAAAACGGTATTTGCTCATGGACTTTCTCACCTAGTCGGTTCATCAAAAAGCTGGTTCGGTGGGAAAACTTGATTACGCGGCTTTGGTTTGTTGGGCCATGGAGGCATTGTCTGGGGCAACGAGCGGGGTAGGGGGGCTTGCAAGTTTCTGATCACATGTGCGCGCTAACGCGACCAGTTGGGAGCGCGCTTCCTCCGGGGAAAATACTTCAGCAATGTGTTGCTGCAGAAGTTCATCAATCGAGTTCCGCATCTCGACCGCGACGTCAACTTCTCGATTGTTACCATGGCGGTAAGCACCAATTGAGAGCAAATCTTCGTTGTCACGATAGGCCACCAAGAGTTTTCTAATGGTGCGAGCTGCCTCAAGCTGCGCGGGCGTTGCTACCCGGGTCATCAGGCGACTGACGCTCTCCAAAACGTCAATGGCCGGGTAATGTCCCCGCGCCGCGAGCTGGCGGCTCAGACAGATGTGCCCATCGAGTAGTCCCCGAATCGCGTCGGCGACCGGCTCAGTCGGATCATCACCTTCGACAAGTACCGAATAATAGGCGGTGATGCTTCCGGTGGGGCCACGACCAGCCCTCTCCAATAGTTTTGGCAGAGCCGAAAACACCGACGGCGGATATCCACGGGTGGTCGGAGGCTCGCCGGCGGCCAGGCCAATTTCACGCTGGGCCATTGCGAACCGCGTTATCGAATCGAACAGCAACAACACGTTTTTACCTTGGTCTCGAAAGTACTCGGCAATTGCCGTCGCTGTAAACGCAGCTTGGGTTCGCCGGAGTGCTGATTCATTGCTTGTTGCTACGACGACCACAGCGCGGGCAAGCCCTTCGCGACCAAGCTCCCGGTCGAGGAATTCGTTGACCTCGCGACCTCGTTCACCGACCAACCCGATGACAATGACATCCGCTTCGGACCGCTTACACATCATTCCCAGCAAAACACTTTTACCAACGCCCGACCCGGAGAAGATGCCGAGCCGTTGTCCACGGCCGCACGAGAGCATCGTGTCGACGGCTCGTATACCCGTGGAGAGCGGTGTATCGATGGGGGGCCGTTCGGTTGGAAGCGGTGGCCTCCGGTCGAGACGTGAAAGACCGCTTAACATCGGCCGCGGCCGACCGTCGATCGGATTGCCGTGTGCATCAACCACGCGTCCTAACAGGTTGGGACCCACTCGCAAAGACCGTGCCGTACGGGTCAGGCAAACGCGATTTCCGTGCCGCACCCCGGTAATACCGGTAAACAAAAAGACCAGCGTGAGGTTTTCACGAAATCCAATCACTTCACCTTCGGTGGGCCCGCCAGAGACACGTTCGACCTCCACCACCGCCCCGACCGGTGCTGGAAAGTTCGCCACGGCAGCCGTATCACCAACGGTTTCGATAACGCGGCCAGTGAGGGCGGCTGTCATCGTATGTTGCAAAATCTCGTCCATCGTGGTTGCGATCTTTTCTGCCTGGTCGCCGTTTCCGTCACGCCAGGTTTAGGGGACCGTGAGTTCCGTTTCAATCCGGGCAAGTTGCGACTCGATTGTAAGATCGATCTCACCAAACCTGGTCATCACGCGGCAGCCACCGGGTGGTACGTTTGGGTCGGCGGTCACGGTCACGGGAGCAAGTTGTCCAACCGCTAGCGCCAGTTGCTCAACCTGTTGCCCCAGGTTCTCGTGGTCCTTCGGGTTCAGGCAAACGACAATTTCTGTGGAACCAGCAGCCAGTGTGAGGCCATCTCGGACCAAATCGAGAGTGATCTGCGGGGTTTGGCTTAGCTCTCGTCGAATGATGCGTTCAGCGATCGCCGTGGCAAATTTGATGGCTGAAGCTTGCCAGTGATCCAGCCATTGCCCGCGGGCATCTTCCAGTTCGGAGACGAGACGATTGATTGCCGGTACAAGAGTTTCTATTTGCTTGGCGACTTTTTCGTCCAGGATGCGGTCAATCGCTTTCTCGGCAGCCAGGTGCCCCGCTTCTTCTGCCCGGCGCCGGATTTGCTCGGCTTGCTGATGGGCGGTGGCGATAATGCCCGCAGCCTGATCGCGCACCTTACCCAGGTATTCGTCGGCCTGATCTCGCAAGTCCTCCAAGCGAAACGCCACGGGTTGCACCACCGTGGTGCCCTGCCGTTGACTGCCGGAACTTTTTATAATCGTAGCCATGTCGAACCTGTGACGTGTTTACGTTAGGGAGGTAAACCTCGGCGACGAAGGCTCAGAAAGGAATTGTGTGGCTGTTGCCGCGAGCGATTGCCGGGCCCGCTGAACATCACTCAGACGTGTGGGTCCGAGTTCGTAAAGGCTGTGGCGAAATTGACGCGCCAACTTCTTTGGTAGTTGTGATGTGATTCGAGTGACGAGTGTGTCATCAGCACTAGCCAGAGCCAGGCGAAGCACTTCACGGTCCACGGTGCAGAATATGGCGTGAAGGGTTGTGGTATCCAAAGAAGCCAGGTTTTCAAAGGGAATTGCCGGGTGGGCAGCTTTGACTGGCTCCAAGGCCGGTTTTGCTGTCGACTCCGCCGTGGGTTGCTCTCGTAGGGTTGGCTGGTTTGAAGGGGCCGCCCGACCAACGTTCTGGCTGGCTGTTGATCTCGCCAATTGGGACCAAGTGACCGGTTGAGCGGTGTTGGTGCTCGCGGTTTGCGGTGTGGATTGGTGGCTTGAGTGAACATCGTCAATTTTGACGCTCAACTGGTCGGCCAATTGCCGTTTGTGCTTCTGAAGTTCGGTAAGTAGTTGTTGCCGGTTTGATGCATTGGAGGCCGCCAGAATTCTAACCGCATGGTTGGTGCGATCGTTGTCAATTTGGTACTGCTTGGGCTGCTTTTTGACCCAAATGGCCAATTCCTGCTCAATTGCCCGCAAGCTCTCCAGGTCCGCAGTTCCGATGACGGCAAGTCGTTCGATGACTTCCAGCTGGCGCGTCACGGGCAACACCTCAAGGAGTGTGGCCGCACGTTGATCGTCCAGGTAGGAAAGTACAACGGCGATTGTTTGCGCCTGTTCTCGGGCCAGGTGAGGAGCGAGGTCTTTAGCCACGGCATGGTCCAGGAACACAAACAAGGGGTGGGGAGATTCGTAGCCGGCGTTTTCTGGTGGGTTCTTCTGACTGACAGGTTCAACGTCGGCAGTAAACAGTGAGTCGGCAAGTTCCACCCCGGATTGGCAATTCTCAGACGTTACCACACCGGCGGAGCGAAACTCCGCAACGACATCGGCCCGTTCGTCGGCATCGATGTTACCAAGGGACGAAACTGCATCACGTATTTGCTGGACTTCCGGGGTCGAGAGCTGGGTAAGCAGTGTAGCAGCGGTGTCGCTGTCGAGGCTCCGAACCAGAATTGCCGCTTTGCGGAGCGAAGAGGAACGGCCCATAGTGGGGTGGGGTCTTGTCATCGACTGGTGCCTTAAGGTAGTGGTCCGAAGTGGTGGGGTCGGCTATGCCAACAAGAATCATGCAGCTTTGCCGATCCAGTTGCGGAGAATGGTGGCCGCCGCGTCAGGGTCATCATGGACGATCTCAACGAGATCGTCTGACAGGGAAGATTCAGTCTTCCCATGGAGTTTGGGTATCGAATTCCTACCCTGATTCTTTTCAGGAGAGGAACTTTCATCGTCGTGCTCGCCCAGGTTTTCCTCCTGTCTGGCGACGGCTAAGTCTCTGTTGCGAGTGTGAGAACTGGTCATCGAACGGAGCATGAGCAGGCTCAGCATGGCCAGTCCAACCATGCTCAGAGAACCCCAGTTGCGGTCAGTCCAGGCCAAGGCCGTGTTAGCGAGCGAGGGTGCCGGGGACGGAGGGGGGGTTACGGAATCGACGAATTCAACCGTCACGTGCTTGGTCGATTCTGCGCCTTCAATATGCCCCGGGAGGAGCGGTTCGACGAGATTCTCAATAATTCTCTTTTGTTCCTCTGCCAGCGTGTCGAGTTCCTGTTGATTGGGTTCACGGGAAGCCTGGCCGGCCGGAGTTGGGCTGCGATTTCGCCACACCTGGAGCAAGTAACCACGTGGCACGGCAATCGTGGTCCACACTTGAGTTGGGAGGTGTCCTGATTTGTGAACCGACTGATTCGTGAAGCCGACCACGCTTTCCTCATCGTTAGTCCTGTTTGTTGTGTTGTTGCGGTTTGTCTTGGCGGTAAGTGCCTCCTGCTGACGGACTGGTCCTTGTGCTTCGAGTCCTGACCGCCCTCCCGCATCAGCGGTTGTTTGTTCCGAAGATTCTTTGACGTTGGTTGACCGCACGACGGTTGTTTTCAGGTCGGGTTTGACGGTGCGGGTGGTGTTTTCCGCAACGTTTTCCAGTTCGGCATTAACTTGGACACGAATGCCTGGGATGTAATCGAGTTCGTGCAGAATGGCAGTCCGCTGATGTTCGTTAAACTTGGCCCGTTCGCGGAGGTAGACGTCATCGAACGCCTCGGGAGAAATTCCGCTGGCTGCGTACGACGAGTCGTCGCCCAAACTCGTCACGGCGACTTCCTCGGGTTTCAGCCCAATGACCGAGTGGGCTACCAGTCGTTGGATCGCCTTTTTTCGCTGGTAGGTGAGTGATTCGCCGGGGAGGGGCTGGACATTGACCGAGCTGGTGACTTGTTTGGGGCGGTTCCACCCGCTGGCGGGTTGTTCGTCGTAGAGCACGATAGCGTCTTCGACCCAGTTCATCGCGCGGACAATCTCAGAGAGCGTTTCGGTTTTAGCAATCTGCAATCGTTGTCGGGTTCGGTCGCGAGATTCCCAAATCCCACCTTCCTTGAGCGAGTTTCCCATCAGGTCGTGGAAGTTGCGTGGTAATGCGCCTTCTTCGGCAACGGCGGCAAGGTATTCATGTTTTTTCCCCGCCGGGACTCGAATGCGATTGCCCTCGCGCTGCTGTCCCGAAAGCCCCCGCTTGGCAATGGCTGCTTCGATCCGGTCTAGCTGACTTGCGGGAAGATGCTCGCCACCAAACAGGTAGACATCCGGCACAGCTGCCCGTTGTTGCAACAGGAACCCCAAACTGACGAAGACCACTGCCAGCAAAAGCCAGGCAAGGATATGCGCACCGGGGGTCATTGACTGGAGCAGGTCCCGCAGTTGGGTGGTAGCAGTATTCAAGAAGTTCATTCTTGGAAACAGTCGTTGTTGTGAATTAGGGATAAGCGTGACTTACTGTGCGAGGAAGGTAACGCTGGCAAGTACGCCCCGCTGCTTATGAAGTCATATCCGGATTTCCTGGATTTCGCGATAAACGTCCATTGGCGTGCTGGCGTGAAGTTCACGACCTGTTCCCGGATCGGCATGAGCGGTGATCCTCACTCATTCGACATCGAGTGGCCGGTGTTGAATCTCCGGGACCCGTTCCAGGCTGTCGATGGCCAGGATACGGCCTGCGTATTGGGCTGGTTCGTTCGATAACGAGGAGTTGGTCATGCGGCGGCGGCTCCTCGTGTTTTACTTGGGATGCGAATCGTAAAGGCGGCACCCCCCTCCGGACAATTGATTGCCGAAACGGTACCCCCGTGCGATTCGACAATACGGGACACGACCGAAAGTCCCAACCCGCTACCGGTCGACTTGGTACTGTAGAAGGGTTCGAAGAGACACTTCTTTTCCTCTTCATTCAGTCCAGGACCGGAGTCGGCAATTTCGAGTTCGAATCCAAATGGCCCCTCGTAAGAAGTGATGACCAGGTGGCCACCTTTGGGCATAGCATCGACCGCGTTGAGCACCAGGTTGAGGATGGCTCGCTGCATCATTTCCCGGTCTGCATGCAAAAGCGTATGGGGGGGTACGTCGCGATCGACCTCGATGGCTTGCGCATCGAGCTGTGGTTCGAGTGAATCACACACTTCGTTTACGATGTCACAAACAAGAAATGTTTCCCGTTGGGGATCCTGATATGCAGTAAAGCTGAGGAGATCGTTCACGATGGCATCCAGGGCGTGAAACCCTGCCTCGATTTTTGCTTAAATGTCCAGGCTGGCGATATCATCCGCCAGCCGCCGTCGGAAAAATGTCATGGTCAATGTGACCGGCACGAGGCTATTGGGTACCTTGTGGGCGACGTGTGACCCCATTTGGCCCAAATCAGGCAGGCTGTTTTTGCGTGCAAATTCACGATCCTTGACTTCCAACTCATTCGTAAGGCGAGCGACCTCGGCGATAAGCACCAGACAAATTCAGGCTGGCCACAGGAGTTACTCAACGGCGTGGTTGGTAGAAAAGCGGCCAGTTTGTACCGCACCAGGAAGTCGAGTGTCAATGTGGTTTCTCCGGCGGCACACTGCTAGTACTGCTAGTACTGTGTAGGAACCGGTTCGCTGTCGTTGGTGATCGTTGGGCGTGGAACTCGGCATTGCCCGCTAGCAGGCATACCAGCTGCCGAATGTTTGCTATCACTAACAGCGATCTTCCTGGTGATCGGTTTTTGCTTTAGCCCGTCGTAGCTGCCTTTGGTGAACTGGTTGCCAAGGGTCTCGGGAATGCACCCCCGGTGTACGTGCTGAAGGGCCAGCAATACGCGACCGTAGAAAAGAGGCGAGACTCAACGCAGTTTGCTGCTCAGGTCTTCTCGCATACGATGCTCATCACCCAATGGTCCAGATCGTTGAGCATGGTGGTTCTCAGGTCATCTGCACAAGGGTACTGTCGCAAGGCGACGATCATCCCAGCGCTGTGCAAGAGCCTCAAATTGTCGCAAACGAGCTGTTGATCGAAGACGCTTGCGTTCTGTCCACACGCCAGGAGCAGCGGCAGTCGGCGCAACCGGTTCACGTGGTGCAGCGGACGGTGGCATTCTGGCAGAGAGCCTCCGATGGTTGCGACCCCTTTGAATTGTTCTGGATGATTCCAGGCAATGCGGACAGCCATCGTACCACCGCACCCATAGCCAGCGAGGAAAATCCGCTCGTTGGGGATGTTGAATTGGCGTTTGGCGATGTCAATACAATCGAAGACACGGTCTTCGGCCAGTTCGATGTGTGCTGGCGACTGTTTCCAAGAAAACGCGTTGACCGAATCTTCTTCGAGAATGGTACCTCTGGGAGCAACCGCTACGTAATTGCGCAGGCTCACCATTGGCATTACTTGCTGGAGTTGCCGTTCGTTGCCCGACGGTCCATGAAGCCAAACGACCAGCGGATACGAATACCGCTGTTCGTAATGCATGGGGACAAAAATCGCGTGATCAGTAACCTCTCCCGTCGCAATTTGAGGGAGTGGTTCCTGGTCGGCCGTGATCGAGTTGTAAGATGAGAGTTGGTCGAGGTTTGTTAATGTATCTTCTGATAGCGGGGCAACACGGTTCATGCTCCGACCTGACTATCGGGGGTGTTTGGGGGAAACTCTCGGCGACAACCTGCCTTACCACGTGACTCGATGTTAAAGTGGATATGCTTCGGCAGGCAAA
Organism: Planctomycetota bacterium; assembly: GCA_963578605.1. Lineage (GTDB taxonomy): Bacteria > Planctomycetota > Planctomycetia > Pirellulales > Lacipirellulaceae > JAKVCB01. The sequence goes on from CAUZEA010000009.1 coordinate 37,772, forward strand.
GGGGGGGTGTGCTGCGTATCGGAAAACCGATGTTCGGCTGCCAACTTTACTGCAGTCGCCGACAGATGTCAACGGTAAGCTATCCGCAGGGCACAAAAAAGAACCCGCAGTGCGGAAAATCTGGAGTCGAAAGAAGTTTCAGGCTAGTTTCAAAGACAAAATGCTAGCATGCCATTTGTGGAATAACACTTTTGTACAAATCGCTAACCAAGATTTGCCATTGATGTAACAAGTTCCTTGACAGCTTCGACACTTTTCTGAAAGTCGCCACGTTCCGATTCGTTGAGTTTCAACTCGATAATTTTCTCCACGCCCCCGGAACCCAGAATTACAGGAACTCCCACGTAGTAACCACCGACGTCATATTCGTTGGTGCAGTACGCTGCGCAGGGAAGCAATCGCTTTTTGTCGTGCACAACGGCTTCAACCATCTGTGCGGTTGCTGCGGCGGGGGCATAGTATGCGCTGCCGGTCTTCAGCAAGCTAACGATTTCACCACCCCCTTTGCGTGTCCGTTCAACAATTTCGTTGAGTCGAGTTTTATCGAGCAACTGGGTGATCGGAATGCCCCCCACCGAAGTACAACTGGGAATCGGAACCATGGTGTCGCCATGCCCCCCCAGCAGAAGTGCCGAGATATCCTTGACGCTAACCCCCAGTTCCATCGCGAGGAACGTCCGATAGCGGGCTGTATCGAGTACTCCGGCTTGACCAAACACGCGGCAGTGTTCAAATCCGGTTACTTGTTGGGCCCGCTGAACCATGGCATCGAGCGGGTTGCTGACTGCGATTACGATTGCATGGGGGCTGGTCGCTTTGACCTGTTCACAGACACTGGTCATGATTTTGGCGTTGGTTGCCAGCAGGTCGTCACGGCTCATGCCGGGTTTACGGGGAATGCCTGCCGTGATCACGACAACGTCGCTGTCGGCCGTTTCTTCATAACTGGTGGTGCCTATGATATTGGAGTCGAAGCCAAACACGGGCGAGGCTTGCCGGAGATCGAGCGCCTTGCCCTTGGGCATATCACCAGCCTGGGGGATATCGACCAGCACGATGTCGCCTAGTTCCCGAGCGGCACACCAGTGAGCCGTAGTTGCCCCTACATTGCCAGCACCAACAATGGTGATTTTTGCCCTCCGCATGGTCATTGCTCCTTCCGAGTAAGGTAGACCGCACTTCAAGCGGTCTTACTTGGGTCTTTTACTGGGCTGAGTATTGTCTTGGTCTGGCGATCATGCAAGTGCTATCGATACGCCGGTCTGGACAGTGGTTGCTGGATCCGGTAGTTTCCCGCCGCTCTCATCTACTTTCTTTTCTTATCTCTGGTTCGTTAGGAGACCGTCCGTGGCTTCGGACGCGGCAAGTGCGGCAGTGGGGGGACTGGTAAACCGCACCAAAGATTTGATTTTACCGGTTGCCATCATTGCCAGTCTTCTGGTGATCCTGGTACCGCTTCCACCTGCGCTGATGGATGTTCTCCTGGTGGGTAACATCACCGTGGCCGTGATCGTGTTGTTGACGACGATTTACGTGAGGACTCCGCTGGAGTTCAGCATCTTTCCTTCGCTACTTTTGGCAACCACGCTGGCCCGGTTAGTACTGAACGTGGCGACCACACGGTTGATTCTCACCCGGGCAGGGACAGATCGGGAGCACGCGGCTGGGGGCGTGATTACGGCGTTTTCGGACTTCGTCGCCGGAGACGGCAAGATTGTCGTGGGCCTGATTATTTTTGTGATCATTGTCGTGATCCAGTTCTTGGTCATTACTAAAGGTGCCACCCGGATCAGCGAAGTTGCCGCTCGATTTGCACTGGACGGTATGCCGGGTAAGCAAATGGCGATCGATGCGGACTTGAACGCAGGCATCATTGACGCAAAAGAAGCCCAGAATCGCCGCGCCGAAATCACCCAACAGGCAGACTTCTACGGGGCGATGGACGGTGCCAGCAAGTTTGTTCGTGGCGATGCCATCGCCGGAATTGTGATTACCCTTGTCAACATCGTGGGAGGTTTGGTGATCGGCATGGCCGAAGAGGGGATGGGCCTGGTTGAAGCTGGAGAACTCTTTACACGACTTACGATTGGCGACGGGTTGGTGAGCCAGATCCCAGCCTTTTTGATTTCGCTGGCGGCTGGCTTGCTCGTGACCCGCAGCACACGGTACACGAATCTTCCCCGGGAGTTCCTGAACCAAATTTTCTTGCGGCCCCAGGTTCTGACTGTCGCAGGCGGATTCCTGGCCGTGTTGATCATGACTGACTTGCCACGTGTTCCGTTGCTGACCTTGGGGGGGGCTTGCCTGGGCTTATCATTCACGTTGAATCGCCGTCAAAGCGAGCAGCACGCAGTGGCCGCGCAGCAGGCAGCTGAAGAAAAGCAGTGTTCCGTCGATCGAGTCGAAAATTACCTCGCGGTTGATCCCATGGAAGTAGAACTTGGGGTGGGGCTCATTCGACTGGCTGACCCCCGTCGTGGGGGTGACTTGCTTGAGCGTGTTCAACGTGTGCGGCAGAACATCGCTGGCGAAATCGGCATCATCATGCCCAAAGTTCGTATTCGCGATAACATGCGGCTCGACCAGCAAGAGTACCGGATCAAGATTGCCGACATGACGATCGCTCAGGGCGAGTTGCAGGCTGGCCGATTGCTGGCGATCAATTCCGGCAGGACAACGGGAACAGTGGACGGGCTCGACACGAAAGATCCGGCATATGGCGCTCCCGCAAAATGGATTGCGCCAGAGCACAGCGATCAGGCGGAGATGTTTGGTTATACGGTTGTCGAACCAGGGGCCGTGCTGGCAACCCATTTGACGAAGGTTTGCCAGCGGCACGCCGACGAGATACTCACGCGCGACGCAACCAGGCATTTGATCGACGAACTCAAAGCGACCTCGCCCGCCGTTGTCGAAGAATTGATTCCGGGTGTGATGACGCTAGCCGAGGTCCAAGCCATCCTGCAGATGTTGTTGACCGAGCAAGTGTCGATTCGACAACTTGGCTTGATTCTCGAGACCTTGGGTGACCATGCACCGCGATCCAAGGATCCGGTGTTGCTGACTGAAACCGTGCGGCAGCGACTGGCCCGACAGATTTGCACCCGGTACCGAAATGCCGATTACGAACTTCACGTGGTGGCGCTCGATCCGGCATTGGAGGATCGGGTTCGGGCGGGCTTTGAACACAACGAACGTGGTCTGTTCATTCGGATGTCCCCCCAAACCAGCGCAGCGACGTGCCAGTTGGTACGGGCCGAGATTGAAAAAATGATGACACAAAATCGAACGCCAATTGTGCTGGTAAGCCCTCAGATTCGAGCGGCTTTCAAGCAATTAACGGAAAGTCACCTCCCCAACCTGGTTGTGTTGAGCTTCAACGAAGTGACGCGCGATACCAGGGTTGTCACGGAGGGCATCATTGCCGATGTGAGGTAACCGCTGGACCCGGCAAAATGTTTTATACGCTTCTGCTAACCACTACATGAAGGTGAGCAACCAACATGGACATCAAGACCTTTCGAGCCAAAACGATGCGACAGGCCCTGGACCTTGTACACCAGGAATTGGGGCCAGATGCCTCGGTTCTTCATACTCGGCAATGTAACCGTGGTTGGGTGGGGAGTTGGTTATTTGGTCAAGAGTATGAAATTGCTGCCTCGGCGACAGTCAACGTACCTAGTCGAATTGCCCAACCTCAACTTGAAACGGTCACCACATCAGCCTCGCAGGATCCGGATCCCTTGTCGCATTCCGATTACGCCGCCACGTATCGAAACGATTTTCAACGCGATGTGGTTGGTCAGATCGACACGTTACAAGAATTAGTCGAAAAACTCTATGAGCGAACAACCAAGTTTCCCGGGCCCGAATTGCCTGAAGTCCTGTTTCGCGTGTTTACCGATTTGATCGAGGCAGATGTCGAAGAAACCATAGCGCGTGAACTCATTGACTTCGTGCGATCCGAATCAAGCTCGAACGAACTGGTCGACGGGTTGCTCATTAAAACCAGGCTTGCTCAATGGCTGGAAAATGAAATCAAGGTGACAGGGCCAGTTCGCACAGATGAGTCGAGGCGCCGTCTCGTCGCGGTTGTGGGACCAACCGGTGTGGGGAAAACAACGACCATTGCCAAACTGGCAGCCAACTATCGGCTCCGCGAGAGAAAACGCGTGGGGTTGATTACGGTCGACACCTACCGTGTTGCCGCCGTGGAACAGTTGCGCACCTATGCCGATATCATCGACTTGCCCATGGAAGTCGTTGCAACACCACGCGAAATGCGCGAAGCAGTTGCCGGCATGAGTCACCTCGACCTGGTGTTGATGGATACGGCCGGTCGGAGTCCTCGTGACGAGGTGCGAATCCAGGAACTCAAATCGATGCTTGCCGAAGCACGACCCGATGAAGTGCACCTCGTCTTGAGCGCGACGGCTGGCGCCAATGGGATGGCCGCTACAGCCGATCGATTTGCCGAAGTCGGTACGACGGCTATCACCTTGACCAAGCTCGATGAGGCGACCAGTCTCGGACACTTGATCTCGTTGATTCGAAAGTGCCCCTTGCCGATTGCCTATCTTACCGATGGGCAAAACGTTCCCGACGACATTCAGGTTGCCGTTGCCGACCGACTTGCATCTGCAATGCTCGGTATGGAAGAGTGAAACCAAACGTCACCTTCGGTGGATCCACAAAGTTCAGTTAACTTTTTTGCTATTTTTTTCTGATGTCTGATCAAGCACACCGATTGCGTGAACTCGTGGATTTGCCTCCTCCAGCCGACCTGGAGCACAACCGGGCGGCTATCGTTACCGTTTGCGGTGGCACTTCCGGTGTGGGGAGCTCGACTTTGGCAGTGCATCTAGCCGTCGGTATGTCTGCTCACGATCGCCAGGCCGTGCTCGTGGATGCCGACTTGCAGAAGGCGTCGGCAACCGCCCTTGCGGGAATCGACTGCCCAACAGGCGCGACCATCGTCGAGATGCTTACAAGTTGGCGAACTGCTGCTGAAATCTTGCAAACGGGGCCGGGGGGAATTCGGATTCTGCCGGGAGACGTTCGCGGCATCGGGTCTCACCACCTGCCAGCAAATGCGCCGGACCGTTTTGCTGCTGAAATCGACCGCCTGGCGGAGGACAGCGGCGTAGTGGTCGTTGATGCCGGATTCGGCCTCACCCCATGGAACGCAAACCTGTGGCGACTGGCCGACGTTGTATTGGTGGTGACAACCCCTGAAGAAAGGTCGATCCTGGCAACTTACACCATGTTAAAGATGGCAGCGCATTATGGCGCGCTGTCAAAAGTCAGAATCGCTGTGAATCGGGTTGGTGAATTGGGGTTGGCCCAAGAAGTGCGCCGTCGTCTTGGCGGGGCATGTTTTCGTTTTCTGGGAGAACTGGTTCCCATTTTGTCCCCGCTGCCCGAAAACGAGTTCGCCATTCTTATTTCTCTGGCCGCCGAGATCAATTCCTCCACAAACAGCTCGTATGTCATGGCGATTCGTGAGTTGACCCGCGAGGTCGCAAGCGAGCTGAAGCAACCACCCAGACAAACTCCGGAAACCGGAGAAGTGGGAGACGTACAAATCGGACCTTTCGTAAATTCGACACAGTTTTACTAATCCTGTGGGCCTTACCTACCGATAAAAAGATGGCAACACGTTTTCGTGCCTAGTTGCGTTAAGATGGCGAGAATAAGTTGAGTTTATCGGCAGAGGTGGTGGTCAGTGGGACACGCTGATGCAGGCATTTTAGGCCCTTTGGCAATGGCTGTGGCCATGCTTCCAGGGGTGGTTTGCGGAGCGGGTCTTGAGAGAACATTGGTCACTGGAATCGTAAACCTGTTTGCGTTTTCAGCGGTTGGTTTGATCTTGGGCTCGGTTGCCCAGTCAACCGTTGACGATGCGGTATGGTTAAAACTTGGACAACCGCTTGTGGCCTCGGGAGCAAGCGGTGAAGAGTCTTTGTCAGAAAGCAATGGCTAAACCGGACAGAGGATTTGTCACCGAACAGGGAGCACCCTTCGGTGACATGAACGACCAGAAAGGAACCTGGTAGTTCACCGGTTGCTGACGACTCTCGGGCTATGTCATGGAGGACTTATGGCCACAGTAGTTGCCAACAAGGAAGAGATTGCCGAAGTTTGGATACAGTTCAAGTTCGATCAAACCAATAAGCGGCTGCGCAATCGACTTGTCGAACAGTATTTGCCACTTGTCAAATACAATGGCGAGCGCATCTGGGCCCGCCTGCCCGATGGCGTTGAATTAGACGACCTGATTTCGGCAGGCGTATTTGGCCTGATGGATGCGATCAACGCGTTCGACCTCAGTCGAGGTGTCAAGTTTGAGACATATTGTGTTCCCAGAATTCGAGGAGCGATGCTCGATGAGTTGCGCACGATGGACTGGGTGCCACGACTGGTTCGTTCCAAGGCGAGTAAGCTCAATGAAGCAATCAAGCAACTCGAAGCCCAGCTAGGTCGTCAACCTAATGAGAACGAACTCGCTGAGCAGATGGGTCTAAGCACCCAGGAGTTGGAAAAACTCATCAGTGACGCCAACGCTGTCGGATTGATCAGCCTCAACAAAAAGTGGTATGAAACCGACAGCTTTAAGGACGTTCGCGAGATTGATATTCTCGAAGACAAGAAGGGTGAAGATCCGACTCGCCGGATCCAGAAATCCGATCTCATGCGACTCGTGACCAAAGGTCTCAACCGCAACGAGCGGTTGATCATCATTCTTTATTATTATGAAGAGCTCACGATGAAAGAAATTGGGGCTACGCTCGATCTTTCTGAGAGCCGCGTTAGCCAAATGCACAGCGCAATTGTCCAGCGTTTGCAAGGACAGCTTGGCCGACGTCGCCCCGAGTTCGGCAATACAGGTTAAGTTTTAACGTCTCCCTTGAGTTGAAGGGGATCCGGACCGTCACGCAATCTGAGAGAACCACGCGGCCCGGTGTGGCCTTATGCCGGGATGTCCCCACCACGGGGCGATTCACGGTTCCAAGGCTCCAAAGCCTCCAAGACTCAATGCCCTGGCCGCGGTCACGGTCTACCTGGCCGTCATTTCATACAGGGGCAGGTGCCGGTAATAGACCTCAAGCGATAGAAGATTCATCGTCGTGACGTAGAGCCGGCCACCGTAGCGGGCCCATTTGTCGGGGACGGGCTGTTGGGGATGCCAGCTTCCTGCCAGCGGGCCTGTTATGGTTTGTGACTCGACCAACAATGGGTGAAGCCGCACATTCCAAGCTTTCCAATAATCTCCCCCCATGTGGAACATCACCTGCGTTGCGTAATACCAATAGTAGGTGTCCCGCAACGGATTCCCAAGGGTGCCGGTCGGGGCGGGTGTTTCTGACAAACCGATTTCGGGTAAATTTTCCAGCAAGTGATCGGCACCACGTTGCATCCGTGAGTTGTCGCGGTTTTGCCCCAGGTAAAGCTGCCCCAGCAAGCCAACCGCCGTCATGACCGTGCTTGGCTTGCGACCGTGAAGTGTGCGGGGGTTCGTGGTCGATGCCCATGGGTTGTAGCGAAACCGGGCTTGACCGTTGCCCTGTTCGCGGCACGCTTCCAACAGGTTGTTGACCCGGTCGTAAGTTGCGTTGTCGACGTCGAGCCCCGCGAGTTGGCCACTCCGCAACGCCATCAGTTGCCAGCCCGTAACCGATAGATCGGCGTTCACACGGGGCACATAGCGCCAGCCACCCCGCTCTGGATGCTGTGTTTTACGGAGGTAGTCGAGGGCACGTTGAGCAGGTTCGCGAATTCGTTCATCACCGGTCATGCCAACCACTTCGCAGAGGGCAAGTGACGCGATGCCATGACTGTAAAACCGGATGACTTCGCTTTGAGACGAGCCGGTTTGGGGAAAGATCTCACCCGAATCGTTTTGAATCTGTATCAGGTATTCGAGGCCGTTCTGCACAGGTTGCTGGTATTTTTCGTCGTAATGGTCGTAGCCCGCACCAAGAAAAGCCAACAGAGCCAAACCGGTTGCAGCACCTTCGGCACGGAGTGCAGGCGCGTTGTCGGCGGGGGTATCACCAGCTGCAACGAGATTATCAAATCGCCACTGTCCGGTAGGAAGTTGTAACTTGGCGAGGAATTCCAAACCCAGTTCAATGGCGGCTTCGGTCTTTGCCGACGGTCCACCTTCGTAATCTCCCGGTTGGTCTTCCTGCCGGCGGCCACGTTGCGAGAAGGCAGCAGCTGGCACACGGGCTTTCCCGCTGATCGCCGGCCGGTGACCAACCCGTTTCCGAATTAGTCGGCTCGAGGCCGTATGGGCCAGTTCGGCCTGGCGTTGTGCCCGGCGATCGGGCACACCAATTGCCCGGGCAGGAGTTGTGAGCAGTCCACCGGCACCTTCTGGCTGGTTAATCAGGACCGGCAAGGGCCCCGTCCTCCGTCGGAGTGTGGTTTGCAATTCGGTTGCCCCACCTGCCAGGCCAGTCTTTCCGCTGGCGATGGGCATTGATTGACCGGAATCCGCTCCCGTTTCCGGACTGCCTTCTCCAGCGGAAGTTGCCAGTTGGTTGGGCGCAGCTGCACTCGATCCGGTGTCGTCGAAGTTCGTTGAGGATGGGGTCTCTGTTGGGTTGTTTACCAGTCGGTCGGCCGTCTCCTGTGGCAAGCCAATGGGCGTGTCGGGGAGGTTGCCAAGTTGCGTCGTTGGAGTTGAAGCCGACCGGGTATTGTCTCGCGTAAGCGTTACCAGTGAGGGTGCGGTTGTTTTCAGCGAGGCGGTTGGTTGTGGTCCTCGGCTTCGTCGCGGCTCCGCAGATCCGCCCCCCGACCGGAGCCCTGCAAGAGTGGTGGCCCGCCGCCGGAGTGGAATTGGTGTTGATGACAGTTGGCCAACCGTTGCGTTTGTTGCCGCACCGTGTTGGACGATTTGTTCGGTTGCCACGCTTGTTGCCGATCGGGCCATGGTCGAGCCGGCCGCTGCCGCTGGGGACTGTTTTGCCAAGGGAGCTCCGCCACCTTGGTCATCCGCAGCTTCCGGTGAAGTAACATCCTTGATCGGTTCCGTCCCCGCAGTTGCAACCTGGGTTAGTTTGCGCTTATGTGGTGATGAGGATCCCCTGGCTTTGTGGGGACGTAAGCCTGGTGAGTTGGCTTGAACGATGGGGGTAGGCTGAACCCGTATCGGTTTACCCAAATTAACTGGAGCAGATTTCGCTACAGGATTCGTTGGCGAAACCATATGGACTTCGGGTTGAACTGACCTCGAAACGACAACGTGAGTTGGTTCAAGCGTTTGAATTTTCCGGCTGCGGGTGGAAGCCGTTTCGGCAAGTTTTTCGGTGATCGGTTTTGTCTCCACAGGGATCACCAGTGCGACCCGTTCACGTTCGCGGCTGCGAGTCGAATCGTGGGCCAGAGTTGGCAACGCCTCGCTGAGCAATTGTTGGGGAATGACCTGGCTAGGGATGGTAGCAACCGTGTCGGGTATTGCGTCGGCGGGTACCGGTTTCACGAAGGGGGAGGTGGCGTTGCTGCGAGACGTTTGTTCCATGCGTGGTCGCGGTTGTTCGCTGGGGGAAGGTGGGAGGATGACTGCGGGCTCCTGCCGGGCGATTTGCCCTGCCAGGTTTGGTGTTGCCGGTGATTGCTGGCGCTGTCGTCTGGCGATCGATGTTCTGGGTCGGTCAGGAGATGTTTCCTGCTGCCGTGGGCGTCGCTCGCGAAGGACTGTCGCCTGTAAACTGGGATCGGCAGAACCTACTTGACGGATCGAGACGCTTGGCTGCGGACCCGTCACGGTTGCCCGCTGGATCGTCGACGAAGAGGGGACGGCTGTGGGAGCGACGCGGTCTGGTGCCGCGGAGCTGTCGGCAAGTTCTTCAGGCTGTGGCGTGTTCAGGGCCGCGGGTGGCGTGTCGCGGCGGCTGCGGTCAGAAGGCGTTTCGGCTCGCCGAGCGACCGCTTGTTGGGGTTCCTGGCGGTGCACGTGATGCGGTCGGAGGGGGATCTGGGTATCGGGCGAGGCGTCGCTCTTTGGCAGCGGTTTTGGTTCGGTCCGCTTTTTGGTGAGCGGATCGGTTTGTAGCCGCGGCGCTCCGGTGGTCACGGGCTTTTCGATTTCTTGGTGAACGGGGCTCGTCTGTGGTGACTGGATCACGAATTCTTTCGTGCGGTTTGTTTCGAGAGGTTGTTCGGCGGGGTTGGTTTTTGCGGGTTCATCCGCTTTGACGGCGAATTGCAGTTTAAGATCGCAAAGGAAAATGCCCAGACCGATGTGGGCTATCAGACTGATTACAAAACAGAGCCGCAGCCGGCGTGAATTCTTGGTGTTGGCGACGTTCACTGCCCATAGTGAAAGTCCTGTGAGCAGGCCAACCGCCAGAAGCTGTACCCAACCGTTGGCCCAGGGGCTCGGATTGTCAAATCCGCCGTGGGCCAGAACAATCAAGACGAGGGCAGTTCCCAGCAGGCAGATTGCGACCCGAATTGGCCAAACCTGATCGTCAAAGTACTGTGGTTGGCGCAAGTCCAACGTACGGATCTGGCGAATACTCGGTGCCATAAAAACAAGGGGGCTGGGAGAATAAATCGAATGCCGTGGTCTTTGGCGGCTGGTTATTCTGTCGCAATGCTGTAATTACGAATATTTGCTTTGTTGCATGCATTCATGACTGCCACCACGTGCCGCGTTCGTGAGTCTTCATCGGCTCGGATCATTACCCGCTGACGGCCCGGGTTTGCCTGATACGCGGTGGTCAGGAACGCCTCCACTTCGGCTGCATCCAATTCTTTTCCGTCCACGAAGTAGAGACCCTCGGGAGTCACGGTCACGAAAATGTCTTTCCCTTTGAAGGTTGTCGGTTGTGCCGCGCTAGCCTGGGGGAGATTGACATCCATGTCGCGTTCTTCTTGCTCAAAACGGGTTGTTACGAGGAAAAAGATCAACAACAAAAACACCACGTCGATCAGAGGAGTGAGGCTGAGCGATCCAGCCGATGGCGATTTGCGTAGCGAAACTGGCATGATATCGGCACGTAGTGGAGGTGAGCCTTAGGCCCGGCTTATTCGCGAATTCGGAATCCCCGATCGGAAACTCAGAATGTGGTTTACTTCACGATGCTTTTGATTCGGCGTGTTGATGGGAAAGGTTTGCATCATGTCCGTGGGCCAGCGACTGCTGATCGACGCGCAGTTTGCCTTCGTATTTCTCGATCTGTGGGAGGAGTGAGCCCAGTAATTGCTCAATTTCGCGGATCAAGTAGAGAATTCGGCCTTCGAACAAATGCGCCAGTACAGCCGCTGGGATTGCCACGGCAAGTCCCGCGAAGGTCGTGACGAGTGCAACGTAAATCCCTTCGGCCAGGGCCTGGCCTTTGTTGGAGCCGAGCGGCAAATTCGCCGTGACAAAAAACGACTGAATCATTCCCCAAACCGTACCCAACAATCCCAGCAGTGGGCTGATCGCCGCCGCCAGATTCAAGGTGCGGACTTTGGTATAAAGCCGGTCAGCCTCAACCTGAGATGCTTCGGCGACGGAATGTTCCACTTCGCTAAGCGGGCGGCCAACTTTCAGCAGCATTGCCCGAATGACCGTTGCTGCGGCCGAAGGATACTTCTGGCACAGGCGGTAGGCCAGCCGCGGATCGAAGGTATCGCGATTGGCCATCTCTCCCAAACCGTCCACCAGGGCTTGAGGCAAGACCCGTGTCGTGCGCAGCCCCAGCATCCGTTCGATGCCGATCATCACGACGATCACAGACATCACACCAATGGGCAGCATGAGCCAGCCCCCTTTGACGATCAGCCCGAGAAAAGGTATGGAACTTGAACTGCCGTCATCGCTCGATTGCGAGGCAGTTTCGCTGAGCCGTTCAGCCGACGTTTGTTCGTTAAGCGATTCTTCGGCTTGCGCATCGCCAGGGCTTGGTTGCTCTTGTTGCCCATAAATTGGTCTGCTTGTTCCAACCAACAAGAGACAGGCAGCGCAACCAATAACCGTGCCGGCCAGCCAGGTGACTGGAAGGCGGATGTTGGTCGTCTTGGAGATGCCTGCCGCGGCGTTGCGCTGCTGGCAAGCAATAGGTAATGTTGAAGTCATTGTAACTTGTTCTGTGCGTGGGTCGCTTTCTCGCTGTTGGAAAAACGTTCTATGAGCTCGCGGTAGAGCTTGTGGGCAGACTTGGTGCGGCCTGTCTGTTCCAGGCAGCGGGCCGCTTCGAACATCGCCTCGGCTTGCCAATGGTGAAATTCCGGCAGGGCTTGTTTTTCACCGTAACCGTCAAATACCCGAAAGAACATCCGTACAGCCGCATCATACCGTTTCTCGCCAAAGTGAACCTCACCGATCATAAACTGGCTACGGGCGCCCAGGACAGACTGGTTGCGATTGGCAATTTGTTCAAATAGTGGCAGAGCTTCATCGAGACGGCCAAGATTGTACATTGCCCACCCCAATTCGTACCGCGCTTCGTCGACCGTCTCGGCCGCGGGATGTTCACGGATGCAACGCTCAAGTAGTTCTAAACTGGTGTCCCACTGCTCTATCTGGCTGGCTGCCTGCCCCGCATGCAGCAGGGAAATAGCCATCAAAGGCTTGTTCGTGTTCGCCTTGGGCAATTCTTCAGAAAAAAGACGCAGAGCCTCGGGGTAGTTTTTGCTTTGAAAATTCGCTTCGGCGATCATCAAGCGGGCATCGGCGACCAGGTTGCCGTCGGGAAAGGCTTCGACTTGGCGCCCGAAACCTGCCTTCGCCTGGTCATGGTTCCCTTGGTGGAAATGGGACCAGCTTTGTTTGTGGATGGCCTTTTCCCGGAGTTGGTTTGTGGTTGCCTTGGCTTCTGCCTGAGAAAAGCTGTGGATGGCAGCGTGGGCGTCGTCGGCAGCGTATTGGGACTCGCCCACGCGGTACCAACATTCGGCCGCCAGCGGGCTGGTCGGATAGTTTTCTGCCAGTTGGCGGAACAGGGCCGTGGCGTCGCCTTGCCCACCATCGTGTCGTGCCCAGGCCAGTTCGTAGAGGACCTGGTCGGCTGCCGCAAACTTGGGATGTTGCTTGAGAATTGATCGATAGGTTTGTTCCGCATTGCCATACTGTTTTAAGCTTGCCTGCGAGAGGCCACGGAGATAGATGGCGTTGGACATGGCATCACGGTCGGGATTGGTTTTCAAAAAGGCATCGACGTCTTTGAGCGCGGCTGCAGGCTGATCCAACTTATGCAGTACATTTGCCCGCATCAAGTAGCCTTGACGGGCGGCTTCATGCTGTGGGTGAGCCGTCAGCAGTTGGTCAAGTGAGTTCTTGGCGTTCTGGTCTTCTCCCGTGTTGCTCTGCAGGCGGGCAAGGGCGAGCAAGGCGACCGGCAGCAACTCGCTGTGGGGCTTGGTGTCGAGCAACAAGCGATAGGTACTTTTGGCCTGGGCAGAGTCTCCCAGGGCCAAACGGGCTGCGGCCAGCTGCAACAAAACGTCATCGGCCTGCTCCCAAGCGGGGGTCGACGACGCCACTTGGCCAAGCACATCGACTGCTTGTTCGGAGGCGCCCGTTGCCTGACATGCCTTACCCAGCAACAGCCCTGCTTCCGCACGCAATGGCCCCTCCGGCAGAGTGTTCCATCGTGGTTCAAGGAACTCGATGATTTCAGGCCACTGCTGGGCGAGCGCGTAGGCAACCGCCAACCGCACGGTCCAGTTGGCATGCTCTTCACTTTCGGGGTAGCGATCGATCAACTGCCGAAATTTCTCTGCGGCTGCCGTAGTCTCGCCAAGTTGGAGCTCTGTTTCGGCTCGAATATTCAACACGTCGGGGGTCAGGTTGTGCTCGGGGAAGTTCTGGAGGAACTGGCCCGACTGTTTTTTTGCGGTTGGGTAATCGGCCTGGGCGAATGCGGAATGGGCTGCCAGGTACCTGGCCTCCGGAGCGATGGCGTGCTGGACATGTTGATTGGCAATATTGGCGTAGGCTTCGATCGCATCGCCGCGTCGATCGGTGATCGACAGCAGCACATCGGCACGATCCATTGCGAGGGTGATGCTTGTTTCGGTGTTGGGCCCGGCAGCAAGGGCTGCCTCGACGGTGGCAAGCGCCTCGGCCGGTTGCTCCAAGCGGATCAAGGCGCGTGTCAGCCAATGGGATGCCTCGGCCGATGCTTCACCACCTGCTGCCTGGGCTTGCCTGAGACATTCCACCGCAGCCGGATCGTCACCCTCGAGGTAGTGGCACTTTCCGGCTGCCAGCTTGGCCGTGCCGATCAGGTCGGATTCAGGAAAGCGGCTTTCGAGGGCCCGGTAAAGTTTCCCAGCTCCGGCATAGTCGCCCAGGTCGTATCGGCAGACCGCCTGCTGCTGGAGTGCGTAGTCGGCATCGGGAAATTCTGCATGGGCGGCCACTTGGGCAAAATGCTTCTCGGCCGCTTGGGCATTGCCTGCGGCAAGCAATATTTCGCCCGTTCGCAGAGTCACCTCGGTGGTCAGTTCGTGCTGCGGGTAGTCGGAGAGAAATTTTGCAAAAATTGGTGCCGCCTCGGCCGGTTTGTTGGACTCTTGTTGCGCTACCCCCATTCCGTAGAGTGCCTGAGGTCGCAAGGGATGCTGTCGATACCGTTCCAAAAAAGGTTGGTACGACGCGGTGGCTTCGGCCAGTTGGCCGAGAGCGTAAAGGGCTTCGGCCCGATAGAAGCAGGCTTGTGGTGCGAGGGGGCCGTCAGGAAACTTTTCGAGTTGTTTCGAGAGGGTTTCGATCGCTTGCTGTTGGATTTGGACAACCTGGCTGTCCGAATCGGGGTTACCCGCTTGGGCCAGGTTGTAACGGGCCAGGCCAAGATTGGCGTAAGTTTCTTCCAGCAGTTCAAAGTTCGGGTAGCCTCTGGTGACGTCGGTGAATTCGGTCTCTGCTGCCGCATACTGCTGCAATTGAAACAGGCACACACCACGATAATGGCGGGCTTTGGCCGCCAACGGGTCTTCGCCGAACTGTTGTAAAAAAGCGGCCCATTCGTCCGCCGCCAGGTCGTAGAGTTCGCGATTTTGCAGGGCAACGGCGTTGCGATACAGCCGAGTGGCTTGGGGGTCCGATTGGGCGGGGTCCGATTGGGCGGGGTTCGATTCCTGAGACCATGCCGCAGGCCCGGCAGCCCCCAGAAGGAGGATGACCAGCACCAATACCGCTGAAAAAAAACAGGGTTGGGGGAGGGTTTTTGTCAAAGATTGCATGGTGCCTCGCAACTCGTGATTCGGGGTCAACAACGGTCGATTCGGGGTTAACAACGAATTATCGTCTTGGGGCTAACAACGAATTATCACCGAGCGGCCATTGAATGCCACCCGAACTCGTCCCCCTTGACCCAAATCACTGCGGTTGCTGCTAGCAAAGCGAGTACCTATTATTTGGACAGCTCGCCCAATTTGCCGTCTTCCCTTGCCGACCGGGCTGGAAACTGACTTGTCGACTAGCGATTCCTTCATCGTCCAACGCACGCTGATTACCGGTGGGGCCGGTTTCATTGGGAGTCATCTGGCCCAGTTGCTGCTCGAGCAAGGTCGGCAGGTGACGGTTGTCGATGATGAGTCAACCGGTTCCAGGTCCAATTTGGCCCCGCTCATCGACCACCCAGCGTTTGCCTACTTCCAAGGTAGTGTAACCGATCCCGCACTTATGGGGAAACTGGTCGAAGATGCCGACGAGATTTATCATCTTGCCGCTTCGGTGGGGGTGCAGCGGATCGTCGACACGCCGATCGAGTCGATTGAGCGTAATATCGCCCCGGTGGAGATGCTCCTGTCGAAGTTGCTCGACCAGTACAAGGCGGGCCGGCCGTTGAAGCTTTTCCTGGCCAGCAGCAGTGAAGTCTACGGAAACAATCCGAAGTCAACCTGGACCGAACAGGACAATCTTGTGTTTGGCCCCACGACTTGCTTGCGGTGGTCGTACGGGGCCGCCAAGGCGGTCGATGAATTCCTGGGTCTGGCGTACCACCGGCAACATCGGTTACCTGTCGTGATTGGCCGCTTTTTCAACGTGGTGGGACCCCGCCAGACGGGCCAATACGGCATGGTCCTCCCGCGGCTGGTGGAGCGGGCCCTGGCCGGAAAACGACCCGTGGTCCACGACGACGGGGCGCAGGTACGATGCTTTGCCCATGTTGAGGATGTGTGTCGGGCGACCGTCCAATTAATGAATGTTCCGAGTACCGCCGGTGAGGTTTTTAACATTGGTAGCGACCAGCCGATTTCGATCGGCGCGCTGGCCCAAAAAGTGATCGAGGCGGTAGATCCGACACTCACGATCCAATATCAACCTTACGCGGAAGCCTATTCTGACGATTTTCAAGATGTCCGTTGCCGTGTGCCCGATTTGACAAAACTTCGTCAAACGATCGATTTTGAGCCGAAATTCGATTTAAACGCGATAATTCACGAGGTTATTGCGTGGCAGGCAGCCGGCCCCCGGTGAGTTCCGGGCCGGGGTTTGGGCGGCGGTTACCGTGATTGACACCTGAGTGGCCGTAAAGTGCAATAATATAAGGGAGCCTGGCTGGCGGTAGGGGCTGCACCGGCCAGCAGCGAGAGGAGTGCAATTTCATGTCGCGCAGAATGACTGCCTGTCGAGGCATCACCCTGGTTGAGATGCTCATCGCAATGGCGATTACGCTCGTGATGATCGGCGCGGTCGTGACGATTTTTGCCAATGTCACCGGCAGCGTACAAAAACGCCGCGCCACGATCGAGATGAGTGGCCAGCTCCGCCACGCCCGCAACGTTCTGCAGCGCGACCTGGCCGGGGCGACCTGTCCGGCGGTGACCTGGCAGCGACCAGAGTCGAACCACGGCTACCTGGAAATCATCGAAGGGCCCCTGACCGATGCCAACCCCACTGCCTTGATTCAGGATCTTGATAACGATGGTGAGTTTGACGTCGTTAAGATTGATCCTACCGTTTCGCTCTTGCCCCGCAACAATCTGTTCGAGGATGTCGACAACAACGACAGCATCAGTGATGCCGAGCGGGAAGATCACATGAAGCATGCCGACAGCCTGGTCCCTGGTGGGCTGGGCGATGCCGATGACATTCTCATGCTCACGGTTCGTAACGAACAGGAGCCCTTTGTGGGCCGTGTACCCGATCCGGCCAATCCGCAATCGAACCTTACCATCGAGTCACCACTGGCTGAAGTGGTGTGGTTTGCCGTCGAGAACCCACCCAATACGGGCGCCGCGGATGGATTTTTTGGCGAACCCGGTTTGCGAACTATCTACCGCCGGGCGCTGCTGATTGCACCCTGGGCGCCACCCTACCAGGATGGCCAGCCGGGTGTCATGCGGCTGCTTGACGATGTTGGCAGGACTGAAGTTCCCAAGGCACTGGCTGCGTTGATTGCGTTTCAAGAACAGTACGACCTTTCGGTCCGCCTGCAGTGGGATCCCCAGCTCGTGAGGTGGAAGATCGTGGCCAACACGCTGGCGGATCTGACCCGGCGGGAAAACCGTTACGAGCACCACAACTACCGGGCGGACCAATCGGATCGAAAATTTCCCTTCGCCGTGATTTCAGCCGGCATGGAGCACCCAGATCCTCAGGTGCAATTTCAGCCCTCCTCCTCAGGCTCAGGAGCGACAGCTACTGCAGAACTGCGTTCGGCATCCGTGAATTTCAACGGTACCGATTTCCCCTTCATTGATTTCGTTAACGCTTACAGGGTGACCAACCCGGGTGGTGGCTATGCATCCCGCCCGTTTTGCTATTTACAGGGCGGATCACCTGCCACGGCCCGGGCGATCCTCAATGACAACGGCGCAGTGGTCCACGTAGTACGCGGGTTAGCTCCCCTCTGGGGAAAACGTCGGGGCGAAGACGTGATGCTTACCGACGCGTTGGCGTTTGACCTGCGGCTGTTCGATCCGGGCGCCCCCTTGTTCCTGGAGCCAAGTACTGAGACGGTGCTGGCCCCCTCGGACATTGGTTGGGCACGAGCTGCGGCGGGTATGATGCCGTTGGTGGAGTTGGTGGGTCAGGGCGCCTATGTCGATGCTGGCTATGGCCTCAATGTGGTAGTTTCGGGGCCTACACCTATGGCCCCGTGGTTTGCCGAGCCCAGGTGGACCCCTGATCGGGTTGGGAATCCCCTTGCGCCAGGGTATTCGCTGTACGATACCTGGTCGTTCCACTACGAAAACAATGGTTTGAATGAGGATGGAGATAACCTGGTTGACGAGGGCACCAATGGGTTTGATGATGACTTGGTATATGGTGTCGACGACGTCAGTGAACGCGAAACGATGCCACCCTACGACCGTTCCTTGAGAGCCATGCAGGTCAAGCTGCGGATCTTCGAACTCGACACGCAGCAAATCCGCGAGGTGACCGTTGGCCAACATTTCGCCCCCGAGTAAGTCCGGTGAGATCGGTTGAGCCCGTCGCTGGCCAAAGGTCCAACTATCGATGGCGTGCCGAGGCACACGGAGCAACAGCCCAAATGCAGGACGTTCATTCGATCCGGCTTCGGGGTCCCTGGCGGTTGGAACCGACCGGCCGCTTCCTGCCGGCAGACGTCGGTTTGCTTGAGCTCGTGCCGCAGGACTTGCCCGAAGCCCAAACGGCGAAAATGCCAGCCGACTGGTCGGCCGTCTGCGGGCCCGAGTATTGTGGGCAGGTGCGATACACGCGTCGTTTTCACAAGCCCCAGGGTCTGGAAGATCGCGAAGCCGTGTGGCTGGTCGTCGAGCCTGCCCGGTCCCACGCCGAAGTTTGGCTCAATGGCCAGCGGCTGGGCGAGCTGTTGCGCGGAGATTCCAGCTTGCGGATTGATGTCACAAAATTGCTCATCGACTTTAACGAACTGGCCATCGTGGTCACCCATCCGGCCGTTGAAAACCCCGTTGACAAGCCCTATAGCGTTGACAAGCCCAGCAGAGTTGACAAGCCCTGTAGAGTTGACAAGCCCAAGAGAGCGGTCCACGGTGCCCTCGCCTCAGAGCCTGGAGGTTTGGTGGGAGAGGTTCGCCTGGAGATAGGAGTTCCCTGATGGCCAAGGTCTCGATGGTTACCAATTGCTTTCTCGTGGCTGGCAGTCTGCTGGTGCCCTCGGCCGTCGTGGGGCAACCGCCCAATTTGCTTTCACCGGCGCAGCTCTCGGCAGGTTGGATTGAGCTTTTTGACGGGCAGTCTCTGTTTGGTTGGCAGCCGACCAGCGAGGCCAACTGGAAGGTGGTGGATGGGACGATCCGGGTCACCGAAGGTGAGCCTGGTTTTTTGATGACGACCACCGAGTTTGCCAACTACGAGCTCCACGTGGAGTTCCAGGCCACAGCCGGGACCAACAGCGGGATTTTCTTGCGAACCCCCTTCGTGCCAACCGATCCGCAGCAAGACTGCTACGAACTGAATATTGCACCACCGGACAATCCCTTTCCGACCGGCAGCCTGGTGGGCAGGGTGCTGGGTGACTCGGTTCCCAAGGTCACCTCAGGCGAGCCTCGATGGCACGAATTCCTGGTACGGGCCGAAGGGCCACGCATCGTGGTGCACCTCGATGGCCGGCCGGTGGTTGACTACGACGACCCGCACCCGGTTTTGCGGGGGCGGATCGGTTTGCAGTTTCGTGAAGGGGCGATCGCTTTTCGGAATGTATGGTTGCGACCGCTTGGTTTAGAGTCGATCTTTAACGGTCGCGATCTTAGCGGTTGGGATACGAACCGCACTGAAAAGAGCCGTTTTGAAGTGACCAAGGCTGGTGAGCTGCACGTAACAGATGGCCCCGGGCAGTTGGAGTTTGAGGGAACCTACGGCGATTTTGTACTTCAGCTCGAATGTTTTGTGGCGGGGGATGGTTTGAACTCAGGTATTTTCTTCCGTTGTATTCCGGGCGACATGATGAACGGCTATGAGAGCCAGATTCACAATGGTTTTCGCGACGGGGGTCCCACTCAACCGGTCGATTGCGGCACGGGCGGGATTTTTCGCCGGCAGAATGCACGGCGGGTGATCGCGCGCGATCATGCCTGGTTCACCAAGACGATCATTGCCGACGGTCATCACATGGCGGTTTGGGTCGACGGCTATCCAGTGAGCGACTGGACCGATACCCGCCCCCCGCATGCCAACCCCCGCAAAGGCCGGCGCAAGAAGGCGGGGACGCTCGCCATCCAGGGGCATGATCCCACGACCGATTTGCGGTTTCGTGACTTACGGATTGGCGAGTTGCCGCCTGCTCGGTCCCGTTCCAAGTAAACCGGTTCGTTCCTGGCGAAATCAGCCCAGGGTTTTCTGCTCTCGGTGTTGTGCGGCGGCAAAACTGGTTCTTTCTCTACCTGTTCGGCAAATGACCCAGGTGAAAGTGGCTTTCCAGCACCATTTGCCGACCGACCCAAATAGATCGTTGTCGAACCAACCCGGGCAGGATGGTTCGCGCCAACCGGTGCGGGTCGAGATTGGTTGACATCGCATGGCGGAGCACGATCGAGCCGGGGCGCTGGAGGACCCGCGCGATTTCATGAAGTGCTGCTTTTCTGAGGGGGGTTCGCTCGACAATGATCTGATCGACTGAGTGATCAGGGAGGGGAATAGCATCGGCTCGTCCCGAAATGTGCCGCGGTATGGGTGTGCCGCGACGAGGGTTGAGTGTTCTTACCCGACTGGGGTTAAGATTCCAGGCGTGTGGATGTGCGCCTTCGCCACCGATATCGAGTATGAATGCCATCGGCCCCATTGTAGAGTTCTGAGGACGGGTTTGCAGGAGCGGTTTACGCCGCGTCTGGCCGGGAGTTTGCCACCGTTGGTGGCGGGACCAGACAAGCTGTTGGAGAAACTTTTCTCCAGTTTACATGACCCGGCCTTTGGCCGTCTGTGAGTTGCTTGAGGTTGCGACCACCCTGCTGTCACGTCATAGTATCCGACGATGCTGTACGGCATTCCGTTGGCTGCGAGGTGCGCGGTTCGGCTGGTCCTTGTCGCCGGGAGCAGGTTGCTCAGAAATGAATTCTGTGGGCGGATCCATAGAATCGGTAGATTTTGACACGAGAAGTTCTGATTAGCCAGTTTCTGGTTATTTCGACTTTCTTTATGTTGTTGGTAACGTGTGACTTCCTGTTGGTTATCATGGAGGCGGGACTTCTCTCATGAGTGAATCACGGGTTCAACCGAAACGAACACTGACAGTCTTTGCCCTGGTGATGATCACTACGGGGGTCATTACGAGTATCCACGGCGCCCCGTCGATGGCCGAGTACGGGTTCAGCCTGGTCTTCATCTATCTGTTCGTGGCGGTGGTATTTCTTTTGCCTTCGGCATTGATCTCGGCAGAACTTGCAACCGGCTGGCCGGAGGATGGGGGCGTCTACGTCTGGGTCAAGGAGGCTTTTGGAGAGCGGCTCGGTTTTGTGGCGGTCTGGGCGCAATGGATTGAGAACGTCATCTGGTTCCCGTCGATTCTCACATGCACCGTCCTGTGCGCAGCTTATGGGTTTGATCCCCGGTTGGCGGACAATGCTGAGTTTATCTTTATTGGCATCAACGGCGTGTTTTGGTTGCTGACGATCACTAATCTCTTCGGCATGCGGACTTCGGGCACGGTGGCAACGATTTGTACGATCTTTGGTCGAATTATTCCGATCCTCTTTATGTTCGGGCTTGCCTGGGTCTACATGGCTAAAGGCAACCCTATGTTAGTCGAATTTACCTGGAACAAATTCGTTCCGGACCTGGGAGACACGAACAAGCTTTCGTTCATCGTGGGGGCATTTCTCACGTTTGCCGGCATCGAGGCGTCGGCCTCGAACGCCGCTTCGGCCAAAAACCCGCGCCGCGATTATCCGATCGCCATCATTGTCTCGGCCTGTATTGCCCTGGTGCTGGTGACTCTCATCGCGCTCTCGATTGCGATGGTCTTGCCGCAGGACCAGATCAAACTCGACGCAGGCATCATGCAGGCAATTAAGGTGATGTTCGAACAGGTAGGAATCAGCAGGCTGTTTCCACTGGCCGGGTTGATTATTGCCTTGGGGATGTTGGGTGAAATCAATAACTGGATTCCGGCTCCCACGCGAGGGCTGCTGGTCGCCGGTCGGGATGGGGCGTTGTCGAAGTTCTGGCAGCGGGAAAACAAGTACGCTGTCCACTTGAGGATTCTCATTTTTCAGGGAGTTCTATTTTCGGCGATCTCCACGATGTATCTGGTCTTGGGAAATGTTCAGATTGCCTTCTGGTTAATGAATGTGATCCCCACGATGCTCTATATCATCATGTATTTTTTGATGTTTTTTGCTGCAGTCCGGCTCCGCTACACCCATCCGGAAGTTCCCCGTCGGTACCGGGTACCCTTTGGCAATGTAGGAATCTGGATGTTGGCCGTGGTGGGTTCGATCGCAGGAGCCGTTGCGATTGTTTTTGCATTCATTCCCCCCAAGCAGGTGCCGGCTGACGGACGCGTCACTTACATTAGCGTGGTCACGATCGGTTTTCTCGTCTTCACCATTATGCCGTTTGTGATCTACGCGCTGCGGCGCCCCGAATGGCGGACTGTTTCGGACGAAGACTCAAGTGCCGCCGACGGCGGGCGCGACTTGACATAGCGGCACTGAATGTTTTGCGGGCCCGGAAGTTGTGGGAGCCCGAAAAGTGGCAAGCCGGTTGGGATCTTACACGTCGAAGCGAATACCCTGGGCCAGCGGCAGTTCGCCAGAATAGTTGACCGTGTTGGTAGCCCGACGCATGTACGTCTTCCAGGCGTCGCTGCCCGACTCCCGTCCGCCTCCGGTCTCCTTTTCGCCGCCAAACGCGCCTCCAATTTCGGCCCCACTGGTGCCGATGTTCACGTTCACAATGCCACAGTCCGAACCTGCCGCAGCACAAAAATATTCGGCTTCGGCTGCGTCGCGGGTGAGAATGGCCGAGGAGAGGCCTTGTGGAACGTCGTTGTGCACCCTCATCGCGCCGTCCAGGTCCTCGTAGCGGGTGACATAGAGAATCGGGGCAAATGTTTCTTGCTGCAAAATAGGAGCATCGGCGGCAATTTCTACCAGCGCCGGCTGCACATAGATACCACCGATCGGGACCGCCTCGGTGACTCGACCACCGCCGTAGACCGTGCCGCCCTGCGAACGGGCTTCCTCCAGCGCGGCCTCCATCGCCGCATCCGCCCGCGCGTCAACCAACGGGCCAACCAGCGTCGAAGGATCGGTTGGATCGCCAATCGGCAGGCTTTCGTAAACCTTGCGCAAGCGCTGAACTAAGTCATCGGCGATCGATTTGTGGACAATCAACCGTCGCAGCGTGGTACACCGCTGGCCACAGGTTCCGACGGCCGAAAATGTGATCGACCGGACAGCCAGTTCCAGGTCAGCCGATGGGCAGACAATCATCCCGTTGTTACCCCCCAGTTCCAGCAGCGAACGACCCAGCCGCTGGGCGACCGTCACCGCGACCGCGCGGCCCATCGGTACCGAGCCGGTCGCCGAAACCAGTGGCAAGCGGTGGTCGGCGGCCAGCTGCTTGCCGGTCTCGGCACCACCCACCACCAGTTGCGAGATACCTGGCGGGATGTCGTCGAATTCTGCCACCACCGTCTGCAACAGAGACTGGCAGGCAATGGCGGTGAGTGGGGTTTTTTCAGACGGTTTCCAGACCACCGGATCGCCACAGACCCAGGCAATCGCTGCGTTCCAGGCCCAGACGGCGACCGGAAAATTAAACGCCGAAATCACACCCACCGGTCCCAGCGGGTGCCACTGTTCGGCCAGCCGGTGACCGGCCCTCTCGCTGGCCATCGTCTTGCCGTAGAGCTGGCGGCTGAGCCCAACCGCAAAGTCGCAGATGTCGATCATTTCCTGCACTTCGCCCACTGCCTCGGCCGTGATTTTTCCGGTCTCGAGGGTCACCAGCTGGCCAAGTTCGGCCTGGTGCGCGCGAAGTTGCCCGCCAAATCGTCGTACCAGTTCACCGCGGCGGGGTGCTGGCCGGGTGCGAAAATGCACAAATGCCTCGGCTGCGGAGGCGATCGCTTGATCGGTCTGTTCGGACGTGGCCATCGTCAACTCGGCGAGACATTTCCCGTCGATGGGCGAACAGACCGCAAGCGATTCACCCGCTCCTGGTTGCCAGGTCCCCCCGCAGGAGACTCCGTGGGGAGGGTTCTGAACCCCCAGTCCTTTGAGCAGCGATTCGATGTTGTTCGCCATGGGACCTGCTTTTCTTACGGTTGCTTTGAGGTGGCTAAAATGACAACTGGTGCAGTCGGTGGTGCTTTACGGTCGGAATGACCGATTGGCCGGAGTTGGGAACCGGTTGGTTTGTGGATGGCGGCGACGACAAAATCTGAATCATCGGGCGATCCCCTCAACGGTTCCATTAAGCAGAGCTGGTGCTCCGATTAAACGCGGTGGTCAACTGGGAATCATAGATTTTGCCGAACCGATTGGCCAGAAAACTATCAAAGTCAACCTGTTCCTGGGCTACGAAACCCTGGGAGGGGAGCTCGCCAGCCACATGCAAATCGACGACGGTCGAGAGACCGGCCGCGGTAGTTATCTGGATGGCACTCCAGCGATCGTCTTCGATTTGGTGGTGATAGATTTTGCGGGCGTCGCTGATCTGAACGAACTGATCTTCCCGCCATCCGGTGACGGTGCAGAAGGTGATGACGACATCCTGGAAGGTGATCGGCAGTGACTTCTCCAAAATATCTTTCATGACGTCACGTCGGTCACCAAGTCTCAGTTCCCGAACCAGCATCAATGCGAGATCACGATGCCCCAGGTAGCGGACCGTTTTATAGTTCAGTTCCCGGACTTTGTTTTCAAGCGTTTCACAAAGGGTGCCCAGCCCACCGCTGGTGTTAAAGGCTTCGTAGCGGACTCCATCGAGAGAAAAGTGTTCAAGACCTTCCAGCGCCAGCACGTCAATACGTCGCCCATCGTGGACCGCTTCGCATGGATTGCAATATTCGTTGATCAGGCCGTCAGTTGACCAGGTCAGGTTATATTTGAGGGCGCCGGTCGGAAATTGGGGCAACGCCCCGACCCGCATCCGCACGCTATCGAGTCGCTCAAACTTTTTGGTCAGATGATTGGCGACGATCGAGATGAAACCGGGTGCCAGGCCACATTGGGGCATAAAGATTTGTCCTGGCTTTGCCTGTTCGGCAAAAGCTCGCACGCGGCGGGTGGTGACCACGTCTTCAGTCAAATCAAAATAACTGATACCGGCGGCCAAAGCGGTTTCGGCGATCAGCGGGTTATATTGGTAGCTCAGCGCCGAAATGACCGTATCGCGGTGCTCCATCGCCTGGGCCAATTCCCCGGCATTGGTGGCATCGATGGTTTGCACACGGATATCGAGTTGTTTGCCCAGTCGCTCTACCACCTCCTGGTTGGCATCGGCGACGACCAGCTCGTATTCGCCCGTGCCGACCAATTGGTGGGCGATCATCCGCCCAATTTTTCCAGCGCCTAGCAGCAAAACGCGATGCATGGAGTTGTTGCCTTCCTGTTGAAGTGAGAGGGTCGTTCTGGTGACACTCTTTCTGCCCTGAGCCGGTCTGCCGGCCAAAGAAAACCAACAACCTGCCAGAACATTGTGGACGGCATTCAAAGCGACTGCTATGGGGCTGGAACGATTTTTCCGCACGCCCCTGTCCGCCAGTCGGCACCCGAACCAGTCCCCGAGTCACAAAAATCTCCCGAAATTCTTGGCGCGGATAAGGTGTTACGGTTGTTATGCTTTTGCCGATATTGCCGAGAGGGGGAGCCTCAGGCTCTTGCCGGACTGACGGCACTGCCGTCGGATTGCTTCCTGGTAAGGTGAACGGTTGGTTGGCCTCCGCCTTGTCAGGTCGTTGCGTCTCAACCGGAACGAGGGTGGTTTTGCATTTGTCTCGGCAGTTTCTTGTGGGTTGGCTGATCGCACGCGGCTTTCCCGCACGGCAAACCGTGCAAGGTTGGCTCGTGGCGACGCTTGCCGGTGGCGTGGTTTTATGGGCACCACCAGCGGTGGCAGCACCGCCAGCAAGCGGGCAGCAGTTGCCTCCCTCCGATAGCAGACCGTATCCGCCGCCCAAGATTCGCCGATTGCCACTGGTGAATTCGGAGGTCAGGGTGGCTCGTGCGGAGAGCCAATTTCTCACCTACGAACAGGTCAGGCAGCTCGAAAAACCAAGCCTTGCCGCGCCAACCGATTGGAGTTCGGATTGCCAGCCGTGTAAGGTTTGCTTTCCCCAGGCACCGAAGCCGCTCGATTTGGCAGGTCACCAGGTCGAAATTGGGGTAACCGGTTCACTGTGGTTTGACGGCCTGCACGACTTTCAGGCTATGGGAATGGATTCCGACGACCCCGACACTATACCACGCGAATTCATCCCAGCATTAATTCCGGTAACTGGGATCGCTACCGAGCAGGACAACCGTACCGGTTTCAGTCCAAATCAAACGAACTTCGAGAGCTGGTTGCAAGCCCCCACCGAGTTGGGGCAGTTGCGGCTCTATACCAAACTCAATCTTGCCAAATACGCCACTTCGAACGACTTTCAAGTTTACAAGGCCTACGCTGAGTGGGGTTGGTTAAAGGCGGGTCTGGACTACACACTTTTTTTGAACCAGTCCGCAGCCCCCGACAATTTGGACTACGAAGGTCCCAATGCAATTCCTTATGTTCGCCCTCCGAACATCAGCCTCAAGATACCACTGGAAGCATTTGCGTTGCCCACCGACCATTTTGTCGTCTTGGGGATGGAAACTTCGCCAGCCGACTTGACCGTGCCATACCAGAACAGTGGCAGGAACTTCAGGCTCCGTCCCCAATACACTGTCGTGTTCAATGACGTTGAATTAGGAGCGGATTTGAAATATGACTGTGACACTGCCTCTGGTGATCCTCGATGTTATAGTACTGACGACCAATTACCCGCATTCATCAGCAAGTGGGTTTACCAGCCTGATTGGGCCCACATTGAACTGGCCGGTCTTTACCGTCAGATCCGCGCCGTTGGCATCCACAACTACCATTCGACGGTGAACGGTTGGGGAGTTGCATTGAGCGGTAAGATCGACACCTGGGGTAGTGACAGCATCATCCTGGCTGGTCAAACTGGTCAGGCATTGGGTGCTTACAGCCAGGACACAGCCGGTCTTGGGCTCGATGCCGCGCCCATCAGTTCCGGCAATACACCATTAAAAGCGATCGGAGCTATTGGTGCCTGGGCTGCCTACGAGCATTGGTGGACCAACGTGTTTCGCTCCACGGTCACCTACGGTTACTTGGCGCTTGATTCAGGATTCGCTCAGACTACAAACAAGCAGGGTACCTATCTGCACACCCATTACGCGAGCGCCAACATCATCTGGAGTCCGATTCCGTCGGTCGATGTGGGCATGGCATACCTGTTCGGGATTCGCCGAATTACCGCTGAATCGTATGAAAACTTAAAACAATCAGGACAACCCCCTCCGTTCTATCGCGAGGCAAACGACCACCGCCTCCAGGTAACCATTCGCTGGAACTTTGGTTACGAGAGCCCCAAGATCAAGTAGGGCGCGCAATTCGCCGATCCTTTTGTGGTCAACCGTAATCCTTTGGCTGCACGGTCAGCGGATAGAGGTGCACACTTTTCACACGCGAGCCCGAATCGTAGCCAGGGGTATCGTCGTCTCGCCGGTGGGGTGTGGTGGGTGGCGAACTCTGGCCTTCAACTCAACCGGAGGTTGCGTTGATCCAGGCCCAGTTCGGTTAACCGGCCGATGGTAATTTCCGTCTCCCGGGAGGTCAATGGTCGAATCGGACGCTGCGGCTCTCCCACTTCGAACCCCAGATGTCGGAGTGCGACCTTGGCCACTGCTATGTTGGAGCTACTGATGTCTGAAAGGGTGTCGATCATGTCGCAGACCTTCCACTGGAGTTCGCGTGCTCTGGCCAGATCGCCAGACTGGAAGGCGCGATAGATCCCCACAAAGAGGTGGGGCATGAAGTTGTAGGTCAGTCCGATGCCACCGTGGGCTCCCATGATTAACCCGGACAGAAAGACGTCGTCATTTCCGGAGTAGACGACCAGATCCGACCTGAGGAGACAGATTCGACGCATCAACGAGTGATTGTAGTCGCTGAACTTGATGCCTTTGACGGTGGGTATCTCCAGCAGAGAGGTCATCAAGTCGATGGTCATATCCGAATGGGTGGCTGACGGAATATGATAAACAAACAGGGGTAGCGCAGTGGCCGAGGCGATGGCCGAGTAATGTTCCACAACGGAGGGAGGATCTACACCGTAATAGATGGGCGGGATGGCGCTGATCGCCCCGGCGCCGACGGCGTTGGCATGCTGAGCGAGGTTTACGGCAGCCTTCGTGGAAACACTCCCCACGTGGACGATAACCGTTGCCCGTCCATCGGTGGCCCGCATGACGGCCTCGGTGAGATCCTTGCGTTGCTGGAGGCTCAACAACAAGCCTTCCCCGGTGCCCCCAGCCACATAGAAGCCGTTGACACCCGCCTCCAAATGCCAATCTACCAGGGTCCTGCACAACTCCCTCGTTCACCTGGTCACTGTCGTCCAGCGGGGTGATCAGCGCCGGATAGACTCCGTGAAATTCTTTCATGTTGGCTCAACTAATCAGAGGACTCGTAACAGACGACTCTTATCAGGGGCTAAAACGAGCGTCCCCACTTCTTCCTGCCCACTCATAACAGGCCGCCCGGATACCCACAACACTGGGGTGCACCACCATAACGGACGGCACTGGAAAAGGACAGGCACCTGTCGGCGGAGTGCCGATTCCCCCACCGCGCATATTGAAAAGCCTGCCTCGTTGCCTCGGAAAACGCGTTGTTGCCGGGCGGTTCGCTTAAGAACCGAAGTGGGTCAAAGGCTGATTTCAACATGACCGGCGAAGAACGGCGTTCGCAAAACTGGAACAAAATAAACGCAAACACTGGCGAAAAATTTGCATCGGCTGGGACATTGACATGCACTATCGCGGGTTATCCGAAGTCAGGTTTCAGGGTGACGGCACCTCCAGCCTGTAGTCGGTTCAGGGGAACCGCTTGTCGGGCAAGCCGGTTCTGCCTGCCTGGCAAGAACCGACAGGCGTTCGTTTAACGACTCTAGTGCACCGCATCAGGAGTTTCTCATGTTTTGTCGAATGCTTTTCGTCGTCTTGTTTTTTTGCTGGATCCAGACAGACCTGGCAGCTCAACCAGCTCCTGATCCAGTTGCAGAACCGAACGTAGGTGGCTGCGCTGGAACTCACTGGGGATGCTGCCCTGATGGCAGAACAGCAAAAGCCAACTGGCTTGGCACCAATTGTTATCATCCCCATCCCCATCCTCCCTATCCCCATCCTCCCTATCCCTATCCGTATCCGTATCCCAGTCCGTATCCCTATCAGCCACCTTGGAATCCGACCGTCGCGCAAACTCCCAATCACCTCAGTGGTTTTCATTACGATCCGGCGACCGGCCGGTGGACGATTGATACGGACCAGTCAAAGGTGAAAGCCAGCGCGGAGGATCCCAATCGAGGGCATATCGATCCTGGTTCGTGGCGACGCGTGGACCGTTGGGAGGGTAACACCCACGTGACGGGCAGTCGCTGGACTTCCTACGGGGTTCCACACAGCGATCTCCACTACCACACCGTAGGTCCATCGGCGATTCCCGGGATCAACCGTAGCCACACTACCAATGTTTACAAAAGTACAGGGCCCGCAGCTGACGGTCCCTCGCCTGCTGCAGATCCTCCAGGAAGTGGTGGCGCAAAGGAGCTCCTCAAGAAATGGGATGCCAATGCTGACGGCAGCTTGGATCACGAGGAGCTTGGCAAAGGCTTGAAGGCACTGAAGTCGGCTGGCCAGTTGTAACACGGCACCTGGCACTGGGGGCTGAGGTGAGGCCGGCGGGTAGCCGCTCGGTGCCTGTGAGAACGGCCTGCTCGACCTCCGGATCGACTCCTGGGTCCCAAGTTTTCGTTCGTGACGTTTTCCAGCAGGAGGACGTCATGGTCGGTCGCAACGGGTGACAAGGAATAGGACGACCTCCCGTTTTGTCCCGCCCGGGCAGTGCGCCCAGTTTGTCGAACTGGCCAGCATATCTGAGGATGTAAGTCCTTGCCGGGTGACCTCTAGATGGATTTTTTTCCGCACCAGCTCCGGACCGATTTTCCGCGGCTGTCGGGTGATTTCCGTGAACGCTGAGTTACTCATCAGCAGTGTATAGCGATACGACTTAGGAATTTTTCAACTCGGTTTTTACACTGCACCTCCACCGCATGGGCGCAAGAGAATCGGCTCGCCTTGAATCTGCTTTGCAAGACGAGAAGGATATCTGCGTTTGGCAAAGATCCCCGCAGAATTCCGTCAAGGTTTCTGCTGCGATTTATTATCAACTACCCACTTCAAGTCGAACCAACGTTCAGAGGAGACAATTCAATGACTCACCACACCACGTCGAAATTGAAACTCAACGCCATGCTGGTTGCCGGATTTTTAGCGGTGACCACTGACGCAAACGTTCATGCGGCCGGAATGATCAATGGGCTTGTCGCGACTCCCGGAACGACTTACGAAACGGCTGGTCTGCAACCCTCTGAACCGGGGCCGGTTATCGGGACGGATATGAATGCAGGGCTCCAGGTCAATGTGCAATTCATGAATGGGATGATTGAATCGGTCAACTGGGATCAGGCCACCGGCAGTGCGAGTGGTACTGGTTGGCAGCTGGCCACGACCGGCGACACGGTGATTAACCCCTGGGTCCTTCGCCAGGTCGGGGCGTTTCCCACGGGAGGTCCCGGAATCGACAGGATGCGGTTGGAGTTTACTCCCGGGTCAGCGAATGCCGTTTGGGACACTGGTTTTGGGGGAAACACGCCCAATTCGAATGCTGGTGCCACGTTTGCCTTCGCTGGCGCCCAAGTCGGTAGTTGGGACGTCAATGTGACCTATCGGGACGAGGTAGCACTGCAAGGCAATGTAGCCCAGGGCGATATTTTTCGCGAACTGGAAATTGACTTTGTGGGCAACTCGTCGATCGGTGTGTTCGACATTGGTGATCAGATGGCCTTTGTGGCCGACACCGATCTCCTCATTGCGGGCACCGTCCTTGATACGCAGTCGCCCGGTGTTCCGGAGCCAACCGGCATCGTTTTGGCGATTTCTGCATTTTCCGCACTCGGCTGGAATCTCCACCGCCGTCAGCGGATGGTTTGAGAGGTACGTTTGGACCTCGATGGTTTTGCCAAAAACGGCAGACTTCCAGCCGAAGATAGAGACACAAAAAAACGCAGGTATCCGGCGAGATACCTGTGTTTTTTTGCAGTGCGATGGGTCAACTGCCCTGCCACCCAAGGGGAGGTTGTTGCTGGCACTTGCTGCAGTTGCAATGGAGCGTTTTGTACCTCGGCTGCACATTTCCCCGGGGTCACGCGTACCCCACCAACCCTTGCCTGCCCTCAGCGGAAGTGGGACGATAGCGGGCGCCAGGCACAAGTCCCGCTGGCGAGCGGGCGTTGCTGGTCAGCTTGGCATATTTGGGAACACGGATTTGGGGCCACGGTTTTCCAGCAATCAAGCCCGACGCAGTCGCAGGCGACCGCCAGCCAGACGGATGTGAACCGGTTTGTGTCACGGCTACCCGCATTTCTTTGGTTCCAGCGGGAGTTCTAGCGAACCAGCCACGGTTGAATGATTCTTGGACCGTCGATTTGAAAACCAGAAATCGCCTGGTATCACAAGGCATCTACGACAGCGACCGGAGTTGTTAAGAACAAACACGTTGAGTTTAATAGGGTTTCAGGCTCCCCGCCGGCATCAAAGGTTATGATCTGGCCCAGCAGCAGAAACGATTCGCAATCGGAGGGTATGCCAACGGCTGGGATTTGCTGATTGGAACTGTGACAACTGAATTGCCATTTGAAATACGATCGGTTGAATGATGGCCAAGCAAGTTCTGGTAATTGGAGGTGGATTCGCCGGTTTCAACGTGACCAAGCAACTGGGTGGGGTCAGCGAGGCCGAGGTGACCCTGGTCGATCGCCAGAATCACCACCTCTTTCAGCCATTGTTGTATCAGGTTGCCACGGCTGGCCTCAGTCCGGCCGATATTGCTGCTCCAATTCGTAAAATGGTGGCGCGGTTCCACAATGTTCGTGTCTTCCAGGGAGAGGCGAAATCGATAAACCTCGACGCTCGGAAAGTCGCATTTGATTTCGGCGAACTTGGTTACGACTATCTCGTGGTCGCTTGTGGAGCAACACACTGTTATTTTGGACACCGTGAATGGGAGAAGTATGCCCCCGGTTTGAAGACGATCAGCGAGGCGACAGAAATCCGCCGCCGCATTCTGTCAGCATTTGAGCAGGCCGAACGAATTGAACATCCCGAAGAACAGAAAAGACAACTCACCTTTGTGATCATCGGTGGGGGGCCAACGGGTGTTGAGTTGGCTGGTGCGATTGGCGAAATGAGCCGGTTTACCCTGGCCGAGGACTTTCGTCGTATCAACCCGCGGTTGACACGCGTAATTCTCATCGAAGCAGGTTCGCGCATCCTGCCGATGTTCTCTGAGAAGCAGGCTGGGCGCGCTACCCGTGATCTTGAGAATCTGGGAGTCCAGATCTGGAATTCCACCCGGGTCACCAATGTCGATGCCGACGGTGTTGAGATGGGAGAGGAAAGAATCCGGGCTGCCACCGTGTTGTGGGCAGCTGGAACGGAAGCATCCCGTTTAAAGTGGTCTCCCCAGGTCGACCTCGACAAGCGGGGCCGAGTACTGGTCGAACCCGATCTGAGCATCCAGCATTATCCGGAGGTCTTTATCGCCGGCGATCAGGCGAATTTTTCCCATCAAACCGGCAATTCCTTACCCGGCACGGCACCCGTTGCATTCCAGCAAGGGCATGCGATTGGCTGCAACATTCGTCACGAATTGCGTGGTAAGCGAAGGAAAAAGTTTCACTTTGTCAACAAAGGGCAAATGGCTACGATCGGTCGCAGTCGGGCTATTGTGGAGATCGGACGATTTGCCTTCGCTGGTGGATTTGCATGGCTGACTTGGCTAGTCGTCCATATCTTCTATCTCACAGGTTTCAAGAATCGGCTGTTGGTCGTTTTGAAATGGGGATGGTCCTACAGGACCTTCGACCGTGGAGCACGCCTGATCGTCGAAAAAAAGCCGGATCATCCCGCGATTTCACCTGCAACCCACACGGAGTGATTTTTTTGATTTCGAACCACAGTCTGCCAGAGCCCACACCCCGAATGGAAATTTGCTTTCGGTACCGCTTGAAATCAACAGTCCAGCCATCGTGCGAATTTTGGACTTCAGGATCGGTGCAAAAGCTGGCCTGCTCGTGCGTGTTTTCAGCCGGCTGATCGGGATTACCTCCGTTTCCCCGTTGTCAGTTGGCCTGACGCAAACCACAATGATCGGGTTAAGTTTTCCAGAGTTGCACAGCTTGTAGCGTTTCGAACCTCTAGCCCCTACTCCCCCTCTGATCTCTCATGCCCAGTTGTGTTCTTGCTTATTCTGGCGGTCTCGATACGTCGGTTATTTTAAATTGGCTCCAGGATGAAGGTTACGACGTCCATTGTGTTTACGTCGACCTTGGACAACCGTGTGAAGATCAACAGGCGATTCATGAAAAGGCCCGCAAATTTGGTGCTGCGACTTCCAGCGTGGTCGACGTCCGCGAGGAGTTATGCCGCGATTTCGCCTTTCCGGTATTGCAATGGCAGGCAAAATATGAAGGGATTTATTTGCTGGGAACATCGATTGCCCGACCGTTGATCTCCAAGGCCTGTTTGCAAGTTGCCCGCGAAACGGGGGCCGAGGCATTTGCCCACGGTGCGACAGGCAAAGGTAACGATCAATGCCGGTTTCAACTGGCAGCCGAAGCGTTAGAGCCTGATGTGCGGGTCATCGCTCCCTGGCGGATTACGAAGTTTCGCGATCAGTTTCCTGGTCGTACGGAGATGATTGCCTACTGCCAGGAGCGGGGAATACCGATCAAGGCTTCCACGGAAAAGCCGTATAGCTCCGACGAGAATTGTTTGCACATCAGCTACGAGGCAGGCCGGTTGGAAGACCCGGCGGTCCACGGAGTGTCGATCGTCGATTTTGGCATGACGGTTTCACCGCAAGAGGCGCCCGACGAGGTCGAGGAGCTGACTTTGGGATTCGAATATGGTCTTCCCGTCAGTATCGATGGGCAGGCGGTCAGTCCCCTTGCGATGGTTGAGCAAATGAATGAGCGGGCTGGGCGCAACGGAGTTGGCCGGATTGATATGGTCGAAAACCGGTTTGTGGGGATGAAGAGCCGCGGCGTTTATGAGGCTCCTGGTATGACCGCTCTTTATGCTGCCCACCTGGCAATGGAACAACTTACGCTGGATCGTGACTTGGTGCACTTGCGTGAGCGTCTGGCGCCGGAGGTGGCTGAGATGGTCTACTATGGTTTTTGGTACACGCCGAAAATGGACGCTCTGATGGCCTTCATTCGCGCGTCCCAACAGCCGGTCACGGGTGAGGTGAAGTTGGGATTTTACAAGGGGAACGTCGATATTCACGGTCGTTCGAGTCCCCACAGCCTGTATGACGCCGAGGTTGCGAGTATGGAAGGGGGCGGCTCGTACGATCAGAATGACGCCGAAGGATTTCTCCGTTTGCACGGTTTGCCGGGCAGAGTTATGGGCCGCGTTTGGCCGCGCGAGTATT
The DNA here is from genome assembly GCA_963578605.1 of Planctomycetota bacterium. GTDB lineage: Bacteria > Planctomycetota > Planctomycetia > Pirellulales > Lacipirellulaceae > JAKVCB01. The sequence continues at coordinate 72,435 of CAUZEA010000009.1, forward strand.
GAGGTCTGGGTCTGGACGGGGACGAGCAGAGGATGATTTCAGTGCGGTTTTTCAATCAGTTTTCGACCGTGAGTTGAGGCTTGCGTGCCAACAGATGTACGTACTTGAAAATCCTGTCCTGCAGCGTGAGCTGCTTAGCAATTTGCGGCAGACGCGTGCTTTCCTGCTGTTGTTTGCCTATATTGCCCTGCTGGGGTTCATTGTGTTGCTGGCCTGGCCACACGAGCAGCGTCTCGACATGGTCCAGGCAGCGGCCGGGGGGCGGCTGGTCAACCTCTTCTTCCTGGGCCAATACGTGCTGGTATCGCTCATGGCACCCAGCTTTGCAGCTGGTGCAATCACCGGTGAAAAAGAGCGGAAGAGCTATGAGATGCTGATCGCGAGCCCCTTGAAACCAGAGGCAATCGTTCTCGGCAAGTTGTTTGCATCGCTGGTACCGCTGGGACTCTTGATGGTTTGTTCGCTGCCGATTGTCATGCTCTGCTTGCCCTTGGGAGGCGTTTCGCCCTACGAGGTTTTCGCTGCCTACATTGCGATGATTTGCGCGGTTGGTTTATTTGGGATGATTAGCTTGTGGGCAAGCAGCTTCTTTCGTCGCACATCTGCTTCGCTGGTCGTTTCGTATTTGCTGATTCTGCCGTTGGCTTTGGCCGGTGTTCTCATGTGGAATCAGCTCAGTCAATTGGGTCAGGCACGGTTGCTTGTGGCGGTAACCGTGGTACCGATAGCTTGCATTTCGCTTTCGGTCTTGTTGTGGAGCAGCGCGTGTCGCAGGCTACTGTACCCGGCCGATCTGGGGAGCGAAGGAGAAGAAGTCGTTGATTTGGAGACCGAAGCTCAGGAAGCGGTTGGCTTGTACCTCAAGCGGGATGAATTTCCGGATCGTCTTTTCGCCCCCCCTAAGCGGACGACTTTTTTGGAGGACAAAGCCAACCCCATCTATGACAAGGAGATGCGTAGTGAAATCTTCAGCCAAGGCACGCTGATGTTACGGCTGGTGATTCAAATCAGCATGTTGCTGGCATTACCGATCATGGCCGTTTGTTTGTACATCCACCGGATTTGGGCCCCGTGGTACATAAGCTATGTGTTGCTTTTCAACATGCTTGTGGGCCCGGTTTTCTCGGCCGGCAGCGTGACAAGCGAACGCGAGCGGCAAACGCTTGATTTGCTGCTGACAACGTTGGTGACTCCCTCGCAAATGTTGTGGGGTAAACTGCTATCGGGCTTGCGGGTTTCGAGTGTTTTGACCTCGTTTTTGCTGTGGCCGGTCTTGTTGGCATGTGTGATGCCCGTCGGTTATTGGGGGAGTTTGTTGACGATGCTGGGCTACCTGCTGATTGTGGCCCTCACTTGTTTGACGACTGCGGTGACCGCACTGTTTTGCTCAACCATTTTTCGGAAGACGTCGACCAGTCTGACCACCACATACCTGGTCATTGTCTCTTTGTTTACGGTTCCGGTCGCCGTGGGGTTTTTCGCCGATACCTTTTTCCCATCTTCGCAGGGAGCCATGGTAGCACAGTTTTACGGATTGCTATCTCCGTTCGCTGCAACGTTTGCCTTACCGTTAGAGATCCCGGATGGAGACCAGGGAGTCGTGGCGTTGCCCTTGTTCTTTGGTTTTATCGGCTGGTCTGCTGTTTGGAACGGCACCCTGTTTGTATTGATGACCCGGCTGTTTGAGGCGCGGTGGCGGGTTTCGCAGTGATCAGCGGCCCCGGACTGCCGGCATGATGGCAACCGGTGATCGACGCTTCGAGCACGGGCCTGGTCACAGTCCCTTGACGGTTCGATTCGCCGTATGCGATAACCGAGTCGCGAGACCGATCGATTCGTTTTCGCTCCTGATTTTCATCAGTGGTGTACTTTCGCCGACATGCCTGCCATGCTTCCCGTTATGAAAACGATGACACAAGACGAGCGCGATTTGCTTCAGTACGAATCGCGTTTGCAGCGACCGGTTCGCGTGAAGGTGCCCGACCTTCAACGGGCTGATCGTCTGAGGCACGTCATCTTCTCGGGACAGTTTTCAGAACAGCTTTTGGAACAACTGGGAGGTACGGCTGATATGATTCGCCAGATTTCCAAAAGCCGCGATGGGCAAGACTTTTTGATCAATCTCTTGCCTCACAAGCGGGCGATGCTTTATTTCACGCAGCCTTCCACACGGACTTTTCTCTCGTTCATGGCGGCATGCCAGATCGTCGGTATGACCTGTAACGAGGTTCGAGATTCATCGACATCCTCGGAAGCCAAAGGGGAGACACGATTCGACTCGATCCGCATGTTCAGCAGCTATTTCGATGTCATCATCATGCGCAGCAAACTTGCCCAGTTGGCAGAGTCGTGTGCTTATTTGATGAATGACCTCGAAGAGACCGGGAATCGAAGCGTTCCCATTGTGAATGCGGGTTCCGGGGCAGACGAACATCCCACCCAGGCTTTGCTCGATATCTATACCCTGCAAAGAACATTTCAGTTTACCGATCCGAAGGATTCACCGACGGCAAACCGATTTGATTCCTTGAAGGAGAAACACGGCTATCCCGATCTTACGCGAGGTTTGGCAAACAAGACTTATGGTTTTTGTGGCGATATCGGTCGTGGGCGAACGGTTCGGTCACTCGCGATGCTGTTGGCCAGTTACGAAAATGTGCGATTCATCTTTGTTGCGCCAACTCATTCCAAGCTCCAGCTGAGTCCTGATTTGCGAGACCGGCTTCGCAATCGAAACGTAGTTCTGCATGAAGTCGACTCGTTCGATGCCGTGGTCAACGGGAAACCGGTTATCGAGCAGATTGATGCGCTTTACATGACGCGGATCCAAAAAGAACACAACGCTCCCGAAGATGCTGCTGATTTTGAGGTGATCGACGGTTCCCGCTATTGTTTAACGGAGGAGTTGGTTGACCGCATGAAGCAGTACGCGCCGATTCTTCATCCTTTTCCGCGTGATCAGCATTTCGGTGAAATCCCGCCAGAAATCGACAACGACTCCCGCGTCATGTATTTCCGGCAGGCACGTAACGGGATGTGGATTCGGGCGGCACTTTTGGCCCACCTGTTTGACGTTGACCACCTGATCTCGCGACATTTTCAAAAGGAGTATCGCGAGTGGCATAACTACAACGAAGGTGTGTTGTGAACCGACCTGCAAGCCAACCGGGGACTTGCCAGGGCTGACGCTATCTTGAACCAGACCCATGGGTGTTCGCCGCCGGAAGCCGGCCGTAGCCAGTTTGTAGAAGCCCCTTTGTTGTGCAGCAAGGTAGGACCTAACGAGACCGAGGGCTAACCGAGGATTTCTTCACAGATTGTGATTTTCGCGCCACCATGGCTGTTTTGATTGATGGTTACAACTTGCTGCATGTCACGGGTATTGTCGGCCGTGGTGTCGGGCCGGGTGGACTGCACCGTTCGCGACAAGCTCTCCTGAACTTTCTCGTTGCGTCACTACACGAGAAGGAACTCGCGCAGGCCGTGATCGTGTTTGATGCCTCCGGGGCACCCCCTGGTTTGCCAGCGACCGTCGATCACCAAGGTCTCACGGTTCATTATGCCCAGGACTATCCCGATGCCGATACGATGCTGGAATTCCTGATTGCCAAGCACCAATCGCCACGAAAACTTACCGTCGTATCAAGTGATCATCGAATCCAACGTGCCGCAAAACGACGGAAGGCGATCGCGACCGACAGCGATTTGTGGTATGCAGAATTGCTCCGCCGTCGGCGGAGCGACGCTCTGCAGGGTGATGTGCCTCTTGCCAAGCCCGAAGGGGAACTCGACCCAACGGAAGTCAAATATTGGACGGAGCAGTTTGCCAAAATGCCCGCGGATATAAAACCAGCCAAGGAAGAACAGGAACCAACCAAGCCAACCCGTCAACAGGACAAAAAAGCTGACGACCTGGCAAATCCGTTTCCCCCAGGTTATGCCGAAGAACTCCTGGAGGAGAACGATTTGTGACGCGAGAACGATTCGTGACGCGGTCGGTGGGGATTCGAGGTGCGTTGCCGTTTTTTCTCGATTTGCCGTGAAGGCTTCCTGGATTTGCTGTGGGCGATTCCTGCGGTTCTGCATTGCCCAACCCACTGGCGGAGTTGCCCGCCTTGATGACCGGGTGTGACGTTAGGCACTTGGTCCGTTGCACGCGGTTGCTGGGCTAAACCACCCCACTGGCGTAACAAGGGTTACCCCTTCGAGTACCGCTTTGCCATGTCTTCGGCGAAGTCGGCCAGGCGACCACGTGCCTGCCAGACGTTTTCCTGCAGTTTCCAGAGGTCGGTGGCGGCCGATGGGCGACGGGTGATTCCTCCAAGCAACGCTCCGGCGCGGCCTGCCCAACTTCCTTGTTTGTACAAGTGATCGACCTCGGCTGGTAACTGGTCGTTGAGCCGACGGGTGATGACGTAAACCGCCATCATCGGAACTTGGCGATGACCGCAGGCTACCGCCACCGGTAGGGCGATCCGCCCAGCGGAAAGTGCCTCGTGTGATTTTGCGAGCTCGGTTCGTTCGTGCGGCGATTTGGGCAAGTCAGGGACGCTCAAAAGTGTTCCCGTATGGCATCCTTTGGTTGTGATCGCGGCAATATCGATCGTAACGCCATGGTGCGCGGTATTGACGATGCGATTGGCCACCACCAGGTCGTTAATGGCGGCAGAGGGGATTAGCGCATCGGCGAAGCCCATGGCCAAGACCAGCTTGGGGTCATGACCGGTGATGATGGCCTCGGTGGCCTGCGTCACATCGCCATCGACAGGGCAAACAGCTATCACGATCGACTTTCCAGCGAGGACGCCCGAACTGAGTTGAAAACCGGCAGCCTGTGTCGACCTGACGTTGCGCATCCGGTCGACCAGGCCCATTATTTCGCGTTCGGCTGCACAAATCACTGCGAACTCGCAAGTTGGCGGAACGGGGGGCGGGGCAGGTTGAACCGCATCACCGGTTGCGGCTGGGTTGATGGCAGCCCTTTTCGCAAATTGTTTGCGAATGACAGAGTGCAGCAAGTGACCGGCAATCTGACGAAACACGTGATCCAACTTTCGGCAATGGCAAAACTACCAATCCGCATCGGTCGCGGACATTGCTCCCACGAGCTGCAAGCGAGGTGGTTCATCTTGGTCGGCCTGTTGCCCAAAAGCAACTGCCCAGTGAGCGAGAGCCCGAAGTGGGTTTACCGTGGCTGCCAGGTCGTCGGCTTTTCCACAACAGGCAGCTAGGCTCCCGGGTCGAAAGAAAAGCTTATGCCAACTACCGTCTGGCTGCTGCTGTTCCAGCAGGAAATGGATTCCGCGAAGGACCTGGTTGCTGGAGTGCTCGTCTGCGGCCAGCAGGGCCAACAGCGCATCGACCGATTGAACCGCCGAGGTCGGTTGGGGGTCACCCGGCTCATTGGAAAGCGGAAACTCACCCCAACCACCAGCGGGGGTTTGCTGAGTCAAGAGCCAGTTTACACCAGCGGTAATCGCCTCGTGTTCGGCGGTTGTGCCGGCAGCCAGCAGTCCCCGCATGGCCAACGACGTGGCGTGGATCGATGGTCCCTCGGGAGCATTATGCCAACTCCCGTTGGCCAGTTGGGTTCGACGCAGAAATATGCTGGCCTGCCGGATCGACGGGTCGTCGTGTGCCAATCCCCAACGGCTTAGCGCTATGACGACGGCACCCGTCGCGGCGACTCCGCCGGAAGATTTGTCATTTCCAGAACGAAACTGCGTAGTGGGAGTCCAACTCCCGTCACGATTTTGACAACCGACCAGCGCGTTGACCAAACGCGCACCAAGCACCTGTGCGGCATCGAAGCCGGCTGGGTTTTTCCACCGGCGGTACGATCTGGGCTCGTCAACTTCATCGTGAATCCAGAGGTGGGGAGGCAATTCGTTCGTGTGATTTTGTTCCCTGGATTTCAACACGGCCAGCGTAGTGAGCAAACTGGCCAGCGTGGTTGCGTCAACTTGTTCCTGGTTTTCCAAGACCTTGTTGCCATGGTCGATGAAGGTGTCTGTTGCTTCGAAGACAACTCCGTCATGCGGGTTGAGCCCACTTTCCACAAGGGCCGTCAACACGTCTGCCGTGCGGGTGTCGGTCGATCCTGGGGGCAACGATTTGACGGTACGGTCGTCGCGGGCAACCGGCAGCAATTGGCTCAGCTGGGTCGGGCCGGTAGACAGTTCATTTGCTTCGTAACGGTGTCCCAGTGTGGGCAGGGCAATTTGAGCCCAGATAGTTTGCCCGCTGTTCGAGGCCGCTGATTCGGTTGCCTGGGGGGGGTTGAGCAGTCGTTCTTCGAGCCGTAGCAAAGCATGACGACGCAGCGGGACCCAGCCGCGATGTTCCAACCATTGGGTCGCACGCTCGACTGCCGCCTGCCACCAGCTCCCTGTTCGACGCCTTGGCCGGGGAGTTTCCACGGCACTGGGCGGTGGCCAGTTAGCTGGCGCGTCGACAAACAATTCTCGCACACCCCGTTTCGGTTCTACTTTGTAGACCGGGCGGTGGGCCCAAAGAACCGATAGCGCCGCGTTCACTTCTGCGGTAGCTGCCAGGTCACCTGAGGCCGCCGTTGGGTCGGGCCTCGGAGAAAGAAAAATCCTCTCCGGAGGAAAGGGAGGGCAATCTTCAAAGGAGATTTGTCCCAAAAGCGCCAGCCAATACCGGGTTGTGGTATTGCACTGGTCGGCCCCGCCGGCGGTGAGAATTGCGGAGCGGGCGGCACGCATGACCGGAGATGTCGGGTCGGTTCCTTGTATTTTCAGAGCAAGATAGGCAAGCACACTGACACTTACGTCGATGGTGCTGCCAGGCAGGAGAGTCCACCCCCCCTGTGGCAACGATTGCTCGACAAGAGTGTTAACGAGTCCTTCGGTGGATTGCTCGTCGTGGACCTTGCCTCCCAAGATCTCGCGGGCGAGCAGTAACTGGCTGGCGCGGGCAGCGTCATGACCAACAAGGGTAACCCATTGGCCATCATCCTGTTGTGCGCTGAACAAAAACTGACGAGCACAGAGAATAGCCTGTCGAACAGGACCAATCAGAGCATGGGGGTGGTGTGCAGAGTCTTGGGGTTTATCCGCTGTGGTTTTGCGGATGGTGAACTGTTCAAGCTGTACCCAATTGATCGAGTTCATCCTTGCAATCCGTCTTTGGCTGTCTTCCGTGACTCACCGAGCCGGTGCGTACCGGCAACAAAGAACTAGCTTAGACAATTGAGTCATTGGTTGACAAGAAAGAGTGGGCACCATTCACCGCTGGTTGACAGCATAGCTAGCGTGCCGCGTGGGATCAGGCGGCGTTACGGACCACATCGTTGGCAGGTAGTGCAAGCGTAATCGCGGTTCCCGAGCGAGGGCCTGGTGCGACGGTTACGCTGCCACCGTGCTCGGAGACGATTCGCCAGCACTTGGATAGCCCGAACCCAAGTCCTCTTCCCGCCTCGCGGCCGCTAAAGAAGGGATCGAACATGTGGCGTCGGAGTTCGTTGGTAAGACCAGGCCCGTTGTCGCGAACCACGATTCGTACTTCCGGGGCGTGGTCCAGCTCCAGTTGTACGTCCACATCACCACTCTGCCCCACGGCTTCCAAGGCGTTGACAACGACCGCTCTTACCGCGACAGCCAGTTGGGTTTTGTCTCCCGAAACGACAACTTGAGCGTGGTCGGTTCGCAGCGTGAGCGAGATTTTTCGGTCCTCGGCTTCTGTTTGCAATTCGGTGACAACTTGCCTGACCAGCGATACCAGATCGCACGGGCGGAGTTCGAGGGCGGGTGGCCGGGCAAATTGCATCAAGTCGGCAATCATTTCGTGTGCCCGCATCGCCTGATCATAAATTGCAGATAGCTTCCGACGGCGTGTCTCATCGGATTCATCACGCAATAGAGACTGGGCCCGGACTGTGATGTTGGCTAGTGGATTGTTGATTTCGTGGCTCGCCCCGTAGGCCAACTCTTTGAGTGATGCGAGTTTTTCTTGTTCCAACCGATGTTCGTACGTGGCAACGATTTTTTCAGCTTTGGCGAGCCGCGTTACCAGCGATGGCAAGCGGGTCGCAATTCCTGGTACGCGATTGAGGAAAAAACCACCATTCACGGCGGCTTTTTCAGCGTCGACTGCCGTCGTGGCGAACGACTTGCAGGGAGCGGCTGGGGGCAGCAAGGGTAACCTGCGAGGACGTCCCAAGGGGTCGCTGGGGCATTGCGCCAGGAGTGCTTCGGATTCACCAAGCCATGATTGCCAGAAAGCGTTCGAGGGCCGGTCCGGAAAAATACCCGCTGATGCTCCGACAGTGGTCAATGTCTGATGCGCAAGTTGGGCGTAACGACTGGCATCGATCGGGGTGACTTCGATCACTTTTTCGGCGGGGCAGGCCAGCGGGTCCTGAAGCTTTCTGGCCAACCCATCGCCAAGCCAATCGGCGAGGGCTGAGATGCTGGCCAGGTTTTCGATGGCTTGCGCGCTTGCCGGGAGATTTTCTTCTCGCGCCCAACAAACGGCGGCGGCGACCAGAAAGGGATCCCGCTTTAGCGCCCAGAGGACTTCCCGCTGGCACGGTGTCAGCTCGTGAGCCAGTAGCCCGCGTTCGAGCGCCGCGGCCGTCTGATCGGCGATCGGCACCCATTGGTGGACCGAACCGCAACGAAAAAGTCGTAGATAGAGCATAACGCCAAACCTCGTCGACCTTCCCTGGTTGAGGTGTGCAACCGGCACGGGAGGGAACAGATGTGAGGCCCCACCCTCCGATGCGTCACAGCATAGCTGATTTCAAAAATCAGCGAAGCGCGTGATTGCCACGATCGACCAGTTGACCTTCCGCCGGCTCCTGCTTCAGGGTCCAACGAGTCTTGACCGGAACTACCTTGAGGTGGCTGCCTCGACGTCCAGCAATTGGCAGATGCGATCCAACAAGTCTTCGACATCAAACGGCTTTTGCATGAAGTCATTCGCACCCGCGTCACGCAAGGCTTGAATCTTATCAGGCTCGCCCATACCGGAGATGCAAATGATGCAGACTGCATCCATCGAGGGCTCACTCCGGACCAGCTGGCAAACTTCTTTGCCGTTGATGTCTGGTAGCATGACATCCAGCACGACCAGGTCGGGACGGAATTCCTTGATCTGCATGCCAGCACCGAAGCCGTTGTTGACGCTCCGCACGTCGAACTGGCCACCCCGATTCAGATGCTCTACAATCAGTTCCACGAGATCCGGGTCATCGTCGACGACCAGGATCTTACGCTTCCCGCTATCGAGCGCATCGGTCGGAATGCCATTGTCGCGCATAAACGAGTACAACTGGTCACGAGGGATCCGCCGAAACCGACTTCCCGGTACGCGAAATCCCTTGAGTTGGCCAGAGTCAAAGCAGCGAATAATGGTTTGCTGGCTGACTTTACATATTTTGGCGGCTTCGCCGGTTGTAAAGACCGTTTTCATAGGCTCAACCACCCCTCTCCGTAGCTAAAAGTAAAGCTGGCTGCCTCAAGTGCGTCAAATCGCCCGAAGTAGCCCGCGGGGTTGTTCGGAAGCAGACCACGCGTGAACCCTCGCAGGCAGATCGCTTAAAGCCACTCTCGAACACCAACTGTCCGCAGAATCCTTAACATCCTTAGTCAACTCTCGTTACCGTATATCCTTAGTCAACTCTCGTTACCGCAATTGTACCGGACGTTTCAATCAGCAACATCAACCGTATCTTCCAGGGTTGCCTGGTTTGCCATATGTTTGCGAATTATATCGAACCCCCAGACTGCGTCAATATCGGTACGATTTTTGTAAGTTGTTTAAATTCAATGGGTTGCGACTAACAACGACAGGTCACATCATTTTCTGGAAAACCAATTTGCGGCCGCCGCCTGGTTTTGTGATCGGCCTGGTTTTGGGTGACACCTGCCGGTTGGTTGCCGTGGCCAACGACGAGCAAACGGGGTCCTAACCTTTCAGATGGACCAGAAGTAGCGCGATATCGGCTGGCGTGATGCCGCTGATTCGACTCGCCTGTGCCAGGTTCAGGGGTCGAATGCGGGAAAGCTTTTCCCGCGCCTCACTTCGCATGTGGGTTATTTTGTCGTAAGCGAACGACTCCGGGATTCGTTTTTCGGCGAGCCGCTGTTGGCGATCGACATCCAGTTGTTGGCGGGCGACGTAGCCAGCGTACTTGACGTCGTACAGCACCCCGTTGGCGACTACGGTCGGCACTTCCGCCAGGGCGGGAGCAACGCGCACGGCGTCAGCCCAACTCGCTTCGGGGCGGCGGAGAAACTTGGTCAGTGGCATGCCGACGACAGACGTCGTATCAAGGACGGTTTTGACGCGATCGATCACGGCCATTTTTTCCTGCAAGCGATGCCACCTCGAATCGTCAGCCAGACCATGTTCCCAGGCCAGCGGTGTCAAGCGGCGGTCGGCGTTGTCGTGTCGCAGCAGGATTCGGAACTCGGCCCGGCTGGTAAACATGCGGTAAGGTTCGTCGACGCTACAGGTCACCAGATCATCGATCAAGACACCAATGTAGGCGGTGTCGCGGCTTAGCAAGAGAGGGTTCTTCTGGGCGAGTGCCAGAGCTGCATTCGCGCCGGCTATCAAACCTTGTGCTGCTGCTTCTTCGTATCCGGTGGTGCCATTAATCTGACCGGCGAAGTAAAGTCCTCCAATGCGTTTGGTTTCCAGGGTGGGATGGAGCTGGTGGGGCGGTGCATAATCATACTCGACTGCGTAGCCATAACGCATGATCTGAGCGTGCTCTAACCCTTGGATGAGTGGAAACATTGCGTCTTGAACGTCGCGTGGCAAACTGGTCGAAATTCCGTTGACATACACTTCCAAGGTGTTTCTTCCCTCGGGTTCCAGAAAAAGCTGATGCTGATCTTTGTGAGCAAACCGAATGACCTTGTCCTCGATCGACGGGCAGTAACGCGGCCCGCTCGACTCGATTTGCCCGCTGTACATCGGGGCACGTTCCAGGTTGGCGCGAATCAAGTCGTGCACCGCGGGGTTCGTATAGGTGATGTGGCAGGGAATTTGAGTTTGGGTCAGCTTGTCGGTGAGGAATGAAAAAGGTTGAGGCTGTTCATCTGGGGGCTGTAGTTCGACCTTATCGAAATCAATGGTCCGTCCGTTCAGCCGAGGCGGTGTACCGGTCTTAAAGCGTGCGAGCTGAAATCCGAGACGTGAGAGGGCAGCGCTAATTCCTGCGGAAGTGCCTTCGCCGGCGCGACCGCCCGGAGTCTGTGTCTCGCCCGTATGCATGCGTGCCTGCAAAAAGGTCCCGGTGGTGAGCACAACCACCGGTGCTTGATAGGTGACCTCTCCAACCGCTCTGACGCCGACGATTCGCATTTTACCGGAGGAAGAATCGGTCAACAGGTCGGTGACCACTTCCTGGCGGAGTTCGAGGTTGGGTGCCGACTCGACAAGACGCTTGATCTCTGCCTGGTACGCTTTTTTGTCGGCTTGGGCACGGGGGCTGTGCATGGCCGGGCCCTTGCGGCGATTGAGCAGGCGGAACTGAATGCCGGTCGCGTCGATCGCGCGCCCCATGACGCCTCCCAGGGCGTCGATTTCGCGGACGATTTGCCCTTTGCCAATGCCACCAATGGCCGGGTTGCAGCTCATCTGCCCGACGGTGTCGCAGTTGGTCGTTAACAGGGCCGTTTTTGCCCCCAGGCGTGCAGCCGCCAGCGCGGCCTCGGTTCCGGCGTGGCCGGCTCCGACCACCAGGATGTCGTAATCGTAAGTCGTTTCCTTCATGCCCTCCAGCGTAACGGACTGGAGGGTGAACGCAACAGCCTGCCTGGGCGGGACGAACCGTGTAGCGCCGGTGTTGAAGTCCCACGTGCCAGCCCTCCGACAGCAACCACGCGGAGCTTGTGGTGGTCTTGAGGAAAGCGTCATCGGCCAGAAACACGCCGTTGAGCTAAAAAATTTGATAGCCTTCCCGCATCGACCAACAGCGGTTCAGACGAAAAACAGCCGTCAGCGACGCGTCTGCCGGCAAAGAACTCGCGGAGCCTTGGTGAACGGCTTCGCGCCGGCAACCCGTTGAGAGGCTACATTGCCGCACTCAAAAGAGCGATGCAAGCATCGACTTGCTCGTCGGTGCCAACGGAGATTCGCAGACCATCTTCCCAGTCTGGATAGTTCATGTAACGTACCAGCACGCCACTATCTTTTAGTTTGCGGTAAAGCGGCTCGACAGCGATGGTAGGGTGCGGATTCCAGATAAAGTTTGCCTGGGAGGCAACGCTTGCGAAACCGAGTTCCTGCATCTGAGCGAAGAGCCGCTGGCGTGTTGCCCGAATCGTCGCCTGATTCTGGGTCAGCCAGGCCTGGTCGTCGATGGCTGCCGTCGCGCCAGCGATCGACAGGGCGTCACAGTTGTAGGAGTCTTTGATCTTGGTGAGTTGCTCGATCATATGCGGCTGGCCGACGAGGAACCCAAATCTGAGGCCAGCCAACGCGTAAGATTTACTGAGCGAACGTGTGACCAGAACCTTTTCATTTTCGGCGACCAGGCTCATGCAATGATCATCGGCAAAATCGACGTAGGCTTCGTCGACGACCAACGGGCAGGGGAGGGCGTCCGCAATTTCGGCGACCTGTTGCGGCGCAAGTGCTGTACCCGAGGGACTATTGGGATTCGCCAGATAGGCCAGCTTCAATCGCGCATCGCCTGCCGTGAATGCCGGCCCCAGGCTCCAATCGGGCTGGTACGAAACAACATCGCACTGGCCGCCCTGAATTTCTGCGAGCGTGCGATAGTAAACATAGCTCGGATTGGCCATCCGTACGCGATCGCCCGGTTCCACGAAGGCACGGGTCACAATCGTGAGCAGATCGTCACTCCCATTGCCACACAGGATCCACTCCGGGTCGCACCCGAGTACTTCACCGGCCCGAATGCGAAACGCGGTGGCCAACGGATCGGGGTATTTTTGAAGCCCCTGCTGGATCATGTGGCCAATCGCTGCCTTCACCTTGGGAGAGCAGGGGTAAGGATTCTCGTTGGTGTTGAGCTTGATGAACTTATCGCCCTGGGGCTGTTCGCCGGGGACGTAACCAGCCATTTGCTCAATGTTGCTGCGGAAGAATGACATGCGGTATGTGGGAGTTCGGAGGTTCGGAGGTTCGGAGGTTCGGAGGTTCGGAGGTTCGGAGGTTCGGAGGTTCGGAGGTTCGGAGGTTCGGAGGTTCGGAGGGTGAAGACGGGCGCTACAACGACCCGGCGGCAATCTTGGCGACCCAGGTCGCAATCTACGAGCCGACGCTCTCGTGGGCTGACTTGAACCCCCGCTGTTTCTAAGCCTTGCTTCGCCGGAGTGCAACACTTTGCCAGTGACCGGGCAGTCCTTCTATTTCCGCCATCTGGCGGACCTGTTCGGCCACCTCATCCAGACCGATTTGACTGTATTGAATCACACTGTTGGACCGCAGGAAATCATTACAGGACAATCCACTGGCAAAACGGGCAGTCGCGCCTGTGGGCAGCACGTGGGAGGGGCCAGCGACATAGTCCCCGAGTGCAACCGGGCTCAGCGGGCCAACGAAAACTGCTCCGGCGCAACGGATCTGTTCGAGTAATTCGTCGGCATCCTCACACGATAAATGCAAATGTTCTGTGGCAAGGGTATTGGCCAAATCCGCAGCTTCGTTCCGATCCTTGACCAGGATGAGAGCCCCGAAAGCTTCCAGCGATTCCTGTGCCAGTTTTCCTCGTGCCAGGCTTGCCAATTGGGTTTCCAGTTCCCCTGCCACCTCGTCGAGCAACCCTTCGACCCAGGTTATCAGGATTGCCGAACCGGGTGCATGTTCAGCCTGGGCGATTAAATCGGCAGCGGTCCAATCGGCTCGGGCAGTCTGGTCGGCGATGACAATCACCTCACTGGGTCCGGCAATCGAATCGATGTCGACTTCACCGAAGACGTGTTTCTTGGCCAGGGCCACGAATAGATTACCCGGCCCCACGATTTTGTCGACTTGTGGCAGCACAAAACCATCCGGCGGATGCACCTCCTTGGTTTCTTGCAACCCGTACGCCAGCGCCGCGACGGCTTGCGCTCCACCGATGCGGTAAACCTCGCGAATTCCCAACTCATGGCAGGTGGCGAGCAAGTCCTGGTTATACGATCCAAAGTCGGTGGGGGGGGCGACGACGGCGATTTCAGCGACTCCGGCTGTCTGGGCAGGGACGGCGGTCATCAGCACGGTCGATGGGTAGGCCGCGGCACCCCCTGGAACACAAATTCCCACACGCCCCAGCGGCAGGTACCGCTGCCGCAGGGAACCCTTTCCGACCGTGTCGACCCACACGTCTTTGTGCAGAATATGGGTCTGGAATTCCACGATGCGATCCCGAATCTGGCCGATCGTGGCCAAAAATTCGGGCGTAGCAGCGGCATGGGCGGCAGCCAACTCATCTTCGCCAACCCGCAGCGTCGCAGCGGTCAAGGACACTCCGTCGAGTTTGGCTGAATAGTCAAGTACTGCTGTGAGGCCCCGCTGGCGGACATCGTGGCAAATTCGCTCAACGACCTGGACCGGCGTCAGCGGTTCCCCAAAAACTTCGATCGTTTTCGCGCTACCTGCCGCACTGACGACATTTCCCTCCGGCGCCAGTTGACCGCGTAGTTGAGCGATGGCGACCGGGGCATCCGGGGCTCGAGTATCGATACGTTGTATGCGGAGCGGCATCGGCGACAGGGGGAGTCAATCTCGCTTGAACTTGGGCCACAAGACGATGATAATCAAGGGGCGTCCCTATTCTCACCTGAAGTGATGGAAAAGAAAACCCATGCAAACCAAACCAATTGACCTGCGAAGTGATACCGTGACCCGTCCCACTCAGGATATGCGTGCCGTAATCGCGAACGCGGAAGTTGGGGACGATGTTTTTGGTGACGATCCGACGGTCAATCGCCTTCAGGAGCAGGTGGCGGATCTGCTGGGGAAAGAAGCGGCTATTTTTGTCCCTTCCGGGACGATGAGCAATCAAATTGGGGTACGGCTTCATTGTAGCGGAGGAGATGAATTTCTCTGTGACTCGGAGTGCCACATCTTCAATTACGAGCAGGGAGCCTTCGCACAGTTGTTTGGGATTTCAGTGAACCCCCTGCCGGGGAAAAACGGATGTTTAGAATCGCAGCAAGTGACGGACCATATCCGGCGGATTGATGATCACCAGTGTCGTACCCGGCTGCTCTGCCTGGAAAATACCCTGAATCGGGGCGGAGGACGAATCCTTCCTTTCGACACGACAAGCCAGTTGTGCCAGGTAGCTCACCAGCACGATTTGGCCACCCATCTCGACGGGGCGCGGCTTTTTAATGCGGTCGTGGCCACTGGAATTTCAGCTGCCCAGTGGGCTGGCCATTTCGACACGGTAAGCGTCTGTTTCAGCAAGGGGCTGGGAGCCCCGGTTGGTTCGGCACTGTGCGGCCCGGCAGATTTGATCCGGCAGGCAAGGCGGCACCGCAAAGCTTTGGGAGGGGGAATGCGGCAGGTGGGAGTCCTTGCTGCGGCCGCACTTTACTCCCTCGAAAACCACGTCGAGCGGCTGGCTGAGGATCATGAAAAAGCGAGCCTGCTGGGCGAAGCCGTGCGCGCGATGCCCGGACTGTCGTTACTGTCTGACCAGGTTGACACCAACATCGTCATTTTCGACATTGCGCCACATTTGGGGACGGCAGAGCTATTTTTCCAGCGGCTCGAGGAATTGGGTGTACTGATAAATGTATCTTCGCAAAGACGTGTCCGCGCCGTGACACACTTGGATGTATCACTGGAACAAATCCATCAGACGATCGAGGCGATCGGTTCTGTGGTCGAAGCTGCTGTAGCCCAGCCTGCCGTGCTGGATAGCATCGGCTGAAATACCGCTGGCTAAAACAAGGCCGGCTGACCAACTTCTTGTTTTGTGCTAAGCGAGCGGATGGCAAAATTTCCGATTCATGTTGATGTCGACCAGCCCCGCAGTGTTCGATCACGACGTAAACGGCATCAGCTGATTACGGTCGCGACGATCCTGGGTCTCCTCGCCCTGGTTTTGCTGTGGATGGGACTCAACTTGCTCCGCTCCCGAGGGAAAGAGCGCGCTGGATCGGCGCCACCCCATGCCGCCAATTCTTCGGATAAGCAGGTTGCGGAAAGTAGACCGCAAACTGTCGCCCCCTCTACGCCGGATCAACCACCCCTGGAACGCCAATCCGTGCCGCAGACCATTGCCGATGATGGTCAAACACTATGGGCATCTCCAACTTCTGGAAAGCCCCTGGACCTCGCTTTTTTGCCACCCGGTTGCCAAATCTTCTTCGCGCTTCGTCCCGCCGATCTCCTCAGCCACCCGGAGGGCGAAAAAGTGCTTGCCGCCGCTGGGCCACTGGCTGAGCAGGCAGTCCAATTCATCACCCGGACATCCGGAGTTCAACTCGCCGAGATGGCCCAATTAGTCATCGGACTGCGGGTTCTGCCCGGCGGTGACTGGGACGCCACCATGGTCATTCGCCCAGTTGAAATGAGCAAACTGAAAGAAGTGATTGCAAGTTTCTCTGATACCACGATCCAAAAGCATGCCGGACAAAGTTATACCGTGCGAGACCGGTGGGCCTGTTACGTACCCGCGACTGGCGGAGCCGACAGATTCGTCATGACGGCGGCGGAAAATATGGCCGACGTTCTGGATTTGGAGGGTCAACCACCCCCTTTGCGGCGTGATCTGGAACAACTCGTCGAGGCGACCGATTCCGATCGCATGATGACGTTGTTAGTCGCTCCCAATTACTTGTGGAGTGAGGGCAAGAGTTTGTTCAGTGGATCGGCGGCAAGACTTGAAAAACCCCTGATCTGGTTTGCGGGGGAAGGGCTCACCGCCCTTGCGATCAGTTTGCATTGGGACGAAAACTTCTTCGTGGAACTCCTCGCAGCAGCCACGATTGATACCGCAGAGCATATCCTGGCTAAACGGTTCAGCGAACGAGTTGAACAACTTCCCGCTGGAATCGAAGATTACGTGTTTCAACTCGACATTCAGCCCTATGGTCGACGATTACTTGCCCGTTTGCCAGAGATGGTGCGGGCCCTCGCCCGCTACGCCCGAACTGGCCATGCCGAAGGATATGCCTTGGTTCGCTGTTACTTGCCACCGGAAGCGGGACAAAATCTCTTGCTCGCCGCCGAGTTGTCGCTGGTCGAACCGCTCCGCCAGATGGCAGCAACTCCCACTCCGAACGCTCCCGCCGCGAGCTCGGTCGAAGAGCGGTTAAATCAGGTCGCTTCCCTGAGTTTCTCTCGGGACACCCTCGAGGCGGCGCTGGAAACGCTGGGGCGGGAAGTCGGAGTTGAAATCGTCATTCTGGGAACGGATTTGCAGCTTGCAGGAATTACCAAAAACCAATCCTTTGGACTCGACGAGCAAAACCGGCCAGCAGGTGAAATCCTGCTCGAAATATTGAAGCTGGCCAATCCCGACAAATCGTCAACGGGCCTGACCGACCCTCGTCAGAAACTTGTTTACGTTGTCAAACCACTTCAACCGGGTGGGCCAAAAGTGATTGCCGTGACAACCCGGGATGCAGCCACCCGCCGAGGGGACCCACTTCCCGAAGCGTTCCACGGCGAACCGTAACAGGCGGGACAATCGTGTCGATCAAAGCGATTGTGCCAACCGCGACTTGGCAATTTGACACGGTGGTTTGACCGGCTGTGATATGATGGAGAAAGCAGGCAATAGATTGGAGCACGTCAGACGAACCCGTTAGGTGGTTTGGGGCGACGCGGGGCATCATGCGCGAAGGCCCCGGGGCACCATCCGCGAAGGCCATGAGTCATCCGCGAAGGCCATGAGTTTGGATTCTTTTCCCGTTATCTGTGAAACCTGCAATGCCCGGTTGCGGGTCAAAGACCCGGCAGCCAGAGGCCAAATCCGCGCCTGCCCGAAATGTGGCAGCATGGTGCATCTGGTGCCGCCGGCCAGCCTGGCCCTGGGGGACCTGGCCGAGGCGGAATCGACTCCGTTACCCACAACCTCAGCTGCCAAACCGGATTTCGCACCGCTGCTCGACCCGCTGTCGGTCGACGAATCGACCCGCCCGATTTTTGAGTCCAGTGGTGTTGAAAAAAGTGGGCTTGCCAAGCCGCCACAGGATGCGGTCACTGAAAATGTTGCTACCCAGACCGCTGAGAATGGGGTGCCCCAAACCGCACCCGGCATCATGCGTTGGGGAACCCACAAGGTTCCGTTGTTGTGGGTATCCTTAGCCGGGGCAGGACTGCTGTTGATCGGCGGTGTGGCAGGCGGGGTGTGGATGCAGGTCGGTCACGAAGATTCCTCCGTTGCGTCCTTGGCGGGCCCCGCGGTCCAGGAAGCGCAGGCGGTCCCGGAACCAGGTCCGCCGTCGGTGTCCTACGCCCAAAGCGATGTTGCCACCGACGCGTTGCCGGACCAACCAACGGATCTCGGATTGACCGCTCAAACCACAAGCCGTTCCGCTTCAACGACCGTTCCAGCAGAGGCCCCCGCAGCAGAGTTGGTCAAACCGTCCCCAGGGGAAACAAGGTCGGGTAATTTGGTCAGGAACGACTCTGGGCTTTCAGTAGAGGCATCACCCGTGGTTGCCGATCGCGGGCCGCCAACTCAAGACAAAACCGACGCCGCCGTAGCCAGCGCCAGCGAAGCGGAGGCGACAGAATCAACGACAACGCAGAGCGTGGATATTCTCGCGTTGGATCCAGCAGCCCTTGAGTTGGCGCCTGGGTTGGCTGGCGATTCGGTGGGGGGGGGGGTCGCCGCAGGCGAGGCAAAGCACCCGGTGGCTTCGTTTGAGCCGATTCCCAAGCAGCCGGTTCCTCCAGATCAGCCGCCATCGATCGGTGCGAGTGATCCTTTGGTCGACAACCAAGGGACGGCCATCCAGCCACCTGTCCCGCCAGCTGGGCAGAACTCGCTGCCGGATCGTGGCACCGACGGTCTCGAAGCGATGGCTGCGGTTCGTCGTGGACCGGTCGATCGTCAGCCAGGCCATGCCCACGATATATCGGCACAGCTGGCGATTCCGATTGCCTCGATGGAGCTTTCGGCAATACCGCTCGAGGGATGGCTGACCTTGGTGTCGGATTTGATGGCCGTGCCCATTACGCTCGATCCCAACGGACTTCTCGTGGCAGGGCTGGCCGCCGATGAACCGATTACCGTCTCCAGTGGAGATACGACCGGTGCCGAATTGCTGGAACGCGTACTGGCGGAGCATCGGCTCCACTTTGTGGAAAAAAGCGGGCAACTGTTGGTGATGTCCCAGGAGCGGGAGCGGCCGCGTACAAGCAACTATGAGGTGAAAGAACTGTTACCGCCGGGAACCGCCGATGCGACTCCTATCGCTGCCTGGGTGCGGCACCTTGTAGAGCCAAACTCGTGGTCAAGTCAAGTCGGAACTGGAGACATCCAGGTGGTGGGTTCTACCTTGGAGGTGGAACATCGGCAGGGGGTTCAAGTACAGGTCCTCGTGTTGTTGGAGCGGATGCTCCTGGCCCGCGATCGGCCCAACAAGAGCCGCTATCCGACCGATCTGCTATCGATCGAACCAACTTATCTCCTCCTCCAGCCGAAACTCCAGCAAGCCAGAGCAGTCAACTTCCTGCCCTGGGCTGAGTTGCGAGAAGTCCTTCACTACGTTCAGCAGGCATGGGGTGTGACGGTGCTCGTCGACTGGCAATCGCTGGCCGATGTGCAACTGGAACCGACCTCGTTGGTGGCCTGTTCGGTCGGTGCGGGATCGTGGGATGAGTTCTTCGATCAAGTTTTCAAGCCGCTGGAGTTGGCCTGGCGACCCCTTGATGAAGGGACAATCCAGATCACTTCCCAGGCTACTGCCCAGACGGCGCGGTGGATCGAGTTCTATCCCGTCGCGAATCTTGTGGGCGACCGTTTTTCAGACAGCGACAGCCTGGTTGAGGCAATCACCGGCGACCTCAGTGAAGCCGAGTTGGCAGAATGCGAGTTCGTCTACGACCTGGGCAGCGAACATTTGCTGGTATTGGCCAATGGGGCGGCCCACCATGTCCTGACTGCCAAGCTTGCCGCTTTGTGATCGGCGGCTGGTCGTCGGTCAAAACGGCGGTGTTGGTTCAAGCCGTCGCGCAAGGGGCTTTGGTCTCCACCATCATTTTGCCAACAGCCTGGGCCACATTCCGACAGCCATCCATCGTCTGCTCGAACTCGGAAAACGACAGGGACTGGTAACCGTCACTGAGTGCCTTCTCGGGCTGCGGGTGAACCTCGATAATCAGCCCATCAGTTCCGGCAGCCACGGCAGCGCGGGCCATCGCCGGGACCAGTTCAGTGTGACCCGTTCCGTGGCTGGGATCAATCACGACTGGCAGGTGAGTTCTTGCCTGCAGGTAAGGCACCGTTGCCAAGGGCAATGTGAACCGCGTATGCGTTTCGAACGTGCGGATGCCCCGCTCACAGAGCATGATTTGCGAATTGCCGGCGTCCAGGACATACTCGGCCGCCAACAAGAATTCGTCGACCGTTGCGCTGGGCCCCCGCTTAAGCAATACGGCCCGTTGCACTTTGCCAATGGCTTCCAGAAGTCGGTAGTTTTGCATGTTGCGGGCACCGACTTGCAAAACGTCGGCATAGTCGGCAACTAACTCGACGTCTTCTGGTGACACAACCTCAGTCACAATTGCCAGGCCTGTTTCGGCGCGTGCCAGTGCCAGCAGTTTCAAGCCGTCTTCTTTGAGCCCCTGGAAGCTGTAAGGGCTTGTGCGAGGTTTGAAGGCACCGCCCCTCAGCGCCGTGGCACCGGCTGCTCGAACGGCTTGAGCCGATGTGACGATTTGTGCTTCATTTTCGACGGAGCAGGGCCCGGCGATGACACCAAGGTAACTGCCGCCGACTTTCAGTGAGCCGGCCGTCACGACACTCGGTACGGGTTGTACTTCCAGGCTGGCCAGTTTGTACGGTGC
>CAUZEA010000010.1:0-82701 GCA_963578605.1 Planctomycetota bacterium
TGCATTACGTAGGCAACCCCATCCTCTGCCAGTAACTCGGGTAAGAGACCAATCAGATGGTCGAGCAGATTGCGGCCCCAGAAATCAACCGGGCGGTGGCCACTAAGTTTGCTCGTGGGATCAGTTGGCATCTGGTACAAGCTTGCCACGACCAGGTCGTATTTTTTGTCGACATCCAAGTTATACAGGTTAAGAACCACACCATCGATACGCTCTGCAACTCCGTTGTGGAAGGCATTGGTCAGGGTGTTGGCAACCGCTGCTTTCTGAATGTCGATGGATGTTACATGGTCCGCCCCGTTAAGGGCCAACTGCACCGAAAGAATGCCCGTCCCACAACCTACGTCGAGGCAGGTCTTGTCTCGACCAATCTCGTGACTGAACAAATATTTCCAGAGTAGATAACTTCCCTGCGTCGGCACAAAGACTTCCGGATCGCAATGAATTTCGGGTAATGGCAGAGGGTAGACGACCCGGCCTCGGTCGTCGTTCCAGGAGACGATGCTTTTTGGTTGAGAGGGGGCGCCACTTGTGCGGTTTGTCGTTCCTGGGACACCCGTTTCGGAGGGACCCTGTGGAACAGATGGCGTGGTGCCCTCGAGGACGGCTGCCATCGCCTGGATGTGGTCGGGACCAACCCCGCAACACCCCCCCAGAATTTGCGCTCCTTCTGCCCGCCACATTAATGCCATGTCGGCGTAGTCAGCCGGGGTGACGCTCTCGTCAAACTTCCATTGGGGGTCGAGATACCGGCCCAGGTTTGGGTAGGCTCCCAGTGGTAAATCGGTAAAGTCACGCAGCCATGGCAAGGTACCCGACACCATGTCGACCGGCAGGCAGTTGATCAGAATCGCACCTGCACCCTGTTGCTCCAATTGTTGCGCAACCCTCCCAAAGTAGTCGCCTTCGGGTTCCCCCCACAGTTGTCCGTAAATACCACACAGCCCGCGCTGGCAGCGACGAAAACTTAGCCAGACTGGAATCCCGCTGCCGATGATCAATTCAAGTGCTTCCCGCGTGTAATTTTCTGCAACCATCGACAGTGTTTCAAACAGCACCAGGTCGGGTTGCACATCCTTAAACGCGCGCACCAGCAAGCGAACAGTTGACAGTTGTTCTTTGGTCGTAATATCACCACCAATACTAAACGCAATGGCACAGTCCCGCTGTTTTTGACAACCATCGATTGCATGGCGGGCAAGCTCGATGGCGTTGCGGGCAAGATCCAACCAGTGCGTTGGCTGAGTACTGCGGGGCAAGTAAACCCCAGAGTTTTCAGGTGTGCTGAGAACTGCATAGGTGCTGGTGGTTACCACATCGCATCCAGCGCTGATATATCGCTTGTGAACTTCCATAACCGCGTCTGCCGCGGTGTCAACTGCCTCAAGACCCCAGTGGCTCGAATCGCTCAGACGAAAATCCCTTAAACCTTGTCGTTGAAGTTCGGTGCCGATACCGCCGTCCAGAATGACGGGCTCCTGACGCGCCAACTTGGCAACAACTTTTTCATAGGGACTGCTACTGGATGATTGCATGGCTTGGCGAGTTCGTGGAATTGCCGAGAGGGTTATGGCAGGCGAGTTTCCTTGCGCTACAGGAGGCACTGCCGCATTGCTTTGATGCAAAGTGTAGCGGAATGAACACCTGCAACCAGCATCGATTGTCCCGGAGACGGCCGGTTTGCGATACACAGAAATTTGCCCGGGAAGCCAAAGTGGTAAAGCCCCTGCGGAGCCGCTCCAGACGCGACCGGATCGATTTCCCTCTTTGCGTGGTGCGGGAACGGTGTGGCGTGATCGGTCCCAATGACGGGCCCGCATCGGAGGGGGTTGACAAAGCGCATGCATGTACATATGATCACTTATTGTTCAGCCAGTTTGACGTGGGGGCTTCGCCGTGTTCCCGGACATCCCAAGCGAACAAATTACCGAGGTGGTCGGGGCGTGCGCCGAGCAACTGCTGTGGGAGGCCGGTGTATCGGAGCCCCCCATTGATGCTTGCCACGTTGCCAATGCGTCAGGGATGGTTGTGGTGAACGAAGACGGGTTGTCGCACCGGGGAAGGTTTGTTCGTGTGAGTGAAGCAGGGAGGTGCACGACACGGGACGTGATCCTGGTTGGCCACGACGAGCGACCGGAGCGAAAACAGTGGGCCATTGCCCATGAAGTGGGGGAAAGTGCTGCCCAGCGAGTCTTCGCGGAGTTGGGAGCGCATTCCGAAGAAGCTGCTGCCAGGGCACGAGAGTGGGTCGCTAGTGCCCTGGCCACCTGTTTGCTGTTGCCGCGGCGTTGGTTTTCACCTGATGCACAATTGCATGATTGGGACCTGATGGCCCTCAAGCGAAAATATGCGACGGCAAGTCACGAGTTAATTGCGCGACGAATGTTGCAGATGCAGCCGCCAATTATAGTGACGATGTGCGACCAAGGCACGCTTACGTGGCGTCGATCCAACGTGATGGGTACTCCTCCGGTGATGTCGGCTCGTGAGACCTCGGTCTGGCAACAGGCCCATCGGTTGAACTTCCCAATCACCGTCCCACTTGATCCCGGTACTACGGGGTTTGAAAGCACCCGCTGTTGGCCAGTTCACGAGCCAGGGTGGCAGCGCGAAATCATGCGTACTCAAATTACCGAATGGGGTTGTTCGATTTAACGGGTCAAGGATGAAGAACCTACTCGACTAAGCGGCGGGGCAATTATCCCGCAGCCACGCAGTTCGACTCGCTGGTAGCATTGGAACTCCCAACTCGGCCAGCAGGTCTTCTGCCAGCCAGGGCCTGCCCAGAACCGAAGAGATGCCGATGGCTTTGGCGACCGCGACGCGATCCCGCCGGGGAAAGTCCAGGATTGCCACGACCGGACCCACCGGAGAGATGGTTTTACAAAACACTTTCAAGTCAGTTTCTTCTGAGAACGAGAGTTGTCCTCCATCCCAGATACCCCCGCTGGCTCCAGCGACGACTGGTGGTGGATGCCCACTGCGCCACCAGACGGCTGCCACCCCAGCTTCTCCCAGTGTTGCGGCTATGGTTTCAAACGTCGTGAGGTGTGGTGTGTTAACAAGAATGGCACCAAACGATGTGTGGGGTTGTCGGGCGGGGGTATCGCACTTCCAGTTGAAATCGAGAGATTTCGCCGATATGCCCTGCAAGAAACGCCTCCACCAACCGGGGAACTCGTACCAGTAGGAACGGTCAAGGATAGGCCCATTGGGATGGGTCCAGCGTTCACCCTCGCACCAGTTTCCCAGGAGCCACAGTTTGCCTGCTTGGGGGGCGTCGCGGCAAAGGTCGCCCACGTCACTGGCGGAAATCTCACCAGGTCGGCTTTGAGCGATCACGATCAGGTCGGTGGAAGTATCGCCGCCGCAGATGAACTCGATGGCTGCTGGCAGCTTCATGGTGGTTTGGCTACCGGCGTCCGCATGTAGCAAGCGGTATGCTTCGCAAAACTCGGGGTGCTGGTATTCTCCAGTCAGCAGTACCCGAGGCTTGTCCCGGGTGCTGTGGTTCGGATTTGTCTTTGTATCCATGCGAAAGATCTCCGGGCGGAAGCCAGTGGAGTCATCAGGCGTTGCTGACAACCACTTCCCGTTGAGCGATTAATTGATGTGCGGAGGCACCATCCGAGGCATTTCGTAGATTGTTGAGCAAGTCGGTGCATTGAATGATCCGGCTGAGTCGCGCCAGAATTCGCAAATGTTCGTGGTCGTTCGTCGAGCAAATCAAAAAGAAAATATCGGTCAGTACCCCGCTCCCACCAAAGGGAATTCCCTGGACGCAAACACCCATCGCCAACACAGCCTCGGAGAGGATACTGGGAATGGGGCGGCGAGGATGCAGCAGGGCAACGCCATTGTCGAGTGCAGTCGAGTGCATGGCTTCTCGTTGCCTCACAGCCTCGGCCATTTTTTCAGGATCCCACAACAACCCGGTATTGGCGACCAGCTCGATCATCTCATCAACGGCACTTCCCTTGGTCTTTGCGGCCAACGGTACTGCAACGGCTTCGGTCAGTAACAACTCGGCGATGCAAACGTCTTGTATACCATCGGCATTGGGGACACGATCGAGCAGACCTTCCATCCGGACAAGTTCCTGCCCGTCGGACAGTCCGATTCGGTCTTCGAGCCAATGGTGGATTTCCGCCCGCGCAAACCGCCATTGGCCGGCCACCCGGCGACCGGGCAGTTTGCCACGGTCTGCGAGTTTAGCGACATTTGTAGGCATCATATGCAAATAGCTCGCGAGCCCGTTGATGTCGAAATCGTCTTGTGCCATGCTGTCATTGTGGGACTGGTGTTTTTTTAAGTGCGGATGTGTTGGGGGATTGTTGCAGTCCTGCGTGAGCGAATCAACTTCGGAATTCGTGGAGCACGTCTCGGGCGGGTACGCTGCTAGCGGCCACTGCAAGTCGGCTTGACATGGTCGTCCCGATCAAGGAGGATCCCCCCCGCGTCGCTGGCCAGGGTCCTGCAGCCGTGGGTCAGCGAAGCGGTAGCTTTTCGAAGTTGTTGCTCCAGTAGCGGCCGCGATGCCTGGCATCGCCGAATCTTTTACGTTGTTTGGACGCAGGCAAGGAGGCCGAGGTCCATGGCTGAACTTCTCGCACGAGCTGGTGTATCGTTGTATGAACTGCTCGACGGCGCTCAGATCGTGGGTGGGCAGGTCGCACCGGTTACCAGTTGTACGAGTGACTGGTGTCAGGTGCTCCCCGGCGACATTTACGTGGCTCTGGTTACCGCTGACGGGGACGGTCACGACCACGCCAGTGAAGCTGTTGAGCGAGGTGCGTCGGCGGTAGTTACAGAACGCCCCTTGCCATTATTTGGTATGCCGCAGTGCATTGTCGAAGATAGTCGAACCGCCTTCGGACAGATTTGCCAGGCGCTGGTCGGAAACCCGTGCGACCGTCTTAAGGTGACAGGGATTACAGGCACTTCGGGCAAGTCGTCGGTGGCCCGCCTTTTCGAATCAATCCTGAAAGCTGCTGGTAGCCGCTCGGGAACGGTAGGGACTTTAGGCTATTCCGACGGGTATACGTCCAAGCGATCATTTGCGACGACGCCCGCGGCTCCGACACTGGCGCATTGGCTTGCCCGCATGGACGCGAACAGGTGCACCCATGGTATTTTGGAATTCTCAAGCCAAGGGCTTGCCGAAGGTCGTGCCGCTGGTCTGAGCTTGGACGTGGCTTGCGTTACCAATGTGCAGCGAGGCGGTGAAGATCGGCATGGCACCATGGAGAACTACCGCCGGACCAAGCAGCGCATTTTTGACGGCCTTGATTCCAAGGGTATTGCGGTTCTGAATGCCGACGATCCTGTTTGTTGCCGAATGCTTGCCGAACTGAATTCTCCCGTGATGACATTTGGGATGCGGCAGCCCGCCGATGTCATCGCGCAAATTGTCGAGCAGTTCGTCGGCGAGCAGACATTTCTAATATCCTTTGGGAACGCGTCGGTAGCAGTTCGTTCACGCATTCTCGGTGCCCACCATGTCGCGAATTGTCTGGCGGCCGCAACCGTCGCCTTGGCGTCGGGGATTGACCTCGCGACCATTGCCCGCGGTTTGGAAGCTGTCTGCCGAATCGCTGGAAGAATGGAGCGTGTTGAGTGCGGTCAAGGCTACGCGGTGTGGATCGATGCGGCCGACACTCCCGACCGATTACGTGCCAGTCTGCAAGCCGTTCGCGCGGTTGTGCAGGGTCGCGTCATTTGTGCGGTGGGACCAGTTGCGAATAGCAAGCAAAAGTGTTTGGCCTTGAAGCAGGTGTTAGACCAGCTGGCTGACGTGTCGGTCGTGTACACGCAGACCTCGCATCCGCTGGTGGATCGGGTGGCAACCGCTGCCTGGGCTTTGCAGCGGGCGTGCCCGGGAGACGCCGTTTTGATTGCCGCCAATTCAAGGCTGACGGGTGACGATTATCATGATGCTGAGCGGGAACTGGTCGAACAGATGCTGGCAGAGGATTTCTCCCAAAAATTTCACAAACACGCAGCCTAGGCAAGGTGACGCGAGTTACTTCCCATGTTTGGGTCTGCAAAGCGGGGCAACACACTTTTCTTCCGAACACCCTGAGAGCTTCATTGTTGGTTAACGCGAGATTGCGGGGTCCCGCGTGGCCACCCTCCCTGGGTTGAAGTACATGGCTCGCTGCAGGTTGCGATTTCTGGGTCGATCGCTCGCAGTGAGTGCTTCACGATGAAGCTCTACGGCTGAGTGCCGGGGTGGCTTAACGCCACCCCGGCTACTCAGCGGATGCCAAACCCGGTTTCAGTCGGGCGGTGCCTGGTTCGCAGCTTCGATCAAGCTCTTGACGCTGCCAGGTGCGACTGGTTTTCCCGATTCGGCACTTGCCACCGCTGCGAAGCAAAGGGCGAGGCTTTTCAAGTTGTTTCGGGCGGAATGGGTTGGCGGGTGGCCCGCCTCGATTGCACACAAGAGTTCTCCCATCGTGCCGTGAAAACCGTCGGGAAACCAGGTGCCGGTCAGCGCCGGTTGGGAGATCCCTTCCTCGGTGGTCATGACCAATTCCTGGTTCCGGATGTTCGGGCCCTGGCAGCGAACGCTGCCCCGTTGGCCTGCCACAAAAGTAGTCTCCCAGGGACCGGTACAGGTGTTGGCGTCAAAAACAAGAGAGGCTTGGGCACCTTCGTATTCCACGGTTACCTGGGCCAGCAAGGGAGGGCCGATGGTTTGAGTCTGGCTGCGAGTCAGCGACGCGTAGATTCGCAATGGCTGCCGTTCTCCCATGAAACAGCACAAAATGTCAAACCAGTGAATTGCAAAGTCAAAGAGGATAAGATGGTGCATTTTCTCGAATTCTGTTCCACTCAGGCAATCGTGATTCCAATGCACTTCACAGTGCACCGCCGACAATTCGCCCAAAAGTCCCGTCTTGACCGCTTCGCGGAGATAGCTCCAGTGGGGGGCCCACCGTCCATTTTGGTTCACCGCCAAAAAACGCCCCACTTTATCTGCCAGATTGGCTAGCCGCTCCCCTTCGGTGAGATCTTCCACAAAGGGTTTTTGGCTCAGGACGTGTTTTCCCGAGGTGAGGGCTGCTTCCACCAGTGGAGGGCGGGTCGCAGTATGGGTCGCAATGTCGACGACCGAGATCTCGTCACGCGACAGCAACTCGTCAAAATTCAGGACTTCCGCGGTGGGATAGAATGCTTTGCGGCGTTCCTCGGCCTTGGAGCGATCGATATCGCACAGTGCAACAACTTGATATCCGGCCGCCTGGTATGCCCTCAGGTGCCACTTGGTGATGTTTCCGCACCCGATCAAGCCGATTTTTGGAGATTTTCCAGCTGGATCTTTTGGCTGATAAGCCAGCCGGGGTGCGGCAACGACCACCGAATCACTACCACAGGTCAGTTTTTTTGCAGACATCTTTTTTGATGGGATAACAAGTTTGATGGGATAACAAGCGGTTGCAAATCTCGCAACGACCGATATATATGAAGGATTACAAAATTATGTCCAAACAGGTTTGCGATAGGGTCGGGAACCCGTGCTCCCGACCAATTATGGCAAGACATCCTGAATTTTGACAAACTGAAGCCAGGCGAAACCACGCACCGCACGGAAACGACACAATTCAACAAAGCCTAACAAAAACTATGGCAAAAGATAGCAGCGGTAAAAAAGGGAAACGCGTTCTTCTGGTCGACGACGATGCAGAAATCATCGAGTCTCTCCGCCTGGCATTGGAGGCCAACGGCTACGAGATTCTCGTTGCCCGTGATGGTAATCAGGGGTTGGCACTCGTTGAGCGCGAAGATCCAGACCTGATCGTGCTCGACATGATGATGCCGAAACGGAGTGGATTTCTGGTCCTTGAGCGACTCAAGCGAAAACGAGATGGTCAACAGCGGATCATCATGATCACTGCCAACGAAGGGAGTCGGCATAAGGCGTATGCCGAAATGCTGGGTGTCGACGATTATCTCCGCAAGCCGTTCCCGATGGATCGGCTGATCGCGAGCGTGAACCGGCTGATCGGGTAGGCCATCACCGCGGCTGCCCGGGGGCTGCTCCATCCTGGAAGCCTGATCCTAACCCGGCCCAGGTCGTTATGTCGTCGAAGGCGCTAGCTGGATTTTGGGACAGGCGGTCGCACCTGCCCTGTGATTGCGATTGACCCGAGTCGAGTGACCAGCTACCGGAGTGAAATTGTGCGCGCGAGCGGTTCAAGGACTGCCTCGGCGACGTAGTTTTCGACCAGGTCACAGGCAAGATCCGAGAGTTCATCGACTGCGGCGACAAAGGTCGTGCTGGCGTCAAGGCTGCCGTATTTTCGCGCGGTGACATAAACGCTCAGCTGCTCTTCTTGAAACTCACCGGTGCGAATCTGGTAGGCATTGGTGCGAGTTTCTAAACTAACGCGGCACTGGAGGCGGCAGTCATCATCCAGTGACAGTGTTAACGTCGGTTCATTGTTAATGAACGTGGTGCCAGGCATGTGTGATAACTTTTCCAATGCCGGACAAACACCCAGCGCTTCGGCTATTAACTGGTTCTGATTGCCGCGATAGGTGAAATCGAATCCAATGAGCAGGTCCAGCGCTTCGCAGTCGAGCGGACTCAGCGACAGAATGTAAGGCGCCAAATCCAATGCGTGACGATGCTGCGTCAGAGCGTCAACGGTTCTGGGCGGATTGACGTAGCCTGAACAAACCCGTCGTGGCTCGACCGAACACCAGCGATAGGCCCCGCCGTCCTTGTCTTCTTCCAGCACAAAATCGCCCTTGTCACGCCCGTAGAAGTTCCTCATCTCGGGGTATTTTTTCTGCATCTGTTCGGCGTAGTGCAGAATGGTCTCTCGACTGCCCGCCAAGTCCATCTCCGTGCTGAGGTTCATATTGACGTAGAAGTCATCGGCCAAGGAGCTGTAGTTTTCCATCGTCGATCGATACCCTCCAAGTTGTGTACATCATGGGGAGAAAGGTCGGGTCGAATCTTACCCGCACGCCTAGGGTGACTGCTTGTTCCTCGTTCGATCCGTGCCATCGGGCAGATTCACCAATCAGGTGCTCGACGCTACCCGTTGACAGTATAAAATGCCGGTTTCTAGGTTGTCAAAGCAACAGCGGGTAACAGCAACGCGGCAGGAAAGCCTGTTTACCGGGAAAGTGATCATGTCAAGCCGTGCCAAAGTGAGCCCCAAAACGACGGCCAACAGAGAGAACCTGGGGCAAGTACTGTGTTTTCAGACTGAACTGGGCTGGATCGCGCTCGCTTTGCGGTCATCAGCATTGTGCGGGTTGGTGTTTGGTTACAGAAGCGGGCCGCGGGCCGAAATGGCCTTGCGACGACTTTTACCGCATATCACGCTGGGAAATGGGGTCCCTTCGGCCACGATTGCTGCGAATAAGGCTGGAAATTCCGAAACAATCTTGACCTCCCGTCTGGCACGTTTTGCCGAAGGTGCTGATGTCGACTTTCGCGATGTACGGCTTGTTACCGACCATTTGACCCCGTTTGGACGTCGTGTCGTGCTGGCTTGCCGTCGGGTCCGGTGGGGCCAGACCAGCACTTACGGGGCTCTAGCGGCCCAATGTGGTTCACCAGGGGCGGCCAGAGCCGTGGGCCAAGTGATGGCCTCGAACCGATTTCTGCTCGTGGTGCCGTGTCATCGCATTTTAGCGGCTGGGGGCGGGGTAGGTGGGTTTTCGGCCCCGCAGGGAGTGCGGATGAAGCGTCGACTGCTCGAAATGGAACGGGTGGCGGAAAAGGCTGGCAGAAGGGTCCTTTGAGCCGTGGGGTCACGGTCTTCGATCAGGCCAGGGTCGTGCTATCCCCCGGGCCGCCCAGAGCTGTTTGCCGAATGTGCCAAAATAAAAGATCCAGGCATATTTTACTCATTGCGCGGACTTTAACGGGTCGATGGGTTAGAACGGTATTACCTGTTACGCACGAGTTACGCCGTTGTTGGCTTATCCGTCGCGAATTGCGTCGTATCTGCGTCGCTGGATTTTTTGTTCAACCCACGGATTACCCACCGTCATGACCCAGACGGTTCTACGCAACCCGTATCTTGTGATTGTGGCCGCTTTGGCCATTGCCGTGCTGGGGATCTACACCTACCCCAAGATTCCGGCCGATCTGCTGCCGATCTTTGAGACGCCAGCGGTCCAAATCGTGACCTTTTATCCCGGGATGCCCCCGGAGGTCATGGAAAAGGACATCATGAGCCGCATGCAGCGGTGGACTGGCCAGAGTGTTGGGATTGAGCACCAGGAGGCGAAGGCCATGACTGGTGTCTGTATCGTGAAGGACTTTTTCCAAGAAGGGATCTCGCTCGACACGGCCATGGCTCAAACGACGAGCTATGCGATGAGCGACATGTTCTATTTGCCGCCCGGGACCATTCCACCGATGTTGATGCCGGTCGATCCGACCGCCTCTTTACCGTTGTGTCTGGTGGTGGTGTCGAGTCCGGGGATGGATGAGCAGCAGCTCTATGACATTGCTTACTATGAGTTGCGAAACAAGCTGCAAGCGATTCAGGGTGTTATTGCGCCGGCGGTCTTTGGTGGCAAGCTTCGCCGCATTTATGCCTACATGGATCCGCGCAAGCTCGAAGCGTACGGACTGTCGTTGATGGATGTGCAGCGGGCACTGGCGAAGTACAACGTGCTCATCCCCGCCGGGAATATGAAGGTGGGCAAGGAAGATTTTCAACTCTTTACCAATGCGATTCCCGAAACGATCGACGAGTTAAATGAAACGGTCGTCAAAGTGGTCGATAGTATCCCTGTGAAGATCAGTGATGTGGGACGCGTCGAGAACACGTCCCAAATCCAAACGAACATCGTTCGCATCAACGGAGCCAGGCAAGCCTACATTCCGATTTACCGGCAGCCTGGTGCGAACTCGATCAAGATCGTCGACACGATCAAAGACAAGCTCGGCAATATTCTGGAGCGTTTGAAAGCGGAGCGGGCTGGTGATGTTGGCATTGACGAACTCGTCTTGAGTGTCGCGGTCGATCAGTCGGGACCGGTCCGCCAGAGTATTGCTGGATTGCAGTTTGCCGCTGGTTTGGGGGCAGTCTTTGCCGGTATTGTGGTGTTGCTGTTTGTGCGGAACTTGCGGTCGACCTTGGTGGTGATGCTTGCCATTCCGCTGGCGATCCTGGCGGCGATTGTCGGGCTTTACTTCACGGGGGACACGATCAATGCCATGACTTTAGGTGGATTGGCGTTGGCGATCGGCATCCTGGTTGATCAGTCGATTGTAGTTTTGGAGAACATCGTGCGGCATGTGCGGATGGGAAAACAACCGCCCGTAGCCGCCCTGGACGGGACCCGGGAGGTAGCCGTACCGATTCTCATTTCCACGATCACGTTTATCGTGGTCTTCTTTCCGGTGGCGTTCCTGAGTGGGCTGGCGTCGTACTTGTTCACTCCTCTGGCCGTGGCGGCGACCATTGCCATTGTGTCATCTTACATCATCTCCATCACGCTGGTGCCAGCTTATTGCGCCAAGTTTCTTACCGCTGAAGTCGTGGTCCCCGAGTCTCGCGCCGCCGAGGCAGCCCAGGCCCGGGATGGCTGGTACGGCCGGGTTTTGAGGTCATGTTTGCGTTTCCGCTATGTGGTCGTGATCGTTGCCATCGGGCTTTGTGCCTGGTCCATCTTTGGTTTGATGCGGCTTGGGCGGGAGCTCATTCCTTCGATCGATGCCGGGCAGTTCACGATCTATGTCCGCATGCCCTCCGGTACGAATATTGATGTTACGAACCAACGCATTGAGGAGATCGAGGCAGCCATCATCGAAATGATTGGCCCGCCTGACCCGCAATACGCCTATGGAAATGAAAATCACCCCGATTCCGATATGCAGGTTTTGATTTCCAACATCGGGGTCCTCAATGACTGGCCAGCGGCATACACGCCCAATATTGGTCCCGGTGATGCATTCATGTTGGTTCAGTTGAAAGGGAAAAGTGGTCGGCCGGGTGCTTTCGATTATGTCACAACTCTCCGTGATGCATTGCAAGAACAGTTTCCTGAAGTGGAGTTTGCTTACGACACGGGTGGGATGTTGACCTCGGCGCTGAACATGGGTGAACCGTCTCCGATTCATTTTCAGGTGAATGGTTCCAAGTTGCCGATCATGCACGAAATCGCCACGATTGTTAAAGAAGAAGCGGAGCAGGTGCCAGGGACCGTCGATGTGCGGATTGCCCAGCGACTCGATTATCCGACGATGACCATCAAGATGAATCGTGACAAGGCTGCCCGCATGGGAATCACCCCTGAAGATGTGATGCAAAACCTTGTGTCGGCGACCAACAGCTCGGTTGGTTTCGATCCCGCTTTCTGGATCGATATCAGCAAAGGAAACCACTACTTTATCGGGGTTCAGTATCCAGAGTCGATGCTCAACGACATTGCCACGATCAAGAGCATCCCGATTGGCTATAACGAAGACGGGGTGCCGATTCGGTTAGAGACGATCGCCGACATCGAAGTGGGCGAAGGCCCAGGTGTGATCAATCACCGCAACATCACCCGTGTGATGGATGTTTATGTGAATATCGAACGAGGGTTCGATGTCGGGAGCGTGATGGCCGGAATTGAAGATCG
This sequence comes from Planctomycetota bacterium, assembly GCA_963578605.1. Lineage (GTDB taxonomy): Bacteria > Planctomycetota > Planctomycetia > Pirellulales > Lacipirellulaceae > JAKVCB01. The sequence goes on from CAUZEA010000010.1 coordinate 12,604, forward strand.
TATTCTCGACAATCAAGCCTTGGGAGCCGTGCTCGGGCGAGATGAGCGGGGCGAACTGTACCGGCTGGAAAATTACAAGGGCCATGGACTCCGCTCCCAAGGTGAGGTCAAGGAAATGCGCGAGGCATTTCGGCAGTTTTCCGTAGGGTTGGCAATCGCTGCAGTGTTGGTCTACCTTGTCATGGTTGCCGATTTCAAGAGTTTCGTGGATCCCTTTATCATCCTGCTTACGGTCCCACTCGGCTTCATTGGAGTGGTGGCGATTCTCAAGCTCACAGGGTCCCACCTTTCGATCATGTCTTTCATGGGCATCATCATGATGGTTGGAATTGTGGTGGAGTACTCCATCGTTCTGATCTCCTTTGCGAATCAACAATTAAGCCAGGGTGCCACTGTTCTTGAGGCGATCACCGGCGCCGCAAAAATTCGCGCCCGGCCCATCATGATGACTTCCCTGACGACGTGGCTTGCGCTCTTGCCCATGGCCATCGGTGTTGGCGGAGGCGAGGCGAACGCACCCCTTGCCCGGGCGATTATCGGTGGTGTCCTTGCGGCGACCGTGTTAACACTTTTCGTAGTTCCATGCCTCTACACAATCTTGAAACGGTCCGATGCTCACACCCCGTTGGGGGCATCCACCGCCGCAGGCTAACAGGTAAACGAACGGCCCAATCAGGCAATCGTATTGTCCCATTCACAATCACACATTTGCTGTCGGGTTACTGACAGCCAGCATCATGAAACTGCAATTCAAGCATGTGACCGGCTTGTTGGTAGCGGCCCTGGTAGCAGGTGTGGCCATTCTGACTGGCTGTGAAAACCCGCCCCAACCGCGAAAGGGTCCCACGACACAAAGGCTAGCAACACCGCCGCCGAAAATCCCCGTAACCGTTGTCCAGAGCGAACCCGTCCAACAAGTGATCACCATGCCAGCCTCGATCATCAGTTTCGAGACGGCGCCGCTGATGGCAAAGATTGATGCATATGTCGACAAGATCTATGTCGACATTGGAGATGAAGTGAAGGAAGACGACCTGCTTGTCCAGCTCGAAGCTCCGGAACTTACGTATGAAGTGGAACGCCATGGAAAATTGGTGGTCCAGGGAGAAGCCGCAATTGCCTTAGCCCAGGCAGAACTTGGAGCGGCTAGAGCCAGGCTGAACGAACAGCAGGCACTCTTGGATTTGCGAATGTCTGAACAGCAGCGGATTGCACAAATCATCCGTTCGGGAGCACTTTCGGAACAAAAAGGGCACGAGGCTGAGTTCGCCCTGAAGTCCGCGACGGCTGCCAAAGTTCGCTATCAAAACGCAGTCAGTGTTGCCGAAGCGGAAGTCAATATGGCCGTGGCTCGTGCCGGTGTGGCAAAGGCTGATTATGACAAGGCAAAAGTCCTCGCCCAATATCAGCAAATCCGCGCTCCTTTTGATGGAGTCATTAGCGAACGAAAAGTTGATCCGGGAGCCTTCGTAAGACCCGCCTCCGGCGAGAACGCGATTCCTCTGGTGACCGTCGATCAAATCGACAAATTGAGAGCTGTGATCCATGTGACCATGGACCAAGCAGTTCACCTCGACGCCGGCGATCGCATTGAACTGGTTGTCGATGATGTGCCGGGTAAAAATTTCCCGGGTACCGTCTCCCGCACCGCTGGGGTCTTCGACGAGCGAACCAGAATGATGCGAGTAGAGGTCGATCTCGATAATTTTCCCTCTGACGCTACCGGGCACCGTCCCTTGCGGGCCGGGGCTTACGGCGAAGTAACGATTGTTACTGCCGAAGAATCATTGGTGGTGGTTCCCAAGGCGGCCATCGGCCAGAACGCGACAGGTCCCTATGTTGTCGTGGTGGGAAACGATGGAGAGTGCCAACAGATGGCTATCGAAGTTGGAATCGACGCCGGTGACTTTGTGGGAGTTCTGTCAGGAATCAAACCCGGTGACCGCGTTGTTGCCAGTCGACCAGGCCAGATCAAAGACAAGCAAAGACTCACGGAGAATTCAATCCAGGAATTGAAATAATGAAGGTATGGAACCAACCATGCCATCCATTTATGGCCGGCCAGGAAGGTCGGGAGGTGATTCATGGAAGATACCAAAACAATCGCGTGCAACGAACCGCAACAGGTTCGACTTGACGCCGGCCAATGCTTGGAACGAGCTTCCAGCCCGGCGACCGGCCCCTCGAGACGAAATTCCGGCGCGACGTGCAACAACGGCGTGCGGTGGGTCATGACCGTACTGCTGGCCACGGGTGTCGCTGGTTGTCGGACACGAACCCCCTCGCTTTCGCTTGTGGATCCCTTTGCCGCTCCCGTGTCGTCCAGCGGTTCTCAGCCAGCTGACCTGGAAAATCCGGCGGGGCAAGTGGTCGTTGCAGTTGCACTCCAGGCCATTCCGTCAAACGCACCCACTCTCGCAACCGGTACCCCGTGTGAGCCTTCCGCACCTGGGCAGTCACCCGTGTACCCTGCCAGTTATCGGGGCGATTCCCAGGCTGTCATCGATATCGCCGAAAATGGGCAGTCAGTCGAAGAAAAAACCGTTCGCTTTGTCGGGGGCGTCGACGAGTCGGAACCGTTGCCGCTCGACCCCGAAATCAATTCCCCCAGCGATCCCCCTTTGCTCATCCTGCCCACAGATTCCGACAAACCCGATCATCCCGGCAGAGGGGTTCAGCCGATTGACCTGTCGTATGCCTTGGCCATGGGTGGCGCCAATAACTGGCAGATCGCCATTGCCCGCACCCGCGTACTGGAGGCACAGGCCCAATACCTCAACGCGAAATCACTTTGGTTGCCATCCTTGCGATTCGGTGTTGGGTATAACAACCACGCCGGGAGGATACAGGCAACCGAAGGACCGGTCATCGACGTCAATCGAAGTTCGATGTTCCTTGGCGGTGGTGCCGGGTTGGGCCAGGTACCTTTGAACGGCGGTGCCGGAGGGCCTCCACGATTGTTTGTCAACCTGTCGCTGGCAGATGCAGCCTTCGCGCCACTGGTGGGTGGCCAGCTCTTTCGTGCAGCACGAGCAGGGGAGGGCGCAACCATGAATGACGAACTACTGGCCGTGGCCTCCGCATATTTCGGGTTGATGGAAAGTTACGGTATACTTGCAAACGAACGGCAAGCCATGACTGCAGCCGAAGATATGACTTTTCAAGTTTCCGAGTTCACCCGGGCAGGACTTTCAAGCCAAACCGAAGTCGAACGCGCCTTGACCGAGTTTTCAGACCGCCGACAAATCGTCGAGGATGTGAACCGCCAGATCGTAACCCGCAGTGCCGAACTCGCCCGTTTGCTCCGCCTCCCACCGCAGATGCAATTGGCGCCGGTCGAAGATTATGTCGTGCCGGTTGATTTCTTCTCGGCCAGTGTGACCACCAACGAGCTTGTTTCAGAAGCTCTTGTCAGACGACCCGAAATTATCGAGGCTCAGGCGAGACTTGAGGCAGCATGCTGGCGAACCAGGCAGGAGACATGGCGACCGTTACTGCCGAACTTTCAGGTTGCGGCGAGTGGCGGAATGTTTGGTGGTGGCCGGGACCATTTAGTGAACTTCGGAAGTCGCAGCGACGTTGATCTCCTGGCCGTGTGGGAACTGCAGAATGCGGGGCTTGGCAACATGGCCCTGCGCCGCGAAGCCCGCAGTCTGTTTCGCCGGGCCGATTTTGAATTGGGTTTTATTCGCGACCGCGTTGCCACCGAAGTGGTAACTGCCCACGCCGACGTGGCCAGTTACCGACGGCAGGTCAAAATTGGCCGCCAGGCGATGGAGTCGGCCGGCGAAAGTTATCAACTCAACGCCGAGCGGATCCACCAGGGAGAGGGCCTTCCGATCGAACTGTTGCAGGCCATTACAGCGATGGTTAACACACAAAACGGGTATACCACCGCAGTTGCCAATTATCACCGTGCCCAATACAGGCTGATGCGGGCCGTCGGTGAGCCTCCCGCAGCCCAGCCACCACCGGAGCAGGTGGAACTGACCATTCCAGCGGCGAGTTAGCACTGCGGATACCACCGCCACGACGGTGCGGCTGGCCAACCGAGTTGCCTAGGCAGCTTCCAGAATGCGGTGTTCACCAGCCCAGTCGATCCAGCGGGTAACCTCCTCAAGATCAGGCTGGGTACTACCACGCAGGATCCGCTCACCCCCGGTGGTGTCGCAGAACGGAGTGATCCAGTCGAGCAGGTCTTCCGGCTTCATTTGGGCAATTTGCTGAGGATCTGTCAGGTTGCAGCCAACCAGAATCTGTGCGCTGCGATCTTGCAGTCCCGGAACCTGGCACATCAGTCGGGCCTGTTGCTGCCAGCTGGCCAGTTTGTTGGCTTTGAGGTGGCGGGCGTTGAGTTGACGGGCAATTTTAACAGGATCGGCGTTCAAGAAATCGGTGACTCGCTTGATTCCAATCGCCTCGAAGCGACCGGCAGTCTTCGGGCCGATCGAAGGTGCCTGTTCGATAAGGCTTGTCATTTCGAGATGAAAGTCGGGGGATTTCTGAGAACTGGTTTTACGAGGGGCAGTAGTTTGAGAAGGGGCAGTAGTTTGGGAAGGGGTGCCGGTTTGGGAATCGTGTGCTTTGGGAGAGGTAGGGCCTTTGCGATTCTTTCGCGGTAAACGTTTACCCTTTTTAGCCGAGGTGTCATTTTCACGCCGGTCACGCCAGCGTTGCCCAACGACACTGTTTTGCCACCGCCCGCGGTACTTCACCGCTCCTTGAATCCATTGGTGGGCCAATTCGCGATGGAAGTCCAACCCGCGGTCAACCAATCGCTTTCCGCGCTTGCTATTCAAGAAGGGTTCGATGCGGTGGAGAAGTGAATTGGCTTCCAAATCGACAAAGTGATCTGGTGAGTTCGCGCCAATACCGGTCATAAGCTGCGCATCATTGAGCGTGACGTTGGGAATAAAGCACATCAACACTTGATGCGTTTGCCAAAGCCGAACAATGTTGGTGGTGATGCCTTCCATGGCAAGCTCGCCAGCAATCTCCGCCGGTTCGGCTCCGATCAAATCGCCAACGGTACAAATGCCAATCGCGGCAAAGGCACTGCCGGTCTTGCGCCCCAGGGCGGGAAACCTCGAGATTGGATGGTCGATCCCGAGTAGGAAACCTGGTTCGTCCGCAAACCTGTCCTCGGCCTTTGGACTCGCTGAGTCAAGCAATGGTTTTTCGTTCGGAAGCAATTCGACGTCGGTGTCCGAGGCACAGTGCAACTGCCGCATTTCAACCACAGTTTGACCAGCTGAGCGGAATCGCTCAACGGCGTCAGCCCGACCGGTAAACACCAGGACCTGGTTGCCTGCACGCGCGAAATCGTCCAAGACGCTGGCCGTGGCAACGGCCTGGTGTTCATTCATGCGGGCAAAAGGTTCATCCAAAACAAGCGGAAGTTGAACACCCTGATTTCGTTGGGCAGTGATCAGGGAGAGAATCAGGCTGAGGTAAATGAGGTCTTGCTCGGCCGGCTCTAGGGTGTCGATCGACAACCGGTGATTCTCCTGCGAGATGACGGTCACTTGTCCTGTCTGCTGATCGATTTGGAGTTGGCGGAATCGACCCGACGAGAACTGCGCAAGATAGTCGGATGCCTTGGGCTGCTGCGGGGTTTCTTGCTGAACGGCCGGTTCGCTGCCTGCTTGCGCAAACTGTTGGTGCAACTTGACTTGAATGGCCGCTAGTTCCGAACAGACTTGTTCCAGGGGAACACCTGAGAGCAGGGCGACGTGGTCTTTTGCGATCTGGATTCGCTGGCGCTCAGTGGATTTGCGGGCTTCTTGTTGTCGGGCGAGCCGCTGGCGAAGTTCCGCCCGCCCTTGCTCCAGCTGCTTCCGGGTGATCTCGAGTTGATCTTGTGGAACGTTTTCCGGGTTGCCGACGGGGACTATTGTAGCTTGCGCCGATTCACGTGGCCGTTGGCGGCGGGTGGGACGATCCGGCCGTATTAAAGATTGTCGCCGGTCGAGCAAGACCTGAAGCTGGTCTCGAATTTCGACTCGCGACTTTGCCAGTTGCTTGACCTCGCCAGAGAGTTCCTGGTGCGTGAGTGCCCGCTCCTGATCGCAGATCGACTGGTCGAGATGCGCGATTTGCCTGTCCAGCGCTTCGACAAGCGGACGCAACCGAGGGTGTGCCTCCCGGCAAACACAAACCTCGGACTCGGCCGAACGGGCCAGTTTTGCCAATTCACCATTCAGGTCGGTTGCCAGGTGCTGTAGGACACCCAGGTGAGTCCGCTGGTCCGCCAGAGAAACCCACACCGCAGCATCATCGGGCTGCGTCTGGGCCAGGCGGTCACGGATGGAACTTTCGCGCTCGCCCATGTTGGCCAACGTCGAACGCCAAAGCTGTATTTGCGAATCCAATTCTTCAAGTTTTTGGTCAAAATCGACTGGTACCGCATCCGTTTGCCGCTGCTCGAGGAGCGTTTCTAACCGATCGTACCGTAACCGGGCTTCGACCTCGGCGAGGGCAACGTCGACGGCTTGGAGTTGGCGGTTGAGTTCCGCTATCTCGGCAACTTGCTTTTTCTGCAGGGAGTCGAGTTCCTGCAACTGCCCGTCAAGTTCATGACTGCGGTGCCGTTCCTCGGCAACGCGGACTTGAAGTTCCCTGGCCAACTCGTCCCGGCGCTTTAGCAGTTCGGCATAATCGGGCGTGTGAGCTGAGGAGCTGGTCTCGCCAGCCCATTCGCCGACCGCAGGCGCCGAAGCGCGGAAGTGTTCGGCGAATTGTTCCGACAGCAGCTGTTGAAGACCTCGCTCCGAAGCAACGTCAACCGCGTAGATCTCCGATAAAACCACGGAAGAAATTCCGGAGAGAAGGTTTTGTACCGTTTTTGCATCGAGTCGTGCCCCGTCCAGAGAAGAAACCGTGAGCCTCCCAGGTGGGGCAACATCGTTGTAGCGACGCAGGCGGTAGCGGTCTCCCTGGTCGTCAACAATTAATTCGCCTTCTGGTTGCGTCGGGTATCTGTCGCGAGGGGCGGTTCCAGAGCCGGGGACCTTGCCGTACAGCACGTGGGCCAGAAGACCAGCGATGGTCGATTTGCCACTTGCGCTGGGCCCCAAAAAGGCAGTTAAATGGTTGCTGAGATCACGGGCACGAACGTCGGGCCAAATTCCGTTTCCATCCAGGGCAAATTCAAGAATGCGCATCCAAAACGTCCTTGCTTCGTTGCAAAACCGAGCCGAGGTGCGACTTGGACAAGCGCCAAGTGCCCTATAAATGTGCGGAAAATCTAGCGAAAAAACGGGTTTTTAGCAATGCCGATTGGGAGTGCTGGCATCATGCGGTAGGCCATCCGTCGACTGCGGAATGCCACGCTAACGAGCTTCTTTGGACCGATACATTGCCCGATCTGCTGCGGCAATCAGTTCTGTGGGAGTTGTGCGATCTCCAGCCTGGCCCCACGCGGTACCGACGCTCGCGGAAATCAAGGTTGTGGACCCGTCTGGTCGTAGAACCGGTTGCCCGATGACCGTTTGAATACGTTCGGCAACCGCTTGAACGTCGCTCACGTTAGCCACGTGTTCCAGCAGGACAATGAACTCGTCGCCACCAAAACGCACAAGAATATCTTCGTCGCGCAGGCAGCTGCGTAACCGCACGGCAGCTTCTGCAAGAACCTTGTCGCCAACCAAGTGCCCCCAACAATCGTTAATCATCTTGAAGTTGTCCAAATCTACGAACAGAATCGCAAACTGGTGGCTACTGTGACTTTCCCCATCGAGCAAAACCTCAAGGCGGTCTAAAAGTTGGTTGCGGTTCCCAAGTCCAGTAAGCGGGTCGCGACAAGCAATAGCCTCTAACCACCGGCAACGACTTTGCCAGTCAACACCGGCATGTTGGAGGACGATACCAATGGCTATTTTTCCGTCACACTCAACCCGACGCAGCGCCGCGTTCCAACGTGTTACCATGCTATCTGCCGACGTGAAGAAGACCGGCAGTTCTGCTTCCGCCAGTTCACCAGCTGCAAGCGTCGACAGCAGGCTCCGTGCCTCGGGAGTAGCAAGATCGGGAAAGACCGATTGCAGCGTGTTTTGTCCGTCTGCGGAGCAAGACTTCCCATACCATTGTTGGGCAGCGGGATTCGTTCTCTGGAGCCTGCCGGTCGTTGGCTCGACGACCAGTACCGGTTCGCGACAGAGATTCAGCAAGTCGCTAAACGGTTGTGGAGGGTGGGGATCAACGGGCATAGCCAAAGTTTTGAGCACCGCGACGGGTCGTCGCAGGAATAGTTCGAGAAGCCGAGATGTCTGTTTTCAAATCGTCGAACGGTTTCGGGTAAGCCGGTACTGCGGGGCGGTCTCCCGCGCTGCGGCATCAGGTTCTTTCAGGGAATGCGTGATCCGGCATTTCTGGTTATAATCAACAATTCTCGTGACCGCGGCCCGCTTAACCAGGCTCGATCCTCTTTGTTGAATTCTTCATGGCAAACGGATTGGCCGCTTTGAACGGGCAGACTCACTAAAATTCCACTTCGCAGTGCGTGGCAACCCCAGGTTTTAGCACACCAACAATGGTGCAGTATTCGTCGCCAAACGGGTCGGTCGCGGGACCGACCAGACAGTCGCGGTACCCACGGGCCACAACAGCCGGCCGCTCGTGGTTTTGGGCAATTACCGACCAGGGAATTGTAAGTCTTGCCGGTTTTATCGCGACGGTGATTATCGGCCGTTATTGCGCTCCGGAACAGCTGGGCATTTATAGTGTTGTTATCAGCGGTATATGGCTTTTGGGTGGATTGCTGAATGCACTCATTTGGGTCCCCTATACGTCTCGAGCTCCTCAGCTGAGTGGTAAGAGGCTGGCGCGCTACGCGGGTAGCGCCCTGTTGCATCTTACCGTACTGCTCGCAATTTGTATCGGTGGACTGGTTCTGACCGCGGTCATCGCTGAGATTTTGGGACAATTTTCGGTCATTGACGTTGAAGTTGCAAACACGATTTGCACTTTCGGCCTGACGTTGATGCCTGTTTTGATTTTGTTGATGCTTCGCACGCATTTGCGGCGGACCGCGATGGCCCATCTGGAAATGTGGCGTTTGTGGAAAATCGACATTCCGATCAGCGCGCTGCACATCGTGTTGCTGTTGCTGTTTGCCAGGTTGGGGGTATTGACGGCAAGCAGTGGAATCCTGGCCATGGCCATGGCCTGCTGCCTGTCGCTGGGCTGGTTGGTCTTGTTGTGGGATGACTTCCGTTTCGATTGGCGATCAGCCAGGTATTATTTGTTCTACAACTGGAGATTTGGAAGCTGGTTAGTGGGAGCCACGCTGGCATGGCTGCTGGCGCAGAATGCGTATCGGTGGCTGGTTTGGTCCCTGGACGGGTTGTCTGCCTTGGGAGAATTTTCCGCCGCTTTCTATATCGCCATGAGCGTTAGCCCACTTTTGCTTGCTATCGAAAACGTGACACGGGCCTTGGCAGCTAATCGGCTCGCCGAGGGACAGCAAGGCGAACTGCGACGAACCACGATCAAACTGACGTTGATTTTGGCGTTAGTTTTCGGGGCGTTGTTAACCGCATTGGGCTTCTTTGGTGGTGAACTGGTCACAACAATTTACGGCGAGGATTATGCAGGGCAGCACACCGTCGTGGCAACGCTTTGCTTGGGGACATTCTTTTTCGCCCTCAACATCCCAGTCGATTCGGCCCTGTTGGCATTGCGGCGGGGACAAGTGGTTCTGGCTGCCTCGGTGACTCAATTGGTGCTGGGGGTCGGGATTGCCGCACCACTTATGCTATGGCTTGACACCGTTGCCATTGGCTATGCAATGGCGGTCAGTGGGTTTGGTGGGTTGATCGTGCGATGGTATTATTTTTGGCGCGACCAGCGGGACGTGTCAGCATAGCCCGCCGCGCTCGAGCTGGTGTTGCCTGTGGTCATGTGTTGCGATGAACCCGACAAAATGGCACCCATTGCCCTGCCTGCGATGGCGACCGCAAACACAAGCCCGGTGGACAAACACAAGCCCGGTGACCAGGAACCTGGTTATGGGTTCGAGAGACGTTTTTTGAGTGGTGCCTGGGTGGCTTGTTTCCAGGCGGGCGTAACCCGTTCTTGAATGCCACTGCCCGAGCGCACCAGAAAGAGTGCCGCGATATCGTTTTGGGTAGCCCAATCATATCCCTTTTCAGCGCCCATGACCAAAAGACCGGTTGAGAATGCGTCCGCATACAAGCACGATTTGTGTAGCACCGAGACCGCTGCCAGGTTGTGCCCTACGGGTTGGCCTGTGTGAGGGTCAATGATGTGCGCGTAATGTTTGCCTTCGTGCACAAAGAAGTTGCGGTAATCCCCAGAGGTCGCCAACGCCGAATTTTCCAAGGGAACGATTGTATGCAGGCGTCGGTTTGCTTCAGGTGGGCTTTCGATTGCGATTTGCCAGAGGCGGTCACTGGCTGGTTTGCCACGGGTGACCACTTCGCCACCAATCTCGACAACAAAGTCATTCAAGCCGTGTTCTTTGAGAAGCTCGCCGATCTGGTCCGTGGCAAATCCTTTGGCGATTGCCGAAAGGTCAACTTCAAGTCCACAGATTGCTTTCTTCAACGCTGGCGGATCGGCACGCACCGACAAGTGCTGCTGTCCAACCTGTGCTAATGCGCCGGTTATTGCGTTGTCATTGGGAAGTTCGATTTCAGTCGCGACCGCCACGCCACGGTCGGTCCCAAAATTCCAGAGACGAACGAGTGGCCCGACGGTTATGTCAAATGCACCGCCGGTCAACTCTCCCACTTCCAGGGCCCTGGTCACAAGCTCAGCAGTCGGTTGCGATACCTCGAACCATTCTCCACTTGCCGCTGCGTTGAATTGCATCACCTCCGAGGAGGAGATGTAGGTCGACATCTGCTCGTTAATTTCGGCCAGTCGATCAACGATCTCTTGCCGGAGGGATGCGACCGTTATTTTCGGAGGGAGCCGGTCGGTGATCTTGACGGTCCAACGCGTGCCCATGGTGGGGCCGGTGAGGGTAGTCGCGGTCGGACTGGCGTGGCACTGCGAGTGGGTGAGCAGCAGCACGATCCAGGCGAGATACCGTGTCTTTAATCGGACCCAGGTTCCCATCGGACTGGTTGACGCGTGTTGGCCGGTTGTCTGCCAAATGTGCGCCTTTGGTTGAAACCAGGCTACAAGGAGAAGTCGGCAGGTGACGACCAGCTTGTGGCAGCAGGCTTCAGACGTCGGAAGTTGGGGTGGTCGGTTATCTATCGAAATCGTCGAAGCCAACATTTTCTTTCTCCACGCCAAGATCGTCGAGCAGTTTGAAGACGGCCTGATTCGTCATGGGCAGTCTGCCGACATCGTACTCAATGTTTGCAGGCCTGGGATGGCTGAAAAGGTCATTGTCGAGCAAGACCTGGTGCATAAAGCCCACACAGTCCGTTCCAAGGATCTTGTTCCAAGGATCTTTAGGTTGTGGTATGGAAACCATTTTAGCATCGATATCTATGAGGAAGATATCTATGAGGAAGCGGGATCTATGAGGAAGCGGGTTGGAAAGGGTGACGTTGTTGCCCAAAAGGGGGGTGGTTTGCACCCGACAGCCGTCGTTGGTCGACCGGTCCGGCCGACCAACGGGACCGCAGGAGTACGCAAACGTGCTGCGACGGGAAATTGTGGGTCTTTTCACAAATTGAACGGGTGGTCACACCAGGCCGTTTCCGTTGTCTGTCGGTGGCGAATCGACCGCAGACTGCTGCGGACCAATTCAGGTCAGCTACTAGTATCGGGAGCCATTCTCGCGTAGCATCGCAACACAAACTGGCGCAGCATCGCCGGTTCATCTCGATTCGTGTATCTATTGGTAGCCCCCGTCATGAAAATCCACGAGTTTCAGGCCAAAGAACTTTTTCGCGATGCCGGCGTGGCGGTTCCCGAAGGGATTGTTGTTCAATCCTCTGCCGAGGCCTCTGCGGCTTTCGACAAGCTGGCTGGCCCGCTAGCTGTGGTAAAAGCCCAAATCCACGCAGGCGGGCGCGGCAAAGGGTCCTTTAAAGCCAATCCCCAGCAGCATGGCGTACAGCTTGTCAAAACCGCTGCCGAGGCTGGAACGGTTGCCGAGGCAATGCTTCAAGATGCATTGGTGACGGTCCAGACCGGCCCGCAAGGTAAGGTTGTCAATCACGTGTTTGTAGAGGCGGGTTGTGACATCGACCGCGAACTTTATCTCGGCATCGTGATTGATCGGGCGGAGGGGTTGCCTGTCGTGATGGCTTCGACCGAGGGGGGTATGAACATTGAAGACGTTGCAGCCCAAGCCCCTGAACTCATTCACAAAGAATGGTTTCACCCGGATGCCGGCATTCAGAGCTTTCAGGTACGCAAGCTTTGCAAGAAACTCAACATCGCTGGTAAGACGGCCCGCTCGGCAGATCATTTTTTAAAAGCGCTATGCGGGTTGTTCGTCGACTACGATTGCAGCCTGGTAGAGATCAATCCGCTTGTGGTTACCGGCGCTGGGGAATTGATTGCTCTGGATGCGAAAATCAACTTTGATGACAGCGGCCTGTTCCGATATCCGGCTATCGGGGAACTCCGTGACATCTCGGAAGAAGATCCCGCTGAGGTGCGGGCTGGTGAGGCAGGGCTCAGCTACGTTCAACTTGAGGGCAGCATCGGGTGCCTGGTCAACGGCGCTGGTCTGGCGATGAGCACGATGGACCTGATCAAGCTGCACGGTGGTGAACCGGCTAATTTTCTCGATGTGGGTGGGGGAGCCAACACCGAGCAAGTGACCGAGGCCTTTCGCATCCTGCTGGCCGACAAAAATGTCAAGGCAGTGCTCGTGAACATCTTCGGTGGCATCATGCAATGCACGACGATTGCCACCGCGATTGTTGAATCTTACAAGCAGGTTGGATTTCAGGTGCCACTGGTTGTGCGACTGGAAGGAACGGAAGTCAAGGAAGGCCGAAAGATTCTGGACGAGAGTGATGTCGATATTATCACCGCCGACGACCTGACTGATGCTGCCCAAAAAGTCGTGCAGGCCGCCGGCCGAGCGTAGTGTGTATTCCGTAACCTGGTACTGCCGAGGCCCAATGCTTGAGGCAGGGATCGCCGCCAACTGCGGGCTGCTGGCGGCGGCAGCTGCCCCCACAACCACCGCTTTGCCCCCCCTGGTTTTCTTATGAGTATTCTGATTTCGAAGTCGACCCGTGTTGTCTGCCAGGGAATTACCGGTAAAACAGGCGAGTTTCACAGCAGGAACTGTCAGGAATATGGGACGCAACTCGTGGCGGGGGTGACTCCTGGAAAAGGGGGCCAGGACGTTCTGGGCGTGCCGGTTTACGACACCGTGTGGGAAGCTGTTGAGCAGCAGGGGGCGAATGCCTCGATGATCTTTGTCCCACCCGCATTTACCGCAGATGCAATTCTCGAAGCGGTCGATGCGGGTATCGAAGTGGTGGTTGCCATCACCGAGGGAGTACCCGTTCTCGACATGGTGCGGGTTTATGATCAGATCCAACAGATCAATGCCGAGACCGATCGGCAGGTGCACCTGATTGGGCCGAATTGCCCCGGGGTCATCACGCCGGGTGAGTGCAAAATCGGAATTATGCCTGGCTACATTCACCAGCCCGGGACCGTTGGGGTGATGAGTCGCAGTGGCACGCTGACGTACGAGGCAGTGTGGCAGTTGTCGAGTTTAGGGTTGGGGCAGTCGACCTGTGTCGGGCTGGGTGGCGATCCCATTGTGGGGATGTCTTTCATCGATCTCTTGAAGCTGTACCAGGCCGACGACCACACTGAAGCGATCCTGATGATCGGTGAAATTGGTGGCACGGCCGAGGAACAGGCAGCTGCATTTGTCGCCGAGCATGTGACCAAGCCGGTGGCTGCCTTTATTGCCGGGCGGACGGCTCCCAAGGGCAAGCGGATGGGGCATGCCGGGGCCATCATCTCGGGTGGCAAAGGGACGGCAACCGAGAAAATCGCGGCCCTCGAGGCCGCCCGTATCGAGGTCGCTCAAAGTCCTGCCGATATGGGTGGGGCACTCCAACGTGCCATCGCGCAACACAAGTGATGTCGGCTGCAGCCCTGGATCGCGAATCGCCCCAATCGCAGCTTGTCGGTTACGCCGCGCCGAAGTCGACCTGTTTAATACGAAAAGCCGACTCTTACCAGGAACGTGTCGTCGAGTGACGCCGGTGGCGGAGACCCGCTGCGGTACTCGATTTCGCGATTGAAAACGTACCCCATTTCATACTTGTAAGACATCCCGCCAATAATCTTGCGTTCGTAGCCAAACAAAATCCGCAGGTCACGAGCTTCCAGCACGTCGTTGTCATCGGTGGTGGGATTGGTGACGGCCCACCGCCCACCTCCGAATTCACCCATGACGTAGGCCCACCGTTCATCGCAGTCGATGGTCGAGCCGGGCAGCAGCCAGGCGGCCCGGGGACGCGGAAAGACCAACTCGTATTTCACGCAGGGGGTTCGGTAGGCCAGGCCGGCCACGGGCAAAATGGTGGCTCCGGCACGATTCAAATAGACCGCACCGAAAACCCAGTTCCACTCTTCGGTTGACTGGTAGATCCCGAGCGCCCGCCCCGATACGCGAAACGCGTCGCCCGCACCAAAGTTGTGATCGTCGGCGTAAAGCCCCAGCGTAATTGCACCGTCGAAGATCCACCGATCACTGAGTCGGCGGAAATGACGGAATTGAACCGCCGCGTCGTGCAGTCGTGATGGCAAGGGGGGCGCACCTGGCCGGTCCAGAAAACGCACCCGGTACTCAGGCTCAATCACCAAAGGCGTTTCGCGCGTGACGAAAGGAACGCCGAACACCAGGCTGGTACGAAGGTCGCTGAAACCGAGGCTGTCACTTTCGAGCTGCGGCAAGTACGTGCCGGTGAACTTGAACTTCTGGAAAACTCCCTGGCGCGATCCGGGCGGAAGCAGTGATTTGCCCCCCAGCCTTTCTGCCGGGGCGGGAAGCAGTGGAGAACCGTCCTCAAATGGTGGGGCCTGGGCGAGCCGCACCGCCGGGTCAATGATGAGCGCGGAGGTTGGTGGATAGCTTGCCGCAGCTGGCCACGCGGGTCTGCTCGTGGCCGGCAGGGGAGGGGGTGGTAGGGGGGTGACCGGTGGAGTGTAGGCCGCGGCGGCACTCGGTGCCTGCGGCATAAGTTCGGCGACAGGATAGCCTCCCCACGCCACAGAAGGAGGCGGGGCGGACCGGGCCGGTTCGGCGCCGACCGCGAACGAGTGGCATGCCGTGACGACGATGAGAAAGACCACAGTTGAAAGCTGGCTTCTGGCAAGCATCGCCAGACGACGTTTCCCAGAGTGGTCAAGGTCCGCGACGGTGAAAATCAAGGATACGTCCATGTCCGCTGAGCTAAAAGCTGATTCCCCCCCGGAGCATGAAAGTAGGTTTGGGATTGAAATCCATGTTCACAGGGAAGGGGCCGCGGTTCACATAGAGTACTTCACGGTCCCACACGTATCCGGCCTCGAAGTGTCCACGGAGTTGCGACGCCGTTTCCCACTCAATTCCACCCAGGATTCGAAGATCATTAATATCGATGGGTGTTGTCCACGTGTCCGTGGTTGGGCCTATGGTACTGGTCGCGTTGACGGTTGCCGTCCACGCCCCACCCCCATATTCACCCGCCACGTACCAATACCATTCAGTATTGCCGTAGTTCGAAAAGTGCTTGCGTATTTTTGGGTTGGGGAACACCAGGTACATGTCCCATTCAGGGGTTGGTCGCCAGTAAACACCGCCTGCGGGCAGCAACTTAATGCGGTTTCGGTCCAGGTAGACGGCCCCAAAGAGCACATCGAGTGTGGGCGAAGCACTCAGCTTGGCCAGGGCACGCCCCAATAAACGGATTGACTCTTTGTTGATCTTGCTGAAGTCAGTCCAGACTCCCGACCGCAAACCGAGTTCGGCACCAAACTGGGGCGTGAATTGAGGGAACCACGCCAGGTCGAGATAGGCGTCGTAGAGCCGGGGGGGCAATTCTTGAGGATGGTCACCTGGGAAGGGGAACGAGCTGCTGAGGGGCCCCCTCAACCAGTTGACGGCAAAGCCGGGAGTGATCAACAGTGGCGAATCGGTGCTGTACGAGAGCGGCACGCCAAACGTTGCGTAAATCTCGGCCCGGTTGATGCCAAGCTCATTTGGGCTTTGTTTACCGTACAAGTACGTTTGTTCAAAGCTGACTTGTTGCATCGCTTTTTGTGCCGATACCAGGTAACCGCCTTGTCCTTGCAAGCCGTAACTTCCCTGTTGCCACGAGTAAGGCAGGCCGTTCGGGTAGATGGAACCTTGCTGAGGAGGGGCCGCGTAATTTTGCCAGGGGCTGACCGGGGCGTTCATGACCGGTGGTGCCTGGCCGTACGGCACCGCTGCTGGAGGTGTGGTCAGTGATGGGCGGGCATAGGGGTCGAATGTGGGTGGCGGGCCGACTTGGGCTGTGGGGATTGGTGCCGAATAGGGCGCAGCTGGTGTGGGCGCAGCATAAGGAACCGACGGTGTGGTGGTTGCGGGCGGAGTGCTGTAGGTCGGTGCAAACGTCGTGGAAGGGGCAGCGATTGTTGCTCCACCCGGTGAGGCCGGAAAATGGACTTTCGGTTGGGCCGCGATATCAGCTGTGCAAACTGCAGTCAGGACGATCGTCAAAACAAGGATTGTTTTGGGGTACACAGATCACCTCGAGTGGCGCTGGTTGATACCAGTGCATAGAAAAGAGTAGCAATGCGCGAGCGGTAAATACCAGCCGCCAGCAGGCGGGTCAACGCCGATCCCTCGGGATCGCTGGCAGTGCTGGTGCTGCAGGTGGTGATGTTGCAAAAAACGGTGGTTTTCCAGCGGGGATATCGATCAACCAGGGCTCGGCGAATTGGATAAGATTCGCTTGACCTGGCACCGCGGTGCCAGGAGCCGACTTTTGGCCCGCTGCTAAATCCGTGTGGCGATGAGGGCATCGAGCTGCTGTTTTAATGCCGTGAGCACCGCCTCGTAGGAGAATTGCCCGACCAGTTCAGGGCCCCGTTTCAAATTGACGTAGTTCGGCCCGCACCAGAGGCCCAAGTCGGCGTCGTCGGTCTCGCCGGGGCCATTGACCCGGCAGCCCATGATGGCAATCGTAATCGCGTGCTGCGTGGCATAGCGGGTCATTTCTTTCACTTTTTCGGCCAGGTCGATGAAGGCCTCGTTTTCTACCCGGGAACAACTGGGGCAACTGATGATATTTAGCGTATCGCGCCCAAAGTTCACCACCGAGCGAACACGCCCCGCATCAATATCTTCCAGGATACTTTTACCGGCAGCAATTTCTTCTGGCTTGCGGTCGTTGGAAACGGTGAGCGAAACTCGAATCGTGTCGCCAATCCCTTGGCTCACCAGCTGTTCGAAAGCGATTCGTGTCTTGATGACACCGTCGGGAGGCATGCCCGCTTCGGTGACCCCCAAGTGCAGGGGAACGTCGGGTCGAGCGTCAGCGAAGCGGCGATTCACTTCAATCACCTTTTGAGGATCTGAATCCTTCAAAGAGACGCAATATCGGGTGAAGCCCAGATCGTCCAGGTGTTGGCAATGATCGGCCGCGCTCTCGAGCATTGGCGAGATCGAGTCTTGCGGGTCGAACCTGGTCAGCTTGTCGGGATCGACGCTGCCACAATTCACTCCTACCCGCATGGCGCAGTCGTGATCCCGCGCGAGTTCGGCTAGATAGTGGACTTTTTCCTGCCAGGGTTTTTGTTTTTCGTGGTGATAGAGATGTCCCGGGTTGTAGCGGAGTTTGTCGACATGAGGAGCGACCGTTTTGGCAAGCCGGTAGTTCTCCTGCAAGTCGATTGCCAGATTTGCCACGGTTTGCTGGCGGATTTCGACGATTGCCTCGGCATCGGCCTGGCTGTCAACCGCGATGCGAACAACATCGGCCCCGGCTTCGTCGAGTGCGTTGATTTGAGCCACGGTGGCATCGATGTCAGTGGTCCGCACGGCCGTCATGCTTTGCACGGCGATCGAGTGCCCGGCACCAATGGTGACCGTGCCAATGCGGACAGGGCGAGTTGGATTGCGTTGGATTTGCATGGTGAGTGAACCAGGGGGACGAATTTGTGCACGACAGTTGCAAAATCGCTTGTGGATTAACACACTTTGTTTTGGCGACAGCTACCGGAAATTTTCTGGGAGGTCGCAAATCCTTGGAACTGCAACCCTGCGATACGAATCATGGGGACTCAGCAACCCTCCCAGAGCAGTGAACCGATGCGAACCATGGTGGCACCTTCGGCAATGGCTGTTTCAAAGTCACCGCTCATACCCATGGAGAGTTCATTCAGGTTGATGTTAGGGGAAACTTGATCGGAAAACTGGTCCCGGAGCATGCGCAAAGCGGAAAAATTGTGTCCCGCGACCAGCGGTCCACCTTCACGTGCAGCCATCGTCATGAGTCCACACACGTGCACGTGGGAACAATCCGCCGCTTTCTCGAGCAGTCGTGGCAGTTCATCTTCGCTGAGTCCATGCTTGCTCGCATCGCCGGAGACATTCACTTCCAGCAGAACATCGACACGTTGGTTGATCTCGTGGCCCTCTCTTTCAATGGATGCGAGTAGCCGGTGGCTGTCAACACTGTGAATAAGTGTAACCAAAGGCACCGTTTGGCGGACCTTGTTGCGTTGCAGGTGACCGACAAGATGCCACCGCGTGTCGGGCACTTGCGCGGCCTTGGTCCACAGCTGCTGGGGACGGCTCTCGCCTAAATCGACACAGCCAGCAATCCGCAAAGCTGCAGCCTGGTTTGGCGTCACGTATTTCGTAACCCCGATCAGCGTAATGTCGGCAGGGCTACGACCAGCCGCTTCGGCCGCTTTTCGGATCCGCTCCCGGACGCGATCCAGGTTTTGGTGGAGAATGGGGTTGCCTTCATTCATCGGTTTCGGATGCGGGTTGCCATCGGTTTTACGACCCAGGCACGGGCTTGTGGCACGCTGCGGTCGTACCCGGCGGCCTCGAGTTACTGGTCATCGGTTTCAATTTCAATGAATTCATCCACCTCACCGGTGTCAAGAAATCTGCCGGCCATGAATTCGGAAGAGAGATGTTGACCCAGGGCCGTGCGGTTTGCGGACGCCGACAACGAGCGGTAAATAAGCCATTGGTCTTTGCCACTTTGGGCCCGGAAGGCAACTGCCACATCCTTGGGTTGGACTTCCAGAGATTCGGCCACGGTGAGTTGCCTCCAGGTTCGCACTTTGGCCATGCGGCGAGGTTTTAAATCAAGCAGCAGCGGGCAACAGAAGTTGCGGGCCTTGGTGCGGTGAGTCAGTGTGAGTTTCTCGTCGACGCCAACAAGTTCACCAATCTGAGAGTCGACTCGCCACTCCGGTAGCGCCAGAGGAAAGACCGCAGCAAGGCACTTCGTCCCCCATAAAACACCATCACGAGTCTCTGCTTCGGGGTAAAATGCAACTCCTGAGGCGAGCGGCAAGTGCATGCGGTAATCAAACTCATGTTCTGAGTTGTCACCGAGCACATAGTCGGCAAGGTAAAGAACCTTATCGGTTCGACCCAGCAACAGGTGGCGTTCGAGCCGCAGGCCATGGGAAAGTTTCACCGCCAATTCCAGAAAATTGCATTCCTCATCCGCTTGCCAGCATTGGGCTTCCCACTCGTCTTCGATGACGACCGGTTGATCATCGCAACTCAGCTCAAACTCCCAAGTTCCAGACCAAAGCAAATGGCGGCCACATTCCAGTTCGATTCGGAGCGGGTTCTCGCCGTAGGTTACCGTCAGTCGCGGGACGTCCCTGGTCCAGCCCGGGGCCAGTACCGCCAGGCCCGACCAGTCTGAGTTCAGTGACGGTTCGGGCAAATCGTCATCATCAAAGTCGGCATCGGCTGGGACCGGTCCCGACGGCAAAAGTGCATCGGCGGCGGCGCAGTCCGAATCATCGCCGCCCGTTTCCAACGCGACCTTGAACAACTCGGGAGACCACTGGCAGTCATCGATGTCGCTTAGTATCGCCGTCCCATTGGTACGCGAAAGCCGTACTGCCTGGCGAACCAGCCAGCCGAATTGGATATCTGCGGCATCCGAAAATCCCCCTTTCGTGAATTGCTCGCCAAGCAGCTTACACCGTGCCCAACACGCCAGCAGTCCACGCAAAGCGGGAAGATAGGATGTTTTCGGCAGACCTTCGCCGTCGAGCAGTTCAACAAGTGATTTGGAAAGCAATTCCCAACTCGATTTGCGCAGTTTACGCAGTGGTTTGAACTCGGGGATGCCGTAAGCCAATACCAATGGCAACTCGCCACCGGCGAGTTGAACGGCCAGGGTTGCCATGGCGTCGTCAGGGGGACATAGCGTGGCTTTCTCGGCTGTCACCCAAAGATAGTGGCAGAGCTCCCACCATTGGGAGCTGGTGAGATAGGTTGCCAAGCCGGGCAGGGCGTATGCAAGGCCTACACACTCCAGGGAGTGTGGTAAATTCGGTTTCCCAACGACCGGGTCGATGAACCCTTCCTGCAAATATTCAATCACCCGGTCAGCGATCTCTTGGTTTGTCGTAAAGGGGGCCGCAGAAAGCCATTCTGCCACTTCAGCGGCTGCCTTGGGAGGTAATCCCCACAGCAGGAACGGCGACTTCGTTCTCAAGATGTTGGGTAAGGCAGGGGATTTCCTGGTCGCCAGGTGTCGCTGCCATAGATCCCATGAGGCGGCAGTATCTTGACCCTGATGTGCCGCCACGACCTTGCGCGGGGCTGAACGGTGCCAAAACTTTTCGTGGCAGGCAAGTTGCGAAACCGCATTCGCCTCGCTCAAGCAGGACTTTTTTTGTTCGTTGACTACTGTCTCGGTATCCAATGTTTTTTGCGAGCTCGATGCTACCAGTGTCGTGGCCATGGCGTCCTTGTACGGCAGGGAAATCTATTTGACGGTAGGTTCTGGCAGGCAGGCAAAATACCGGCCCAATAGACCCAGCGGCTGTGCGCCGGTATCCTACACTAGAATGCCTACTTTTTCCTCCCCCCTTTGTTTTCTGAATGTGCCTTGGTTTTCCGACATGTGGAGGTATCGATCGATGACGCCGCCCGGCTTGTTCGCGAAACGGACCATTTGTCAAACCGCTTTGGCCTGTTGGTTTCTGTTGGCATCGGCCGCACCAGGGATTTCCCAGGAGAGCGCCGGGCTACCTCCCGCAGACAATCGACCCGTTGATGGTGAGGCCACGGACCAACCACCTCGCCTGCCACCGCCGGAAGGCGCCAAACCGCTCTTCAAAGGTGAGGACTTCGCCGCCTGGGTTGATCCCCGTCGGGGCGTCGTCCTGATCGATGGTCAGGTTACGCTTCGTGCCGGGCCTTTGGAAATGTTTGCCTGTATCCAGAAAACCAAGGAGCACGAGTCGGTTGTTGCGGTTAACACGCAGGCCTTTCCGATTCATGCAGCACTTTTAGCTTTGGGAGCCGAGCCAGGCCATCCCGTACAGTTCCAACCCAAATTTGCTCCGCCTGCCGGAACCGAAATTGATATTGAGGTCCGCTGGCGCGATACCGAAGGTCAATGGCAGTCCGCCAGGGCCCAGGAGTGGGTACGTGATGTGAACACCGGCGGGGCACTAAAGAATTCCTGGGTCTTCGCTGGCAGCATGTTCTGGACAGATCCAAACACGGGCCGTCAGTTCTATCAGGCAGAAGGTGGCGATTTCATTTGCGTCTCCAACTTTGCGACGGCCATGCTCGATTTGCCAATCGAAAGTACTCAGACCAATCAGGGATTATTTTTCGAAGCCTTTACCGAACAGATTCCCCCCCTGGGAACGCCCGTTCGCCTGGTGCTCAAGCCGCGGCTGCGTAACAACGACTCGTTGCCAAAACCACAAACTCCACCGCGTCCACCCGAAGGGGACCAACCTCCCCCAGAGAATTCTCGTTGATGCCCTCAAGAGGGGCATTCCGGGCACCTAAGCTGTTCAGAACGCTTGGTTGTCTGCAGAAAACGGGCTTTTGCAATTGCGTGGGGATGCGTCAGTTGGCTTTGACGTCGTAGCAGAACAAAAATTCCTGATCGCGCAGATAGAGTTTGCCATTAGCGATGACCGGATGAACCCAAATACCACCGGATGGACTGCGAATTTCGGTTTGCGGCTCCAGCGTAAATCGTCCGTGTTCTATCCAGGCTTCCGGAGAAGCTTCAATTAGCACCACGGTCCCGGTCTGTTCGTCAAGGCAGTAGAGCATGCCATCGGCATAGCCAATTGCCCCCTTGCCAAACGCATCGCGTTCCCGCCACGCCTGCTTGCCGATCCGTAAATCGTGGCAGAGCCATCCGGTTCCGTCCGAATAGCCGTACACAAAATCACCCACCCGAATTGCCCCACCGTGTTGGTTTTTCATGAGTTTGTTGCGATAGACTTCGGTCACCGTGCCGTCCGGGTTGAGTTGCTGCAACATGCAGCCGGCCCCATAGCCGCTGGTCACGTAAACCAGGTTATCGTGACAGATAGGGGTGGGGACGACGGCCGTGGAGCCGGGCCAGGAGGCTTCCCAGAGTAAAGAACCGTCACTGGTTGAAATCCCAATCACCCGTTTTTCCAGGAGTTGAATGTATTGTGGTCCGGTCGGGGCATTAATTTTGACGATCGATGCGTATTGGGCCCCGTCCGCGACTTCAGTCGACTGCCAGAGAAGTGCACCCGTGTACTTGTTGAGGGCGGCCACGGCTCCCGCCTCACCACCCGGTGTACACAGAACGGCTTCGCCGTCGATCAACACCGACTCGCAATACCCCCAACCGGGCGTACTTCCTCCCAGGTCAGCCATGGACTTCTGCCAAATCAACTGGCCATCGCCGGTGCGCAGGGCCGCGAGCGTTCCGTGGCCAGTCATGACATAGACACGATTGCCGTCGACAGTTGGTGTGCTGCGCGGACCGTCACCCCAACGATTTGTCAGCTTGGGGCCAAGTTCAGTACTCCAGATTTCTTCACCCGTGGCCGTATTCAGCGCGATGGCAAACGTTTTGCCGTCGCGCGAACCGAGGATGTACAGGTGACCGTCGGCGATGGCGGGACCGGCATAACCTTTTCCGCAGTCGCGAAACAGCCAAACCAGCGGTGGGCCACCCTCAGGCCATGATTTGAGAAGCCCGGTCTCGGCGGAGAGCCCATCGCGGTTCGGGCCCTGCCATTGGGGCCAGTCGTTTGCCAATACCAATGAGGGGCATAGCACGACGGAGAGAAACAGTTGCAACAACAGCGGTTGGCAGAAGTCAGTGATCTTGGTTAGCACTAGAGGTTGTCTACCGCTGAGAGAGGAAAAACGATGGATACTGGTTGACTCGTGGAATGATCAACCGGCAGACTAACAGAAAATCCGGTTTTGTAAAATGGTCAGACTGTGCACAGCCACGGGTTTCGCGGTCGTTTCTGACAGGTAGCCCGTGTGGCCACCAGCCGTGTGAAGCCGTCGCCAGATCTACGTGATTGCATCGTGTCCGGACGCACCGCCGAAGCGGTCTTGGTCGCTGTGAACTGGTTAGATTGCGGTGAAAGGCCGGTCTCTGCGACGGCAGGGTGGGTGGATCGCCCGTGAGTCCTTGAAGTCCACGAAAAATGCCCGCCCCGCCAGTGTGGCGGGGCGAGCTGGTTTGAAATCTGTGATTTGGTTTTGAACCTCTAGTCGATCGAATGCCAACCCGTCGCGTCACGTTCGGCCTGAGCCCGATTGGCTGTCGTGTCGAAAGCACCTCGAGCCGTCACGGGCTTCTGGTAGATAGCCATCCGAACAGGAGTGTTGGAGTGTTGTGTTACCCGATCACGAGGGTTGAACAGTTTGGGAGCTTCGAAGAAGTTGCTGGACGACGAACTCGTGTTGCTGTTGTCGACTTTGTCGACAGCCTGGGCCGAGGAATCCGTTGTCTCATCCGACGTTTCAGGTCGCAGCGTCCGCTGTACTGGCGGGTTCTCATCAGGAGCTAATGTTGGTTGAGCTTGGGTGGAAGGCGCGCTGTAAGTCGAAGGTGTTGGCGTTGTGGTCGTGCTGGCGCAGTTCGGGCAATCGGCAGACGATCCGTAAACGGTCGACGAGGTCCCATTCGTGGAGCAACAGCACGGACTGATTCCACACGTCGAACATACCGAAGTCACGCAGCTGGAACAGGGTGAGCATGTGGCACAGGGTGAACAGGTGGAACAGGGATTATAACAGGTAAGCGGCCGTAAAGTTATCTGCTGGCCGGTGCAACTTGAACACGCCGGCTGGGCGTAATAGGAAGTCATGATCACGGGTCGGGCTACGGTTTGGACGACCGGTGTGTACGCAACCGGATAGGTGCGGCGGTTATACCACTGTCGCATTCGGTTCCAATGATAACCAGGGTACCAACCGGTGTACGACTGGTAAGCGACAGGCTGGTATGCAACCGTCGGAACCCCGCAAGAGGTGCACTGAGCGATAGTCTCGGGTGCCAACGCGCTGTGCGCAAAGAGAATAGCAAATAGAACAATCGTCGCGCAAGCAACTTTGCGAAGCATGTTATTTCTCCAAGGACGTGGACGAGCTTCAGGGCCTTAATTTAGGTTTAATTCACAACGGCTCTCATGACAACAAATAAATCTGCTAAAACCGACATTTGGTAGCGAATACCATTTGGGGCGGTTCTGGCAAATGCGGGTTCCTTGCCACCCGCCCCGTGACATTTCTTTCCGGTCGCACCGCTTACGCGAATGTTTTCTCTTTTGTAGGTAGCGCTGTTTGCCATGATCGTGACAAGATCAGCAACGTGGAGTATCCGTGCCGCCGGTCGTCATGAAAAGCGAAGACGGAGATAAGCCAAGCGACTTTTCCCCTGGTGATTGCTGGTTTCACTCCTTTTGAGAGGTGTGGGGCATCACTGCCATTTCTTACGGGAACTCTTTCCAGTGTAGTCAACCGGCAGCGTACATGCCTGGAATCTTCACCAGAACGCGGTTTCACCGCCGGTTGCAACGGACTGATCAAGAATAACAAACTGCCCGGTCGGGGCAAGTGAACGCGTAACTCCAGGTGACCACGACACCTGGCCGGAAGCCGCGGTTTAGAGCTCGCGACGGTAACGCTCGTGACGGTCGTAGAGGTCGAAAAGGATTTCCCGTACGTTACCACGGTGGGCAATGTAACTCGCTTTGACGACCGACCGCGTGACACTCGTTGGGGTATGCTGGCTGAGTTTCGCGACCAAACGCTGGACGACTTCCAGATCGGGAAGCAGGCACGCTAGCACTGGCAGGCTGCATGGTCGGTGGGTCGTTACCAAAAGCCCCGCACCTGTCCAACGACATCGAATCCGAAGCCACCAGGCAGACCAGGGTCGCAATTGTTCGTAGCCATCGACGATCACAATGGTTCTGCGGTTGACAGTTGGGGAAGTGGTAAACTCTCGCCAGCGCAAACACTGGGCACCTCGCAGGGAGTGCGGCTGAATGTCGTACCCGCGGCAGCTCAACTCACGAGCGAGGGTTGTCAGGAGTGTTGATTTGCCAATCCCGTGCGGCCCAAAAACTTGTCCCCGCCAGCCCTGGTTTTCGAGGCAGCTGATGAGCAAATCAACTGATTCTCCGGCATGGAATTGATACACTTGGTTCTTCGGCTGGGTCCAACACGAGGCAAACGGGTTGTCGTGGCGACTTGGAATCATGCGTTTTTATGCGCGCGACTGGCTGGCAGTTTCGCCCCGCGCGTGGAATGGTCAGCCGCAGATGGTTTTAGTTCATCAGGGTCGGTTGTGTTTCGCCAAGTCGGAAGGGTTCTTCCGATACAATCTCCTGCCCACGCGGCAAAAACAGCCGCAAGCGGGCACACCAGCAAACTTTCACGATCATGCCGTCATAGCTTTGCGGGCTGAATGGGAGGCGGATCTCAAACGGGTGGGGGGTACGAAAATCAAGTTGACTGATTCTTTCGTGACTGAATCTTTCAAAGAAATGAACGGCCAGATCTTCTTCGCCTTTACCGGTGGTATGCCACAGGACAGAGAATTCAGCCGCCCGCACCGTGTCATGTTCCGGGCCATCGACGGAGAAT
Organism: Planctomycetota bacterium; assembly: GCA_963578605.1. Classification (GTDB taxonomy): domain Bacteria; phylum Planctomycetota; class Planctomycetia; order Pirellulales; family Lacipirellulaceae; genus JAKVCB01. Next base: position 38,648 of record CAUZEA010000010.1, read on the forward strand.
CTTCCCGTCAGCGATTCGCCGGGCAAGTAGCGCCGATCGTCCGAATCGAGTCGAATGTGAATGTTGAGGCCAATCATGATTGGGGCTGCAGGTTTGTGGGCATGGTGGGATCCGACGCTCGTTGCTTGGCTTCGGAAGTCTCGCTTGTGGGGTAGACATAGATCGGGAATTTTCGTTCAAAGATAGTCCAGCGGGCAGCTTTTCCGCTCACGATCAGAAGCCAGTCGACCGAATTGTGTGGTGACACAAAGGAGTGCATTGCGGCATTTGGGATCAGGGCTTCTGTTTCAACCGCGAAGGGTTCCGCTGCCTTGATATTGAATTTTCGTCTCCGGTAAAGAAGTTGCCGATGAACACGGAAGATTTCCGTGCGGGTGTCGGTGCCTTGTGCGTAGGTTGCCTGCTCCTGGCAAACAATCACGACTTTCAGCCAGCGCATATTGATGCGGCCGGCCTGGGACACCAGCAGGTGAAACGTTTCTCCGGCATGCAGTGGGTGGTGCGAGACTTCCAGGCGGGTCGCCCCAATTCCTGTGGTGATCCAGATTGCCCGCCCCAGAACCACGAGTGTCCATAAACCTGCCAGCACAAAAGGGACCATGAGCCACGTGAGTAGCCAGTTCGGGTGACCCGAAACGTGGAGATCGATGACCTGATAAACGAACATGCCGACGAGCAGATTCCAGCAAATGCAAATCAGCGTCATGCCGAGTAGCATCCACTTGGGGGAGGTGTCGATGGGTAGACGGTATGCCAGTCGAACACCGGGGCTGTCCACGACTCGGGCGATCGACGGGATGGCCGGCAATGTATGCGGAGATTCGCCCGAGGCAATCCGCAGTTCCAGGTCGGCTGCCTTTTTCGCTACGGCTGAGCGTAGTTCGGTTGATGTGTTACTGTGCCACATCAATTCAACCAACCCAAGCCCCCCATACAACAACAGTGAAGCCGGGATAATCCCCACGAGCCATGGCCAGGGGGGGGTGATCGCCCCGACCATCAGCATGGCAATCCCATCAGCACCTAAGAGAAGTAGGACGGCGAACAGAACGGCTTCGCCCAGGGGACCCAGCCAACGCACACCGGTCCGGCGCTGCCCACGCTTTTTCATAAACAACGGAATTCGCAGCGGCATGGAGAGCCACCTGGAAGGGTGCGACCGCGTCGATCCGAGGTCCACGCGCTCAACGGTACGTTCAAACAGATACCTGTTGCTGTTTGCACACCAAGAACCGTTCTTGACCCGGCTTGGAAAATGACAAATCAGCAACTTCCATTGGTTCAATTCTATCGTGTGCCTGATACGAGCACGACCCGAAGTGAAACACCCAGACCGGGAGCCCACTTGCGTCGAGCCTGCTTTAAAGTACTGTCTGATTACGCGTGCACAGTTTCCAGTTCAGACGTTGGAGCCTGTTGGCCTGATTGGCGTCCGGGCCGATAAAAGCCAACGCTTTCCAGAGCCTTGTAGACCTCTTCGAGCGTTTTCTCACCAAAGTTCGAGATGCTCAATAAATCTTCGCGGGTGCAATGCAACAGATCGTTGACAGTAAAGACACCACGCTCTTCAAGGCAGTTAGTGGTTCGGACGGCGAGGCCAATTTCGGCGGTGCTCATTTCGAGCCGCTCTTTCATATCCTGAGTGGCTTCGTAGGCGCGGTTCAGAGGTACGCGAGACATGGCGGGCTCCTTCCCTTGGTCTGAAGGATCGGTAGGCGGGATGTAAGGCAGTTTACCAATCCGCCGATAGGCGAACAGCGGTAAAACGTCCCAGAACTGCCTTAACGTTCCCGGCGAGTCTATCACAGAATCATACGCCCGTGATCCCCCCCCGGTTGAAATCCTGCCGGGCAACCGGCTAGCACATGGTGCGTGGCGGCCAGGGCGTGTCTTGCCCTATACTGGTGTATACCCTTTGTAGGAGTCACCGTGAATTCACTTCTGGAAAATCTCACCGAACCGCAACGTGCGGCCGTTACGCACCGTGACGGTCCCCTTTTGATCCTCGCAGGGCCTGGCAGCGGTAAAACGCGCGTTGTGACGCAACGGATCGCATACCTTTTAGGCCAGGGAGTACCTGCCAGCCAGGTTTTGGCTCTCACGTTCACCAACAAAGCTGCCGATGAAATGCGGGCTCGCGTGGAGCAGCTTGTTGCGGGGCACTCGGTCTGGCTGAGCACATTCCATCGTTTCTGTGCCCGTATTTTACGCACGTACAGCGATTACATTGGCCTCTCGCCGAATTTCACCATCTACGATTCGAGTGACGCAAAGCAGACACTCCGGCGGGTGATTGAGGCCGAGAAAATCAAGATCATGCACTATACGCCCGAGCGCATTGCTGCTGCCATCAGTTCGGCCAAAAACGGCCTCGTTACCCCGGCCGAATACCAGCCGCGGCCCGGACGGCCGTTGAGCCAAATCGTGGGCGAGGTTTACCCTCTCTACCAAAAGCGCTTGCTCGCCTCTTCGGCCGTCGATTTCGACGACCTGCTTTTGCACGTCGCCCAACTTTTGTACAAGCATCCTGAAGTCCGTGCCGATCTGGACGATCGCTATCGCTATATCCTGGTTGACGAGTATCAAGATACGAACCGGGCTCAATACGTCATCTTGCGTGCCATGTCGCGAGACCACCCGAATCTCGCGGTTACGGGCGATCCAGACCAGTCGATTTACCGGTGGCGGGGAGCAGATATCAAAAACATTCTTGAGTTTGAGGCAGACTATCCTGCTGTTCATGTGGTGCGTTTGGAGCAAAATTACCGAAGTACCAAGCGAATTCTTCGTGTGGCCGACGAGTTGATCTCACACAACGTTCAACGCAAACAGAAGTCGTTGCACACGGAAAACGATGAAGGGCAACCGGTACGTCTTACCACCTACCCGGACCAAGATGGCGAAGCGGCAGGTATTGCGACGGAGATCCGAACCGCGATCGATAAGCAGGGCCGCAGCCCGAGTGACTTTGCGATCTTTTACCGCATGAATGCGCTATCGCGGTCGCTGGAAAAAGCACTCCGCGAAGCCGCCGTACCCTTTCAAATGGTGCGTGGGCAGGAATTCTACCAGCGTAAAGAAATCAAAGACGTGTTGGCTTATTGCCAGCTTGTCAACAATCCTTTAGACGACATTGCGTTCGAACGCACCGTCAATACTCCCGCTCGAGGGATTGGCAGAAAAACACTCCAACGACTTGGTGAACATGCGTATCGCCTGGGGCTCCCGCTGCTGGATGCAGCACGGCAGGCAGCGCAACTGGAATCGCTCCCGAAGCGGGCTGCTACCCAGCTGGCTCGCTTCGTTAAAATCATCGACCACATTTCCGCGGTGGCGCATCGTGATGTCGAAGAGGTTGTGGGGACTGTGCTGGAAGAGTCGGGCTATCGCAAGTCACTGGCCGAAAGTGAAAGCGAAGAAGACCAGAACCGGCTGGCAAACATTGAGGAGCTGTTGACCGATGCCAGGCAGTTCGATGAACAGGATCAGGATATCGAAGGGGGGCAGCTCGAGGCCTATCTGGAACGCACCTGGCTGGTCAATGATATTGATGACTGGGAATCGAATACCGAAAAGGTGACACTGATGACGCTGCATGCCGCCAAAGGGCTGGAGTTTCCGGTCGTCTTCATGATTGCCCTCGAGCAGGGGGTGTTGCCCCATGAGCGGTCGAGTTCCGACCCCGACCAACTTGAGGAGGAACGTCGCTTGACGTTTGTCGGTATCACTCGCGCCAAACAGGAGTTGCGGCTCAGTTATGCGGTTCGCCGCGACTACCGCGGTCAGCGTCGCCTCACGATTCCCAGCTCGTTTCTGCTCGAAATACCACGTGGCGAAATGGAACAAGTGCAACTTACGACACCCAGTTTTCCAGATTCCATTGAAGAGGATGTCACTGCTGATTTTGACGATGACTTGTTCGAGACGCCTATTGACCAACGGCATCCCAGTGAGTTGGAACCGGAAGCTTTTGCGGTAGAATCAAACGCAAAGCGGCCCGCGCAAAAGCCCGTGGCCAGCTTTGCCATCACCACGGCTGCCTCGTTGGTTGTTGGACAGAAACAACCGCCCAAGCGAGGATCAGCCGAGCCAGCTGTCTCGCCCGATCTGTTTACCCAGGGAATGGCCGTGGTGCATCCCGTGCACGGACTGGGCAAGGTTGTCGCCCTTTCGGGAGCGGGAAAAAACAGGCGGGCTACGGTACGGTTTGCCACAGCAGGGCAGAAAAGATTTGTGATTGCGCACAGTCCTTTGCGGTTGGCTGGTAAGTAAAGAAACTAAAGAGGCGGTTCTCCCTTGGCCAGCGTTTCCCCGGTTTGTTCATTTTTCCGAACCTCACTTTATGACCAGCACTGCAGTCTGTCCGTTTGGTTTCATTAGCTGTCAGCGGGGCGCAGAATTTGCGGTCAAGCAAGAGGTTTTCGCCAGTGGTTTTGGGCTCCGGCTTGCCTTTTCGCAATCCGGGTTTGTCACGTTCAAAATTCCCACGGACCCTGAGGTCGATCGTTTCCTGAAACACAAATGGGTCTTTGCCCGCACGCATGGTTTGTCTCTCGGTAAGGTCCAGGGGAATCAACTTCACGAGCTTGCTACTCGGTTGTGGCAGTTGCCGACGGTTGTTGCGCAGAACGAGCTTGATGCTTTTCAAGATATTCACGTCTGGGAACCTGATGCTGAGGTACCGGGACAAAACTCTTTTGAGCCCGGGATCTCTCCGCTGGCTGTCACCATCGAAGAAGCGCTGCGGCAGGAGGCACCCGGAAAATTGCGGCAACAGCGGGTGACGACGCCCGGCACAACACGCCCGCCAACCGGAAGAAACCAGCGAGTGCTCGATGTGGTTGTGGTTGAGCCGGGGCAGTGGTGGGTTAGCTGGCACCGGGCAGAACTTCCCCAGCAACAATGGCCCGGTGGAATTGTGCGGGTGCAATGCCCCCCCCAGGCCGTGTCACGCGCTTACCTGAAAATGGAAGAAGCTTTGCAGTGGGCGGCGTTTCCGTTTCAGAGCGGAGATGAATGGGTTGAACTCGGCTGTTCTCCGGGGGGTTCCTGCCAGGCGCTGCTCGACCATGGTCAATTCGTGACGGGTATCGATCCTGCAGAAGTTGACCCGCTGCTGCTCGGATTGCCTAACTTTCGGCATCTCCGCAAGCGAACGGTTGATGTGCGGCGGAGTGAATTTTGTGACGTTGACTGGCTCGCAGCGGATATGAATGTTGTGCCCAGCTACACACTTGATACGGTCGAGGCAATCGTCACGCATCGGCACGTTTCCATTCGTGGCCTGATCGTGACCCTCAAATTTCCGGACTGGAAACTGGCGGCGAAACTTCCGGAGTATCTGTCAAGGATTCACAGTTGGGGATATCGTGACCTCCGCGCGAGGCAACTCGCTCACAATGCCCGGGAAGTCTGTATTGTCGCGCTGCGGAGCCGGGCCCTGCGGCGTTTTCACCACCCATGATTTGAACCGGCGCGGGCGTTGTCGCCGCAGGTTCAACTCCAGTTGGGCACCGCCGCCGGCTCCTAGGACCATGGCCCGTCTGTCGGGAAAGGGGTCTTGCGGGGCGATACGGTGGATGCCCGATCCTGCTCATGCGAGTTGCTGCGCCGATTTTGCTCTTCGGGCTGCTGCGAAGGCTCGCTAGAATTCCAGTATGATCAGGCAAGGAGCGTCATGAATTTGCGATTGTGTGGAGTTGCAGGGACGTGTGTGCTCGCCCTTGGCGGTGCCAGCTGTCGGGTCTTGCCATCATTTCCGGCTGCCGCGATTGAAGCGAAATGCAGTTCGGGTCAACTCGTTTTTCATAGCGATTTTCCCTTGCTAAAGTCGCATCGCCTGGTCCGCGAGTTGGTGGCCGAAAGAGGCGACATCAACGAGTTGCTTTTGGTGCCGATAACAGACGAGCTAATTCATGTCCACCTTTTTCGCGATGGCCGTACCTATGCCGAATACGTGGTGGACCGTTTCCCGGAGGTTCTAGAAAGGCGGGCGTTCTTCGTGGAGAGCGACACGCGGTTGGTGGTCTATGCACACTGGAGCGACCACGTTGCCGAAGATCTCCGCCATGAAGTAGCACACGGCTATTTGCATGCGGCCTTGGGAGATCTCCCTTTGTGGTTGGATGAAGGTTTGGCCGAGTACTTTGAGGTCCCCCGCGGGCAGCATGGTTTCAACGAGCCCCATGTCGACTTGTTGGTCGACTTGATCGGTGGCGAGCAGTGGCACCCCGACTTGCGACGGCTGGCCGCGATTGAGCAATTCTCTGCCTTGACACAACTGGACTATGCCGAGGCATGGGCATGGGTTCATTTTCTGTTGCAGACCACCCCGCCGCACCGCGAACTGTTGCAAACGTATCTGAGCGAACTGCAGCGCGACGGTTTTGCCGAGCCGCTGTGGCGACGAATGGCAAAAATTCATATCGAACCGGAGCGGAATCTGACGGAACATCTTCTCGCGTTGCGTGGGGGAGCCTGACTGCCTGCCTGGTTTGATTACCAACAGTTCAGCGACCAAGCGAAACGCCCTTGCCGATGGTCGATTCCTTGCGAAAGACGTAGCCGCAGTCCACCGTCTTGAACCCAAGTTCCCCATACAGAGAAATCGCCGGTTGATTGAAGTGCATAGTTTGTGTTTCAATCAGCGTGATTCCTTGCAAACTGAGCTGTTTGAAAGCCTGGTTGAGGAGGGAGGTTGCCAGGCCGCGACGGCGATATTCAGGTTGGACATACAGGTCAGAAATGCCGGCTGTGCGAAGGCCCCAAGCAGAGGCGAGGGGTTCCACGTCCCAGAACCATACCGATGCAACCCGCGGACCTCCCGTCCCCTTCGAGAGCCCAAACTCAATCCGGTCCAGGCTGCCCATCGTGCAAGCTTCCCACCAGTTTGTCGGAGGGGGTGACCATTGCTTTCGGAAGACAAATTCCCGGCGAAGCTGGCGCTGTTTTCGTGAGGCATGTGCCTGAAAGCTGGCCAAATCTCGCTGGAGGATGATGACCCGGTCGATTTCCTGATAACCAAGGGTGCGGACCCAGCCGACGAAGGGGTCGCTCGAAAGGATGCCAGGTAATTCACTGCCGCCGTAAAGTCCGAGGTAAAACCCATTAAGAGGGTAGATTCCCCCCGCGTAGAGCACTTTGGCCCCCTTTTGTTGCAGGTACTGCTCCCCTTGCGCCAACAATGCCAGCGGCAGTTCGGAATCGTAATACTCGCTCCGCACCATCAGCAGTTGGGTCGCCCCGACTTCGGTTGAGAGACTGCTTTGCTGGTCGTCCGGCCCGAAGGATGCATGAACAAATCCGACCGGTTCCTCGTTGACCGTCGCCACGATCAGGCCGTGGCGGTCAAAGTACGGTTTCGAAAAGACACGTTGCTCCAACAGGGGTACGGAGACGGATTGCAATACACCGCGTTGCGGTGGCTGCGCACGCCAGATTGCGGCAAGGTGCGGTGGGTCTGAGTTGCAGAAAGGGCGGAACTGGAACAACGTAACACAAAGCCTCGAAACCGGTCAGGGAAATAGCTATCGTAATTGGCTCGTGCCATGTCCGGAAGCCAGTCCTTGTGCACTAAGCGGCCTGACGACGTTTTTTTGCAATCCGCTGGACGACACGGTCTGGCGGGTTGCCCTTCCAGCGGCGGTGAAGCCACCAATACTGTTCGGGTGACCTGATAATGATCTTTTCCAGGCAACTCGTATACCATTGGGCAAAGAGGGGAACCGAGCCGAATTGAAAATCTTCGGCGAGCGGATCGATGATTTCCCAGGGACCGACTTCATAATGCAAAGGTTTGCCGGTGCGGCGGGCGTAGCTGACCATGGTCGGCGCGCCGCTTCCCAACGAAAAGACGGCGACCGCCTTGTGAGTCGAAGCGGCCTGGCCAAAGAAATCGACCCAACAACCTTTCCGGCCGGCGGATTGATCGCCCAATAGCGTAAGAATGCCCCCATGCCTCAACAGTTCGGCAATTTGATCGCCACTCCCTTCTTTCGGTAGTATGAATTGCCCCGTGCGACCACGGAAGTCGTTCACCCAGCGGTCGAGATAGAGATTATCGAGTTTGCGGGCTACTGTGTAGGTTGGGAAACCGAACAAACCCATTAAGTAGCCCCCGAGTTCGAAATTGCCGAAGTGGCCAGAGATCAAGACCAAGGGGCGTCCGCTTGTAAGAGTCCGCACGAAATTTTCGACTTGCAGGATATCGGAGTGCTTTTTCCAGTTGGTGCGATGAATTTTTCTTGGGGTGTGCGCGATTTCGGCTGCCATTAAGAACAGGTGTCGCCACATTTTCCAGGCGATGTCCTGCCGCTGCCGACGGTTTAATTGCGGAAACGCTTGCTCCAAGTTCTCTTCGATCACCCGTCGGCGAAGTTGAATCACACGGGAGAAAAAAGTTGCCAGCAATTCCGCTCCCGCCTCACATGTCGATAACGGAAGAGCCTGCACGATGGCAATCAACGAGCGGACAAAAATATATACCGTGAAGTCAACGATCTGACGGGGCACGAGAATCCTTTCTCCCGGGTTTGACAGAGAAAGAATTGTTGCAGAAGCCCGACCAGGGGCGAAAGGCCGGTTTTGGCGGTATCATGAAGGACCCTGTTTCCTTGCCCATGTCACTCACCGACGGGTCCAAGTGTCCCATTACCAGCCAAAACTGCATGTCGTTCTGCACCAACCCGAGATTCCGTACAATACCGGAAGTGTCGGCCGTACTTGTGTTGCCGTTGGAGCCAAGCTTTGGCTCGTCAGGCCGCTTGGCTTTCAGGTCGATGACTACCATCTCCGGCGGGCCGGTATGGACTATTGGCAACATTTGGAGTGGGAAACCGTGGATCATTGGGAAGCACTCGACCAGGTGCTGGACCTGGGCCGCAGCTGGTTTTTTACCAAGAAAGCAAAGAAGAATTATCTCGACGCCGAATTTCAGCCAGGAGATGCTTTCGTCTTTGGCAGTGAGTCGCAAGGGCTCCCCCGTTCAATCCTTACCAGGTATGCAGAGAACACGTTGCGGATTTCCACCCGCCCTCAGGTCAGAAGCCTCAACCTCTCCAACAGCGTCGCAGTGGCGACCTACGAAGCATTGCGTCAGTGGGAGAAACCCTGATTCAGTAGATCCACCAAATCATTTCGATTTCCCCGGTTTCACGATTGTGGCTCGGTACCTGGCGGAGGGACGGATACCGCTGGAAAACCGTGGGGGCTGGTTTTGCGTTCTGGAAGGGCTTTTGACGGGAAGTTCCCGGCAAGGGTCCCGGTGTTTGGTACTGGTACGGGAAAAAATCGGGGGTCGTAGTCCGGTAAGCGTAATTGCCGTCAAGATAGGGCAGAGAAGGTAAATCCGTGTCCCCCGAGAACCGGGCATAGCGTTGGACATGCCGCTGCCACCGGCCTGTTGGCAGGCCGACCTGACCTTGCCCAAGTTGACCTTGCACGTATCCTGGACGATAGGCTAGCCAGGGATCGATCCGACTCTGATCGGTTCGTGTCTGGGCGGATGCGGATTGCTGAAGAAGTTCCAGAGCGATCACAGCTAAAAATAGGGAAGTTTGATAGCGTCGCACCGTGGCAGCCTCGTTTGCGTACACAGCCTGGGCCAGGAGTCCCTCCTGGTAGTCTGGGCCAGGAGTCCCTCCTGCGTAGTCTGGGCCAGGAGTCCCTCCTGGTAGTTTACCCCATCCACCGGCAGCAGTCATATTTTTTTGCCGCTGCCGTAGTTTGCGGTTTGCCGGAGGTGTGTCGGTGAGTCCTCAGGAGAGTGGGCCTTTTTTAGCCGCACGGTCTGCCAGCACCAGCCCATTTTGTCACGAAAAAGAGGAAAAGCGGGTATGGCAGACCGAGAATAGCTGGGAGATTTCAACTTTTGAAGTTCAATTGACGGCCGACCTTTCAGCCGTCACTATGGGCGGCATAGGCCCTCGGGACTTTTGTGCGGAGGAGTTTCTTTGTCATGAGCTGGCACGCCGGACTGGACGATGTGGTAAGCACGCAGATGCCACTTGCCGACCGAAATTGGTTGGGCGTTGGGGGAACCGCCGAGTTCTTTGCTCGGCCAACTAATACCGATCAGCTCGTGACGCTTGTTCAGCGGTGTCGCGAAAACGACCTCCCTGTGCGGGTTTTGGGTGGGGGCTCCAACCTGCTTATCCGCGACGAAGGCGTTGCCGGTGTGGTCGTCAGTTTGGGGCAAGGAGTGCTGGTTGAGAATCGGGTCACGGCAACGACCATCACCAGTGGGGGGGGAGCCAAGTTGACCCACCTCGTGAGCGTTGCCGTCGGGGCAGGACGGGCGGGACTTGAATCGCTCGTAGGAATTCCGGGTACGGTCGGTGGCGCCTTGCACAGCAATGCCGGAAACCATGGCGGCGATATCGGACAATGGACATCCCAGGCCATCGTTCTGACCCGCAATGGTGAGTTGCTCCACCGCCATCGAGAAGATCTCGTCTTCGCGCATCGACAATCAAGCCTTGATGAGTTGGCGATCGTCGAGGCGCAATTCATGCTCGAAGAGGAAGATCCTGTCGTATTGTCGAAACGCATGCAAAAAAACTGGATCTCGACCAAAGCCAACCAGCCGATGTCTCATGAGAATACACTCTGTCTCTTCAAGGACCCACGCGGAATTGGTGCCGAAAAAATCCTCGAGCAGGCTGGCCTGAAAGGGGCGGCTGCCGGGGGGGTAGAAGTCAGCAGTCGGCATGCGAATTTCGTCGTGGCCCATCCGGGTGCTACCAGCGACGATGTTTTCCGGTTAGTTGACATGCTCCGCGAAAAAGTGGCCCAGACAGTTGGTGTTGAGTTGGAGTACCATTTCGAAATCTGGTAGCCATGTCGCATGGAGGTCGTGGAGGTGATGACCAATGGTAATCCTCAAGAAGCAAAAGCGTGATGAATTGCCGGGTCAAGCGGGTGGCTTGCTTCGCTGGCGGCCTCGACTCGTGTTGGGACTCGTTGTGGTCATAGCCCTCGGTTGGGCTGGGCATTATCTCTGGCAACGTTACGCGCCGGAGATAAGCCAACATCCGCAGTACCTCCTCACCGAGGACCGCATCATCCTGCCCCCTGCACCACCCTGGGTTCCTGCCGATCTTCGCAAACAAGTGCTCCGCGATGCCGGGATGGTTGGCCAGTTATCGCTGCTCGATAACGGTAGTATCCTGGAACGTATCAAAAATGCGTTCGAGTTTCATCCCTGGGTCGAGTCCGTTGAAAGTGTCCGCAAGAGTCTACCTGCCACCATTGAAGTTCAACTCGTCTATCGTACCCCAGTCGCTGCGGTCGAAACGGTCGATCACCAGGGGGTCTCACTCTTGCCTGTGGACCAGACCGGAGTCCGTTTGCCCGAGTCGGACCTTAGCGAAGCAGAGCGGCGTTACCTGCCCCGCATCTCCGGAGTCCTGGAGCGACCCATGATCGGGCAACCGTGGAACGACCCCCGTGTCGTGTCGGGGGTGCGACTGGCCAGCAGTCTCGCTGCTGTCTGGCAGCCCCTCCGCCTGTTCGAAATCGTGCCACTTGCACCCTCGGGAAAAAAACACTTTAGCGAGGGGACGGCGTTTGCCATCCTCACTCGGGGGGGAACACGCATTTTTTGGGGGGCAGCGCCCGGCGAAGAACCGAGTGGCGAATCCCCTTTCAATACCAAGCTCGAACGCCTTCGCAACTATGCGGCTCAGCACAATGATCTCCATACGATCGACGGGCCTGCCACGCTCGATGTCCGCAGCGACCTCCGTATCCAGCCCCGCACAGCCAAACAAAAAGAAGCGATCCTGACAGCCGGGCAAGCCGCTGACCAACCCTTAGACGGCCATGCTTCGGCCGTTGCCACCAAAGAAGAAAATGCAGAAACTGTCCGTTAACGGCCCGCTGAAATTTCCCTTGCCTGCCGATATTGTCGACCACCTCCGTGCCCGTCCGCAAGGCAACACGTTGCCCCCGGTTCGAGAAAACCTGCACGGTCGATGATGCGAACGGTTTGCCCCACCCGTCTGCTGGGGGGGCTTGCGCGGGCTAAAGTGCGATTCGGTTCGACCGGTGGATCTCCCAGCCGTCACGTCGTGGATTCTTGCAGGCGCTACATCACAGAAAGCCCCCACAAACCGACCCCGCGCCATTTTTCCCCGCTGCAGAGTTGGGCCTGACACCGGTTGAGCCAGAACTCAGTGACTCACTCGGCTCCCGGAAGATTGAGGGGCGACTTGGCCTCGGCCACCGCGCGATTGGCCGCTTGTTCAGCCCGCTTCAACTGTTCTGCTAATTCTTCCCGCACCACGGCCAGTTCTGACGGTGCATCAATTCCAATTCGCACGCCACCCTGCGCAACCTTGACGACCGTGATCGCGATGTCGCCGCCAATCAAGATTCGTTCACCTACTTTGCGTGACAGAACTAGCACGTCCTTGTCCTCGGTGTTCTTGGGTCGTTCCAGTCTGTTTACGTGGAACGCTATGTAGGGCTCCTAAACCGCCCGGCACCGTGAAATCTACAATCCCTCAATCGACAGGCTAGTAGTTTATTCCAACCGTTGCAACTAGCTAGGGAACAATTGTGGCAGGTTTCCTCAACTTGGACGGGGAGCCCGCAAATGTTAGATTGGGAAAGCAGGGAGGTGTGGAGATAATTCTGTAGGTCGACATTGGCCAACCAGGCCGTGGCCACGGCACGACCGGGTGCACATTTTTATGCCCCTGTTGACGCTTCCACCGCCTTGAGCCAGGGTACGGCATTGGCCTGACGACTTCCGTAGCCCATCAGCCCCTCGGGCACACTTTTTCTTGAAAACCGTCGAGGTCCTGTTGAGCGGAGCGAGGTCCACACCGATTTCGACGTGAAACCTGTCGAACACCCCTGACCAATTGAGGCCTTTTTCACCCGGGGTGGCGTGGCAAAGGTGACTTATGGTGGCGACTCTTTGGCCAGACCGCTAATGGTTTTGAACACAGCGGTGCCGGCCACTCTGCACCATTCAAACAGGGCTGCTTCAACGGTGGTGAGAGTCGCACCGCCACTTTCCATGCGACGTAGTGCCACGTCGCGGTCTACTTCATGTCGCGATGCCAGGGCATCGACGGCCAAATAGACCTGATATCCATCTGCGATCAAATCGAAGACAGTCTGTTGTACACAGACATGGGTCTCGATCCCGCAAATCAACACGCGATAACGGTTCTCGTTGCGCCAACCCGAAAAAATCTCGCCACATGCGCCACAGCTAAAAGCGAGTTTACCTGGCCGATCCCCCAGGCGGCTGGCCAACTGCTCAACGGTGCCCCCCAGTTTTTCCGGGTACTGTTCGGTGGCTGCCCGTGCCACACCGAGGGCCGTGGCCCCATCGAGTAACCGTCGGCAATTCCACACGAGTTGGTCGTGGTGCGGGATAACGGGTAGCAACCGCTCCTGCATGTCGACCACCAACAGGCCTGTTTCCTCGGCGTTCATCAGCTCCGGGCTGCGGGGCAGGGCTTGATCTTCCGGCGGTAAGGGTTGGGCGGCGGCAGACATTCGCAATACAATACACCAACCAGGGGCGAACGACTATTGGGTCCCTGCGGGGATTACCAGTTGTTCGAGTCGCGCGTTTGCCCGTTGCAACAGTTCCCGGAGATCCTCGAGGTACCCCTTGCTCGGTAGCGGGTTACTCCGCAAGAATAGAATCCCTGATAGAATCTCACCCGCCGGATAGAATCTCACCCGACCTACCCGGTTGCCCGGTTGCCGACAAGGCATTACCGGTTGCCGACAAGCTGTTAAGGGGAGAATTGCCGATCTCATTCCGTTCAGGAAAAACTCAAGTACGATGAAAACTCGCTCAACCACGATTCTTACCGTCCGTCACCAAGGCGTTGTGGCAATTGGCGGCGACGGCCAGGTCAGCCTGGGAGAAACCGTGATCAAAGCCGACGCGGTAAAAATTCGCCGCTTGCTCGATGGGGAAGTGATCACCGGCTTTGCCGGCGGAACTGCCGACGCGTTTGCCCTTCTTGAACGGTTCGAGTCGAAGCTCAAAGATCACCCGGCTAATATGCCACGGGCAGCGACCGAGTTGGCCAAGGAATGGCGAACCGATCGGGCCCTGCGACGGCTCGAAGCGCTGATCACCGTCGTCGATTCCGAGCATACGCTACTGATCTCCGGCACGGGTGATGTGATTCAACCTACCGATGGCGTGTTGGGCATTGGTTCGGGCGGGAATTATGCGGTGGCCGCTGCCCGGGCGTTGGTTGCCCACTCCACTTTATCGGCTGCCGAGATCGTCAAAACCAGCCTGGAAATTGCCGGTGACATCTGTGTTTATTCGAACGGTAACATCATCATTGAGGAATTAGCGTGCAAGAACTGACACCCCGGCAAATCGTTGAACATCTTGATCGGTACATTGTCGGTCAGGAGGATGCCAAGCGCGCCGTAGCAATTGCAATTCGTAATCGCTGGCGCCGGCAACAGCTGGATGACGAACTACGCAAGGAAGTGGCCCCCAAGAATATTCTCATGATTGGTCCCACCGGTGTTGGGAAGACCGAAATTGCCCGCCGCCTGGCCGACCTTTCCGGTGCGCCCTTTATCAAGGTCGAAGCCAGCAAGTACACCGAAGTGGGTTATTACGGGCGTGATGTCGAAAGCATGGTTCGGGAGTTGGTCGAAAATGCCATCGGCCTGGTTCGCGAACAAGAGATGGTTCGAGTCAAGGAAGAAGCCACGCGCCGTATGGACAACCGTTTGATCGATATGCTTGCGCCACCGCCGGTCAGTTTTGAGGTGGGGGTCGATTCGCCCGATTCGCCCGAACGCTACGAGCGTACCCGCGAAAAAATGAAGGCCATGCTGGCAAGTGGCGAAATGGAGAACCGTACGGTTGAGATCCAGATTGAACAAAAAGCCCAGGCGATGATGATTCCCGGGTTAGGGCCGGGCGGGGATTCGGTCGACTTCGACATGCAGGGTATGTTGGAAAAAATTCTTCCCAAGTCCGTTTCGCGTCGTGAAATGACGGTGTCCGAGGCCCGCAAGGTGCTTTTTGACCAGGAATGTGAAGCCCTCATTAACCAGGAGAAAGTCAACGCACAGGCGATCGAACTTGCCGAGGAGGTCGGCATGATCTTTCTCGATGAACTCGACAAGGTCGTTGCCACCGAAGGGGGACGCGGTGCCGACGTTTCACGCCAGGGAGTGCAACGGGATCTCCTGCCCATCGTTGAAGGGACTACCGTGCAAACCCGGTATGGGTATGTCCGCACCGACCACATCCTGTTTGTCGCTGCTGGTGCCTTCCACAAAGTCAGTCCCAGCGACCTGATGCCGGAGTTGCAAGGCCGGTTTCCGATTCGGGTCGAACTGAGTGACCTGACCAAGAACGACTTCATTCGAATTCTCACCGAACCGAAAGGGTCGCTTACCAGGCAGTACGCGGCGCTGATGAAGACCGAACAGGTGGAACTGGAGTTCCTGCCCGATGCCGTTGAGGAACTGGCAAGTTACGCTTTTGCCGTTAACCAGTCGACACAGAATATTGGGGCCCGACGGCTCTACACGATTATGGAGCGAATGCTCGACGAACTTTCTTTCGAAGCGCCCGAGATGGGGCGGAGTGTCGTGAAAGTGAACGCGGCGTATGTGCGCGAACGACTCGATTCGGTCGCCACCGATGAAGATCTCAGCAAGTTCATTTTGTGATGCACAGGAATTTTGTGATGCGCGGGCTAAGTGGGCTGCATCTCCTGGATAACCCGCTCAACCACGGCTTGCATCGTCGCGCCGTGTGCTACGAAAGTAAACTGGCGCGCTGTCTCACTAATAATCTCGATTGCAATTTCCAGCCGCTGGTGAGGTAGCATTGGCGCCACCCGGTCGGCCCATTCAATCAGGCAGACTCCGCTGCCGAAGAAATACTCATCCGGACCGAGATCGCAAAATTCGTCGGCGCTGGGCAGCCGATACGTGTCGAAGTGATAAACTGGCAGGCGACCTTCCAGGTATTCGTTCACCAACACGAAGGTGGGGCTGGTGACCACATCGGCTGGCACCCCCAGCGCCTCGGCAGTTGCCTGGACAAACCGTGTTTTGCCAGCCCCCAACGGTCCCACCAGTGCTACGACCGAGCCGGGCTCCAAGGCCCCCGCAAGCGCCCTTCCCAGCCGACAGGTGGCCGGCTCGTTCTCTGCAGTAAAGGTGAAAGATTGCACAGTAGGTGTTCGACCTTCGTGGTTTAGCGTTCCCTGCGACGGGGTTCACCGTGCAACCACCCGGTTGGCTCCAGGGGAGACAACTCGCCACCGGCGGACCGCTGCCACAGGCCCGCTTGGGAAACCAGTTCGCCGATGTCGGTCAATCCGCATGCCAGCGGGCTGTCGGCGAGCAGGCGGGTCGCTTCCTGGGGGGGCACGGCCAGCAGCAGCTCAAAATCTTCGCCATCGGCCAGTGCATGTTCAACTGGATTCTCCAGGAGGCGAGCCGCTGTCGAAATTGGTAGCCGGTCGAGGTCAACCGCTGCCCCACAACCGCTCGAGGTGGCCAGCCGCGCGGTGTCGATTGCCAGCCCGTCGCTGATGTCGAGGCCTGCGTGCAGCTCGTAGGCCGCGTTCAGTTGGAGCGCCTCTTCGATTCGGGGAGTGAAATCGAATTGGTGTGCCGCAAGGCTTCCCCCGACCGTGCCCGTCACCAGCAGTCGGTCACCCGGTTGGCCACCCGACCGGGTCAGGGGACCCTCTCGGGTCACCGTTCCCAGGGCAGTCCCCGAGAGAACCAATGGGCCGTCGTGAAGGTTGGTATCACCACCTGCAATGGGCACGTTGAACTGTTCGGCCAGGGGCAGGATTCCTTCGTAAAGGGACTTTGCCAGTTCCAGTAACCACTGCGACCGGTCAAGTTGCGAATCGTGTTCGGCAGGCAGCCACTCAATGGCTGATTGGGCCGGCAGGGCGATCGCCATCACCACCGCCAGCGGCCGGGCAGCCATGGCGGCCAGATCGCTGAGGTTCACTGCCAGTGCTTTGCGACCAATCCGTTGCGGGTCGACTTCCCCCAATCGGAAATCAATACCGTCGGAGAGCAGGTCGGTGGTGACCACGATTTGCTCCCGATTCAAATTCGAGGTGGTCGGCGCGAGAACCGCCGCATCGTCGCCAATGGGTAAGGCAAGATTTTCGCTCCACGGCAACCGCTCGCTCAGCCAACGCACAAATTCGACTTCAAATTCCCGGCTCATTCCCTGAATCTACCCGACTCGGCCGGTTGTTGTCGGGGGGGGCCAGTTTGTTTTGGACTTTTTTGGGATTTTGGGCGGTTGCGCCCGGCGTAGCCTGGGGCAGCGCCGCGATCAATATCACAAGCAGAGTCCTCGGCATAGCAACATTCTCCGGAGGTTATCGCGAGGCAGTGGGAGCGGTTTGTTTAGAGAGGAGGTCTCTGCTCGCCAGTCTACCGGCAGACCGAGCGCATTTTCAATCCAGCAGCAGCCTGTTTGCCGAGAGGCCCGTTTGCAGAAAGGCAACAGTTTTAGGGGGCGGTTACGCCCGGCGTGGCCTGGGGCAGCGCCGGTTCAGTCCCCGGGACAGGGGGGGGCGCGATGTTGAGTCCAGGTCGGTGCGGGGGGGCAATTGAGGCTGTTATTGTCGGGGGGGGGCCGGAGGGCCGTGCGGCATGGTCTGAACCTGGTTGGGCAACCGAATGCGGAAGTTGATCGTCGGTTTTGTGGCCATGGTGCCTAAACGGGCGATAAATCGCACACGATCCCCCGGTTTGAATCGTTCCCAATTGCCTGTTTCCAGCTTGTCATCCGCGAAAAACTGGAACTGCACTGGTTCCGGAGGTGGAGGGAGATCCAGCGACACCACGCTGCCAGGATACTTGGGGGGTTCAACAAGGGAGGCTTCCCAAATCACTTCACCCACGACTCCTTCAGGCAGTACTTCGCTGGTTCTGGCGAGCATCGTTCCGACATCTTGATTCGCCAGCGACTGCATGAGTGTCCAGTTAAGCTCGATTTGCTGCCCAAATAAACCGAGTTCGCTTAAATCGATCCGTGGCGACTGGCCATCGCCTTCGATGACTTTGATTCGCCTTAGCAGTTCCGGATAGCTTGTTCGCCAGGGGCTGCCATCCACCAGGTTCGGCTCACCTGGGGGAGGGAGTTGCGCTATTCTCTGCCCAGGTCGGCCTGGGGTGTTGAATTCAAGCTGTTGGTGGTTGCGAAACCGGGGGTCCGTGACCAACTGGTCCCGTCCAATCCATTGGGTACCGCCATAGGGATTTTCGACCCCCTGCACAACACCTGGTTCTCGTGGACCTCCGGTGGGTTGCCCCGGTCGAGGGGGAACTCCGGCTGCCGGCGGCCGTGGTGCGGGGTTGCCCCGGTCGCTGGGCCTGCGGCCGGGCACTTGTGGCGGGTCAAGACGACCTTCCTCGCGGAATTCCGGATTTACCCCGGGTCGAAATTCTTCCGAGTCTTCTTTTTCCCTGGCCGCTTGTTCGGCCGCCTCAAGTTCCTCCAGCAACTTGGGTTGAAAGCGGGCAATGCGTTGCACACGTGATTGGGCCTGCGGACTTAACTGGGCAACTGGAACGGTAATCTCCCTCTCCACGCGGTCTTTCCCTTTTCCCTTCACGGCTCGGAGGGTCACCGATTCGAGATTCTCGTCGTGCGAAAG
Organism: Planctomycetota bacterium; assembly: GCA_963578605.1. Classification (GTDB taxonomy): domain Bacteria; phylum Planctomycetota; class Planctomycetia; order Pirellulales; family Lacipirellulaceae; genus JAKVCB01. Next base: position 57,301 of record CAUZEA010000010.1, read on the forward strand.
GTATTTGGCTTTCACACGATACTTTCCGGTGGCGTCGGTCCAGTCCTGAAGTTCAATCAGCGACAGCCAGCGTTTGGCGTACAACTCCATCTTGTGGTTACCCGTTTTTTGGAGTCGCCGATAGAGTTGCTCTGCTTCGGTCAGTTCGCCGCGGAGCGAACTAGTGCCAAGCAGAATCAGGCCAATGGCGCTGACGCAAAAGAAAGAGTAGCGCATGGTTTTTCTGTGGAAAAGAGTTTCGTCGAAAAGAGGATCCTACCAATTTTAGGCACACTTGGACGGCCGATGCAAGCAACTTGTGCGTCGAAACCTCTTTGGCAGTTCATTTCCAATCAGCCGACCACCGGCATGGTGTTGGGTCAACCGACGATTAGCTGATTGCCATCGTCACGGTTTTGGTTTCTGTGTAGGCATCAAGGCCCGCTTCACCCAGTTCGCGTCCGAGTCCCGACTGTTTAAAGCCGCCAAATGGAGCCGCCGCATCGAACACGTCGTAGCAGTTGACCCAGACCGTGCCGGCCCGCACCTTACTCACCAGGTAATGTGCTTTACCAACGTCCCGGGTCCAGACGGCAGCAGCCAGGCCAAAATTCGTGTTGTTGGCACGACTGACAATCTCGTCCATGTCGGAGAACTTCAGGGCACTCATGACCGGGCCGAAGATTTCGTCCCGGGCAATCCGCATGTCGTCCGTCACGCCTGTAAACAAGGTGGGCTCGACAAAAAATCCCTGGTCACCAAACCGTTTGCCACCGGTCAGGCACTCGGCTCCATCTTCTTTGCCGTACTCGACGTACTTGAGGATTTTATCGAACTGCGCCTTATCAATTTGAGGGCCTTGCTCGGTGAGGGGATCGAACGGATCACCAAGGCGACGTTGTGAGTTCTTCGCCGCCAGTCGATCAATGAACTCGTCGTAGATGGGTTCCTCTACAAACAGGCGACTGCCGGCACAGCAGCATTGCCCCTGGTTGAAGTACAGCCCGAAATGGGCACCCTCGACCGCTGCCTCGAGATCGGCATCGGCGAACACGACATTCGGGCTTTTGCCACCCAGTTCGAACGTGAGTCGCTTCATTGTCTCGGCGGCGTCCCGCTGGATGATCTTTGCCGTTGCCAACTCGCCGGTGAAGGCGACCTTGTCAACATCCGGGTGTTTCACGATCGCGGCTCCTGCCGTGGGGCCGTAGCCCGGAACCACGTTAATCACGCCATCGGGAATCCCTGCCTTTTGGGCCAGCCGTGCCATCCGCAAGCAAGAAAGCGGAGTTTGTTCGGCCGGTTTCATCACGACCGTGCAGCCTGCGGCCAGGGCAGGGCCCCACTTCCAGGCAGCCATCAAGGCGGGAAAATTCCAGGGAATGATTTGGCCGACCACCCCTACCGGTTCACGTCGCGTGTAACAGAAATAGTCGCCGCGAATTGGAATCGTCTTGCCCTGGATCTTATCGGCCCAGCCGGCATAGTAACGGAGACAATCAATCACCAGTGGAATGTCGGCTGCCCGTGCATCACCGATTGGCTTGCCATTGTCAAGCGTTTCGAGCGCTGCAAGTTCTTCGGCTTCGTCCTCGATCAGGTCGGCCAGTCGATTCAAAAAACGACCACGTTCGCGGGCATCAATCTTCGACCAGGGGCCTGTGTCAAAAGCTGCACGGGCAGCTTCCACGGCCAGGTCGACATCCTCCTTGTCACCCTCGGCTACTTCGCAGATCACTTCCTCCGTGGCTGGGTGAATGGTTTCAAATGTCTTCCCGCTTGCCGCGGGAATCCATTTGCCACCGATGAAGCAGCTGGTTTGACGTACTTGGGGGCGGGTAATCGGTTCGGTGACTGTAGCCATCGGTTGGCTCCTTCTTCTTGGAGAGTTGGACGCTTCGGTTGGGGTAGCACGATGCGCTTGCCGCGGGGCAAGCACCGAGGGGCCTGGCAAAGCCTGTCCGGGCCCATCGCATCAGTTCGTCGACGTTGTGGCACGACACCGAAAACATGGCACGTGGTGTTCTCGGCAACGCGTTTTTTGGGAAGAGGTCATTTCCAACAGGTAAGCCTATGTTACCGCGGGGGATCAGGGCAAGCCGTGAATGACTCAATATCTATGTGTAAGGGATCTATGCGTGACGGGAAAACGGGGCCCCGTTACAGGCCCCAGCTGCCAACGAGTCGCTTTCATGCGTCCTCAAAACGTCTCGGTTGGTGGCCCACGCGTGGCTGGTAATCGAACTATCCTATGCGTACTTACACCATCAGCGGGGTCAACTCGAAACGCACTCCATCGAACAATCCCAGGTCGCTCAGCTTAAGTTCCGGGATCACCAACAGTGCCATAAAAGCCAAGGTCATGTAGGGTGCCCGCAATTGCGAACCAAGTTGGTTCACCTGGGCTTCCAGGGTGGAGTAAGCGGTTCCGACTTCGCGGGAGGTACCGGTAGCCATTAACCCGGCAATGGGCAGCGGTAAAACTTTATTCAGGTGATCCCTTTGCGATGCGACCGAAAGCCCACCATTTTCCCGCATGATGCGGTTAACCGCTGTCGCGATATCGTCATCGGCAACACCCACGGCAACCACGTTATGCGAGTCGTGGGCCACGCTCGACGCGATGGCCCCGCGGGTGAGTCCAAACCCCTGCACAAAGGCGACCCCAGCAGCTGCAGATTGGTAGCGATTGATCACCACCAGCTTTAATATGTCGCGGTCGGCATCGCTGTTGGCACAACCGTTGGTAATGGTTGCGGGAACTTCCTTGCGGCGCGTGATCAACTGCCCGTCAATTGCCTCGATGAGTTGGATTCGGTCACCCGTTGCCGATACCGCCAACGATTGCGACGAAATTTCTCGCGCCGTGAATCGATTGACAATTTGTGGCGTGGTCCGCGGAATCGTTGTTTGGCCCTGTTCTGCAACAAGTTCTCCGTCAATCCACGTGCGTAACACTTTGAAGTCAGTGAGCGAATCGACCTCGATGAAATCGGCTGGATCTCCCACACAAAGTTGCCCGACTTCCAGTCGATAGTGCTCTACCGGCGTGATACAAGCTGCCCGCAAGGCATCGTAAACGCCTATCCCGCGTCGGACTGCCTCGGCCACCAGGACATTGATGTGTCCTGCCAGGAGTTTGTCCGGGTGCAAGTCGTCACTGCAGAGCATCGTCTTGCCCGGATATTCGCCAAGCAGCGTATAGAGGGCAGCAAAGTTCCGGGCTGCCGACCCTTCGCGAATCGCAATTTTGCAGCCGGCCGCCAATTTTTCCAGCGCTTCCTCTTTGGCAACACATTCGTGGTCGGTGGAGATGCCAGACTCGATGTACCGCCGGGCTTCATCGCCGCGGAGACCAGGGGCGTGACCATCGACCGGTTTTCCCCGTTGGTGAGCTGCCCGCAACTTGGCCAGGCACGCGGGGTCACCGCGCAAAACTCCGGGGTAGTTCATCATTTCGCTCAGGTAACCAATGCGTGGGTCGTCCAGCAGCGCTTCAACCTCGGCTACGCTGATCTCGGCACCGGCAGTTTCAAACCGTGTTGCGGGGACACAGGACGGCGCCCCAAAGAAGATTTTCAGGGGAGACTGCTCTGCATTGTCCAACATGTACCGCACGCCTTCGACACCCAGCACGTTGCCGATTTCGTGTGGATCGCTCACCGTGGCGACCGTGCCATGGGTCACTGCCTCGCGGGCGAATTCCGTGGGAACCAACATCGAACTTTCGATGTGAACATGCGCATCGACGAAGCCCGGCAGGATAAAGGAACTGGAAGCCTGACCAGGATTGGGTTCGATCGCCCGGATCCGACCATTTTCAACCCTGATTGTCGCCGGTTGGAACTGCCCGCGGGCGATGTCGACGACGTTGGAAGTCAAACTGAAATTGGTGGCCATATACGTGAGGATAGCGAATCGATGGCTGGGCGTAACGGGGGGGCTGGGCAACTCGGCCCTACAGGCAACTGCCAGAACACGCAAGCTGTGTGGGCGCCTCGTGGTAATCTTTTTGCCAACCGTCGAACCGCTCTTCGGCATCCTCCAGATTCGTCAACCAATGCTGGTTCAAACATTACGTACGAAATTCCCGTTGGAACGATTCGATCAACGCCGGATCTGCTGCCTCGCCGCTCGGCAATCCAGGTTCAAATCGAAGGCAATTCGTAACTCTCACGGCGTTCATACGGATAATTTTGCCAACGGTTGGCTGTCTCGTTGCCAACGAATTTCCAGGCTTGAGGGTCCCACTTGAGGGTTTGGCCCGCCAGTTCTTCGGCATGCAGGTACACAATATTGCCCAGGTGGCAGACCGCAACGGTTCGAGCCCCGACTTCGATCGGACAGTTCGGCTGCTGCCGTCGCTTCATGCAATTCACCCAATCTTGACGATGGCCAGCGTGGCTGCGGCCAGGTGCCTGATACAAGTGAATCTCATCATCGCCGATTGGGGATTGAATAATACTTTCTGGCTTACTCTCAAGTTCCCCTCGATTCACAAAGATCTCACCCTCGCTGCCAAAGAAGGTGGCGCCGTCTCGACCACCGTGAATCAGCTCAACGCCATTGTCGTAGACGAACCTGACGCCGAGACCCGACTTTGAGTCTTCCGGGGGGACAATTTCCACCGGCCCCGAACCGTCCATTCCCAGCCCCCACTGGGCAATGTCAAAGTGGTGAGCGCCCCAATCGGTCATATTTCCACCGGCGTACTCCTTGAAACTGCGCCAACCCGGAAAGTGATTGTGCATTCCACGTGGGCTGAGCACTGAATTGTAGGGCCGCATTGGGGCCGGTCCCAACCAACGGTCCCAGTCCAATCCAGGCTCGGCCTCTTCACCCGGCAGGTCACACGGTCGAGGCGGGCCACCCACACCCACTTCCACACGCGTCACTTTGCCGATACGACCGTTGCGCACTAATTCACAGGCGTAACGGAAATTTTCACTTGCCCGCTGTTGGCTGCCCGTTTGGAAGATTGTTTCCGAAGCGTTTACCGCGTCCATGACCATTTTGGCCTCCAACAGATTGTTAGTCAGCGGCTTTTCGCAATACATGTCCTTTCCCGCCTTACACGTGTCGAGAATGATATTGGCGTGCCAGTGGTCAGGAGTGGCACAAACCACGGCGTCCACATCATCGCACTGGAGCAGCTCACGGTAGTCGACGTACGAAGTACAGTCGGTATTGCCGTAGGTATCGTCGACCCGCTTCTTGCCCACACTGCGACGCGTCGTGTCCACATCGCAAACGGCTACGACTTGGACTTCCGGCATCTTCAGCAAATGCGGCAAATGGTATCCAATCATCATTTTGCCGATACCTATCGCCGCCAGAGAAATCTTCTCATTAGCAGGGGCGTTCTTCTCATCCCCCAAAACATGGCGGGAAACCAGCAGCGGTGCCATCGCCGTTGCAGTAGCGGCTGTGGAGAAAGCACGTCGCGTTATACGAACAGCATTATTGTTCATGGGTACTTGCCATTGGGTGTGTGATGTCTGGCGTCAACGGTCATCAGCATGAATTAGCGGTTTTCAGAAAGTGGTAAGCCGAACTCAAGTTTATCAAAATCAGTCTGCGACACAATTATCTGTCAGAAGTGGACGGGCGGAGCTGACTAGAACTCCCCAACTCTCAAAACTTCCGCCCCAGGCGGCCCCCCCTATTTTCATTGAATTGTCAACTCATGACTATTTCATTGATATCAACGGATCCGTCATCAACGGTCGCGATACAAAAACTAAGTGGGCTGTCATGATGATTCCAGGCGCAGGAACTTAAGATGTGGCAACTCGTGTTGCCGACCATGAACTCGCATCGCGGCAGATGCTTGTGGCCAAAGAACGCGGCAGTGATGTTTGTTTCCTTCAATAGATTTGTGAAGAATAGAGAATCATTCAGTCCCATATCACACGGCCCCTGCACACCACCAATTGCGGGAGGGGTGTGTGCGAAAATAAGTTTTGTATCTTCCATTTCATGAGCCTGCGCATGTAACCATGTGCTTTGACCCCGAGGATTGATGTCTTCACTGCATAAATGGCCGATATGATCCCCGCCCTGTCCGGCATTACAGAGTGCAATAAAACGGACCCCTTTATGAATAAAATGATAGTAATCAGAGGGTTCGCCTTTGAGATTAAAATCATCTGGAAACCGTGCACGCATCTCGGATTTTCGTTCGCCACATTCATGATTACCCGCGATGATGTGTATGGGTATGTCCGTCTTAAAGTCATCGATCGCCCATAGGTGAATATCCCCCAGGAGCATGATGAAATCGGGTGGTTCCTCCATGGCATTGATGGTCTCGATACAAAGATAGAATCGGTCTAGATGAGTTCCAAACGAATCCGCTTTCCAGAACGCCTGCTCTGCACAATGCGTATCTGTAATTAAGGCAAAGTTGAATCGTCCCATCATCTCTCCAATTTGCGCAGGTGCGAGTAATCATTCCACGGATAGGAATTTCAATCCGCTCACGCGCTTCATCCTGGAACGGGGTGCCTTCGTACAGGTAGAACTCGATGCGGCTGCCAGCGGGTTTGACTTCAAGTCCGGGTTCGGGGCATGGGGATAGTCGACGGGGTGATAGCGGATGCCCAATTCCGGCGTCATCAATCTCTTGCCACGCCTGGCCCGCGAAGTGATCGCTCGGTCGAGGATGCCGCTGGTCAGCAGCGTTTGCTCGACAGGATAGCTCGGCTTCCCTGTGTGCATCATGCGCTCGATGGCTTTCAACAGAAACGCAAAGTGCGGGTATCGCGGCTGGCGCCGCTCTTCAAACTGCGTTGCGATCGGTCGGTCATCGCCTTTGAGCTTCAACGCGACCGCCATCCGACTTGCCAACTGCAACATGAACTGGGCGCCTAATAAGCCGTCCTCGTACTCGAACAGAAACAATGTCTCGTGCGGCCCCAGACGCGGGGAAATCGGGGTCCCGGTGTTCGGTGTGACGGACAACGCGGTATCGAATACGTCTTTGGGCACAGTGCCATCCTTAAGGGCTTCCCGCACAGCATCGTCCGCGGCATGACTCGTCCAGGTCTTCCGCAATGCCAATTCATCTCGCCAAGATGTGGTAAACCGAGTTTACTCTCCGCGGTTTTTCAGGAACGCTATCAAGTCAGCCAGTTCCTGGATAGTCAGCTGTTTGTCGAGTCCTGCGGGCATGATGGAAACGCGGCTGGGGTGGACCTCGTCGATGTCCTCCTTTGGCAGGCGAACTTCCTGGTTGGGACCAGTTGCCAACAGTATCTCGGTCGCCGCGTCGTCGCGAATCAAACCGTTGACTGCGTGGCCGCTGTTGGTTACCACGATCACCGGTTCGTAGCTGCGGACGAAGCTCAGGCTCGGAAATACAACCGACTCCAACAAGTCTTGCTTTGTGCGGATGGTACCGATGCGGCTCAAATCGGGTCCCGTGATTCCTCCCGCATAACCGAGGCGGTGGCAGGCGGAGCAGAGTGCCTTGGAACTGTGAAATACGGCGTGGCCACGGCGGATGTCACCGTCAGCGATCTGCGGTAACAAATCGGCAATCCGCTCTCTTTGCGATTCAAGGTCGACATTGACCAGCGCGTGCAGCTGCTCGATACCTTCCTGTACGGGTGGCCCATATTTGGCAAGAATCTCACGAAGTATCTCAATCCGCAAAGCAGGTAACGCCGGCGACTCCCGGAGTGACAAGACGAGTTGGAGACCCAATGGATCGTCGTTCCCATGTACGAAAGGATCGAGTAGTTGGTTTAACTCCAGCGGGCCAGCCCTTTCGATCAGCCCGCATACTTGGTGAAGCTGCGGTGACGACAGCCGACTCCCGGAGATTGCCGCAGCTGCCGCCTGCCGAAGGCTTACTGGTGCGTCGTCCGAAAAACTTTCGAGTAATAAGTCGAATTGGGCCGGGCTAAGCTGAGGCAACCGTGCCGAGATCACTGACAGGGCTTGAACGCGTGTTTCCTTCGGCAACTGAGCGTCGTGGGCGACGGCCAACAACTCGCGATCGAGATCTTGATCTGGCTCCGCCGGTGTGGGTAATTCTCGTGCGGTCGCGACGGCCAACGCCAACAAGTCGGGATCGCGCTCCCGGGTGAGTTGCGTGAGGACGTTTAGCCATGTCGAAGGAGATTCTGTCGGCCTGGCACGGGCCATCGCCCGCAAGATGAGCTTGCGGCTTGCTACCGGCAGCTCGTTTTGCGTTAGGTTACTGGCCATCAGCGTCTGAATCGTGGGATGTGTGGAGAATTGGGCCAGGAGTACCTCCAGCGGCGGCGCGGTGCTAGCCTGATCGTCATCCGTTTCCAGCGCAGGCCCACTTGCCAGTTGAGCTTGGAACCAGTCCGCCAGTTCCGGGCCCCAATCGGGGTGACGTCTGATCAGCCAATGCGCGGCTTCTTTTAACGTGACGTCTGGTGATTCCAACAGCGGCACGACACTGCTGGGCTGTAGGTGGTTGCCTGGAATCTGATCCAGGGCAACCAGCGCCGACGCCTGGGTTCCTGGCTGGCTGCTGACGATGCCGGCCTGCAGACTTTCGACGTGGGCCAATTCGATCAACGCATAGGTGATCGAGTGTTGCAGGTCACGGTCCCTGGCATCAGCGGCGGCTGCTAGTAGACCAGGTACCGCTTCCTGATTACCGATCCTTCCCAGTGCTTCGGCAGCAATTCGACGATTAGCAGGCGTGTCGCTGCGGAGCATTTCGATCAGCGGATCAAACGCCTGGCGGTCGCGGTGCAGGCTAACGGCTTGGGCGGCCGTCTTGCGGACCTCCTCGTGCGAATGCCGCAGTAAGCCGCGGATCAGCGCCTGGGCTTTTGCGTTTCTTATCTGACCCAGGGCCCATACGCGGACGAGCGCCCCGGTATGGTCAGCGCCCAAACCGGTGTCACCTTGACTTGCGAGACGGTCCAGGAAGGGATCCATTTTGTTTGAATTCTGACGGGCCGCAAATGCCCGCTTGGCATGTTCTCGCACAGGAGGCCGCCCGTCGGCAAGGAGTTGCCAAAGCCGTTCTGGTTCGGAATCACTCCAGGCGATGCGCTGGCCACGCGGATCCTCAAGGACCCTGGAATCGGTTTTTCGAACACGATAGATGCCTCCCAACACATCTGCCTTCTCTAATTGCGACGTCGGGCAACAAATTTTGTACCAGCCACCCGTATCGACGATCAGGAGACTTCCGTCGGCGTCGGCGAAGATGTCGGTCGGGTGGAAATCGACATCATGGGAAGTCACAAAGTCGTGATCGATCGTGCGCAGCGTGGCACCATCCGGCTGCAGCACATGCCGCGACACCTTACGCAGGTTAAATTGGCAAGCGAACAGGTTGTCACGGTACTGGTCCCCCCAGACGTCGAAATCGTACCGCTCCAAACCACAGGGCGCTGCGGCTCCCATGTGGGTCAGCACCGGGATGAGATCGCCGGTTCGTGGATGATTTTCCAGCACGCTATGATCCTTACCATGAACACCGCCGTAGATAGCGCGGGCCATTCCGTCCCGTTTTCCGTCACCGGGATGTACCAAAAAAGTGGAAGTGAAAAACCGATCTCCCGTAGGCGTGAACACGACGTCGACCGGATTGTCCATGCCACCGGTGGTTACCGGCTCGAATTCTGACCCATCGGGTTGGGCGCGGAAGACGTGGGCTGCCCGCGTCTTCCATTCACGTCCGTTGACAACGTGGGACTGTTCAGCGAAGGCCCCTTTACACCAGTAGATGAATCCATCGGGTCCCAGGTAAGGGCCATGGAGATCATTGGCGCAATGGGTCACAGTTTTTCCCTGAAACCATTCTTCCCGCTCGTCAGCTACGCCGTCATCGTCGGTATCGGTCAGCTTCCAAATACTCGGCGGTGCGGCGACGTAGAGCGATCCGTCATAAAACATCGTGCCTTCGGGTAACATCATGTCTTCGGCAAAAACGCGAGATTCGTCAAAGCGACCATCGCCGTCGGTGTCTTCCAGGCGGACAATTCGGTGCGGGCGGGATTCGACCTGGGTCAACGCCCCTTCCGACCAGTTGATGTTGTTTTCGGCGAACGGTTCATTGCTGCCAGAAGAATCGCCCACGTAGAGCCGTCCCTGGTCGTCAAAGGTGGCCGTAATGGGGCGGTCCACGAGCGGTGGCCCCGCGACCAACTCGATCGTAAACCCTTCGGGCACCGACAATTCACGGGCGGCAACTGGCGCGCAAAACCACGATATGCTCAGCAATGACAGCACAACAGTGATCGAGCTTTGGAAGAAGGGCTTATACATCTGGGAACACCAAGCGGAAATTCGTTAGATTCAGCATCGGCAAATCTCATCATCACAGACGGGCACACGAAAACAACGGCAAACTCTTCGACTGGACTTGCATTGTAAGCGGTGTCACGCGCGAGGTGCAAACGGCGAATTTAACCGGTAATGGTACAGTCAACAGGCGGTTGCCACCCCTTGATATTGGGAAACCGCTCATGGACAATACGGAGCCTGTTCGAATGAGTCGGTTCAAGATCCTGGGTCCACCATCGTTGCTGCTTGATGAAAGGACTTCCCTTCGATTGTACTACGGAAGGTTAGTGCCACGAACGTAACTTTTCGCGAGTACTATCCTTTCAACATGTCCAACATGTGCACGGTGAATCCATGAAAATTACCCATGTCATCTGCCAGGTTTTGCGGATCGAAGACGTCGAGGCAAAGGCTGCCGGGACACAGGACACATTGATTATTCGTATTCGTACGGATGACGGCCTCGAGGGGATTGGTGAAGCGGATGCCAGCCCCGAGGTGGTCAAGGCGATTGTCGATGCACCGTTTAGCCACACAATCGCCTGCGGCCTGCGGGAGCTTTTGATCGGTGAGAATCCGCTCGATACCGACCGTATTTGGTCCAAGATGTACCGTCGCACGATGTATTACGGTCGACGCGCTGTCGCCATCGCCGCGATGGCGGGTGTGGACCTGGCCCTGTGGGACATCAAGGGAAAATTCTACGATCAGCCAATTTGGCGGTTGCTGGGTGGACGTCACCACGATCGAGTTCAAGCGTATGCTTCGATACTCTTCGGAAAAGACGGGTCTGAAACTGCTGAGATTGCCCGACGTTGGCGCGAGGCTGGCTATCGGGCTATCAAGTTTGGTTGGGAACCAATGGGCGAAAGTGAGGCGCTCGATATTGAACTGGTCAAGGGCGCCCGCGAGGGTTTCGGTGCTGAAAACACGTTACTTGTCGATGCTGGCTGTGTATGGGATGCCCGGACCGCACTGCGCAGGGCCGAAGCGTTTAATGAATACGAAATTGGCTGGCTGGAGGAACCGTTGGAGCAGGATGATTTGGATGGCTATGTGTGGCTGCGAGACCGGTCGCCTGTGCCAATCGCTTCGGGTGAAGGGGAATGTGGTCGAGCTGCTTTTCGACCCTGGATTGACCGCCACGCCTTGGATATCTACCAGGTCGATCTGGCGCGGAACGGATTTACCGACGCCAACTACATCCGGCAACGCGTAGAGGAGATCGGCGCTCGCCTCTGCAACCATTGTTACAAGACTCCCATCAGCGTGGCGGCTTGCCTGCACTGGATCAGCACGTGCAAAAACGCGTTCCTGTTCGAAGACTGCGTGGAAGACTCGCCCCTCCGCCACGAACTGACCGAAGAAACTTTGCAGGCAACTGATGGTGTGATCACGGTCCCCGACGGTCCCGGACTGGGGATTACACTCAACGAGCCATTCATTAAACGGTTCCTTGTTTCGGAGTCGGGTCTTTGAGCGGTATTTCAGTGGACAAGCACGCAATCATCAGCGGAGGTGGCACCGGGATCGGCCGGGCGACTGCAGTTCGCTTTGCCGAAGAAGGTGCCACGGTAAATCAACTCGCTTGTGGTCAGGTATTCAAGCGGCCCCACTCCATCTTTCTCAAGTGCAATTTTCGAGTAACTCGGCTTCCAAGTTTCCGCCGCGTCGTAGCTCCCGTCGGTTCTCGACAGAGATTGCCGCTTATTCTGGGACTCGTCACGGTTGGCCTCCTGGTCGTTGGACTGTATCCTTGCCCTTCCGTTTTGGGCGCCGAGTCCGACGACGGGTGGATCAGCCTCTTCAACGGCAAAAACCTTGACGGTTGGTACACGTTTTTGAGCGAGTACGGAAAGGACAACGACCCGGAGCAAGTTTTTACGGTTGAGAACGGCGAAGTTCACATCTACAAGGACTTCGAGGATGGTTCGGAGGTACCACTCGGCTATTTTGCCACCCCCACGGACTACTCGCATTATCATCTGCGGTTTCAATACCGCTGGGGAAGCAAGCGATTTGGAATCCGCACGAACGAAAAACGGGATTCCGGCTTGATGTACCATTGCACCGGCCCGGACGGCGTGCTCAGTGGGATTTGGCCGCGTTGCATTGAGTGCCAGGTGCAGGAGGGCGACACCGGGGATGCTCTGTGCCTGGTCGGCGCACGGTATAAGACGTTCGTCGACCCCGACATCCCGGAGCTGCCCGGTACTGTGGAACGGCAATATCTGTCTCCCGATGACGGCGGTGTCCCCTTTCAGGCTTCGGTTTGGGTCGCCCGCAACGAACAGCGCGATCTGCTGACCGGGTGGAACACCGTGGACGTGATCGTGATGGGGAACGACTATGCCGTACACGTGGTCAACGGTGTTGTTAATCATCGGATCACCAACCTGCAGCAGTTGGATGAAGACAGCCAGTGGGTGCCACTCATTGGCGGTAGGTTCTTGTTTCAGGCCGAGTTGGCTGAGGTCTTTTATCGCAACATTAAGATCCGCCCGCTCTCCACAGGACCTTTCCGCCCGCAGGGATCGGCACTAGTCGCAGACCAGGACGGCGTTTTCCATCTATTTGCCCACGACGCGGCGCTTCGTGGTGCGTCGTTGCGTTTTCAGCCAGACGAGCACAACACGCTGGGGCACTGGCATGGTTTGGACGATGTGGCAACGTGGACCATTTCCGTCGATCGTCCCGGTACCTATGATTTTGAACTCGATTGGTCGATCGACGATGGGGCGGCGGTGAACACGTTCCAAGTGACCAGCGGGAATTCCAGCTTCGCACAAAAGGTGCCGGGGACGGGCGGCTGGTGGACTTACCAAACGAAGATTTTTGGAGAGCTCCAACTGGAAGCGGGCATCCAGGAAATCATTATCAAACCAGTGGGAGAGTTCCGCGGTGCTTTGATGGATTTCCGTGCTGCCAGGTTGCTGCCGCGCCAGTAGCGGTAACGGCGGCTGGGAGCCACCGCTACGAAGATGGGGCTTCGGTAGTAAAACTCCGATACCAACTAGCAGGTTCCTGTTGACCATCATTGTTGCCATGTTGACCGGTGTGTTCACGCCTGCTGTTTTGCGGGTTGCCACTGCCTGGCTCACGCGGTTCCTCGAGGAAGTCCGTGAAAGCCATAACCGTAGAGCGTCCCCCGTTTGAGACAGGATTTCGTCTGGCGGGCGACGGCGGGATCTACGTTGCCTCCCTTCCATGTTGCCTGCGCGGCCTGATGGAGTCGCTCGAACTTAGTTATTTTTCCCCCCTCGCACATTCTTGCCTCTTAACGTCTAATCGGAGGCACGCGGTTCCCGCGCAAACCATCGCCCCAGGAGTACCGTCATGTCCGATCGTGCGCGAACCGAGTATCGGTATGAAAAGCTGACCTGGCCCGAGATCGATGACGCCGTCGGGCTGGGCAAAGTCTGCATCGTGCCCTGTGGTGCCGTGGAGCAACATGGCCCTCACTTGCCATTGGACGTGGACCTTGTCTGTCCGTTGGGCGTCGCGTATGGGGCTGGCCGTGTGGCTCCCGAAGACCTGCTCGTGCTCCCGGTGATCAGTTACGGCTATACCGGACACGTGATGGATTTTCCTGGGACCATCAACTGCCACTATGAGCACTTCATACAAATGGTGCTCGACGTGACCAAATCGCTGGCCTACCACGGCTTCAAGAAGATCATCCTGCTCAACGGCCATGGTTCGAATATGCCAAATCTCAACCTGGTCGCTCGTCGAACGAACCTGGAGACAGACGCCGAGTGCGTGGTGACCGCCTGGTGGTCGCTGCTGACGGTCGATCCGGAATTTCTGCCCGGGTGGCGGGAAAGCAAGTTCCCCGGTGGCATCGCCCACGCCTGCGAACTGGAGACGTCGATGTACCTTTACCTCGACGGTGAGAACGTGCGAAAAGACAAGATCAAGAACGGCGTGGTCAGCTTCAACGAAGAGGACTGCCCGTTCAACTACGTCGACTTGTTTGCCGAAGGCCCGGGCACGGTTATTTCCTGGACCAGCAGCTACAGCGACACGGGCGTACTTGGCGAAGCCGAACTGGCGACGGCCGAGAAGGGAAAAGCAGCATGCGAAGAAGCTGTCAAGCAGTTAGTGCGCTTCGTGAAACACTTCAAGGACCGGCCGAAGGACCAGCGCAAGGACCGCCACCGCACCCCGCCGACGTTTCCCGTCCCATGGGGTCAGGTCGATTTAGAGTGACCAACGATCCCGGGGCATCTGCCCCGGTGCGCACCGACAAACTTCGATCTGGAAGAAATGGCATGAGTTCAGACCCTGGGATCGATCCGGCGCTGTTCCACCCCGAGGCGATCACCGCCGATACGGCAGCGTTTAACGAAACGGTGGCAGCGAGCTTCGCAACCGCACCGGCGATTCACGAGCGGCAACCGCAGGCGCTGCGGGATGAGCGGCGGGTGGACGGGGGGCCGTTCGGGCAGTTGGTGTTTGACGATTCGGCACAGGAGCGATCGATTCCGGGGCCGGCCGGAGCCATCCCGGTGCGGATTTTCCGGTCGGATGGGGAGCCACGCGGCGTCTATCTCTATATCCACGGTGGCGGCTGGGTGCTGGGCCGCGCCGATGAGCAGGACGGGCTGCTGGTGAAATCTGCGGCGCGAACCGGCTGCGTGGTGGTGAGCGTCGATTATCGGTTGGCACCGGAACACCCCTACCCAGCAGGGCCGGACGATTGCGAAGCGGCGGCAGTGTGGTTAGCCGAGCATGCAAAGGCAGAGTTCGGCAGCGACCACCTGGTGATCGGCGGGACGTCGGCCGGAGGGCACCTGGCAGCGCTGACGCTGCTGAGGATGCGGGACCGGCATGGTTACACAGATTTTCGGGCGGCGAATCTAACCTGCGGGGTGTTCGATCTGTCGGAAACGCCGAGTCAGTCGAGAGCGCCGCAGCAGTACATGATTCCGCTGCCAACGATGCGCTGGTTCTACGACCACTACGTGCCGACGCAGGACCGGCGGGATCCTGACGTCTCGCCGCTTTATGCGTCGTTGCATGAAATGCCGCCGGCACTGTTTACGATAGGAACGTTGGACCCGCTGCTAGACGACACGTTGTATATGTACAGCCGCTGGCGAGCGGCGGGAAGCGAAGCAGATATCGCTGTGTATCCCGGTGGGGTGCACGGGTTCAACTTTCTCCCTGGACTACGGATCGGTCGGGAGGCAGATCGCCGGGTCGACCAGTTCCTGGCAGCGGCCGTGGCAGAGTAGGGCGTGAAAACGGTCAGGGTTCGTCGGCAGGATGGCCTTCTTTGAAACCGTGAAGAAGGTGCGTTGGACGAACGCTGCGGTTGAGGATTTGACAGAATGTCATCGTTACATACAGGACCATTTGGCTATACTTACCAGACAGGTCGATCGGGTTTTTGTCTTCAGAAGGGTTCCCATCATGCGTCGCATTGCCTTCTCAATTATCGCAATTTGTGTTTGCCTGACCATTGCTCTGAATCTCATTCAGATCGGTCCCGCGGCGGCAGTACAAGAGACAAAACCTCAGCAGCTTGATCAACTCGATGTCACTCAGGGCATTGTCGTGGTCAGCCTGATCGACGATCGAGTCCTTGGCTTTTGACACCAGCTGGTTTCGCCTTTCGCTCACTTGACGGTAACCACACGGATAGGAATTTCAATTCGCTGACGAAGTCGCAGAGTGAGCACCTGCGAAATCCGTATCTCCGTCAGCCGCTTGTGTGCGATTTGGTATTTTGTGCGAAACAATTTCCAAGGTGGTCAAATGAGCAAAAAAATTGAGCTTTGGGATCCCCATTTTCACATCTGGGATGTGAGGAAAAACACGACCACAGGCCAGGAACTCAAGGAGCTTTTTGCGCCGAACGACGACCCGATCTATACGACTCGCTTATATGAGAAAGATTGCGACACGGGAGATGACGATTTTGAGCCTGTCGGTGGTGCGTGGCTGGAGACCTTGAGTGTGTGTCAGGTTGGCAAGACCGGGCCCGGGTACATCAAAGACTGTCTGGCCGAATACAGGTGGGCAGCCCAAGAGCTCAAGAAGTCGGACCGAAACTACGTCCTCGTACCTGCGGCGGTGCTGGAAGAGCCCACAGTGGGCGAGATGCTGGCAGAACTGGCCGACGATCCGAAAGTCAGGGGAGTTCGTCAGATTGTCAACCACCAACCCGATTGGCCAAGGAATACGCATCTGGGCGATCTTCTCGACAACCCCGACTGGCAGAGGGGGTACGCTGAACTGCAGAAGCACGACATGTTATTCGATCTTCAGCTCAATCCGCACCAGTTCAAGAAAGGGGCCGCATTCGTCAAAGATCATCCTGGAATTCCCGTGATCATTAACCATTTGGGATTACCAACCATGGCAGACCTGACGAAAAACGTCGATCAATTCAGAACAGGGTTAGAAGCCTTCGCGGACTGCGAAAATACCACGATCAAGCTCTCCATGTTCTTCTACACGGCCAAGGACTGGGATCAGCACGACGCCGTGATTGATGCACTTTACTTTGTGATTGATACGTTTGGGACTGACCGATGTTTCTTTGCGACAAACTACCCGGTTGACATCAAGTTCGGCTGGCCGGCAGCCAGGTTGTTCGGTACGCTGCGCAAGCTCATTGAAGCCAGGTACGACGAGGCCGCACTGGAGAGGATTTTCTCGAAGAACGCGATGCGGGTGTATCGAGCCGACTCGTGACCTGGCTCTTCAAACGAGTCCAGCGAGCTACCCAGGCAGCCATCGGTACGAAGTTGACGTACCCGCTGCCAGACCGGTACGCGGTGCCCCATGTTCCCTGTTATTGAGCAAAGAGCATTCTTTCCGGCCCTAATATCCGCTGATTTGGTCATTGGTCGTCGCGCCTTCCGAAATCAGAATTGGCAACGAATGGATCACAGGCGGCGAATTCCTGGAATCACGTGCTTTGAAATCGTCGCCGCATTTGTTTCACTCGTTACCGATCAAAGTCTATGGAGTTAGAATGCCGTTAAGTTAACATTTTCGCGTCTCGAATCGTGGTCTACCAAAGGCTGGCCTCCGAGGTTTACCATGGCGAGCGCGTTCCTCAAGGATCCCATTGGGAGGTGACGATGACCAAGCTAACGGGTGTGATACTTTGCGAGTTGATTCTCTTGTTCATTTCCGGTTCAGTGCTTCACGCTGACGAGGCATCGGAGGCAGCCACGCCGTGGATTCCAACGCAGGCAGAAACCTCCGAGGCGATCCTGGCCCGCACCACGGAGATCAATCGTCCCAAAGAAATCGGGACGTATTACGCGGCCACCGTACCCGACACACTCGATTTGGCGGAGCGCGCCCGGTTAGGTATTAACCACTTCACGCTCATCCAGGACGAGAACTGCGAGATGTATTTTGCGGGTGGTCCGGGGGGGCTTGGCCACCAGTTCTCGCCACTGATGGCTTGTCAGCCCAAGGCAATGGAGGCGATGGCCATGGAACGCATCATGTGTGGTAGCACCCAAGGCCTGGAAAAAGAGTCTGCAATGCTCCAGATGTTGGCATCGCATATTGGTGCCGAGGGGGTTTATTGGGTGCCCAAATATGAAGAACGACCTTGGTTGGGGTCTGCTGACACATTGCCACGCGCCAACGTACATGGCCAGGCACGCATGATTCGGGCGATGAACATTTGGTATCAATACACAGGTAATCCCATCTGGAAAGAATTGGTCGACCGAATGGTCGAAGGTTTGGACCAGAAGATACTCGTTCACAAGGACGACTACGCGTATGCCCCGATTTACGGATGGTTCGAGGAGAGTGACTATTTTCGGGCCAGCTACAGCGAAAAAGGCTGGAAGGATACCAAGGAACCGGTGAACGAAAAGGCGGGTGAAGAGGGCTCGCTCTTCAATGCCCAAGGACATACGCCCGGCGCGCTGGCCAACTGGTATCGGTTGACCGGAAATGAGCAGGCGCTGGAACTCTCTGGTCAATTGGCGAGGTTCCTGACCAAACCCAAGTTCTGGGCCGACAGTGGGACTGGTAACGTTCCCGGTGTGAACGGCGCCGAACATGCTCACTGGAAAGGACACTACACCGGTCACATCAATACACTGCGGGCGCTGCTTGAATACGCTGTGGCTGCCCATGATACCCAGCTGAAAGAATTTGTCCGCGAGGGTTATGAGTGGGGACGTAAGTACTATTTCTCAAGTTGGGGTATGGGTGGTGGATGCTGTGGACATCCGCGGCTGTTGGGGCTGGCCGTTAAGCTCACCGACGCGGGCGTAGGCGAGTATTGGGAGGATGTCGACCGGTACATCCGCAATCAGTGTAGCCAGATGCAATTCACCCCCGACGACATTCCTTATTTTGGGGAGGGACCTGGTTTACAGGCCACGGTTGGCGCCTTCGGCCACCAGACGGAGAAGGAAAGCTGGTCCCTGTGTTGTACATCGCACGGGAACATGGGTTTATTCTACGCTTGGGATGCCGTGTTGCGCTACCAAGCTGGCACGGCCCGTGTGAACCTGCTCTTGAACCGGGCATCGCCGTGGATGGATATCAACAGTTACTTGCCCTACGAGGGCAAAGTCGTTCTCAAGAACAAAGAAGCTAAGGAAGCCTTCGTGAGAATTCCGCTTTGGGTAAACCGGGAAGACGTCCAGTGCCGGGTCAACACACAGTCCGCATCGCCGCAGTGGTTTGGCAACTATTTTTGATTTGCGAACTTGCAACCAGACGACGTCGTAACACTCGAGTTTCCGATGGTTGAACGGACCGAGACCTGGACGGTGGCCGAAACGTGGGGTGTTCCTCACGGCTGGCCTGTGCTCAATGTCGGCACGGTCATCACGGCGAATTTTCGCGGCAACACGATCGTCAAGCTCACGCCACCGATCTTGGGTGGGAAGGCAGAAGGCATGGTGGACTATCAGGGCAAGCCGTCCGCTCCCTTGCCCTTCCCTTCGCTGTACGAAATGCGGGCGGACCAGTATCGCCAAACTGCGGCGCCGATGAAAACCGTGGTCCGCTATGTTAGCCCAATCGTTTTGCAGTGGTGAAAATTGGGTGCAGGAATGGGGTTGGTGCCGAAGTCTGGCGACTTTAGCTACAGGAGGTACGCATTCCGATGCGGTTTTTGCGTAGCTGTCACCGAAATAGCGGCGGATGTGCTCTTGGGTTGCGATTGACTCGCCGCTCCGCTTGACTTGCTCTTACAGTTCGTCAGCAAGGACCTCACCATCGTGGCGGTTTGCGAGCGCGTCGAGGATTTTGAGGTCGATCTCAACGGATACCCCCTGTGTCCTGCCGTCAGCAAAGACGAATTGGCAGATGCCGGGATGCCAACTACCAAAGTTGACACGCAGCTGTTCTTCAGGAGACATTGCGATCGGATGGTTGGTACCTGCGAAGCGGGCGAAGGATTGCAGGTTATCTCCGTTGTAGGTGGAATTGTCGTAGTACCAGTTGCCACGATAATTTGCATAACCAAAACCGTCTGGATGGACGTGCTTTTCGCCAACCAGGAAGGTGTTTGTTGTGCCGTCAGTAATGTCCTTGAAGTTTACGAAATACTCCTGTCCGTGATACAACAGGTTGGGATCACTGCCTGTGCAACCGTTCCGGACGTTTTGCTCGCCAATAAGACAACCATCGGCATCGTTTTCATGGTAATCCCACTGTTGATTTGAACTTACTCCATCGCCGATGCACGCCGCGTAGTCGGCCAACGCAGATGGTTGGTGCCGCACATACCCGCGGCTATCGCCATTTTTGCTCAATTGCGGAGGCGATCGCCGCGACGGGCAGAAGTAAACCTCCACCTGGTACTGCTTGTTCTCAAGTGGCTGAAGGTGAAAGGACTTCATTGGATCCCATTGTCGGACTATCGCCGCCTCTTCAAGGTAGGGCCACAGTTCATTGGCCCATGTTCCGTGATGGCATTGCATCCGCGAGCGCGGCAGCCAATTTTGTGCGGACTGAAAATTGTGGATTGCCAGACCGATTTGTTTGAGATGATTCGCGCATTGCACCCGGCGGGCAGACTCTCGCGCGGCCTGGACCGCCGGCAGCAACATCGCGATCAGAATGCCAATGATCGCAATCACGACTAGCAGTTCCACGAGGGTAAAACCATTTGTTCCGCGGTTCATCTTTGGCACTCTGTTCGGTCCCGGTCTTCTGCGGCGCGACGCACTTGAGGATTGTGTTGTCAATGGAGCAAGTGAGAAATCGGCAGGAAAGGTGTGACTCGCTTCCAAGCCTGGTATTCGGACTGGAGTTTCGATTAACTGGCTCTTTCGCTTCCAGGTGCAAACTCCCGAAAAATTCCGGGCCGACTGCTGGCCAGTGACCGCCGGCAGCAACTAAACCTAACATAACCAGAAGGTTGCGTTCTGTACAGGAATTGAGGCTGCCTACGATTCGTTCCAAAACGCACCGGCCCTTTGCGGTGACACGGCGCGGTCGCACCGTTGCCCATTTTGGTAATTCTCACGGGCCAGGTTGAAGGGGTCATCGCAGTGATATTACGACTCTGTTTGCACGAACTGTTTTCATAAACCGATACAACTTGAAACAATCATGCTGTACAGGTTTTACCGAACCTCATCGTCACCTTTGGCAATCGTAGACAGACCTCGATATAATCTCATTTCGACCTGGTCGTTTATGAACTGGACGTGTCCGTCGGCGAAACAGAAATTGCCGCCACCTGGATGCTGACTGCCAAAGGCACCATTCTGTAGATCGATGGCAATTCCGGTCCCCGGATGCGTGTTAAGTGGATTGGTTGTCGAACGAAGGCAGTCTGCGTTTACGAGTGCGTAGGTCCACGTGTTGGACGACTCCCAAGTGTCGGCCAGCATGACTTCTCCCAAGAGAATTGTGTTTGAGAGGCCGTCTAAAAGTTGATAGACCTTGCGACGAGCAACATAGACAAAAACGCCATTGTTTTCGTATTTGGCAATGTGTAGAGGCGAATCAGGTCCTAATGAACCATTTGAGAGAGCATAACTTCCGGTAGCGGCCTCAACAGGATCGTACACTTGGCTAATAGGTAGTGCCTGACCACTCGGGCAGGCCAGCACCGGAGGTCTTTGTTTAATTCCCTCGCATTTCGCGACGTTCGCATACCAGGAAAGATCGTCCACATTGCGATTCCAAAGGCCACCTATTTCTACCCCAAGCCGATCATAGAGTTCTTGCTCTTGAAGTTGTGGAAGAATCGAAACGAAGCCGCTCGCCGCTGTTTTTTTTCGGCAGGAAGACCCGGCGGGCAAACGGGTATTGACATCGAATCGCCCGTGTCATCACAGCCTACTCTCCCGGGTGGCAAATGACAGAAGGTCGCTTCGAACGACAGAAAGGCCACCCCTAGTTGCTGCTGATTATTTACG
Source organism: Planctomycetota bacterium (assembly GCA_963578605.1). GTDB lineage: Bacteria > Planctomycetota > Planctomycetia > Pirellulales > Lacipirellulaceae > JAKVCB01. The sequence goes on from CAUZEA010000010.1 coordinate 78,933, forward strand.
CAACTTAGCCGACGTGCAGTTTTTCGGGCACCCTGAACCGCAGGTAGCAGCAAGGCGATCAATGTGGCGATTGTCACGAGCAATTCCACCAGGGTAAAGCCACTTGAAACTCTGGCTGATAGTGGTCTCATGCGATTATCTTTCAGACCCAATCAACATGTGAAAAGCTACGGGCAGAATAATCACCAGTCATCCAGGTTTTATCGCAAGAAAGGAGCATGCCTGTCACACTAGTTAGGTCATTATGTGCAATCGGTTAGAATCGGTCCAGAAACCTGACGTACCTGGGCAACCTTTGGATGCTGAGGACAGTTTTTCCGCGGTGTATCGAAGATATTATCCGCGACTTACCGCAATTGCGGGCGCCGTCCTCGGTCGTTGGGAAGACGCCGAAGATATCGTCCCGCAAGCTGTCGGCATTGCTGTTGAAAAAGGTATCCGATTTGACACTCCTCAGCGAGTCAGTGGTTGGCTTGCTGGCATTGTTCGCAATTGTGCTTTGAATCATCGTCGGAATACCCTGGGCCGTAAGACATACCCAACCGATCCGGCGGGCCTTGGTGCAGTGTCAGATGACGTCGATGCTATAAACCCGGTTCTCAATGAATCGGGTGAATTGTTGCCGACACAGGATGCATTTGACGATCACGTACTCGAGCCCTTAATAGCTTAGGGGAAGATGCCCGCTGCTGCTTGCTCTTGCGAACCGTACTGAATCTTGAATACGCAGAGATTTCCGAACTGCTACAAATCCCCGCAGGAACAGCGATGAGCCACGTCCACCGGAGTAGACGGGCCTTGCGCGTGCGACTGGCCGAATATCAAGGCACGGTCTTTCCTGACTCGGTAAAATACTCATGACAAAACGAGAACAACCAAACATCGACAAAGGGCTGGAGGCCTACCTGAATGGTTTGATTAACGAACCGGAGCGCGAGGATTTTGAGCGAGAAGCCGACAGTGAGCGATGTGCCCAAGTAAATCTTCAGGCGAGTATCGATGAGTCTCTGCGACGTCTCTTCCCAGTAAATGCGGGTTCGGAAGAACACCTTCAGGAAGTGGCGGATGCAATTTGCTACCAGCCCGCGGCCCTTCCCCTTTATCGGCGTCCTGTGGCTTGGATAAGCGGCCTGGTGGCTGCCGCTTCCATTGCCGTGATCATTATTTTTCCAGTTCTCTCAATGCCCCTCGACCACAACCATTCTTTTCACCCACACCGGTTGCCGAGCTCTACCAAGAAGCAGTCAAGAATGGCTTTGAGCCTTACTACGAATGCCGAGATGATGCTCGCTTCACAGCCGTATTTGCCAGGCGGCAAGGTATCCCGCTTCAATTACTACCAATGCCCGAGGGGAGCCGCATGTTGGGACTTTCCTACCCAGGTGGTCTCAGTCGTAACACGACCGCGATGCTTTGCGAAGTCGACGAACAGCCGGTTATGGTCTTTGTCGATCGTTTGGGAAAAGACGAGGAAGTCGCGGATCGTCAAGCGGTCCCATCGATCGAGTGGAACGTATTCCGGAGTGTTCGAGACGGACTTGTCTTTTATGAAGTTTTGCCATTCGAGGTTCTCAGGGTTGCCAAGTATTTGGTCGTTGCCAGCATGCCCCTTGAGGGGAAGTAGCGTGCAGGTATTTTTATTCTGCGTTAACCGCGGGATCAGGAACTAACCGAATGATTTATCCAGAATTCGGCAATGGATTCTCGTGTCTGTGACACCTTGACGTTGTTAGGTTTGCGGGTTGAACCAGGGCATTCATGGAACGGTGTGAATGCCGTCCTCAAAGCAAGTTCGGAGAATTCCCTGATGATTTGGAGAAGACTGATGATCCTGCGCATAAACGTTGGAATGACTTTATGTCTCTTTGTGTTGCCTGCCCATGCGGCACTCCCGACGATCACCCTGCAGCCTGTCACGACGGGCGAGATTGTCTCTCCAGTAGGTATAGCCAACGCTCACGACGGTTCGAATCGGTTATTTGTAACTGACCAGCGTGGCACCATTCAGATTATCGAGAATGGTTCTTTACTTCCTATCCCCTTTCTCGATATCGAAACCAAGCTGGTGCCCGAACGATCGGGCTTCGACGAGCGAGGTTTGCTTGGCCTGGCATTTCATCCGAATTTTGGTGGAACCGGCCTGACCGGTGAAGATAAGTTCTATGTGTATTACAGTGCCCCGAGCCCCGCTGGTGATCCGAATGACCCCATAAATCCAATTGATCACCAAAGTGTAGTTGCCGAGTACTCGGTGAGCGGTCCTGGGTCTAATGTGGCCGATCCGTTCTCCGAACGGATTCTGCTGACGTTCGACCAACCGCAGTTTAACCATAATGCCGGTTATCTCGGCTTTGGACCCGATGGGATGCTTTACGTCACAACTGGTGATGGTGGCAGTGGTGGTGACAATGAGCCCGGACACACTGGTGGCAGTGCTGGTGATCCTTCTGGTGGATTGGGAAACAGCCAGGACAGGTCTAAACTGCTGGGCAAAGTTCTGCGGATCGACGTTGATGGAACAAACGGACCTGGAGGTGAGTACGGTATTCCGACCGACAATCCTTTCGTTGGTGAAGTGGGAGTCCAGGAAGAAATATACGCTTATGGACTTCGTAATCCGTGGCGTGCTTCCTTTGATGGTAATCGGTTCTTCGTTGCAGATGTTGGACAAAGGGACTTTGAGGAAGTCAACCTGGTTGAATCAGGCGGTAACTATGGTTGGAGAATCAAAGAAGGATCATCCGACTTCGACAGCACAGTCTCCCCGAATCCTGTTGTGCCGTTGATCGACCCGATCGCCGAGTATACCCGGCAAGGTAAGAACCATGGTTTGCCGGAGATCGGAATTTCTGTAACGGGTGGTGTCGTTTATCGAGGTAGCGATTTTCCGCAGTTGGATGGAAAGTACATCTTTGGAGACTTCAGCACCCAATTCGTTCCGGCCAACGGCACGCTTCTGGGCTTGGAAGAAACGGCTCCTGGAGTATTCGATTTAGAGGTTTTCGACGTTGCCGGCGGCAATCCAGTTGGCGAATATATCCTGGCGTTCGGCCTTGATGAAAATGGCGAGGTGTACGTTGCTACCAAAACTGCCCTTGCGGCCAGCGGTGTGGACCCAACGACCAACCAGCCCACTGGCGCAATCTACCGAATTACGGTGGTACCAGAACCTTCCAGTGTTGTTCTTGTTCTTTTAGTGTTCTTTCTCACGCTAGGATTGGGATGGGCGCATGACGTAATCTAAGCACCCGTCGTCCCGTCGGATACCAACAAAACAAAACCGCTACCGGCAAATCCCTCTGCGGTAGCGGTTTTCGTGTTTCGGAAAAATAGGGCATCCTACCGAGTTGTGCTGCGTGAGCAGCCTTAACTTCGGCGTTGCCGCCGACCGACTAACAGCATGCCGAGTCCGATTCCCAGTATGGTGATGCTCGTCGGTTCGGGAATGACCGGTGCGACAACGACATCAACAGCCCAAGCACCCAAACCGTGGTAGGTCGTCGCTGCGGAGCCACCGCTTACAGTGTCATAGGAGTTGAGGATGGTTATCACAACTTTGTCTGCCGCGGCACCTTGAAAATCCCCCAGCGGTGCGAGGTCCTGAGCGCCGCCGGGCGCCTGCGGAATGGTAAAGTCTCCCAGGGTGCTGGGCTTCCCCCGATCTATGATCCAGGGCCTATGAGAAAATCTAGGTCTAGGGATCCGCTGGCTTGCCGTAGCGGAGAAGGTTGCTGAGGCGTAGCCGAAGCAACCTTTGCAGCGGAGGGAA
>CAUZEA010000011.1:0-82209 GCA_963578605.1 Planctomycetota bacterium
CCATGGAGTGTGTCGAGCGGGGACTGCTTGCCGAACCGTGGTTGCAATTCGGAGATGGCGACGCGTTGACGCAAGCCATTGAACTGATCGGCAAACGCGACGGAATTGGCAACCAGTTGGCCCAAGGTAGTCGCCGCCTGGCTCACGATATCGGAAACAATGCGATTGATTTCGCGCCGCAGGTCAAAGGACTTGAACTCCCCGGCTACGAACCGCGGGCACTCCAAACGATGGCCCTGGGATTCGCGGTTGGCACGCGCGGCGCCGACCACAATCGTAGCGGCGCCTATGAAGTCGACTTTTCTGGTCAGGTCGACCGCCGCAACGTTGGGCTCGAGGCGGTGCCACTGGCCATCGAAACCGAGGATAAAGCCACCATTATGGACTCGGCAATTCTCTGCAAATTCCTCCGCGGGGTATTCACCGATTTCTTCGCCGAAACTGCAGAAATTCTGAACCTTGTGACAGGCTGGAAACTCGACGCTACCGAATTGCGCAACATCGCACAGCGAATCGTCACGGCGAAAAAAAAATTTAATATCGAGGCTGGCTGGACTCCCAAGGAAGATACACTTCCAGACAGATTTCTCTCGGAAAAACTACCCGATGATGCTCGAGCTGCGCTTACAAGCGAAAAACTGCAGGAGCTTGTCCGGGAATACAATCTGCAGCGTGGCTGGTCAGCCGACGGATGGATGGTCGAACCAGCTGCTGAAAAAAACAAGTAAAGCTTGCAACCTGACCGAATTCGACCTGTTGTTGGAGACATCACACCGCCTCAAAACGTCCCCTCCAGGCATTGGGAACCGCTTTGATCAGGTCGCTCCTGGTCATGGAGCCAGTCATTTCGTTGACCTGCGGGAGATCGTCGAAAAGCGGATTTTAACCAGCCACCCCCCCAAAAAAAATTCTTGAAATCGAGAGGCCAACCCATCAGTGCCAGATTTCGAATCCACCGTCGACAACCAGGTTATGGCCGACCACATAATCGGAAGCAGCAGAAGCCAGGAATAAAATTGCGCCCTTCAGGTCAATGCCATCCCGCCCCATCCGCCCTAAAGCAGTCCGCTCACTGAAATCCTTGACAAAGCCATCGGACAAATCGCGGTTAAATCCTCCTGGACTGATGACGTTGACATACACACCTTGAGGTGCCATCAACGCGGCCAAGTCCTTGGTCATCCCAATCACACCCGCCTTGGCGCCTGCGTAGTCGACCGGTTGGCCCAGCATGTTGTTACGTTCGTACATTTTGCGGTCGCGTCCCAGCAATCCGGCAATTGATGCGATATTGATGATCTTGCCTGAACGACGTTCGGCCATATGACGGCCCACTTCCCGGCAACACCAAAGGGTACCGGTAAGATTCAGTTGAATCATCCCTTCGATGTCGTGTGGATCCCGCTCGAACAGAAAAGCAGGACTCTTACCCGAACCACCACCTGCGTTGTTAAGAAGTACATCGACCTGCCCCTTCCACGCAATGGCCTGGCTTGCCGCTGTTTGGACCTGGTCAAATACGGTTTGATCCAACGGCAATGGGAGCACATCCACTTTGTAGTTGTCGCGAATGGTCTCTGCTGTCGATTCGGCATGGCTCAATTGCCTGGAGGTAATTACCAGGTCGGCACCTGCCGCTGCAAGCACACAAGCTCCGTCGTAGCCCAAGGTACGAGCCCCGCCAGTAACCATCGCCACACGGCCCTTCAGATCAAACATCGTTTCCAATTCCGAGTGCATCCTCAGCGGTCCTTTCGTTTTTGAAAATAGTACACGATGAACTTATCACACCACAGCAAAATATGGTTGTTGAAAACCGAATCAGAAACCACCTTCATTTGAGGACCAATCCCGATTGGCTGATTGTGTGGTCCCATACCTTTCCGTGGAACAGTTGACGTCGCATCATCGGAAAAGACAAGCGGATCGCTGGTAACTACCGGAAAGGTTAGCACAACCGAAGCCGCTGGCTCTTTTACGGCCGGCCCATGATCTGATAAATTATGCACGCTAGACACGGGAACGGGGGGTGCTGTTAAAATCCCCAGCGTTCGGAGCCTGGATGGGTTTCAGGCTCAACCCGAATGAGGCAGGCTCAACCCGGATGAGAAAAGTGGAGTTGCATACGCAACCCTCAAATAGAGACCTGCTTGCCAGTTACCCTATAACTTCCTCAACATCTCCGCAGCCTTGTCTTCGTACAACTTCTGCCACTGCGGAGCCAATATACAATCACTATCCTCTTGGGCCCCGCCTACATTCCGCAGCTGCTCTGTGGTTGGCGCATAATAAATATAGCCATTGGTATAGCCGGCAACAAACGTGAATTCATAAGGAGACCTTTTCTTGATGTTGAGCCCGATGCGAACGGTCAACTCGCCTGGAAAGGTCAACAGCACGCAATCCCCGATTCTAAAACCCAGCAATTCGACGTCGATGGTTCTCTTCTCGGCAGTGAGCATCTGCGCCTGGTGCTTCCGCAACAGAGCCAGGTTCGTGTTGAGTCTCGTCAATTGCTCCATCGTGTGGATGTTGCGGATGTACTGTTTCACGTGCTGCCGGTTTTGGGAATCCAAGTGATGCCAGTCATCCCTCTCCCTCATCTCGTCGTACATATAACGGTGCGAATGGTAAGATGGAAACTCCCTCGACAAATTGTATTTTACGACCAACGGAATAAACGTCTTGAGGTTAAGGTACGTTCCTTTTAACGATTGAAGCAACCGAATCTGCTCCGATTCCATCGCGATAATGCGTTGTGCAAGATCGGCTCTGGGCAACTGGATGGTCTCGTTGAGGACCAATAACCTGTTGTCCTCCTGACTCTTGATTTTCCTTAATGCATGCAACGTACTAAGTCCCAGGATGTTTCCCAAGGATTCAGCATTTCGCGGATGGTTGACATCCTTATACAGAACTGGATTAATGTCCCCCCCGCAACCCTGCACAAACAAAGCAATTGTTTCATCGCTTAAGTTGTCTTCGATGACACTGGAAGCGAAGCCGCTAAGATCACTGGTGTTACGGCCACCTGGCACTCCCTGAATGGGATGGCACGCAAAGTTGTAGACCACGGCCAGAGTTCGCCCGTCCATCCTGTCCAGCCGAAGAATACCTATTTCGGGATCCACCGGTCCGACTTCGGCGACCTCTTCGTCCGGCGGTAGCGAGTAGGCATGGCGAACATCCACCTCCTTGCCATTCTTCAGCTTAAGCCTACGGTTCTCCATGATCCGATCTTCATGGCCGACGCCCACACCAACCGTTACGGGAACCATTCTCTGCGAAGCTTGCTTTACCGCCTCGACAGTCCGTTGGTCAACATCGGACCGGACGATTCCATGACAATGGCTGGCATTCACCATGACATTTGCTGGTTGTATGCCGAGTTCCCTCTCAAGATGGGAACGAACTTTGCCCAGGTAGTCATTACCGATGTATCCAATCTCGCCGATGGCAACAGCGTCAACGGTGACAATGGCTGCCGTCGTGGTGTTGTTCTTGATGACCAACGCCCTCACATACATGCGGCCGTCGACTGGTCCAGCCTCGGTATCGGTAATATCAACTTTCGCGGCTCCTGCCCAGAGTCCCGCCGCGGTGGTTATTCCTGTTGGAGTTGTCCCGACGACGATCGCCGTAAGGATTACCAGCAGGGACAATGCATCACCATCGTGCGTATTCCTTTTGCCAAACCGGCCGAAATAGGGAAAAGTAAATGCGTTTTTACGCCACATAATAGTAGCCTTGGTTTTGCCTTAACGTGGACGAGAATCGTGATTGAAACGCGTTGGCGAGATAACACTGATCATCCCGCCGCGAAGTCGTGGCCTCCTGACGAGGAGGTTTATCGCAGTGGTACCAGTCCCGGTGAAGTCGATAGGTGCCAGTGATGTAAGGGACACGCGGCTCGCAAGTTTTTTCAATCTCACCCTTGGGACAGCGATTGGGGCAACGTACACAAGCCCCATCCCACACACAAGCCCCATCCCACACACAAGCCCCATCCCACACACAAGCCCCATCCCACACACAAGCCCCATCCCACACACAAGCCCCATCCCACACACAAGCCCCATCCCACACACGACCCACAATTCTTTGTAACGGTCGGCAATTGATTCTGCAACCTTTGCCCCTGCTTGTCGCGTTGATCCATGCCCAGTGGCCCTTTTACGGCCGGTCCATGACCAGATGAAATGTGTCCGCTAGACACGGGGGCGGGGGGTACGGTTAAAATACCGGGCATTCGGAGTCTGGATCGGTTTCAGGCTCAACCCAAATGACCAATGTGGAGTTGTATACGCAACTCTCACATACAGACCTGCCCACTTGTGCCTCTTTCGCCCATCGAAATCGCTATTGCACTGACTGCCATTATTGCGGGAGTCGTCGTGCAGGGCTCAGTCGGTTTCGGGGCTGGTTTGGTTGCTGCACCGGTACTGCTAATCGTGGACCAGGACTTCGTGCCCGGCCCAATGCTGGCTGCCAATTGGTCCATAGCCGTTCTCATGGGTTGGCACGAATGGCACGCCATCGATTGGAAGGGCGCCGGGATCGCCCTTGGGGGGCGAACCCTTGGAATGTTTCCCGCAGTGTTGGCATTCAGCGCGATTTCGGCAACTGCCTTTTCTTGCATCTTTGCCGCCCTGATCCTGCTGGCCGTGCTGTTAAGCCTGGCGGGATGGACCATCAGGCCAACACCCCGAAACACATTCCTGGTGGGCATAGTTTCAGGTTTTACCGGAACCTTTGCATCCATGGGTGGGCCTCCCATGGGCCTGCTCTACCAAAATGAGCCGGGTAGCAGGCTCCGCGCGACGTTGGCCGTGTTCTTCGTGGTCGGCGGAATCTTATCGCTCACGGCATTGTCGTTTGCGGGGCATTTTGGCAAACACCAACTCTTGTTGACAGCAATACTGCTTCCAGGTGTCTTTGTTGGGTTTCTTCTTTCCCGCTTAACGGTACCTTTGCTGGATGCCAAAAATACCCGTCCTGCGGTGTTAATCGTGTCGTGCCTTGCGGCACTGGTCGTCCTGGGCCGGGCAATCTGGTGAGCGGAGAAAAAATTCTCCGGCACCCACGATACCCGCTCCGCATGAAATGCTGCTTGCAAAATTCCAACCAGACAGGGTTCGCACTACGAAAAAAGTGAACCTTCAAACAGAAATCCAATGTCCGAATGCTGGAAACGGGCCGCTCGGGGTCATTCGGTCAGCATCTGCTGTCGCTCGATCCACGCTTGGACGTTCTCCTGGAGCACATCGAGTGGGACACAACCGCTGCCGAGTACCACATCGTGAAAGCTCCTCACGTCAAACCGTTCGGCCAGCTGTCCTTCGGCCTCTGCACGGAGATCGCGTATCTTGAGTTCACCCATCTTGTACGCGAGTGCCTGACCCGGCCAGCCAATGTATCGATCGACTTCCGAGCGGATGTTCAGCAGCGACATCGCCGAATTCTCGTGCAAGTACTCGATCGCTTGCGCGCGAGTCCAACCAAAGTAATGCAAGCCGGTATCGACAACCAACCGGCAAGCCCGCCATATTTCCATCGTCAGCCGGCCAAAATCGCTGTAGGGATCCTCATAGAAGCCAACCTCTAAACCAAGCCGCTCGGCATAAAGTGCCCAACCCTCCCCAAAGGCCGTAATCCAATGCTGTTTGCGATAACCGTGGAGGTTCTCGATTTCCTGTTGCAAGGTGCTTTGCAAGTGATGACCCGGAACCGCTTCATGCAAGGCCAACGCTTCGGCCGTGTAGAGCGGGCGACTAGGTAAGTCGTACGTGTTCAGATAGTAAATTCCCGCCTTGGTGCCATCACCGGTCGGAGGCATGTAGTACGCTGCGGTTGCTTGGGGAGCAATGTAGTCGGGAATTGGCTTTAGGCCGTAAGGGGTTCGTGGCAAGAGACCAAAAAGCTCCGGCAAACGACCATCCATCCGCTTGAGAATTAAGGCGACGTGCTGCAAGAACTCCTCTTCGGTCTGTGCATAAAACTGGGGATCGGTTCGGAGCTTCTCGGTAAATGCCGCAAAGTCGCCTGCAAAGCCGACTGCGCGAATGATTTCCTCCATCTCCCCACGAATGCGGGCAACTTCCCGCAGTCCGATTTGATGCACCTCTTCCGGCGAAATGTCGAGCGTCGTGAAATGCCGAGTCCGATAACGGTAGAATTCGCGTCCCTCGGGCAAACCCGAAGCCCCAATCGATCCCCGGCAATGGGGCACATACTCTTGCTCCATGAACTGCAACAACCTGCGAAAACCAGGCACAACGCTGGTGGCGATCGCTTCCCGTGCACCAGCACGCAGGCGGTCATGATCCGCCTCCGGAACGGTACTCGGTAACGCCTTAAGTGGCTCGTATAAAACACTGGCCGTTGGATCGTCGACAACTTGTGCCTCCAGAGGTCCGCGGAAACTGTCGAAAATAACTGCCGGCTGGGTCACATCGTTGCGCAGCCCTGACCGCATTAGCTCGATGTGACCCGCAACGTATGCGGTGAACCCTCCAAGACGCGCAATGTAGTTCTCGTAATCGTCCGTCGTTTTGAGAGGAACCCGCTTCGGCAAGTCAGGAAAACGCGTATGCAAGCCCGACCTGTTAGAAACCGGGGTTAGATGTGACTGGAAACGAAACTCCTGCTTCGCGTCAGTGAGCTTGCGCGCAAAAATCGCATAATCAACCTGCTCGGAGGGTGACAGTTGATCACGGTCAATCTCGGCAAGCCGGTCCAGAAAACCCTGACGGACCTGCTGCCGACGTGCCACATCCGCAAGGGACATGTGCGGCAAGAGGTCGTTGTAGCGGTGATCACCACTCTGCGTTGCCAGCAAGGGGTCTTCCCGAAGTTCAAATTCCCACGCCTCGTCGAGTAACTGGGAAAACGCAGCCCGGGCCGACTCCTCGGCCTGAAGTCGGCCTGTTGTCCAAAGAATGCTCACCAAAAACAGACACAACCCACTAATGCGTATCATTTCATGCTCCCTATAATAGCTGATAAAAGGCCCCTGGCAGTCCAGCGGCCAACACGCCAGAATTATACGTGGATTGCATCCGCTAGGTAATTTGGCTTGCACAAAAATCCGGGCACAAAGGAGACTAAGCCCCCTATGTCAGACACGTTTATTCTCATTCCCGGTAGAACCAGCGACCAAGGATGCGGAATTAGTGAGGGCAAATCGGGCGACAAGTACCAAAGTGAAATCAATACCCTGCATGTAGCGCCAGAAGATATGCAGCGGCTCGGCCTTTCTACCGGAGACCATGTGCGGCTGACGGGAGAACATGGACAGATTCAAATTGCCGTTAAACCTGCACGTAAAAACGAACTCCCGCCCGGCCTCTTGTTCATTCCTTACGGCGATATGTCCAGCCGTCTGATGGGCGGCGATACGCATGGATCCGGGATGCCAACCAGCAAAGGAATCGACGTGCACCTGGAAGTGCTCAAGTCGCCATAAAACTCAGCACGCAGATCCGCTGCGAAAGTAAATTTCCAAGCTGTGCTGATTTCCAAGCTGTGCTGAGGCATTTTTCGTGAAATCAGAGCGGCCAGGAAATCAGCCAGGTGGTTGGGCATTGGCGGACCGACTATCTTGCCCCCAACACGGCTTACCAGTCCGGTTCCATAACCAGCCTGGCCGCTTTTCCCACACGCCCCCCAAACGTAAGCGAGGTAAAGACCTCAATTCTCACGCTCTCGCGTTCACCATTGCACGGTCGAACCGCCGTAACTCCTGTCACAGCAACTATTTTGTGCATTCAATGGGTTGCATGGTCCCAACTCGGCACCATTGCCAGGTCACCCAAAGGTAAAAGCTCCCTCTACGGATAGAGCGTCGCGGTTTTTCTGACTACAATGGGATGTAATCCTGCCGTGACCTTTCCCCCCGGCCCAAAATCACCGGAAACCCAACACAAATCCATATTGGCGAAGTAAAGGTTAACAATCATGAGACAAGCACTAGCCCTGCTGCTGCTCGCAATCACTACCAACCTGGCCATTGCTGAGGACAAAATCAATTTTGCGGAGCAAATCCAACCCATCTTTTTGGAGCACTGTGCAAAATGCCACGGCGAAGAGAAAGCCAAAGGTGATCTTCGAATCCACAATCCGGCGGCAATTCGCGAAGCCGGCGTCGACCACCTGCTGAATCCCGCGAAGCCCGACGAGGGCGAGTTGCTGGCCCGCATCACCTTGCCAGCCGACGATGAAATGCTCATGCCCAAGGGAGGAGATCCCTTGGCTCAGGAGCAAATCGATTTAATTCGCAAGTGGATTGAACAGGGAGCTGAAATGCCCGACGACGGTGCACCCGTCGCTACAGAAGAAGACCCGCTCCCGGATGTGCCTCCTGCGGCACCCGAGGCTGTCGAAAAACTCGTGGCGTCTGGTGCTCAAGTGTTGGCCCTCTACCAGGATAGCCCCCTGCTGCGAGTCACGTTCGCTTACTCCGATGAAAAAGCCGGCGATGAAGAAGCTGCACTCCTGACCGCAGTGGCAAAACAAGTGATTTGGCTCAATCTGGCTCAATCGGAAATTACAAATGCCGGCACCGCGCCACTCGCCACACTCGAAAACCTCACTCACTTGCATTTGGAATTAACCGCGCTAAACGACGAAGCACTCGCGCATCTGGCAGGACTGCAAAACCTCGAGTACCTCAATTTGTATGGCACGCAAGTCACCGATGCCGGATTGGAACATCTTAAGGGCCTGAAAAAACTTAAAAAACTTTACCTCTGGCAAACACCCGTCTCGTACGAAGCAGCCATAGCATTGCAAGATGCAAACGAAGGATTGGAAGTCAATCTTGGCTGGAACCACCCCGAAGTCGCCAAGCGGCGGCTCAATAAAGAGCTTGAGCGAGTCACCGCTCGCAAGGAAGAAGCTACTAAACGCGAAGAGCAAGCCAAGGCAGAAAAAGAAGCCGCAGTCGCCCGCGAGACCGAAATCCAAAAAGAACTCGAAGCTCTGAACCCCAAGCCAGCGGAAGAATCTGAAGAAAAACCAGCCGAAGAAAAACCAGCCGAAGAAAAACCAGCCGAAGAAAAACCAGCCGAAGAAAAACCAGCTGAAGAAAAACCAGCTGAAGAAAAACCAGCTGAAGAAAAACCAGCTGAAGAAAAACCAGCTGAAGAAAAACCAGCTGAAGAAAAACCAGCTGAGTAAAACCAGCTGGCGGCCTGCCAGTTCTTCCACGCATAGGGCACTGCCTGCAGTCAACCAGGAAGTTGCGTGTGCCAACGCACCGGGCAGCTTTTTCTTCCTTTCCCAAGACCGCAGGGAATTCGTTTAGGCCAAACCGGTTGGTGCGGTTGATTGGTGGTCTGGGGAAGCCAGGCACCACGGCGTGCTGGCATACAGCCCTGCAAGGGCCGCTCGATGCCAAACCGCTGAAGCAGCCTGACCCCAGTTCAATCGGCCCGTGTCGTGCAATCTGCCGACAGTCGCCAACCCAGGCCTTCTGGAGGGAGAGAATTCCAACTCCAACAGGGTTCCCCCCCTTGCCACACTAGAACTCCAGGTTGTCGAAATACGTAGAATCTTATAAATATAGCTGCACCGTGGAGCGACCATGGCCCGTTCATACCGTCACTCAATGAAAGTCCCCTTGGCTTCTTCCGGTGACGGCGAATCGACTGCCCGAATTCACCTCTCACAGGATCAAATTTTGTCCCATGTTTCACGCTTATTTTGATTATCTGATTTGGATTTCCCCGGCCCTGCTGCTCGCCTTTTGGGCACAAATGCGAGTGAAATCGGCATTTGCAGAAGCGGCGCAGGTACCCGTTCGAATAACTGGCGCCCAGGCCGCACAAAAAATGCTCGGCGAGGCTGGCATCCACAACGTAGGAATTGAACAGGTAGGCGGTCGTTTGAGCGACCACTACGATCCACGTCGCAAGGTGTTGCGTTTGAGCAACCAGGTGTACGGTGGTCGTTCAGCAGCGGCGGTCGGCATTGCATGCCACGAGGCGGGCCACGCGATTCAAGATGCGCGGCACTATGTCCCCCTGGTCGTTCGCAATGCAGCGGTCCCGGCGGCAGGATTTGGCAGCAGTGCCAGCCTCATCCTGTTGATCATCGGCAGCATCATGCAATTGCCCGCTCTGATCATGTTGGGCATTGCATTATTTGCGTGTGTCGTCTTCTTCCAAATTGTGAACTTGCCAGTCGAGTTCGACGCGAGTGCCCGAGCCAAGACAGAGCTCGTGGCAATGGGCATTTGCGGTCAACAGGAAATGGTACACGTGAACAAAGTGTTGAATGCGGCAGCCCTGACTTACGTAGCGGCCACACTGCAGGCCGTGCTCACGCTGCTCTTCTACATCTCACGGTTGTCAAACCGGTAGCCGGTAGGTAGCCGGTAGTAAGTTTTGACCTGGAAATCTGGCGGGGCTTCCCCTGCAGAACGTCGATTCCCCCAGCGGGCATCCCCTGGCATCGGGCATCCCCTGGCATAAAGTTGTGTGGACTTCTGCGTACCGGGTCACTGGCAAGGGCCACGGCGTAACTCGATTTTCGGGGTCCAACACGGGCGGCAAGCAAGGCGGTCCGAGTGGCGTGGGGCAGCAAAAATGTCGCGAAAATCACCACCTGCTCGACACCAATAGGATGACAACGTTAAAATGACGAACAATGTGAGCTTTTATCCGTTCCAGGATTACCTCCAACTAGAAAATGTCTCGTCGTATTACCGGTTACCGGACCTGTTTGATTGAAACATTGAAATAGAAGCATGAAAGTTACCACGTGGGTTCAACTGGAACAGCAAGGACCTGGTCCAACTTTCACCGGTGTCAGAGTCGCGCAGAGCGACTCCAGGCAAAGAATGAGCTACCTGCCATCCCCAGGAACCACCGGTTCCCGCAGGCTCTATAGCGTTGGGACGATTGGCGTCGTGGTCCGTATCGCCAGGGCGCAGATCGGCATTGCCGTTCTGCTCATCACATCATCTTACGGAAATGCGCAAGAATCGCCTGTGGTTCACAGTCCCATCTCTCCAGAGGAATCGCTCAAGCACTTTGTGGTGGCGCCTGGTTTGGAGGTACAACTCGTGGCGCACGAACCACAGGTGATTGACCCCGTGGCGGTGCGATTCGACGAACATGGACAGATGTGGGTGGTCGAAATGCGTGATTACCCCGAGGGACCTCAAGATGGAGAAATTCCAAAATCTCGAATCTCGATTTTAAACGACTGCGACGGCGACGGTTTCTTTGAAACGGCTTCTGTGTTCGCCGACAACTTGCTATTCGCGAACGGACTTCAACTTTGGAAAGGAGGTGTCTTCGTGACGATGGCGGGGCAAGTCGCCTACATGAAGGACACCAACGGCGACGGGCGTGCCGACGTGGTCGATACCTGGTACACCGGCTTCGCGGAAAAAAACACACAACTGCGGGCCAACCATCCAACCCTGGCGCTCGACAATCACATCTATATCGCCGGCGGTTTGACTGGCGGAATGATCGTCGACGCAGAACAAACAGACGTCGAGCCGGTATCGGTCAACGGCATGGACTTTCGCTTCGATCCGGTCACGCGCAAATTTGAAGCCGTTTCTGGCGCTGGTCAGTTCGGGCTCTCATTCGATGACTACGGCAACCGTTTTGTCTGCACCAATCGAAATCCAGCCATCCATATCGTTTTGGAGAATCGTCACCTCGTTAAGAACCCACTCGTTACGGTACCGGCGGTCTCTTGCGACGTGGCCAAAGCAGGTGCTGAATCCCGTGTCTTTCCCATCACGCGATCCTGGACCACGTCGAATCTGCACGCCGGGCAGATTACCGCGGCATGTGGCATCACCATCTACCGCGGTGGGGCGTTGCCGAAGGAGTTTCACGGCAACCTCTTTGTCTGCGAACCGACAGGGCACCTGATTCATCGAGAAATCATGGAGCCGCACGGCATCACGTTTAGGTCAAAGCCCGCGCGTGACGGTGTCGATTTTCTCGCCTCGCGAGACGAGTGGTGTTGTCCGGTGAACCTGGAAATCGCCCCGGACGGCGCATTGGTTGTCGTGGATATCTACCGGGCCGTCATTGAACACCCGGAATGGATGCCTGACGAGTTGAAAAATCGCCCCGATCTTCACTTTGGCAACGATCGAGGACGCATTTATCGCATCGTTCGGAAGAGTGCTGACCACGGCTCGTCGTCACCAGAACTTTCCTCATCGTCAAGTGCCGCGCTGGTCGAAAACCTGTCACACAAGAATGCGTGGTGGCGGGAGACCTCTGCGCGGCTGCTGCTCGAGCGGGCAGATCAAAGTGTCGCTGAGCAGCTTCGGCAGGTCGTGACTGACCACGAATCCCCACTCGCCAGGATTCATGCGCTGTGGATTATGAAAGGGATGGACCTGATTACCGACGAATTGCTTATCCGCCTGCTGGAACACCAAGACCCAAAGGTCCTTGAGCAGGTGATCATCGTATCCGAGGGCCAATTAGAAAGACCAGGTCCCTTACGAGACAACATCGCACAGTTCTGTTCCCACGAAGATGCCCGCGTCCGCTACCGGGCCATGTTGGCACTGGCGCCTTCTCCTGCTGTGCCCACCTCTGTTACCGATGAGTGGGAGTTGCGTGCGTTCTTGATTGCCGCTGGAAATCGTGCCGGGAGCGTTTTGGCGCAAATCTTGGACGACATCGATCAGGAAGGTTCGGAGCCGGCTGGGCAAGTGCTCGATCCCCAATCGGCGATTGTTGAGTTGGCGGGGCTCGCCGCCGCGACGAAGGACAACGAGCAACACCAATTGGCAGTCAATGCACTGCTTGCGAGCGGGGCGCCGGGGCAAGTTGGATTGATACGATTTCTTGCCGAGGCAGTGCGAAACGGGATATCGGTGGCTGCCATCCGCGGCAAGCTCCAGGAGGCACAACAACTCAGCCTCGACCAGCGGTTCAACGAGGCATTAGCGACCGCAACGAACCTTAGCGAGCCAGATTCTGCGCGATCCCGAGCGATCGATTTGCTTGCCCTGCAAAGCGACACGGCACAGGCGATTATCCCACTTGCAATCGACGACCCGTCTCAGGCGGTCCGCCTGAAGGTTGTTGAAGAGCTCTCGAAACAGACTGAAGTTGAGCCGTGGCAAACGTTGCTGGCAGGTTTCTCCAACGAATTACCGATCATGCGGCGCGCGATTCTGGAAAACATTCTGTCGCGAAGTGACCGCACGAATTGGCTGCTCGACGAAATTTCCGCTGGAAAAATCATGGCATCCGAAATCGGGCGCAACCACATCGACCAGCTGTTAAACCACCCTGATGTCGAGATCAAAGCACGCGCAGAACAACTCCTGGGAGGCGCGATTCCTGCAAACCGCCAGAACGTGCTGGCGGACTATCAAGTCGTTCTGACTATGAAGGCCGATGAAGAGCATGGTCGTAAGGTCTTCAAAAAGAACTGCGCCACATGTCATCAGATTGACGAGGTCGGCATCAACGTGGCGGCAGACATTTCCGACTCTAGCTCGAAAACCGCGCAACAGTACCTCACAGACATCATTGACCCCAATCGGGCAATTGATGCGAATTATGTAAGCTACCTGTTGATTACCGAGAACGGCCAGTCGTTTAGTGGTATTCTGGCGACAGAAACCGCTACTTCGATTACGCTGAAACAAGCCGAAGGCAAGATGCTAACGATACGGCGAAACGAAATCGCCGAGTTGACCTCCAACGGCACGTCGTTCATGCCTGAAGGAATGGAAAAGGAAATTCCACATCAAGACATGGCCGACTTGATTGCCTTCATCAAGAACTGGCGATATCTCGATGGCCGCACACCTTTGGGTCACGACCAGGTTGATCGCTAGTTCGAACCTTAACCATTGAACTGTTTGCTGGCAGAACTGATTTCAATTGCTGGCAGAACTGAGTCAAAAAAACGGGGTTCAAGCCGCTTCCTTCCCAGCTGTTTTCTCACCGACCAGGACCCAGCACGCAATGCAGATGAGGTGCACCACGCTCATAATCCCCAGCCACAGATAGTAGGGTTCCAATCTCTCCTCGTAGTGGTCCACACCGGCAAACAACACCCACAACGGGAGGAAAACCGCCACCCCCAGGCTCAACAGTGCAACCACTCCGACAAACCGCAGCCAGGCCGGTTTGGCTAGTGTGACGTGAACGGGCGACGGGGGTTCGGTAGATGCCGAAGTTTGCGACTCCTGAATGACCGGTTTAAGCGTCTTCGCACCTGCGACGGCTGCGAAGACCAGGTAGAGCCCCGCAGACAGAAACCACACCGGTACCGCGATGAAAAACATATGCAGAAATTCGTAATACCACATGAAGAGAGCGGATGTTATGGCGATCACCCACGCTGCCAAAGCAGGCCAGCTGACGGACTTGCCGGTCGCGGTGAACCAATACTGCTGAAAACCAATCCGCGGGAACAACCAGTGTTCCACAAATACGATCGCACCTACAGGCGAAAGCAGGATTCCGAACAGTGCGACAAACTCCAACAGCTTCGAAAAAACGAATGGAAAGCAAGCCACGATGGTCGTGGCAATACCGGTCAACAACGTGACCTTCCAACGTGGCCAACCGGGTGTGATCGCCTGTAGAGCCAGTCCTGCGCGATACAGCGTCGGATTGGACGTTGCCCATCCGGCGATGATGACTGCCAGGATGCCTGAAAATCCGAGCGCCTGAAATGCGACTTCGCCGGCATCCAAGTCCGGCAACTCTCGCTGCAGAATTAACGCTGCCGCGGCTCCCATCACTCCTGCGCAAATCCACGCCAAAAAGTGCCCCAAGTACATGCCGTAAGCGGAATACAGGCCATAGGACGCACGAGGCGCGTAACGTAACACGGCCATATCCGAGAGACCAACATGAAAGGCCAGGTTGCAAATCCAGGCAAAGGCTGCGACGTGCAACAGGCCAATATCGCTGTCAGGATTGTGCTGCCAGATGCGCTGCTCGGCGATTTTCCAAAGATCACCAATGCTGTCAAAATCTCCCAAGCCCTGAGTCTGTTCGGCCAGGATTGGCAATGTCCCGACGGCACCCGCGAAAAACATCACAAAGATCCACGGGACGCAAATCTCGGAAAACTGGGCAAGTCGCTTAAATCCGAGGATTGCAACGCTCACAACAACGGTACCAACCAGCAGCACAATCAATACAAACCACGGGTCTTCGGGATACCATTTCGTCTGCGGCGGGATGCCAAACGGAATCCGAAGCGCTGAGGCCGACACCGTGATCATGGTTCCAGAAAGGATACAGAACAAGACTGCGTTGAGCACATTGTAAACGGCTGTGACACCGGGACCTGCAATCTTGCGCAGGTACCAATACAAGGTAAGCCGCGTTCGCACCGCAATAGGGGCGCAAATGAACGTCCATGAAAGAACTGCCAGGGCATTGCCAATCAGCAGTCCGAGGAGCACGTCCTTGCAACTCGTACCCCAAGCGACAAATGCCGCGCCGATGACAAACTCGGTCCCCGCGACATGCTCGCCGGCAAACAGGGCCGCGAAGTGTCGGCCAGGTTCCAACTTTTCCTGGGAAACGGGCTCTCGCTCAAATTCGTAGAGTTTGTCGATCCGCTGGACAACTGTGGTGGTCACGATGATACCTCGCCAGGCGTCATGAACGTCGTGGCGCCGTCTGTGACCCACGCATCAGTGGTCCATCCGTCAGTGGTCCATGTGTCAGTGGTCAAGTAGTCGCTATCAATGGCGAAACTCATCCCGCTGGTCCAGCCCACTTTCCTTGTCAGGTATCCTTGATTCATGCGATGACCCCACAGCAACAGTTATCGATTTGCGGGTTAAATGGGACGCTGATCATACCGTCTTCGCAGGCAACCTATCAACCAGGACCATCCTTGCCGTCGCAGGGCTGGCTTAGAGGGCACCTCAACACTAACTTAAACACTGGTACCTACCGTGGGGGCAAGTCAGGCGGACACGACACCACCACCGGTCTGATCGGCAATGCCATTCTGTCGCTGCTGCGGAACCCGGCCGATATGGACGCACTGAAAGAGAATCCTGCTTGGATCGGCACCGCGGTAGAAGAGTTTCTCCGCTTCGAAAGCCCGGGCCCACGCAACACCCGTATCGCCCTGGAAGACCTTCAGATCGGCGGCCAGGTTATCGACAAAGGCCAAAGTGTCTTCCTGATGGTTAGCGGGGCGAACCGTGACCCCCAAAAGTTTCCCGACCCAGATCGGCTCGACATCCACAGGGTGCCCAATCATCACCTGGCCTTCGGCTATGGGCCGCACTTTTGCTTGGGTGCACCCCTGGCCCGCCTTGAAGGTCAGATTGCGGTAGCCGCGTTGTTGGGTCGACTTCCCAACCTGCGGCTCGCCAACGAAGATCACCGCGACAATCCGCCGTGGCGGGCGTCGATGGGGATCCGCGTGCTCAGATCGTTGCCGGCGGTCTTCTCGTAGTATCGACAGCTTGCTTCATACACGGAAAACCGGAAAGCCCTTGGTCTTGGGACAGACCGGCTTTTGTTATCGCTTTTAGAAGTTATCATGAGGCGGTCGGGACAAGATCCAACAAGCAGGTCATCGAGATAATGGATCCCCAAACATGAATAAGACCCGAATCGGATTCGTCGGTACTGGCCTCATGGGACAGTGTGCGCACCTTTGGAACTACATCGCCATCGAAGAGTGCGAGGTGGTGGCCTTGGCCGAGCTGCGCCCGGAGCTGGCCAGGCTTGTGGGCCAGCGCTACGGAATTTCCAAGGTCTATACCAGCGGTGCCGAGATGCTGGCAGCCGAGTCACTCGATGCCATCGTTTCCACCCATCCATTTCAACGGTTGGGTCAGTTGATGCCACCGTTGCTCGAACACGGCCTGCCGGTGATGACCGAAAAGCCGATCGGGCGCTCGGTGGAGGTGGGGGAAAAGCTGGCCCGCCTGTCGAAAAAATACCAGGCGCCGCTGTACCTTGGTTATCACAAGCGGAGCGACCCGGCCAGCATATTTGCCCGGGAGCAGATCGAAAGATGGCAAAGCTCCGGCGAGGTGGGCCCCATGACCTATGTCCGGATCTCCATACCGCCGGGCGACTTTGTGGCCGGAGGGTTCTCACATTACCTGCAAACCGAGGAGGAAGTCGCACCCCTCCAGGAGGATCCCATTCCCGACGGGATGGACGAAGAATCGGCCAGGCGTTACGACGCCCTGGTAAACTACTACATTCATCAGGTGAACCTGATCCGCTACCTCCTCGGCGAAGATTATCAGGTCTCTTTCGCGGATCCAGGCGGAATCCTCATGGTCATTCAGAGCGAATCGGGCCTCAGTGGTGCGTTGGAGATGGGTACCTACCAGACATCGCGCGCCTGGCGTGAGACCGCCCTTGTCGCCTTCCAACGAGGATGGATCCTGCTCGAACTTCCACCGCCGCTGGCAGTTAATCGGTCCGGCCGGGTGACTGTGTACAGCGACCCGGAAGGTGGAACGCCGCAGTCCGTCACACCGGATTTTCCCAACGTGCACGCCATGCGCAACCAGGCTCGCAACTTCATCAAGGAAGTGAACGGCCAGGCGACCGGCCTCTGTCGGGCAAACGATGCGGTTAAAGATCTGGTCACTATGCGATATTATCTGAACCAGTTGCTTGAAAACCAGAAAAAAATATGAAGTCCGGGTTGGAAGCCGTTTGATGCCCGTTAAATTCACAAAGCGTTTAGTTTCGTCCGACATTTTTGAGTCGGTCGGGGTCTTTGACATTGATGGTGACGGGGTGCTCGACCTGGTCTTCGGGACGGAGTGGTACCAGGGACCCGACTTTGTCAACCGCCATCCGATCGGCGAGATCGAGCGCATTCACGACTACTATGACGATTTCGCCGACATCCCGATGGACATCAACGGCAATGGGCGCCTCGACTATGTCACGGCGAGCTTCTTCTCACCTGCACTGCGATGGCGCGAGAATCCGGGGAAGTGGGATGAGCCATGGCCGGAGCACGTCATTTGCGAAATCGGGGCCTCCGAGACCACGCGGGCGTGGGATGTCGACGGCGACGGGGACCTGGAAATTGTACCCAATGCCATCGGCGGCCCGCTGAAGGTGCACAAGCTCGTGAAAGATAACGCGGGGAGAGGGACCGGCCAGTTTTCCCAGCACACGATCTTCGACCAGTCGCAGAAACACGGTCTGGGCTTCGGCGATATCACCGGCAATGGCCGTGGCGATTTCGTGATGATTCACGGATGGCTCGAGGCGCCTGACAAGGATCCCCTCCATACACCCTGGATCTACCATCCTGAGTTCGAGCTGAGTCAAGGGACAAGCGTACCAATCATTGTTGCCGATGTGGATGGCGACGGGCTTGGCGACCTGATCGTCGGTGAAGGTCATGGCTATGGCCTCTACTGGCTGAAGCAGAGTCTCAAGAACGGTAAGCGGGCATGGACCCGTCATGAAATCGATCCGTTCAACTCGCAATACCACGACATGCAATGGGCAGACATCGACGGCGATGGGCAGTGTGAACTGATCACGGGCAAGCGGTACCGGGCGCACTGTGGCAGGGATCCGGGCGCCAATGACGATTTAGGCATCTACTATTTCAAATGGAACGGCCAGTCCTTCTCGAAACAGGTGATTTCATACGGACCCTTGGGCGTTGGCGCCGGTATTGGGTTGTGCTTCGAACTGGCCGATCTTCGCGGCACCGGCCGGCTTGACCTGGTTGCCCCGGGGAAGGATGGATTGTATATCTTCTATAATGAGGGGAGTTGAATGAGTTGTCCTATTGGTTCCCAGAGATTGCTGAATCCCATGTATAAAACACTCTATTCGGTCGTCACCGCCTTGCTCCTGTTGCCCAGCCTCGCGGCATTGCAGGCCGCAGAAACAAAGTTCATCGATTGTTCGTTGCTGGTTGCACCCGACTATCCATGTACCTGGCCTGCCGCCCCCTTCCCACGCTTTGTGATCACCCCACAGCGGACGATTGGACCGGATAGCGCGTATAACGTCGATACACTGCTGATCGATGGGAACACTGGAACTCAACTCGACGTACCGCCGCACTCGGTTGCGCGTCCGGAATTGAACCGACCAAAGTCAGGACCGTTCGGCCTGTCTACCACCGAAACGATCGAACCGTGGCAGTTCTGTGGAGAAGCCTGTGTGGTTGATATCCGGGACCTGCTCGACCAGGCGCCCAAGGGTGTCAGTCCGCTCGTCTTGCGCGAACACGTCAAGCAATTTGAAAAGCAACATCGCCCCGTTCGTTTTGGTGATGTTGTTTTGTTTCGCAGCGGTTATTCAGACAGGTACTATCGGCCTTTTCCACAAGGAAGTCGGTTTGTTGCAGACGCGGTTGACGCGAAGACTCCCGGTTTTCCGAACCCTGATCCCGATTGCATGGAATTTCTCGCAACACGCAAGGTCATGGCACTTGGCACCGACAGCCCAAGTATGGGACCGCTGCCTGATCTTGCCGAACCGACCCATTACGCAGGCCTGAAATATGGCATGATCTGGACCGAGGGGGCAACAAACCTCGGCACACTACCTCCCACCGGTGCGTTCTATTGCCTCCTCAGCCCGAAACACCAGGGCGGCCCCTACGGTGAAGGCCGCGCATTTTCTATAGTTGGCGGTGAACTTCCCCAAAAATTGATCGAGTCGGCCAGGTCCAAACGTGCCCTTGATCTCTCACCGACTCTTGCACCTAATTTTCCGGTCACCTTCCCGGGATTCGCTGCCGGTCAGCATCGGCAATTCTATCTGCAGGTCGATTTCCTTTACTCCGACTACCTCGACCTGTGGCATCACACCCACCTGATGGACAGCATGTCCGGGACAAACCTCGTGCCACCGGCCTACGCCCTGCCTCCGGAGGGAGCTATCGTTCAATACTCTCCCGAAGTACGCGGCTGGCTTGCAGAATACGAATCACAATATGGCAAGCGTGGCACCAGTTCGCTGACCACCGACAAAGTTCCCCTTGATTGGACATGCGGGCCGGCACGGGTCATCGACGTTACGAACCTCGTCGGAACAACCGACAGAAGCAACTGGCCCAAGTCCCCTGAAATCACCCCGGCGCAAATCCAGGCTTATGAACGAAAGCATGGCGATTTAGAGCCAGGTGACGTCGTGATCTTTCATACAGGCCATGTCGACAAGTATTATCGGCCGCAGCCGGATGACACGGCGCTGTGGCTCGAGCCATTGCGCGGGCGCACCGAGGGGTGGCCAGCGCCCGGGCCCGACGCAATCGTCTATTTGCACAATCGGGGCATCAAATGCATCGCCATCGACGCACCCAACCTCGGGGGAGTCGATCAAAAGCAAGCTCTCATGACCTACTGGGCGCTGGGCAGCCATGAAATGGTCGGCGTGGAGTTTCTCCACCGGGTCGGCCAAGTGCCATCGGACGGTTACTTCCTGTTCGCGGCTGTGAAGATCCGTGATTGCCACGGTGGCCCGGGCCGGGCAATTGTGCTTTACTAGGCTGGTTTTTGCGGGCCTGGCTCGCACCCCACCGTGGTGAGTGCATATCACGGCCGATATCCAGGCCCGATCGTCGCCTTCGGTTAACCCCTCACAAGGATCCATGAAATGGAAATAGCTTTGACCAATCGAGTTGCCCTGGTCACCGGTGCTGCCCAGGGAATCGGCCATGGAATCGCACTGGTCCTGGCTCGTGCCGGTGCCCACGTCGTCGTGTGCGACATCCAGGCTGAAGAGGGCCAGGCCACCGCCGATGCCATCGCTGACCTCGGGCACCGTAGTCTTTTTGTCCACGCCGACATTTCCGATCCGACAGCGGTGACGGCGATGATGGATCAGGTGGCCACAGAATTCGGCGGTCTGGACATCCTGGTCAACAACGCGGCGGTCGAGTACTTCCGCAGCATCGAAGAAACCACGATCGAGGAGTGGGACCGAACCCAGAACGTCGATCTCAAGGGCATTTTTCTCATGACCAAGTCGGCTCTGCCGATGCTGCGAGACTCCGATCATGCGGTCGTGGTCAACATCGCGAGTGTTCATGCCACGGCAACCATTCCCGACCTTGGTGCTTATGCCGCCGCCAAGGGGGGAATCGTGGCCCTGACCCGAAGTCTGTCCCAGGACCTGGGACGTCAAGGCGTACGCGTCATCACAGTCAGCCCGGGATTTATTAACGCCGGCATGACGAAAAGCTGGCTTGATGCCCTGGAAGACAGTCAAGCCACCCTCGATCGCATCAATGCCATGCACCCCAGCGGCCGGATCGGGACACCCGAGGATATCGGAAATTTCATCGCGTTCGCCTGCACGGACCTGGGCGGTTTCATCAATGGTGTTAATGTGATCATCGACGGCGGTCTGACCACAAAGCTACACCATTAAACCCTCTCCTGGACAGTGACGACTCCCGGAAGGCAACCGGATACCCGCTTTCCCGATCTCGAATAATAGCGGGGCAGACGTACTACCGCTGTCCCAAGGTTCTATGGATCTAGCGACAACAGACCATTCCTCAGGCTCCCTTTGGTGGTCGCCAAGCCCATCCCCATGCGAGCAACGTGCCGGTGAACATACAGCCAAAGGTGTAAATGGCTGGCGCGACACTGGCCTCGGCGGAAAACATGCTCGCAGCCAACGCCGCGCCGAGTCCCGCGTTTTGCATGCCAATCTCGAGGGTTAGCGCTCGACGTTTTGGTTCATCGAACCGAAGGGCCCAGCCGCCGCCGTAGCCGACCAGGTATCCGGCAAGGTTGAGCATCAACAGCGGGGGCAACAGCGGCAGCGAGAGTTGCTGGAGTCGGTCTCGATTGTTGGCAACCACCATGGCAATGATCAGCAAGATAGCCACATTGGCGACCGTGGAACTCCACTCGGCGCACCACCGCGAAACGCGAGCTGAGAGCCGCCGCGCTGCAAAACCCAAAACCACCGGAAAAACGACTGTCAGCACCAGCGTCTGCGAGATTCGCAGGGCGTCGAGTTGTCCGGCAAGCTCAACACTTTGTCCCAGTGCCAGCTGCATCACCAGTGGCACCATCAGTGGCGAGAGGAGTGTGGCCAGCGTCGTGAGGCTCACCGAGTAGCTCGTATTACCCCGGGCGGCAAGTGTAAGCACGTTCGACGCCATCGCGCCCGGTACACAACCAACCAGCAATACACCCGTTAAGGCAGGTCCACTCAGTCCCCACCCGCGGGCAATGAGCCAGGCTAAAAGTGGCATGGTGGTATACTGCAGCGCGGTGCCGCCCAAGACCGTTGGCCAACGGCGGGCCACGCCTCGAACTTCGTCGTCCGAGAGCAGCGTACCGACCGCAAACATGGTGATGGACACGAGCGCGAAGAGGCGATGTTCCCAAACGGGCCGCAACCACTGGTTTGCCGCATACCAGGTATCCCAGCCGTCGCTCCACTGGGCAGGCCACCAGATGGCAACCGCCGAACTGGCGATCAGGCCAACCAGCAGCAACGATGCAGAGCGCAAAGGTGATTTCATGACGGCATGATACCTCCAACATCACACCCCGCCGAGTTCAGTGTAAGAGCCAAAATTTACCTCGACACACTTGTTCACACAGGTTACTGGTTCACCCTCAATGAAAAGTCGGTATCCCCATATCGTCCCTTAAAAATATCTGGCACATTGCTCAACCTGGATCCACAAAGGCAGATGCAGGATAATCAGCTGCTCGCCTCAACCAATCGACCGCTGTTGTGCCCATGGAGTCAATACGGGATGTCCGAACTTGATCGCGAAAAATGGGACAGCAAGTACCGTAATGCCGACCCTTACGGAACGGAACCATCGCGATTGCTGGTTGACCAGCAACACTGGTTGCCCACGACGGGTCGCGCCGTGGACCTGGCTGGTGGTAGCGGGCGCCACGCTCTCTGGCTGGCCCACCGGGGCCTGGACGTCACATTGACCGACATTTCCCCGCAAGGGTTGCAAATAGCCCGACAAAGAGCCGAGGTGTCTGGCCTGCAAATCAAATGCGTGGAAATCGACTTGGAAGAAAACCGCTTTCCGACTGGCCCCTGGGACGTTGTAGTTAGCTGTCTCTACCTTCACCGGCCCTTGTTTCCGTCAATTCGAGACCAACTGGCCACCGGTGGCGTACTGGTTTTGATCCAGCCCACACGTAAGAACCTCGAGCGTCATGCTCGTCCGCCAGGAAAATTTCTGCTCGAGGAAAACGAGCTTCGCCAACTCGCAAACGGGCTGAAAATCCTGCATTACGAGGAATCCTGGTCGGTCGAAGGGCGTCATGACGCTGTTATAGTTGCTCGACGCGACATCGGCATGTAGTGTTCTAGTTACTGCCAGCACACTATTTGTTACGTACACTAAAGGTAGACCATGCTGGATGGTCAATTCGCGTGCTCCCCCCAAAATACTCCCCAGCGTATTTCCTGCTACGGAACCCTGCCCATGCCCGACATTCCCGACAAGATAGACACTCCCTTCCAGGTCCCCTTTGACCATCGCCTTCGTTTTACCGGCAATGTCTTTGGCGACGATGGGGACGTGCTGACAGAGTTATTTGAATCGAGTGACGGCAATCCGGCTCGGGTGCAATTTTGGCTGGATCAGAACGTGGCAGACGCCCGACCAGACCTGGTACCACTGATCAAGCGATTCAGCGATTCGCGACCGGACCGTATCCAACGTGTTGGAAAAGTCCAACAGGTGCCTGGTGGTGAGGAGATCAAGAACAACATTCACTTACTCGAACAGATGCTGAAGGTTTTCAATGTCGCCAATCTGGATCGACGCAGCTATATCGTCGTGGTGGGTGGAGGTGCGGTGCTGGACGCCGTTGGTTTCGCCACAGCAATTGCGCACCGGGGTATCCGGCTGATCCGAATGCCAACCACCACGTTGGCCCAGGCGGACTCCGGGATTGGGGTGAAGAACAGCATGAACCTGTTCAACAAGAAGAACTGGATTGGCAGCTTCGCTGTTCCCTGGGCTGTGATCAACGACTCCGACTTGTTGACGACACTCAGCAACCGAGACTTTGTCTGTGGTTTCTCCGAGGCGGTGAAGGTATCCCTGCTTAAAGATCCCACTCTCTTCTGCCAGTTGTGTGAAAACGCGATTGCAATACGCACTCGAGACATGGAAGTAGCCGGTCCGATGATTCGAGCTTCTGCCAGGCTGCACCTCGAGCACATTACCACAGGTGGCGACCCGTTCGAAATGCTGGAAGCTCGGCCACTGGACTTTGGCCACTGGTCGGCACACAAGCTCGAAACCATGAGCGACTTTTCCCTGCGACACGGTGAAGCGGTAGCTATCGGCGTGGCGATCGACTCAGTCTACTCAGCTCTCGAACTGGGGTTGGATGAGCCGGTCGCGCAGCAGATCCTGCAGTGCCTGAGGGACCTGGGGTTCAACCTCAATGATCCGTCGCTGGATGACGTCGCGGGTTTGTTTAACGGACTGGAAGAATTCCGGCAACACCTGGGCGGTCGACTCACACTGACAATGCTAACTAGGCCCGGGCAGCCAATCGATATTCACGCGGTCAACCGCGAAAAAATGCTGGCTGCGATCGAGCACGTGCAGCATTTCGCACACTTGCAGGGTGCCTTTCGGTCAGATCGGGATTAGTGGTTAAAGCATTCGTGTCATTCTTGGTTCCTGCTAATCTTTGCGTCTTAAACTCCTAGGATCTCCGCGATTAGCGGCCAACAAGAACCGGAGTCCATTGGGTACCACTCACAGCGGAAGATTGTCCCCCACATTCTGAGCCAAGGTATTCGCACTTGTTAAGCGCGCCCTCGGCTGGTTGTCATGGCCCATCCTTCTCTGCACATCCACACAGGGTGGTATCCACCTGAAAATCGAAAGGCCCGCACGTTATGAATCTGAAGAGCGGCCGAAAGCAGGGAATATGCGAGCCACGACAATACTTGCAACAACCATGCCGAGAATAGCTGAAATAGTGAACCAACGAGTGGCAAACCACGATCCGTCAGGATTGTGATTCGTCCAATAACCCATGATACCCAAGGCGACAAAGACCGCCGCCGCGATAAGGTTCATACACAACAACCAGAACGGCATCCGTAAGGACTTGGGCAGGAACTTATGATCGATCCATGGGAGTAACAAGCAAAACAGCCCGCACGCCAAGACACCCGTGAACAAATTGACGGGCGTTAAGATTGCCAGTAGTATCCGCGGTTTGTCGGTCCCACCCTGCAGCGTGTACCAGAAAATCCAGGCCAACAGGGCGTAAGCGCCTAGCATACACCACGTGATGATGACTCGCCGAATCGGTTGCTTGTGGCGCTCGGCAAAACCGGGAATGAGTGACTTGAGCAGTTCACCGCCGACCGCACAAGCAATTTCGATGGTTCCGTAGACCGAGCCGATCATGGTCAGCAGAGCCCCGACGACGTAAATCGGGAGTAGCCAGGGATGTATCGTGGTCACCAACTTGGCCTGGAGATTAAGCAAGTTCTTTTCGGTAGGAAGCTCTCCCTCGGGACCAAGAACGAGCACGCCAGACGCGATGAACACGGCACTGAAGCCGACAATGACCACGAAACTCAACGTGCAATCAACCAACGGTGCGCGAACCCACTGGCGCACAGGATGGGCACGATCGCGGGCAATCTCCTCAATTTGATCGGGTGTTGGGGGGCCAGCCGCGGAACGGCCCCAACTCTTTTCTCGTAACCACGTGGTGTAGGCCATGTAGTCGAAACCCGCCCCGCCAATCACGCCAACGTACCGCGTTATTTCGACCCACACGGGCTGCCTGGCAATCTCTATGTGCTCCGGCCGCGTGGAATTCAGGAGCCACTCAGGGTACACATACGCTCCGGGAATGAATGCGCCCTTAATAAGTGCCAGCCAATCTGGCCCGTAGAGAATGAGCGTGATGGTCGCACATAACATCATTGCTGCCACGATGATCATCTGAATCCGCTCGAACATCGTGTAACCACAGGTAGCCGAAAGGACGAGGCAAAGCGTGAGCACGGCTGCACCCCACAGGTAGTCGATCGCACCACCAAATACATCACTTGTACCTGTCACCCAGGCGCACAAATTCCCAGTGACTCCACTCAGGAAGCAGCTCCAAACCGGCGTACATACCGCCACGATGAAAAATAGCATGAGCGGAAACCAGCCACGCGGTCCCGGGAGATCCATCATCCGCTCGTAAGGATGGACCCCGGTCAAGACCATGTGGCGAGCACTGGAAAACACCAAGGCCCATTTGAGTACCGAAATAACGACAAACAGAAACAAAATGGGATAGCCAAACAGCGCTCCACCACGCGTCGAAAAGATGAGCTCACCGGTGCCGATCGTCAAAGACGCGATGATGGCACCAGGACCGAAGACAACCACCCAGTTAAGCGGATTTCGCGAGCGAAGCACCGACAGCACGGGAGCAACGACATCGGTGCGGGAGTCAACCATGATGATAAAATTTGGTGGGCTTGAGACAAAACGCTCGGCTTTGCACCAGTGTAACAATAAAATGTTTTGGCTGGAAGACCGCGTCAACAAAACCGGGCCACAGAGGAATCACTTCTCATTTGACATCCGGCTCCCGGAAGTTCTCTTCAAGTTCACGCATCCCCATCCAAAACAGGTTAAGGGGTATTACCTGGTCGATCCCATGTTATTTGACTTTCAAGTCCTGCTTCACCAAAAGAAGGGTGGAACAGCCAATCGGAGCAGTTCGATGGATTGGAGGATCGTGGGTGACGGAGGACTTGTCACAATATTTTCTGCGCCAGTCACCTCATCAACAAAATGGATCTCCTGGAAATCGAGAAGGAGAAGAAAACTAACACAAGCTAGCGGAGAAGATAAAGACCCGCGACGACCGACTTCACAGGAAATATTGTGGGCAACATGCTCGATCGGTTGCGGCAGGACATGCCACTACACCGATCGCAGTCACACATCCATAGCGCCCCATTGGACACGGCGTACTCAGTCGTAATGCCAAACGAATAACCGTAAAAGGAACCAAGTCCCAGTGGTCAGCAACACGCACTTGTGTTGGGTCCTATGCTTGTGGGGAATTTCTGAGCTATTGGTGATCTGTCATTCATCGACTCCCCTTCAGCCACGCTCTCCTTCAGCCACGCATATCGTCAAGGGCACCAGCCAATCGCCGGGCAATGTCATCGATGAGTTCATCCCGCATATCCGACCACCAGGGAATGCTGATCATGTTGTCGAAGAATCGATCGGTTTGTGGAATGTCGGCCTTACCGAAGCCGAGTTTCTCAAACAAATCAGTGCGGCAAAGCGGCCAGTATTGAATAATGCATTTGAGCTGATACTTGTCCAACAATAACTGGATTAGATCGTCGCGGTTCTTGCCATAGGGCTGGCCGTCGTAGCGGGCAGCCATGAGGTGATAGGCATGTTCACAACCATCAGGTGTATGCTGAAACGATAATTCAGGATAGTCGCCCAACGCATTCCGAAGTCGGCCAGCCTGGCATCGCCGTCGTTCGTTGATTGCATCAAGACGTTTCATGAGTAGTCGGCCAACGGCTGCATTTGGTTCACCCATGCAGAAATTGTGCGGCAACTGGCCAGGGATTGGCTCGACCACATTCGCCATGGCTGGCAACCAGTAACGCTGGCGATTTTCCTCGAATGGCCAGTTACCCATCCAGCGCAGGCGGCGGCCCTGCACGCCATGATCGGGATTGCGAACGGTGAACATACCACCCTCGCCTAGTGTCGTTATGTTTTTTTGGGCATGAAAGCTGAAACAGCCGAAGTCGCCAATCGAACCGACGCGTTTACCGTGGTAACGTGCGCCAGGAGCCTGAGCACAATCCTCGATGACGATCAGATTGTGCTCAGCGGCAAGCGACATGATCGCATCCATATCGGCAGGCAAACCATAGAGGTGTACAACCACGATGGCTTTTGTCTTATCCGTGATCCGTGTGGCGATCGACTCGGCGCTGAGAACGCGAGAATTGGGATCAATGTCTGTCCAGCATAGAGTGGCACCGGTGCGGGCGAAAGGCACAGCCGTGGCCACAAAAGTGTGTGCCGGCAGGATCACTTCATCGCCCGGACCAATGCCCGAGAGAATGGCTGTCAACTCAAGGGCGGCGGAGCAATTACAGACTGCGACGGTGTCGCCGCAGCCGATGTACTGTGTCCACTCTTTTTCGAATTCTGCCGCTTCTGGACCAATTGCCAGTGTGCTGCCTTCACGGACCACGCGTAGCAAGGCCTGTTCTTCCTCCACATTCAGACGGGTTTGCACCGCAGGAAACGTAATCAATTCCATATCCGACATTGCAATCTCCTACAGGGTAGTTTCTGTTGTTTGATTACTTGGTTTCTCGATCCAGGACTGTCAACCGTCGCATAACCCACCGTTCGGTCCCCGTGTTGTAGAACATTGAGCGGTGCAAAATACAGCGATTATCCCAGACGACGAGTTCGCCAAGACGCCATTGGTGCGTGCAGATGAATTCCGGGTGGGTAATCAGCTCGTTGAGTTATTCGATGAGAGATAGGACCCTGATGATAGTCCATTCCTACGATCGATTCAGCCATATCGCCGAGGTAAATATTCGGCCGGCCAGTTTCCGGGTGAATTCGTATCATGTCATGCTCGACTGGCGGTGCTTTACGTACTTGCTCGGCAGTCAAAGCAATGGGATCACGTCACTTTTTATCAAAGTTCAGGTGATGAACCGCCTTCAGAGAACCGAGTTGTATTTTCATGTCGGCAGTCAATGCTTCGCAAGCTCCGTACATGTCGGCAAGTTCGGTCTCGTCCCCTCGCGAGGATCCTCCACGCTGTACAGCCTCGTGGCGATGGTCCTCCGCTGTGTCCAAGACCCGTCGGTGTGCCAGTGCACCATACCAGGGTCAGGATGCTCGCCCTTCAGCTTATCCCTCCTCGTCGAGATTAATCAGGAGATACAACTCTGGGTACTGGCAATCATGGAACTGGTTTAAAACATGAACCTGTGGCTCGCCAAAGCGTCGCCCGAAATCCAGCTGGCGCTCGGGAGGAATATCCTGGTCACGAAAGACGAGAACTTGGTAACGCAGAAAGGCTTCGTAGATCTTGTTAAAAAGTTCATCGCTGAGTTCCGTCGCGAGATCGACACCCTCGATTTCTGCCCCAATACTTGATGTAAGGGGCCGCGCAATGAAGTTCTTGCTCAAGTTCGGTGAAGATGACATCGTGGTTTGCTAGTTACTGCCGTGACTGTTCGAGCACGTACAGTCAGCCAACATGTTGAAGAATCATTACGCAAGAAGAACGCTTATTATGGGGACTCGGTTCCAATGAATAAACCACCTGGCTACCAAAAAAAGAACCAGGGGGTGTTACTTGGGCCCGGCCAAAAACTCCTATCGAGCAGACCTGGACAAGCGGTTGCGGCCAGTGGCTCTCTGAAACTACGTTTCACGTGGTTCCCGAATCGAAAAACTTGGTAATCCCGTGTGGATTCTGATGCGTTTTCCAACGTTCTGGTGACGGCCGGTCAACGAGAAGTCCTACCACCAATAGTCGAACCTCAGTCGAATTTTCCCATTCTGTTGCAACCACACGCGTTTGAAAGCTATAACAAAAGGGTTTCCATAGGACGCCCATTGCCATACTTTCCTCCATGTCCATTTTTTGTGTCTCTATATCTCCACCAATTGCTTGCTCTATGACAAAACAAACCCCTCTCACCTGTTCCCCCGTCTGGCGCATACGTCTCGGCACGGCAGTTCTGCTGACCTGGGTGATCGGTATCAGCCTCGCCGCAGCACCGTCCACAGCCACCGAACCAGCCCGGTTGTCCCACCGCCCTGCCTGGACAACGTCCCGTGTCCGAGGCGCCCCCAATCCACCAGCCGCATTTCGCGTCGAACTCGCCTTTCCAGGCATACGGTGGGACCGTCCCACCAGCCTCCACGAAGTCCCCGGAAAAGCAACTTTCCTGGTGACCGAACTGGGAGGAAATATTTACAGCTTTCGCAAAGAGGCCGGTATTGAACAAGTCAATTTGGTGGCTGATCTGAAGCAACACCTGAAAGAACCGTGGACAAACAAGGAAGCCGAGATCTTTGGCGCCACCATCCACCCGCGGTTCACTGAAAATCATTTTCTTTATATCTGCTATGTACATCCGGCGGACGGGGGTCATACCCGTGTTTCACGTTTTCAACTCACTGCCGATCAACCCTGGAAGTTGGTTCCCGACAGCGAACAGGTCGTGATCACCTGGCCGCCGGGTGGCCACAACGGAGGTTGCCTCAGGTTCGGTACGGACGGCTATCTGTACATTTCTACCGGAGACGGTTGGGGACCGAATCCTCCGGACCACTTGGATACGGGACAGGACGTGAACGATCTTTTAGGTGCGATTCTCCGGATCGACGTCGATCACCCGACGGATGGACGAGCTTATTCAGTCCCGGCCGACAATCCGTTCGTCGAGTTGGCCGGCGCACGCCCGGAAATCTGGGCGTACGGACTGCGGAACCCCTGGAAATTCGCTATCGACCAAGAAACAGGAGCAATCTTCGTAGCCGACAATGGTTGGGAATCCTGGGAATCAATCCACCGCGTCGTCCGTGGCGGTAATTGCGGCTGGCCTATCATGGAGGGCCGGGCAATACTCCGCAGCGAAGTGCCTCGCGGGCCAACCCCGATCCGACCGCCAGTGAAGGATCATCCGCACACCGAAGCCAACTCGGTCATCGGCGGGCTGGTCTACCGGGGTGGGCAACTCGACCTGGACGGATGGTTTGTTTACGGCGACTACATCACCGGAACCATCTGGGCCTTGCGAAACTCGGAAGAAGATGAGTACGCGCATCGCACCCTCGTCGACACCGACCTGAGGATTGTCGCTTTTGCCGCAGGCAGCGCGGGTGAAGTGTTTGTGCTGGATTACGACCTCACCGGACAAATCTACCGATTGCTGCCGTCGGAGTTGGAAGATACCTCGGCGGATTTTCCACGCCGCCTCAGTGAGACGGGTTTGTTCCGTTCTCTTGAACCCCTGGAACCAGCCGCCGGCGTGGTTCCCTACTCGGTTCGCGTTGGCCGTTGGATCGATAGCACCCGGACCCGCCGCTGGGTGGCGATTCCCGGTACAGGAACCATCCAGCTATCGGTATCCCCGCAAGTCCCTTCCGATTTTCCCGAGAACACGGTCTTTGTGAAACATCTCGACTGGACCGCCGCTCCGGGACAACCTCCCCGCCCCTTGGAAACACAACTGCTGCATTTCTCAAACGGGTCCTGGAACCCGTACACTTACCGATGGGACGACGAAGGACAGGACGCCATCCTGGTCGACACGATCGGTTCAACTTCCACGATTCACCTTCCTGAGGAAAACAGAGCACCAGCCTTTACGGAACGCAATTGGCACTTCGGTGCCGAGACCGAATGCCGCCTGTGCCATAACACCGGTGCGCGGTTTGTCCTCGGATTTGTCCCGCATCAATTGAACCGACCCGTTACGATCGGCGACAACACCCAAATCGGACAGCTGACCGCGCTGGCAGCCCAGGGGGTAATCGACCCGGGTGTTTCGGTTCCACCGAATGACCCGTTGCGGCTGGTCGACCCCCACGATGCGTCCCAGTCACTAGAGGATCGCGCCCGGTCGTACCTGCACGTCAATTGCAGTAGTTGCCATCACCCGCGAGGAAATGCGATCGTCAACTTTTACCTCCGCCGCGACTTGTCACTGGACCAACTTCGTGCGTTCAAGGGAACGATCATCGGAACGTTTGGAATCGACAACGCCAAACTCCTTGTACCGGGTGATCCCTACCGGTCGTTGCTCCTCTACCGAATGGCAAAATTGGGGTACGCGCGGATGCCCTATATCGGTTCGCGGGCTGTCGACCGCCGAGCAGTGGCCCTGGTCGCGGAGTGGATTGCTTCGCTGCCGATCGATTCCACCCAGCAGGCCTCCGCTCCGATGACAGCCGGCACGCCACAACATCAGGCACTGCAAACCCTCGACCCCCAGAGTTCAGAGCTTCCCGCGGGACGCCGCCAGGCAATCGAGCAACTCCTGACAACGACACCCGGCGCCTTGGCACTGGTTGCCAGGGTACACGGCAACCAGTTGACCGCGGCCGACCACCAGTTGGCGGTGGAGTTGGGCACACAAGCCTCACGGGGAGACATCACTGGATTGTTTGAAGAGTTCATCCCTGAATCGCAGCGCCGGCAGCGGCTGGGACAGGAAATTGATCCGCCAGAAATTTTGTCGCTCGAAGGGGACCCAATGCGAGGACAACTGATCTTCTTTAGCGACGGTACCCGCTGCCGCCACTGTCACCACGTGGACAATCCCCAACAGTCGCTGGGGCCAACACTCGCGGAAATCAACAAGAAATACCCCCAGCGCGAACCATTCCTGCTACAAATTCTGCAACCCTCCCTGAAGAACGAAGACCGCTACGCTACACGAGTCGTACTCACCAATGACGGACAGTTGCTGACCGGGCTACTGGAAAGTGAAAGCCCCAGCGAAGTCGTCCTGAAAACCCTTGAGAAAAAGAAAGTTGCAATCGCACGTGACGACATCGACGAAATCCAGATAAGTTCGCGGTCGCTGATGCCCGAGTTCCTGCTCAGTGACCTGACGGCCCAGGAGGCAGCCGACCTGTTGGCCTACCTGATTTCGTTGGGAACAGATCCGGCAGGCACCGACCACCCTTAGGACGCCTTGCGCCAAACAGGAACCGGCCCCTTCAAACCCGGCGCGGCAAACCGTCCACCTGGGCTGCTCGAAGGAAATCGGCGTCGACGAGCATGCCCTCCAAGGGGTGGATGAAGAGGGTTTTTTCAGGTCGGCCCTGGCCAGGGCAAATCGCGGAGCCATGGACCTCGTCAACTGCCCGAACACCCTGCCAGGCACGGCTTTGTGAATACCGTACTCTCTGGGCTGCCGGCCGGGTACGGACTACCGAGAGTGTGCGAACCGGTCCCGTTTACGGTAGAATCATGCGTGGCATCACCGGCCAAGGGATTTCCTTCTGGTAGACAGGTGTGCAATTGACTTTTTTTGAACTTCAGAAAAAACAATATGCCTTCAAGGTGAAATCGTTGGTTATGTTGCGGATCCTGCGAACCCTTCTTTGCGTCGCGCTGGCCGTGTTCGACGGCCCTTCGATCGCTTTCAGTGACGAACCAGCGTCTTTCGATACGCTGGAGTACCAATACGATTGCGCCATTCGGCCGCTGCTGACGCAGTTCTGTATGGAATGTCATTCGACGGAGCAAAAAGAGGGCGAACTCGATCTCGAGCGGTTTGGCAATTTTGACGATGTGCAACACGCACCCCTGGTCTGGCAGAAGGTGAGGCCGGCATGCGGGTGATTGGCGATACGAGGCTCGACAACGTCCGCTCCGGCTTCGGCCAGTGCGAACCGGCAATCAACGACTTCCGCTGGGGCCCCGATAGCAGTGGGCAGTGGGAAACAAGTCTTAATTGGGGTGGGGGCCCCCCCAACAGTAACACCCAAACGGCCCTGTTGGGAGACTCCATTACCGCACCCCGCACCGTAACGGTCGACAGTCCCGTCACGGTCAAGAACCTCACGTTCGATAACCTTTCCAAGTACGTCGTCGGAGGAACTGGCACCGTCAACTTCAGCGCCGACAGCGGCAACCCGTCGGTCAACGTGCTGAACGGAAACCACGAAGTGGCGGCGAAGGTGGCAGCAGGAGGTATTACCAACGTGACGGTTACCAGCGGGAGCCTCGACTTCAACAACGAAATCGATCTGGCCGGCAATACGCTGAACATCCTGGCGGGGTCGGTTGGGATCAACCATCGCACGACTGGCGGTGGCGCGGTTGTCAACTCCGGGACCCTCGGTACCGCTGGGTCAACGCCCTTGGGCGGCGACCTCACCAGCATCGGCACCCTGGTCATCGACCTGGGTGAGAACAACACTGACATGTTCGATGTGGCTGGTGCGGCGACCCTCTCGGGCGTACTCCAGTTGGTATTCGAGCCCGGCTTTACCCCCCACCGCCAACCAGACGGTCTTGACGGCCACCAGCGTGGACGTGAGCGGTGGGCTGAACCTGGTCGACCCGTCAGGCCTCTATACGCTCCAACCGTCTGCTACCGGCCTGCTGCTCAGCCTGGCCGCTGATGGTCCGACGGGCGATTACAACGGCAACGGCGTGGTCGACGCGGCCGACTATACCATGTACCGAGACAATCTCGGATCCGACAGCGGTGTGCTGCAGAACAATGATATCCCGGGTCCCATTGACATCAGCCACTACAGCCAGTGGAAAAATAACTTCGGAGCAGGAGCTGCCGGTGGGGCTAGTGCCGTACCCGAGCCAGGCTGCCTGCTCTTGGTTATGGTGGGATGCATCGCATTTGTGGTACCGCGTCGCCGGCAGGCCGCTTAAACTGCCTGCGCGTGAACCGCAGCACAGAATGAGTCGCTTTGTGGGCGACATCAAAGCCTCTGCGCGAGCTGGCTTCGTTGCACTCGTTGCACTATCGCAACAACATGTCTAGGGTGTTGCTATGGATATCGGTAAGTTGCTCCGAATTTCGACAGTTTGTGTCGGCCTTGTGGCCAACCTGGCCTGTGCCGGTGAGCCTGCTTTTCGGTTCCTCGCGATTGGCGACTTACCTTATTCCGAAGCAGAGGACATCCAGCTGCGGAAGCTCCTGAAACAATCGGAGCAAGAGGATTTTGCCTTTCTGATCCATGTCGGCGACATCAAGTCGGGAGGCGATCCATGTTCAGATACGCTCTTGGAAAATATGCGCGAGCTGTTCCAGAATTACCCCAAGCCGGTGGTTTATTCGATCGGTGACAATGAGTGGACCGATTGCCGCTCAACCGGCGGAAATCCGATTGAACAGCTTGCCAAGCTGAGGCGGCGCTTCTTTCAGGATCGAGATGTTCTCCGGCTCCAAGAGCTGCAAACAAAGCATCAAAGTGATTGTGCACAGTTCACACCCTATGTCGAAAACTACCGCTTCACCAAGTCGGGTGTGTTGTTCGTCGTAATTCATGTTTGTGGCAGCAGCAATAATAAGCACACGAGCGATCCAGCCTCGATGAAGGAGTTTACCGCGCGCAATGCGGCAAACATGGCCTTCCTCGAAGAAAGCTTCCAGAGGGCTCTCGAAAAACAGCATGCCAGCGTCGTTATCGTGATGCACGCTAATCCCGACTTCGAAAACCGCCAGGCCGACGGATTTCAAGAGACGATCGCCTTGATACAGGATTTTGTTGCGGAGTATCCAGGCCCGGTCGTATGCATTCATGGTGATTCACATCAGCACCGAATTGACCAACCGCTGCGTAATGATGGTGGGGAAGTCTGTCGCAATTTCACCCGAATGGAGGTCTTTGGAGCTCCAAACGTGGTCGGTGTCGCCGCGACGGTTGATCCCAACGACCCGGAAATCTTTCATTTCGAACCCTATACCCTTCCAGCGGCTCCTGATAACAAGTGTGTTCAAGAGGTTTGTGAGCCGAGACGGGAAAATTGTCCCGGGCGGGCGGGCCGTGGACGGGTCCAATTCCCAAGGCTTTGGAAAGCCCCACAACGACGAACCTGGCAGCTCTTATCTTCTACGGCCATACAGCAGCGGTGCCCAGAAATCGATGGCCGGCAATGACCGGCGTGGCAATAACCCACGCAACTGAAATCAAGTGGATTCGTTACATTTCTGAAAAGCTTACCGTGCAGGTGACAACCAAGGTTGACTCCCGACTAACAGCAGGGCAAGCCAGGCCAAAAACAGGAACGTGCCAGAAGCAGGCTCCGGCACCGTGGCCGCGCCGCTGTCACCTGTCGAGTCGCCAAAGCGTGTTTTCCAATAGTCGTAGTCCATCCGGTAGACGACGCCGTCGCCGGTACCATCGGCGGGCAGATCAGTACCCGCTTGGCCCAGCGAATCACGCCACACGGTGTAATCAGCCGCATCGACCACGCCGTTGGCGTTGTAGTCGCCCGCCGAGGAGAAGTTGGTATCACCCGGAATAGTGAATTCCCATGTGATTGGATGGATTTCGTACAACGTGCCGTTCTGGACGATGTGCAGCCGGCCCAGACCGTCGTCACCCAGCTCGGGAACCGCGGTCAACGATTCCGTTCCACTCCAGACGGTGGGGGAAGTTTCATAGTCCCAACTGTCGTATGGGACAATACTGTCGAGCATGCCATTATGCATGACGAATATGTTGCCGTTCATCTCTGCGATGAAGTCCACTTCTGCCCACCGAGGGTTGGGTGGCGCGAAACTGCTACTGGTCGCTACACCTGCGGGGAAATTGGTGAAGCTCGTCAGGTCGCCCCAGCCATTGCCGTCGGCATCAGGATTGGGGTAGTGCGTAATCGAATTTCCCAGAGTGGTGTGCGTCTCGCCGGTAATGGCCCACATGCCGACGTACCAGGCGTCGACGATTTCGTTTCCGACCAGGTTGATGTCCCTGGCTGGCCAGCCGAGGATGTCATCCGGTTCG
This sequence comes from Planctomycetota bacterium, assembly GCA_963578605.1. GTDB lineage: Bacteria > Planctomycetota > Planctomycetia > Pirellulales > Lacipirellulaceae > JAKVCB01. The sequence continues at coordinate 36,472 of CAUZEA010000011.1, forward strand.
ACACTCAGCGCAATCGTGCGGGAATTCACGATGCGATTGAAGGCCACATCGACGTCGCTGGCCCGCGTGACAGCCAGCGCTGCGAGATACCAACGTCCGGTGGTCGCGCGTTGAGCACCCACTGGATCGTGGTTGAGAATCGTGTTCCGCTCGACGGTCACGTTGGAGCCAGGGGCGGCGCGGGCAATGTAAACCGAATGACGGGTAGCCTCTTTAATCAAGTTGTCGGCAATCAGCACGTTCGTTGGGTTGCTCACCTCAATGCCGTAGCCCCAACCCGGGTCCAAACCGACCGTGCCCAGGATCTCGTTGTTTGTAATGGTTACCCCGTCGAAAATGCCCGATGTGGAAGTGTCTGCGCTAATGCCCACAGCTGTGTTCCGCACACGGAGGTTCGTGAAAGTGACGTTGGTCACATTCGTCGTCCCGGTAAAGTTGCCAATCCCATGGGTGTTGGTCAACAGCGGCAGTGTGCCTTCGATCTGTAGGTTTTGGATACGGAGATTGTGCACGTTGCTGCCCGTGTAGAAGCCAAACTGCGCATCTGACGGAAGCTTGAGGATCGTTTGGCCTGGCCCTTGTCCTTGGAGGATCAAATCGGTCTTGTTTTGAATCAAGACCGCCTGGTTGAACGGGGCGTACCGTGCGAGGTTATATGTTCCGGCCGAAAGAGTAATAGTCGTATCGTTCGCGGCCGATTCAATGATCGACTTCAAATCGTCTTGCGGCGTGACGCTGATGAAGGTGGTTGCGGCAACCGTGCCCATGAATAGAACCCCGGCAATGAGCGACGTGGCAATAACCCACGCAACTGAAATCAAGTGAATTCGTTGCATGTCTGAAAAGCTTATCATGCAGGTAACAATCGAGGTTGACTCCTGACCAACAGCAGGACAATCCAGGCGAAAAACAGGAACGTGTCAGAAGCAGGCTCCGGCACAGTGGCCGCGCCACTGTCACCTGTCGAGTCACCAAAGCATGTTTTCCAACACGTGTAATCGACCCGGTAGACGACGCCGTCGCAGGGAAAGGTCTTCAATGACCAACCACTTTACTCAGCTGCTCCTGTCATTCTACCATAAACGGACCGGCAGGCACCGAAGCAACGCAACTCATCGCCGGATCGACTGTTACCGAAAAGGCTGTCTCGTTCCACGTGCTGCCGCGAATTGTGTTCCATCCGAAGTTGCCGCGACCAGTTTTTCCGAACACATCGTAGTCGTCGAGAAAGCCGGCGTTGCAGTAGCCGAAGCGACTGATGGTGCCAGCGTTTCTGGGCGAATGCAACCAACCAGCAGTGTTCGACTTAAACTCCGAGTTCGACATCGATCGGTCGAAATCGCTGTTGCTTAAGGACCACGTGTTATGTTCTGCAAGGGAGTGTGGCATCGACCGCCCGAGTTATCTGCTGCTCTGCTCTTGAGCAGTGTCACGGACCCCGAATGAGACGTAACCGAGCCGAACATCCCGGGCCATCGGCGTGTCGATGACGGTTAACCAGGGAACCAAACCAGTTCCACGCAGAGTGGTCCTGGACCTCAAGCCAGGCGGCGAAAGCCCGCGTGCTTGACGGGACCACCAATGCGCTGCTGCAGGTCGTCGCGGTGGAGTCCAATCCCGATTTCTTCGAAGACCGGATCGCATGCTTCCAGGAAATCGTCGACGTGCCGATCCTCGTGAGACAACATGGGAAAGAAACCGCCGGAGACGAGAAATCCATGCTCCAACATCCGCACCGTCCAAAGCGTCTGAATCTCATTCGCCTGGGGAGAGTCGAAACTAAAGAATTGAAGGCCCGGATAACCACTGGCGATAAAAGGAACCTTGTACCCTTCGGCAATGCTGCGCAGTCCATCACGGACCCGCTGGCCAATACGGTCAATGTGAGAAGGCACATCTACTTCCATCAACTTTTTCACCGTGGCCACTCCTGCAGCGGGTCCCACCGCCTCGGTCCACAGTGCGCTGGAGATGAAGGTGTCCTGTGCGGCTTGCATTGTGTCCGCCTGTCCGATCACTGCAGCAATCGGATGCCCGTTGCCCAAGGTTTTGGCGAACACGGCCAGGTCGGGTTCGACTCCGTACTTGAGGTGGGCCCCACCGCAACAGAGTTTCCAACCGATCGTAATCTCGTCGAAAATGAGTTTCGCCCCGCAGTGATCTGCGAGCTCCCGTACCCCTTCCAAGAATCCAGGTTCAGGTGGTTGTTGTCTCGTAGGTTCCATGACGATCGCAGCCAGTTCTTTCCCGTGCTGCTGGACGATACTCTTCAGTTCGTCAATGCGGTTGTAGGTAAAGGGGAACGATGTTCCTGCCAGACCACGAGGAATTCCCCTCGGCTCCAACCCGGGTAGCAAGTGCCAGTTGCCGAGCCGATCAACCATTTCTTCGCCTTCGGCAGGTTCGTCGCCTTCGGTGGGCAGGTTGGCTGCCAAATACCAATCATGCCAGCCGTGATAACCGCAAAAGGCGACTTTGTCGCGACGAGTCCGCGCACGGGCAATGCGAACTGCGATTGCCATGGTCTCACCTCCGACACGTCCGAACCGGGCCATCTCTGCCCAGGGATGAAGCTGCATGAGAAGTTCGGCGAGTTCCACTTCATCAGGTGGGTTAAGTGTGCACAGCCCCCCTTTGTGCACCCGTTCGACAACCGCCGCAGTAACGTCGGGATCGGCGTAGCCCAGCACGGTGGCACCGATGCCGCAGACACACATGTCGACATAACGACGCCCGTCGAGGTCGACGACTTCGGCTCCCTGGGCTTCGGCAAAATAGGTGGGCCATTGATCGGGCGCAAACATTTCCTGTCGCTTGCCAAACAATTGTGTGCCACCTGGAATTAACTTTTTGGCTCGCTGATATAACTGGTTACCGCTGTTCTGGACACGGTCTTTTTTGGATGGTTGGGTCATACTGTTCACCAAAAGTGCGGGATAGCGGGATAGATCGGGGTTCGTACCAGCCCCACGTCATGGGCTTCCAATGCTGCAACATACTGCCAATGCGAGCACCAAATCAAGAATCACTTTTGCGGAAAATCCTGGAGGGTACACAGGTTGAGGCACACCCCAATTCCAGGCAGGATTTATGGCTCGTTAACCGTAGCAAAAATTGTGACGCGGTGGACGCGAGGGGACCGACAACGTTAGAATAGTAACCATTGTGAGCTTGGTTAGGTTTCCAACTCACCCCCGATGGGAAATATCGGCCTCACCCCCAATGGGAAATATCGGCCCACTGCAGAAAACCAGCATATATGTCCACCGCCCAAACGCCAACCAATGGGTCCCCGGAAATAAAGATCGTCGAAGACGCCACTTGTACCTTTTGCGGATGTGTTTGCGACGATATCGAATTGCACGTCGAAAATAACAGCCACATTACCAAGGCCAAGCGGGCCTGCGCGCTCGGCAAAGCATGGTTTTTCAATCATAAAGTTGAGGACGGTCCGAGTTGTTTAATCGACGGCCAGCCAGCCACGCTCGAAGCGGGTTATGACCGTGCGGCACAAATCTTGAGCCGTGGAAAATACCCAATTGTTTACGGCCTCTCCGATTCAACCTGTGAAGCACAGCGGGTGGCCGTCTCGATTGGCGATTGGATCGGGGCCTGCGTCGACACCACGACCAGTGTTTGCCATGGCCCTTCAGGAATGGCATTTCAGAGTGTGGGAGAAGTGACCTGCACGCTGGGCGAGGTGGCTAACCGAGGCGACTTCATCATGTTTTGGGGATCCAATCCTGCGGAAAGCCATCCCCGGCACTTCACCAAATACAGTTTGATGCCCAAAGGAATGTTTGTCCCGAACGGCCGTAAAGACCGCACCTGTGTGATGGTCGATGTGCGCAAAACCAAGAGTGTGGCAGCTGCTGACCTCTTCTTTCAAATCAAGCCACGCAAAGATTTTGAAGCATTGTGGACATTGCGGGCTCTAGCGGCTGGTATCGAACTCGAAGCAGCCCTGGTCGAACGCGAGACCGGTATCGAACTGGCCCGCTGGCAAGATCTCATGGATCGCATGAAAGCCGCCAGGTTTGGTGCAATCTTCTTCGGCATGGGACTGACGATGACCCGCGGCAAACATTGCAACAGCGAGGCCTTGCTCGCATTGACCCGCGACATGAACCAATTTACACGCTTCGTTGCCAAACCAAATCGCGGGCATGGGAACGTCACTGGTGCCGATAACGTGGTCGCCTGGCGTACCGGTTACCAGTTTGGTGTGAATCACGCCCGTGGTTATCCACGGTTTAACCCGGGTGAGTACACAACGAGCGATACACTCGCCCGGGGTGAAGCCGATGCGGCATTAATTATTGCCTGTGACCCGCTGGCCAATTTCTCCCAGCCGGCCCGCAATCACCTGCAATCGATCCCTTACATCGCACTGGACCCGAAAGAAACACCAACCACGCGGAGTGCCGCCGTCGCTTTTACGGTCGCCACTTACGGCATTAATACCGGGGGAACGGTCTATCGCATGGACGACGTGCCGATTCCACTACGGGCCGCATTCCCGTCGCCCCACCCAAGCGATGAAGAGGTGCTGCGTGGTATTGAGGCAAAGGTCAAACAACTCAAGGGTATTGTCGCTTAGCGCTGCGCTAGCACTACGAAGGCGCTGGCGTTGTTTCCACAACGCTCAGCACATCGGCAAACGGAACTCGGTGAAGTCGACCAAACTCAGGATGTTGTCGCAAACCGGCACGGCTTGTAGCCGGTGAACGAATTCCACACAGGAAGCGGGCCAATTGGCGCGGGACGGCAAGAGCCTCCTGCCGGCTGGCCTTAAGTTCACCCATGACCCGTCGATCGGCTTCGTCAATCCGTGGCCGTGGAGCGGGGGGTAACTTTTGCGCCGGCTTGCCAAGACAACGGTCGCAGTGACCGCAGTTGGCATGACTCTCACCAAAGTAGTTCAGCAGGTGACTGGTCAAACAACCGGGGTGACTGGCGAACTCAACCACCTGGGTAACCCGCTCGATCTGTTGGCGTTCCCGCTCGAGAAATCGCTCATGCAGCGTGCCTACCAATTCTCGCCGATCGGTGGCCTCGCGCAGCCGCCGATACCCGTGGCGCACCCCGACTGCCTCAACGACCAGGTCTCCTTGCTGCTCGAGATAATTGAGGGCGGCCACGATCCGCTCCCGTGGCTGACCGAGGGTGCGTGCTGCCTGGTTCGCGTCGAGGGTGAACCATGTCTTTGCCGGGCGGGCAGATTTAAAGAGCGCAGTCAAGAACGCTTGCCGATCGGGATCGAATTGTGCGATCATTTTCTCGGTCGGTTTGAGTGGCTGGAACTTGAACTGTGTGTAAAACGGGCCGGTCGCCTTGATAAAACCGTCGAGTTCGAGATACGTCAGCAGAGTTTTGACCACCAAATCGCGCACATCTTGCTCGATCGACAGGTCGTAGATCGAGATGTCCAGTTCGGTCCCCTGCCCCAGGAGCACACGTACCAGCCCATCGACCGCTTCGACGGTGGGTGTATCGCCATAGGAAAAATTTTCCAGGGTGATGACATCTGCCGCACAAGCCAGCATTTCGCAAACGGCTGGCTCCCCATCGCGCCCGGCGCGACCGATTTCTTGCATGTAGCTCTCCAACCCCTGCGGCAGATTGTAGTGGTAAACAGCACGAATGTTCGACTTGTCGACACCCATCCCAAAAGCAATCGTGGCGACGACAATCATGTCATCAGCCGCCATAAATTCGTCTTGAATCTCGGTTCGCTCCTGATGTTTTATCCCGGCGTGGTACGGTCGAGCATGAGTTCCGCGACTTGCCAAAAAGGCAGCAACACGGGTCGCGGTACGTTGCAGCGTCACGTAAACGACGGTTGGGCCACGTGGGTGTTCCGACAAACGTCGGCACAACAGTTCGTCGCGATCTGGACTACGGCAGGCACTTACCCGCAACTGCAGGTTGGGGCGATAAAAACCGGTGTGCACGATATCGCCCTCGGCAATGTTGAACGAACAGGCAATGTCGGCCGCCACCTGGGGGGTAGCTGTTGCGGTTAGTGCCAACACACGGCCAACGCGTAGCTGATCGGCCAGGGCCGCAATCTTGAGATAGTCGGGGCGAAAATTGTGCCCCCACTGACTAATACAATGCGCCTCGTCGACGGCTAGCAAACTAATCTCCCGCCGCGCCATGTCGTGCAAAAATCGTTCGTTCCCCAACCGCTCTGGCGAAACATAAAGAATACGCAAACGACCACGGTTCAGTTCCTCAAACACTTCCAACGCCTCCGCACGAGATAAACTCGAGTCGAGCCGCGCGGCAGGGATATCGTGTGCCCGGAGAAAGTCGATCTGGTCCTTCATCAAGGCAATCAACGGAGAAATCACCACGGTCAACCCGTCGAACATCAAGGCAGGACATTGATAGCAAAGACTCTTCCCACTGCCAGTCGGAAAGATTGCCAAGACCGATCGCCCCTCGAGCAAACGCGAAATCGTCTCTTGTTGCCCGGGTCGAAAATCGCGGAATCCGAAGACCTGCCGCAAGACTTCGGTTGGGGTCAACAACGCCGCTGGCTCTGTGCTTGTGTTCGATTCGGCAAGTCTCGTCTTTGTTTCGGTAAGCGTCGTCTTCGATTCGGCAAACGGTGCGGTCATCGGAATGCTCCTCTCGCTGAAGGATCATGGAGATACATGTACTTATGTACATGTATCTCGGCCATCATACCACCCTTCATCAGAGCGCCAACCCCTTGCCGGCGGACCATTCCTGAAAATCTTGGGCTGCTCTGCGAAAACACCATCATCGCAGTGGCTGTTTGCCCATCAAACGCCTTAACAGCGCGATCTGGCCGGCATGGACCAACTCGTGACCAGAAGCCCACTCGATGGCCCCCAACTTGGTATCGAACACGGGATGGGGTTGCCCGACAGGCACATCCAGTTGTTGGTCAGTCTGCTCGGCAAGTTCGGCCCGCGCCTGCTCGTAAACACCCTCAAAAACCGCCTGGATTGTTTTGGCGGCAAGATTATTCTGCGACCCGGCAACCGGCTCGGATCCTTTCCCAAAACTGGCACGGAACTCCTCTGGAATGAGGTTTTCGTCGGCATCAAGCGTCCCCCGCTGCCGCAGCAAACAGAGCCCATATTGTGAAGTGGCCAGGTGGCCAACTTGCCAGGCGATGTGGGTGACCCCTTCGGCCGGTTGCCAGAACCACTCGTCAGACGACAAATCCTCAAGAAACATGTTGGTAAATCGCCGTGCAAACTGGATCTGACCCACGGCGGCCTGAACGCGATCGCGAGACATGCTACCTCCTTCGGAGTTGGGGACAATCGCCGGTTCGGTCGTAGCAAAGTAGCAAAGTAGCAAAGTAGCAAAGTAGCAAAGTAGCAAAGTAGCAAAGTAGCAAAGTAGAGGAGTGCCGACTAGAATAGCCATTTTCTGTGCCAGTTTCGAGCCCCCCGTCGTTTGTTCAAGAAAATCTCGACTGGCCGCTAATACCTGCTGAACTGGTAAGCTGATGACCACAACTGAACTGGTAAGCTGATGACCACAAACTCACTGATATGCATCAAGGGCGGTACGGTTTACGATCCCACCAACGGCATCGACGGGGAAGTCCGCGATATTTGGATCGATGGTACACGCATCGTCGCTCCCCCGGAGGACCCACAAAAAAAGCCAGCTCGCACGATTGACGCCGAGGGCCTGGTCATCATGCCGGGCGGTGTCGACATCCACTGCCACATTGCCGGACCCAAGGTGAACGTTGCCCGCAAAATGCGGCCCGAAGATAAACGCAAAAGCGAGGTTCTCGAGCGAACCCCGCTAACCCACAGCGGAACAACCGGTAGTGTTCCGAGCACTTTCGCCACAGGTTACAAGTACGCGGGGCTGGGCTACACCACTGCGTTCGATGCTGCGATTCCTCCACTCGCGGCACGGCATGCCCATGAGGAATTTGAGGATACACCCTGCCTCGACAAGGGCTTCTATGTCCTGATGGGCAACAATCACTACGTGATGCGTTCGATTCAGGACCAAGAACCGCAGCGGCTGAAAGCCTTTATGGGGTGGTTGCTCACCGCGGCCAAAGGCTTTGCCCCCAAACTGGTGAATCCAGGTGGGGTCGAAGTCTGGAAAAATCAGGCCGCCGGCAATGTCAGCGGAGTCGACGATCGGGTTCCCCACTTCGACGTCACACCTCGGCAGATCATCAGCGAAGTCACACGGGCCGCCAATGAGATGCAGCTACCTCATGCGGTTCACATCCATGCCAATAATTTGGGCATGCCTGGCAATTGGACTACCACGCTCGAAACGATGAAAGCTCTCAACGGTCATCGGGGGCACATGACCCATGTGCAGTTTCACAGTTACGGTGGTGGCGAAGCCGACGAAAACACGTTCAACAGCAAAGTCGTACCGCTGGCCGACTACGTCAACAGCCATCCCAATATTACGGTCGATGTAGGGCAGGTTCTGTTTGGCGAAACGACCAGCATGACCGGTGACGGACCACTCGGCTACTTTTTGCACAAGATCTATCGCGGCAAATGGTTCAGTGGAGATACCGAAATGGAAGCGGGTTGCGGAATCACGCCCATCAAGTACCGCAACAAATCACTCGTGCACTCACTGCAATGGGCGATTGGGCTGGAATGGTACCTGCTTGTCAAAGATCCCTGGCGCGTGGTCATGAGTACCGACCATCCCAACGGTGGCTCGTTCCTGGCCTATCCCGAAATCATTCGGTTGTTGATGGACCGCACCTATCGCCAGGACATTCTCAAGACCTGCCCGGACGAAGTCCAAAACCGCTCGACTCTGGCGGACCTCCAGCGCGAATACACGCTGGGCGAAATTGCGATCATCACCCGGGCAGGACCCGCACGAATTCTCGGACTCGTGAACAAGGGCCATCTCGGTGCCGGAGCCGATGCCGATATCACGATCTACACGCCCCACGAAAACAAGCAGTCCATGTTCGAATTGCCGCGGATGGTGATCAAAGCGGGCGTGATCATGGTCGAGCAGGGAGAAATTCGTGCCGTACCACAAGGAAAAACGCTCCTCGTCAATCCCACCTTCGATCCAGACATTGTCCCTCACATCCAGGAATGGTTCGAACAATACTATTCAATCCGGTTCCGCAACTATCCGGTCTCCGATGCCTACGTGCAGGAGGCAGAGATCATTCCCAACTGGCACGAAGCGAACGAAGTCTGAAGATCGAGTCCGCGGCAACACAGTCTGTGACTTGAGCACCCGGCCGGTGGTCACGACCGCTTTATCCGATCACCTCGTTCAGGATGACGCGAACGTCGCTGGCCAGCCACGGTGAGCTAATGGCCAGCTGGTTCCGGACCAAGACCAGCTGCGGCCAAGGCTGCCTGATAGTCTTCCGGGAGATTGCAATTCAACAACGATTGCAGCTGAGGATCGACATCTCGAAGTGTTTCAACCGGAACCTCATGGGTTTTGCAACGCTCGAACAAAAACACCGGTCGAAGCTGGTCTGCTACCAGGAGTTCTTCGATGCGTGGGAGGACCGAACTCCGATAGACGGCAGCCAGCGGATGGTGGAAGCGGCCCTCACGCGGCACCACCACGTCGTGATCTCCCAACAGTTCAAAGAGGCGGTCGATCCAGGCAGGACGCAACAACGGTACGTCGCAACTGGTCGCATAGACAGCTTTGACCGAGCTCTTCAATGCGGCTATCCCGGCGGCCAACCCTTCTAATGGCCCCCTGCCGCCACACCGATCGCGGACCACGCGAATTTCACTCGCCAGCGCGGGCAATTGCTGGCCGTCGGCAGCAACGCAAACGATATTTTCTGGTTCGATCACCTGGCTCACCTGGCGGGCAACCCGTTGCAGCATTTGCTCGTCGCCAAACGGGAGCGACGCTTTGTCGCGCCCCATCCGCGTACTTTTCCCGCCACAGAGAATGATTGCACCGCGATTCAACAAAACCTGCTCTTTCAATCGAGTTAGCTTTCAAAGATACCAAACTGGGCCGGTATGACCAAGTCGGCAGCCTGGACGGGCCGATGCTGAACTGGTCGGGGCATCGTTGACGGGAATTATGCCCTGGAATACGGCTGGCTAACACGGGATCCTACAATCGGCGCAGCGGCTTCGCTCACACGAATATGCCAGGATCATCCCGAAAATAGGCTTTCGAAGTCGCAAACAAGCTGGAATAAACCATTTTACACAACCCCTGGTTGTGTAAAATAGGCGTCGTTGCTACCTCACCGGTGGCACCTAGTGAAGACCTGTGCCTTCCCAGTGCCACAACTGCACGCATCCGGTTTGTATCATGCCCCTCACCCTCACATACACCAGAGAGACCTCGATTCCCGTCGAAGTTGAAGGGCTCACCCCGTCCGCCCTGCAGGGAAAAACCCTGGACGAGATTCGCCAACACATCATCTTTCATGGCAATGAGAAATTGCCGCTGGGCGAGTTCTTTGGAGTCGAGGGCGAACCTGACGATTTAGAGTGGGACCTTCACGGCAACCTGGCTGGTGTCCACTGGATTGGCGCTCACATGGAAGAAGGCTCGATTCATGTGCACGGACCTGCGGGGCGACATCTCGGCAGCGAAATGGCCGGTGGACAAATCGTGGTGGATGGCGACGCCAGCGATTGGGTCGGTGGGGAAATGCACGGAGGGCTGATTCGTGTTCACGGACATACTGGCCATTTGGTCGGTGCAGCCTACCGGGGTAGCCGCGTAGGCATGACCGGAGGCACGATTCTCATCGACGGCGACACCGGTAATGAACTTGGCCACACGATGCGACGCGGCTGGATTGCGGTGGGCGGCAATGCAGGCGACATGGCTGGTTTTGGCCTGTTGGCCGGAAGCCTGTTGATCTTCGGATCTTGTGGAATTCGTCCTGGTGCGGGACTACGTCGGGGGACCATTGGCCTGTTCGGACTACCCACGCCTGAATTGCTACCCACGTTTCGTTACGCCTGCCGGCAAAGACCGCTGATCTTGCAAATGATGCTTCGTCGGTTGGCAGAGTTGGAATTCCCATTCGACCGCGAATTGTTGCAGGCCGACTTTGAGCAATTCTACGGCGACCTGTTGGATGGTGGTCGCGGGGAGATTCTGGTGGCTGGAAATCGATAAACGCGAGCCTCCTAGTCGCGGCAATCCAACGGGACTGGGCAAGAGGATCACCACACGCTGATCCGACACAGCCCACGAGTTCAGTTGCCCCGGGGCTGTGGCTCAACTCACCGCTCGGCAAGCGGTATAAATTGCCGCTCGCCCGGTCCGGTGTAAATTTGCCGCGGGCGACAGATTCGCTTGCTCGGACTGCGGCGCATCTCAAGCCAATGGGTAATCCAACCAGGAAGACGCCCAATCGCGAAGAGGACGGTAAACATCTGCACCGGAATCCCAATGGCGCGATAGATCACACCCGAGTAGAAGTCGACATTGGGATACAACTTGTGCTCGATAAAGTACTCGTCTTCGAGGGCAACCTGTTCTAACTCCTGAGCGATCTCGAAAAGGGGATCTTTGAGCGATTGTTTGGCCAGCAGTTTGTCGCAGGCCGCCTTGATGATCGTCGCGCGGGGATCAAAGTTCTTGTAGACCCGGTGACCAAAGCCCATCAGCCGGAAGCTGTTGTTCTTGTCTTTGGCCATATTGACATATTTGCTCACATTACCACCATCGTCGCGGATCTGCTCCAGCATGTTGACGGCGGCCTCGTTCGCTCCCCCGTGTAACGGGCCCCACAGAGCATAAATGCCTGCCGAAATTGATGCGAACAGATTTGCGTCAGAAGAACCAACCATTCTTACGGTTGAGGTGCTGCAATTTTGCTCGTGATCGGCATGCACAATGAACAAGAGATTTAGCGCATCGATAAAATCAGCATCGATTTCGTAGGGTTCGGAGGGAACCGAAAACATCATCCGCAAAAAGTTCTCGCAATAGGTGAGATTGTTGCGAGGGTAAACAAAGGGTTGGCCAATGGATTTTTTATAGGCATAGGCTGCGATCGTAGGGACCTTGGCGAGCAAGCGATGCACGGTACGATCGACAACCTCTGGATCATCAAAACTCAAGGAATCCTGATAAAACGTCGACAGCGCGCCGCACACCGAACTCAGAATTGCCATGGGGTGGGCATCGAGCGGGAAGCCATCGTAAAACAACCGCATGTCCTCATGCAGCATGGTGTGCCGCCGCAGCGACAGGCGAAAATCCATCAACTGCGTTGCCGAGGGCAACTCTCCGTAGATCAGCAGGTAACAAACCTCGATAAAATCGCAATGGGCGGCTAACTGCTCGATCGGATAACCCCGATATCGCAGGATCCCCTGTTCACCATCGAGGAACGTAATATCGCTCTTCGTAGAGCCGGTGTTTACGTAGCCCTCGTCGAGCGTGACCAAGCCGGTTTGGGCACGGAGTTGGCCCACGTCAATTGCGGTTTCCTGCTCACTACCCACAATGACCGGTAGTTCAACTTCTTGATCCTCAATAGCTAATTTGGCAACCTTAGTCATCAAGGGGTCCCTTTCCATTGTCATACTCATCAAACCGGTCTCCGAGCGGGGGCGTCATTAGCCAGACAAAACACACGGGCCAGACAAAACACACGGGCCAGACAAAACACACGGGCCAGACAAAACACAGGCACCAGACACAATACAGGCACTGGGAAGTAAGCTAATTTTACCGTAACCACTGCTGGCCTTCAATCGGGTACCCTAACCCCAGTTGCGCAAGTCATGACAGTTGTGCAGGTGACACAACGGGTGGAGGTTCCATCCCCATCACAAGAGGGTGGTGGCTGGCCACGCCATGAAATGGCGTCGATCTGGGCTAAAAGCCCCCTAATTAGCAGAGAAGACGGTTCCACCCATCCCACAAGTGCGACGGTGCGCCTGCACCCGATGAAGACTTGATGAGTCTCCGCCGTGCAGGCGCGCCGAACCGCGACCAAGTGGAGTCGAGAAAGTATAACTCGCGTTTTTGACCGTGGCCGGCAAAAATAATAACTCAAACCTGTGGCTCCCGACCATGATGCGACACCAGTTCCGCTCGGGCAAACTTTGCGGCGTCGCAGCCGGGGCAAGTTCAAGCAGGTTGGCGCGCGGCCAGATCGAACCGCTCATCAGGGTATTCGATAGCCCAATCCGCGGAGTTCCCTTTGCACATCGTCCTGCGAAAGCAGACCCATAAATGCTTGAACGGCAGGTCGCTTGACTCGAGACTTCGGTACGATAAAGTCGAACCGCTCATCTTCCACCAGCAGAAAACCGAGCTCCACGGGTGTCGCTGCATCTGCCGTCGTGAACTGCCGGGCAACCGTCTCGATGGCCACTCCCCAATCAGCTCGCTGCTGACGGATCGCAGCCGCCACCGCATGGTGGTTCTTGACCTGCAGGGCATATCCGGCGGGGGCCTCCTCTTGAGGGGCCTCGACCAACAGGCGATCAATGAGAATCCGTGTACCGCTGCCCTGATTTCGATTGACCATCGTACAACTCGGATCGGTTCGTACCACCGCCAGTGCCTGCTCGGCCGTGCGCCCTTCGAACCGCAGATCCCCCTTACGGTAGAGAATACCCTGCCGCCGCCCGTAACCCCACACCAACTCGACCTCGGGAGTCAGAAAAGGCTCATTGTAGAGACCGGTCGCGGGATCGAGCAGGTGGACCCCAGCCAGATCGCATTCTCCGCGCCGGGCTGCCTCGAGTCCGGCGCTACTGCCTACTACCATGAACTTTGTTCGCCAACCGCTGCGAGAAAGTTCGCCAAGTAGATAATCGAAACCGACACAATGGCTGCCGATCACGACAAGATCGGCCGGACGAACATCGTGTCCCAACAGTTGAACAGGTACGCGGGTCCCCCGCTGAACGATCTCCTGATGACGCCCGATCGTAACAAAGCCATCCGCCTGGCTAAACGTCGTGACCGAACCCGAACCCTTTCCCATCGGATAAGCGATCAACTCGGTCATTTCCCCGCGAGCATCGCCTGGTAATTGGGCAGGATTGGTTTCGCTTGGGGAAGTTGCCGATCCGCCTGTCGTCTCGCGCCGGATCGAGTCACCCCCGGCATGAACCAGACCCACCAGCAAGTACTCGGTGCGGCCGACTTCCGAGTTCACTTTGATCGCCAAGCGGGCCTCGACAGTCGTGGCCGGGTCTCGTGGCCGTCCGCCTATGGCCTGAATCACGGGAGCCACAAATTCGTGAAACGTAAAAATTGCCGAAGTTGGAAAACCGGGTAGGATCACCACTGGCTTGCCTGCGGTTGCGGCCAGACAAATTGGTTTACCCGGTTTGAGGGCCACCCCATGGGCGACAATCCCGGGATCTTCGAGTTCCCCAACAACGTGGTACGACAGGTCGCCCTGGCCTTTGCTCGTCCCCCCCGAAAGCAACACGACATCGGCCTCGGCCAGGCCGCGCCGCAACTGTTCCCGCAACCGCACGAGGTCATCCCGCACAATCCCCAGACAGATCGGTACACCCCCTAATTCAGATACCGCGTCGGCCAGGATGCGGGCATTGGAATCATAAACCAACCCTGGTCTCATCGAATCACCCGGCGCAATGATCTCATTACCGGTCGAGATGATTGCTACCCGCGGTTGCCGACAAACGGTGACCTGGCGGACCCCGATGGCGGCCAGGATTCCGGTTGCGCGGCTCGACAGTAGTTCACCTGCGCGCAACACCGTTTCGCCCGCAGAGATATCGGTCGCCGTGTAGGCAATGCCGAATCCGGGAAAAACCGCCTTGCGAACCAACAGTGTGTCGTGCTGCTGAAGATCGCAGTGCTCAACCATCGCAACGGCATTAGCGCCTCGCGGCACCATGCCGCCAGTCGCAATCGCCACCGCCGTACCGGTGGTAACTTCGGTTTGCGGTACCACACCCGGATCGAGTCTTTCGGGAAGCAAGCAGAAAGTGTGGGGCGTTTGCTCGTCGGCACCCGTGGTATCGCTGGCACGCAGCGCAAAACCGTCGTAATTCGACCGATCGAACGAGGGAACATTGGTGGGCGAGGCGATGTCGTGTGCCAAAACGCGGCCCAGGCTTTCGTCAAGCGAAACCAGTTCTTCTCCCCGAGGTGTAAGATCCAAGACTGCTTGAAAACGACGTTCCGCTTCGTCGCGATCGATGACGTCCAGAAATTGCTGTTGTTCAGACATGGATGAAGCCAACTTGGACTAGGGTCACGAACCAACAATCTCCGCATCGTAAAGAAACACGTCGACTTCGGCCGCAGCTGGCCAGCCTTCACTGTTGCAGGGAGCGATCACAAACCCGTCGGCTCGCGTCGTCGTACTGAGCATCGAGGCACCCGAAATCGCGAGTGGCTCGACCTGCCCGTCGACGATCTCCACACGCGCATAATCAACTCGCCCTACCATCGAAACGAGTTTTCGCCGCAGCGGCAAGCGAACCGTGCGATACGGAAATTCTCGTCCCAACCGCCCCAAGGCACGAATCGCCCGAGCTGCGTAAAAATCATAGGCACACAAACACGAGACGGGGTTGCCTGGCAGCAAAAATACTAGTTTGTGACCAATCGTCCCGATGCCAGTCGGACTGCTCGGCCGCATCGCAATCCCATGGATGGGCAATTCGCCCATTTCCGCCACCAGCCCAGGTGCGTGGTCTTCTTCGCCCACGCTCGATCCGCCCGAAATGAGAATGACATCTGCCTCGTCGGTCAGCGCCTTGCGAATTGCCTCCCGCTCGTCGGGAACGATGCCAGGGTTGTGGGCAAGACCGCCATCACGTGCCACCAGCGCAGCTAGCATCGGTCCGTTGGCATCGGTGATTTGGTAGCCGGTTGGTGGTGACCCGGCAGCCAGGAGTTCGTTCCCGGTAATCACGATCCGGACCCGGGGGGGGCAGATGACTTGAACTTCTGCAACCCCCAGTGAGGAAAGCACGCCAATGTCCTGGGGTCGTAATCGCCTGCCCGACGGAAACACAGTTTGTCCCCGGGCAATGTCTTCGCCAGGCTGGCCAATGTGCTTGCCGACAGAAACCTCGCCAATCGCCCAGGGCGACTTGCCGTCCACCCCCCAATCGACCAGTTCCGCCGGTAGTACGGCGTCGGCACCTTCCGGAAGGGGCGCGCCGGTCATGATCCGCACCGCCTGGCCCGGACCAGTCTGACCTGCGAAACCGCAACCCGGCATACTCACCCCAACCTCAACCAGCCGTAAACGATTGTACGGAGACGCCCCCTGGATATCGCTTGCCCGAACTGCAAAACCATCCATCATCGCGCGGGTAAAACTGGGCACGTCCACGCCTGCAACGTGATCCTCCGCCAGTACTCGACCCGCAGCACGGTCCAGCGGAAACACCTCGGTACGAACTCCCGACCCGCTGCCAATCCGAGCCTCGAGTTCAGCATCCAGCCAGGCTAAAGCATGCTCCACCGTGACTCGGTCGGCAAATCCTCGCATGCGAACATCGCGGTCGCGATCTTGTGACATAAAACGACTCGGGTAAAGCTCGCCAGGGACAATAAAACCGGCGACGCAATCAGGTTGCGTGGGGTCATGAGCAGCGCTATTGATCTTAGCAGGCAGTCGCGATGGCCGCAGCCTGCTAAGCAATATTTACTACCGGTGCGGTGCAGTTCAGTTCAGATCACGTGAAAAACTGCCGTGTTGGCCTGGATAACCCCGCTGACCAGACTGACCTGCCACCTTCTTCCGCCGACGGTAGTCACGAGCCTGACAAACGACACAGGGCATGATCACCAGAAATCCACACGAGCGGCACCGGTCCGGGAGCAAATCGGCTGCGTCGGCTTGCTCCCCGGTGGCCGACTCTTTTCCCCAAATCCCCCGCCGACCAGCGGCAATCGCGCCAACCGCTCCACGACTGACCCCCAAAAGGATGGCAATTTTTCGCTGTGAAAGCTGCTTCTCCGCGAGTAATCGTTCGACTTCTCGTACCAACCCCAATGAAAGCATGGTGTTGTCCTTTTGACGGCGTTGCCAGGAAATCTTCGTTGAACGTCAAATCGACTCTGCACGTTCCTGTTCGTTCGTACCGTTGCACCACACCACTACCACGGCGATTCGCAAAAATCGCCCGGTTCCGGCCAAGGGTCGAGTTCGTGTTCGTCGGCGATAAACACCTCCCAAAGTTCGTCGTCGGCCTGGTAGAAACCAGGGGGTCGCATTTCGGTCTCACCCTCGAAACCGTCTGCTGGGCGGCTGCTCAATGACCGGTCCTTAACTTCGGTTTTGCTCACAACGTTCAGTGGAACTTCCACCTGGTGGTGGGTTGAGTTTGGCCGGCACGAATGGAAACCGATCGCTCCAGCGGCCTCTGAAGACTCACCACTGCAGCCAATTTCTGGCGCCGTGACCACCCGGCCGTGCGGCGACCACCGACAGCTGGTCGCGTGACTGGGGAACCCATAGCTATCCTCCTGTGTGATTGGGTGATCGAACTGGGCGGCGTACCTTGTGGGATGACCGCTCGTTGGTTGAAGTCTGTCTCCGTCCAGCGATCCTTGGTTGTGGCCAATGCGTAACAACAAGTGCGTCGCCAAGTTGCGATGCTTGCACGAATTGGGAGGTTTGTTCTCCTTGCGCGACGGCCCGAGGTTCTTGCGGGAATACGCATACGTTGAGTCCCCCGCAGGCAACCGGCTGCCTGCCGGTCAACGACTTTTCCAGGTCGTGTCGCCTGATCGGTTTCCTACCCCTTGGCGGAGGTAGGTGTACAAACGATCAGTCATAACAAGAGGGTAGCAAAAACAGTGGCCAAATACTATATATATGTTTACTAGTTTGCAGGTTTTTTGCGGCGGTGCCGGGACCACGCCGGGAAACGATGGCGACAGGTGCCAACGGCTCTCACCGGTGTGATCCCAATGGATTTACCGATTTGAGAAGAAATCGGAGCTTGTCCAGCAACACCGGTTCGGGCGGTCAAGGAAGGCTGGTACGGCAGCAGGCCCTGCGATTCACAGAGCGGTCCCAAACCGTCGATACGAATTGATGTCGAGTGAACGATGGCACCGGACCTTCGCAGAAGATCATGGCGGACCGGGCCCGATAGACTCTTGGCCCGGCTCAGGCATGGATTGCCAGCAGACCGCACATGGAGTGCGTACACGATCTCAACAGGAGCGATTCTATGCCTTATTGTCTCATCCCAACCGTACTTGGCACATCTTTCATCCTGATTTGGGTATTCATTGTCGGGATGGTCTTTAGCGACGGCCACCGGGAAGCCCTTCGTCAGTAGCAGTTCAAGCATCCTCTACTTCGGTACGGGCCGACGGCACGACAACGGGATCGGCTAGGCAAGCCAGGTTGGACCGATGCGTGGACGACCCGGCGTTCCGCCTGATCCTTCAGCGCTGGTTTGCCAACTTTTGCCGAGCTTCTCTGAACCATTTGGCCATGCGGGGATCTTCTTCCTCAAGACGACTTTGATCTGCGCTGGTGATTTGCTGGGCAAATTGGCGTGCCCGCTTGAAATCTCCTTGTCGCACCGAGGCGATCGTCAACCCAGCCAGCGCAAAGCGATTGAGGGGATCGTGAGGCTTGCTGGTTGACCGCAGCCTCTTCAACAGGGGAATCGCTTTGGCAAATTCTTCGGTAACGAAGAAGTAGTGGCGAACAAGTCCTTGCCGGGCCAGGTTGAGTTCGTAAACGTCGGCCTCTGGAAAGTAATGTGGTATGGCAAGCCAGGCAGCCTCGGTATCAACCCGCTTGGCATGATAAAGCTGCGCGGTCAGATTTTTGCGTTCCGGAGTTTGCAGTTGGGCCCCAGCCAGAAGCCCGCGGGGGCGGCTCATTAGCGCCAGCCAGCCGCCGATCAGAAAACAGACGAAGGCCACGGCTGCAAATTTCCAAAAGGCAAATCGGGGAGCCGCATTCCTGGTCGGTGCTTTCATCACGGCACTGAGACGACGGGTTGCATCACTGCCGGTCCGCACCACCACCGGCCACGCGGCGGTTGACCACCCGTACGGTCCCGATCCCCATCCTTGCGCTGCCGCCTGGCTGGCAACAACCCGCAGTTCAGCCAGCAACTCTGCGGGATTCGCATAGCGGTCAGCGGCTTTCTTGGCCAACATACAATGCACCACGCGGGCTAATTCACCTGGCAAATCGGCAACCTTCGTTTGCAAAGGTTCTGCTGACTGATTGAGATGCTGAACGGCAACCGATAGCGGCGTATCACCTTCATAGGGCGGTCGACCGCTCAGCATGTGGTAAGCCGTCACCCCCAAGGAGTAGATATCACTGCGGCTATCGAGTGGCTTCCCTTCAATCTGCTCGGGACTCATGTAGAGCGGCGTTCCCATGGTCACCCCGTCCTGCGTCAGGCTGGTACCGTCCTGTTCACCTTGCACCCGGGCCAACCCAAAGTCGGCTACTTTCACCTCGCCACTGGAAGCAAGCATGATGTTCTCCGGCTTGATGTCGCGGTGCACGATGTCGTGCTCCGACGCCTTTTGCAGCGCGGCGCTCACCTGGCGCAAAATGTCGAGGGTTTGGCCAGCCGTCACGCGACCCTGCCGGAGAATCAACTCCCCCAGATTGCGCCCAGGAACATACTCCTGTGCTATGAAATGAAAGCCTTCGGCCTGCCCAACCTCGTAAATCTGCACAATTCCGGCATGGATGAGAGCGGCGGCGGCGCGGGCTTCCTGGTGAAACCGTTGTACATAATTCGGATCGTTGGCCAAACCGACGTTTAACACCTTCAAAGCGATCTGGCGACCAAGAGAACTCTGCTCGGCCAGAAAAACCTCGGCCATCGCCCCGCGGCCCAAGCGGCGCAGCACTCGGTAGTCTTTCAGCGTTCGGCCAGAGAGGTCGCTCATATCCGCCATTCTGACTTGTGGAGCTGTCCAAGCCCAGGGGAACACCAAACCGCGGCTTGGCTAGGGTAGTTCATGGGGAGCCCCATTCACCGGGTCCAGAAGCGAGGAGCCAGAACCATCCTGCTAAACAAACATCCACGGCCAGGAGTTTCATCGGGTGGAACAGAACCGGGACCCTTAAACCAGGCTCCTCCAAGGTCGTGCGGCTGGCCGGTTTAAAGGGCTCACCGCTATCGACCGGGTAAAGGGACCGCACGAAGCACCTGTTCAATAGCTTCGGACCGATTGAGTACGTAAAAATGCAAGCCGGGAATACCGGCCTCCAGCAGTGCCTCGACCTGCCTGATGGTAAATGCTATCCCAATCTGCCGTTGCGATTCCTGATCGTCGCCAGCTGACTGCAGATCCTGAACCAATTCTTCTGGCAACCTCGCACCACACAGCGATGCGATGCGTTGAATCTGGGCGAAAGCGAGCACTGGCAACAATCCTGGCACGATGGGTACGCCAATTCCGATCTCTCTGCATCGATCACGAAAACGGATAAAAGCATCGTTATCGTAAAAGAGCTGAGTAATAACCACATTGGCACCGGTCTCGACTTTGCGTTTCAGATTCTCCAGGTCAACCGCCCGACTTGGGGCCTCTGGGTGTGTTTCGGGATATCCACCCACGGCAATCCCGAACTCGGGAAAATCGGCGCGAATTAGCGCGACCAGTTCGTTCGCGTAAGCGAGACCACCATGAACAGGGCGGAACGTATCTGCCCCTTGAGGAGGATCTCCTCGCAACGCCACCACGTTCTCGATACCTCGCGAACGTGCCTCTGACAAATACGCACGGAGTTGATCGGTGGTACGTCCCACGCACGTCAGGTGCGTCGCCACCGGAAGATCAAACTCTTGATAAACCCGCGAAACAATCTCCAACGTCGCATCTTGAGTCGACCCACCTGCCCCATACGTACAGGTCATGTAACTGGGGCGAAATGCATTCAATCGCTCAACATGCCGAAAGAGATTCACTTTACCCTGCGATGTCTTGGGAGGAAAAAGTTCGAACGAAAGTCCAAAGCGGCCAGCACCATAGGCTTGTTGAATCGTCATAACTTCATGTCGCAAAGAGCAGTTTTAACTTGCAAAGATCAACGAATGCTGCCGCCGGCCAGCAAACATATCAGCCAAAACGCAGGGGGGCGACTTTGTCGGCCATGCCGCTTCGCTGGGTTGCGGTGGCATCGAAAATGGCCTGGAGCAGCGCGACATCGCAGGTGCGCTGTTGGATATTTCGACGTGCAAACATCCGCTGTTGCATGGTGGCAATCGCTTCGACACTGGCGGCGGTTACCTGCCCCAAGGACCGCGCGTAGTTGACAAAGCTGGGAACATTCTCGGTAACGGTTCCGTAAACCATACTGGCCACTCCAATCTGCTTGCCCGCAAAAATCGTAGAGTTAATCGCCATCTTCACGTGATCGGCCACAATAGCTCCTAGAAACTGCATCTCGGTGGCGATGCGCTGGTCATCGCAATCGACATTGATCTTGCCATACGTATTCTTCAGATTGCTGACACATGTTCCCGCGCCAACATTGACCCAGCTGCCAAGGTAACTGTGTCCTAAATAACCATAGTGTTGCTTGTTCGAGTACGGCTCGACGATCGAGGCACACAATTCTCCTCCCACCTTTGAATTGTGACCGATGTACGTCAAAGCCTGAATCGATGAGTGTTCATAGATCCTCACGCCGCGGCTGATGTACAAAGGACCTTCCAGGAAACAAAATGGACCCACCACCACGTCCTGTTCGATGACAATGGGCCCACCACTGGTTTCCACGGCAAGCTGTGTGGGAAGTTCCAACCCGCTTGGCGCGTAGACATGCGGAGCAGGTTGGTGGTAGTCGTGACGTGCCAGCAAGTCGTTCAGATTGTCCCCCATCGAGCTGAGATGGTGTCGAATCACATCGTGAGGATATTCCAACAAGGGAAGATCTGCATGCAGAGTGGGAAGCTCGCTCGCCTCCAACCCGCGCGAAACTTGCTCAACCGTAAGTTCACCGTACTCTGCCAGTTCCCGCGCTGGCAACAAGGCCGCGGCAACGGTCCTGTGGGTACGGACAATTCCTTCGTCACCGGCATCCCAAAGCTCCTCCAGTTGTTTGCGCACAACCGCACTCGGTACGACCCGCGCATTCACCAGGAGGACGCGGCTGTTGTCCTGTTCGACAGAGCGACGCCAGGCTGGCACATCCGCCAGGTCGGGACTATCGGCCGCCACCAACGCTTGCAAATGGGGTCGCACCACCGCCGCCAGCAAATGGCCAGGCCGCTGGAGCTGATCTATGAGCCGACATGCTCCGCAAGTCACAAGATAGGCAGGCCGCGTCAACGTGATCGGGCTGAGCCGGGAAACTTTCGGATCTTCAAAAATAAGAACATTCATAAGATGAACAGAACAAAAGCAAATGAGTCTGACAAGTACTTACAGCTTTGTGCGTCAAAACCTGTTTGTGCGTTAAAACCTGTCGGTGGCCGGCCAGGCGGTGGCCCAATCGGGCCGCCACCGCACCTGGGATGACCGAACCGGTTCTTTGCCGGGGTTAAGCAAGTTTCGCAGTACACCCGCACCGCGGGACCAGAAATCAATCAATCGATACACCTTGGTGGGTCCGGGGTAACTGCCACTGATTCAGGCTTGTATTCGGCAGTCAGTTTGTTGCAAACTAGCAGTGCTGTAGAGATTATATCCCCCTGACCTTTGGACCAAGAATTGGGTCGCGGGATGACCGGAAGCATATTGTCTCCCCTGAAGTAACCTATTGTTTCCCTCCTCAAGTCAGGGAAAAACAGAATGAACACGACTGAAATTGAAATGAGCAGTGACCTCGATCGAACAAACTGGACAGAAATTACGCCCCGTGCACTCTACGACAAATGTTTTGCGCTAGCTCACAACCTCTGGTGGAGTTGGCATCCTGACGTCGTGAACTTGTTTCGCGACCTCGACCCGGGCAAGTGGCGTAAGTTGGATCATAATCCGATCGCCTTGCTTTCGGAGATGACACCCGGGGAGTTGGCAGCACGGGCGGCCGAAATGGTCCTCTACACCCGCATCAATCAAGCCCACCGCCGCCTGAAGGACTATCTCTCGCAAACCACCCACACCTGGGGTGCCCGCCACACCGGGGTCCTCGGTTCGAAACCAGTCGCTTATTTCTCCGCTGAGTTTGGAATTCACGAATCAGTGCCGATCTATTCGGGTGGTTTGGGTGTACTTTCGGGCGATCACATCAAAAGCGCCAGCAGTCTCGGCATTCCCCTGGTTGCCATCGGGCTCTTTTACGACCAGGGCTATTTCAAACAGCACCTCGATGTGGATGGATACCAACAGGAAGAATACCTCAACACCAAGGTTGCGAACTTGCCGATGAAACCGGCGCTGGGACCCGACCAGCAACCCATAACCGTCGCGATCGATACCCGCGATGGCCAACTCCTGGCCAAAGTTTGGCTGATGCACGTCGGGCGGGTCAATTTGTACTTGCTTGACTGCGACGTGGAGGGCAACAGCCCCCAAGACCGCGAGTTAACATCCCGCTTGTATGGCGGCGATCACCGCACCCGAATTCGCCAGGAACTGGTGCTGGGCGTGGGTGGCGTCAAGGCGCTGCGGGCACTCGGACTTACGATAGGCGTCTACCACCTTAATGAGGGGCACAGTGCATTTGCCCCCCTGGAGGTCGTTCATCAACGCATGGAGGACGATGGCCTGACCTTTGACGACGCGCTCCGCGAAATTGCCCACCGCACTGTCTTTACCACCCATACGCCGGTTCCAGCCGGGCACGATCGATTCAATCCCGAGTTAATCGAGGAACACCTGGGACCGTTGCGCGATCAGCTTGGGATCTCCGCGGAGCAATTGATGGGACTCGGTCGGGTTGAACCGCAGAATGAAAATGAATCGTTTTGCATGACTGTCATCGGCCTCAAACTTTCGCGCCGCGCCAATGCGGTGAGTTCGTTGCATGGGCACGTTTCGCGGGGAATGTGGGCCCACCTTTGGCCGTGGCGCGTCGAGGAGGAAATCCCCATCGGCCACATCACCAACGGGGTCCACATTCCCAGTTGGCTCGCCTTCCCAATGCTACAGCTCTACGATCGCAACTTGGGGCCAGGCTGGCAGAAAGAGATGGGAGATCCAGCGATCTGGGAAGGTATCTACAACGTCGATCCGGGTGAACTTTGGGAAACCCATTACGCACTTAAAAGCCGGCTCTTCGACTTCATTCGTCGACGCTACAGCCGGCAATGTCGCCGTCGAAACGAAGAAGACCATATCGTCGAAGCAGCCCACAACATCCTCGACCCCAATGCCTTGACCATCGGTTTTGCGCGGCGGTTTGCCACCTACAAGAGGGCAGACCTTTTCTTCCACCTGCTCGACGAACTTGCTGAACTGATCAACGACCCACAACGACCCGTGCAGTTTATTTTCTCAGGCAAAGCCCATCCCGCTGACCAGCCTGGCAAAGAACTGATCCAAAAAATCTCGAATCTACGCTACGATCCGCGATTTGCCGGGCGGATGGTTTTCATCGAAGATTACGACATCAATGTCGCTCGACACCTTGTTCAGGGTGTCGATATCTGGTTGAACAATCCGCGCCGCCCGATGGAAGCTTCCGGCACCAGCGGAATGAAGGTCGTTCTTAACGGCGGGCTTAACTGCTCGATACTCGACGGGTGGTGGGCTGAGGCATTCAATGGCAAGAACGGCTTTGCCATCGGCAACGGCAACCAACACGTCGACGATGAAATTACCGACTCGCGAGATGTTGAAAATCTCATGCACGTGCTCCGCAATGAAGTCGTATCGCTCTTCTACAATCGTGACCTGGACGGCTTGCCACGCCAGTGGATCGAGCGAATGATCGAATCGATCGCGACTTGCGCCGCGAGATTTAGTGCCCATCGCATGGTGATTGACTATGTCGAGAACTCTTACCTGATGGCCGCCGGTGGACATAGTTCCGACATGAGCATTCGTTAGTCGCCACTGAACGCCGCCCAGTACCGTCGCACAACTTCCGACTTGACCGCAACGGGGGTGAACCGACACCGCAGGCAGCCATGCCGCGCAATTCCCCGCAGCCCCCCCCTTCGGCTACAATAAACCGAGCCGAAGCTACATGGCGTAACACAACCGCACGTCCCGGTAGGGGTTTACTCACCGCTCACCAAATGCCAGTTCCCCACATCACATCACCGGACGACCCGGCACTCAAGCAGCTGTGTGGCCGCCTGAAAAAGCTATCCGGCGAGTTAGACCAATCGGGTAAATGGCCTGTAGAACAGCTCCGTCTCTGCGGAGAATACGGTGTCTTTGAGTGGTTTCTCGATCCTGCGTGGGGCGGGCAGGCCTGGACCGACGAGCAAGTTGTCCGCGGCTATCTCGAACTCAGCGCGGCTTGCCTCACCACCACTTTCATCCTCACCCAGCGAACTGGCGCCTGCCGCCGAATCGAAGGCTGCCCCAATGAGCCGCTCAAGAGTCACACACTGCCGCAACTCGCCCGTGGGGAAACCTTTGCAACGGTCGGAATTTCACACCTGACCACCAGTCGGAGGCACCTCCAGAATCCCGTTCTGACCGCAGAGCGAACCTCCGTAGGTTACCGCCTGGACGGCTACTCACCTTGGGTGACCGGCGGGCAAGCGGCTGACCTGATTGTCGTCGGTGCCACGGTGACCAAAGATGCCCATCCCAGCGGAGAGCAAATTCTAGTGGCCCTGCCGACCGGGCTCAGCGGCGTCACCGTGCAGCCACCGG
The DNA here is from genome assembly GCA_963578605.1 of Planctomycetota bacterium. Classification (GTDB taxonomy): domain Bacteria; phylum Planctomycetota; class Planctomycetia; order Pirellulales; family Lacipirellulaceae; genus JAKVCB01. The sequence goes on from CAUZEA010000011.1 coordinate 62,155, forward strand.
CAAATTTGGTCGGGTTGACTGCCAGCCACACCGGTTCGGTGCAACTCCAAGCTGTTAAAGTGGCAGACGAACAACTGATCGCTGGACCCGTTGAAAATGTGATGGCGAGCGGACTGGGAGCAGGCACCGGTGGCCATGAAACATCGACGCTCGCGATGGGGCTGGCACGTGCCGCAATCGACTACCTCGACAGTGAAGCAGCCCGCCGTGCCGATCTGAAGATACCCCTTGAGGCATTTCGCAGCGAACACCACCTGATGACCGATGATCTTCTCGCCCTTGCCAACGGCCAGGAGGTCTGCACGAAAGAATCGCTCCGGCAGAGGGCCAACAGTCTTGCCTTGCGGGCCTCGCAAGCAGCTCTGACTGCTGCCAAGGGTACCGGATATGTCGTGGGCCACCCGGCCGGACGCTGGTGCCGTGAAGCACTCTTCTTCCTGGTCTGGAGTTGTCCACAGCCGGTCGCCTCGGCAAACTTGTGCGAATTAGCAGGAATCGACTATCTCCCGTGAATGGTTCAAGACGACATTTCACCCACGTTGCAAGTTGGACCACGCTAGCAACGCAGATCGTTAATTTTCCTCACTCCCGTGGAAATATTTCTTGATGCCCGACCGGCCTGCTACTGAGGCAGCCCGATGCCCGTGTTCTTGAATCAGGTGACTCGAATGGGCGATTGCGTGAAAAGTTTTCGAAATGGCAACAAGTCGTGTTGACAGGAAAAGTTCACTGGGAATAGATTGGCTTTGAGAAATGAGCTTGGAATTCCGTGCTCAGCGTTATTTCCGGTGCGAAGTCGACGGTCATTCTGATGGCTGTCATGAGGTTCGAGCCGGGAAAGTCTGTGAGTGTTTGAAGAATCGACTCTGAACAAATCCGTCCAACCGCACAAACTCTTGGGCAATTCGTTGTCGCCTCAAAATGTCCCGGGTACAATTGTCGAACCACCCGCGGTAACCATAACTCCTGAAGCCTGATTTGAACTCGCCAGCCGGATAGGAAATCCACGCCACGCTACCAAGGATTTGCCAATGCGCGGGCATGACAATCAGCTCACCTCCAGTCTCAAAGAAGAAGGCCGTCATCCCAGTCGTGACGTGTTGCGCGCCGCAGCAAAACCTGTCGGCGACAGATCAGCAGCACCCGACAACACCAATGACACTCGCTGCGACAACTTGGTCAAGGCGATTCACCAACGCATCGCTAGTCGTGTCCAAGGACGAATTCACGATTTGAACGTTCGCATCCAAGGACAAACGGTTGTCCTCTCAGGGCATTGTGCAACGTACTACTCCAAGCAACTTGCCCAACATGCCGCTCAGGGAGTCATTGAGGACGAACACCTGGAGAACGAGATTCACGTCGTCGTACCCAGGTGAAAATCTTGCACCTCGCAGTTGGGATCGCCCCGCTTCCCGGTGACGGCGTTGCTGAGCATTTGCTCCAACGCTCGCTGGCCTTTGAGAATCTCCAGTTCCACCACCATGGCCGATAGACGAACCTCGTCAATTCTCTCAACCGGTAATTTTACCAGGTCCTTGTGCGTACACACAACTTCCCGAGCGCCACTTGCACGAACCCAGGCCGCAATCGCATCAAGATCGCCTGGCTCATATTGGTGGTGATCGCCGAATTCACGCCACGCAACCAGGTTGCAACCGGTCGATAACAACGTGTGACGAAATCCGTGTGGATTGCCAATTCCGCAAAATGCCGCGACTGAAACTCCCGCTAATTCATTCAAGGCACGCACATTGCCGTGATGGTCCATGAGCCGGCTTGGTTTATGGGCCGCTTCACAACAAGGCAACTCTGGAACGACATTTTGTATTCGTGACCGGATACCGTCCCGCCGGGCTGGATTGACCATGTCGACACGCGTCAGGCAAACCCCATCAGCCCGACGCAATGACGCAATCGGCTCTCGCAAGGTACCTCTGGGAAACAGATGCCCGTACCCGAACGGCTGAAGGCAGTCGATCAAAACAATATCCAAATTGCGCGCCAGGCGACGGTGCTGGAATGCGTCGTCGGCCAGAATGACTTGAGCGTTCCACTGCTCGATCGCGGTCCGTGCCGCAGCAACACGGTCCCGATTCTGAACATGTGGCACATCAGGCAACGACTGGTGCAGTTCCAACGCCTCGTCGTTCGCCGTGCCCGCAGTGGTACCATATCCACGACTCACAATGACCACCCGCAGGCCCTGCCCCCGCAACCAGGTGGCCAGCCATTTGACCATCGGTGTTTTTCCCGTCCCTCCCAGCGAGAGGTTCCCAACGCTGATCACCGGAACCCCAACCGAACGGGTTGCCCTCTGCCCCATGTCAAACTGATGGTTCCGCCAGGCAGTCCCCCATGTGTAGGGAACTTCGATGGCGCGGAGCGCCGCCCGTAACAGCGACCCAGCCAGGCCGCGCCGCTCTCCAGCAACAATTTCGCGATACCGGTTAGCGTAATTCACGCTGATTTTCGTGCACCTCGACGCGGATCATATCTCCCCCGATCAGGCGTAGCCTAGTCACCCCCCACAAGGCGTGTCGACACGAATTCAGCCAAAAACGGGGATATCATCGGGCGATGGCCTCAATTCCCGTAAAATCGGTTGTCGTGGCGGGCAAATTAGGGGGTGTCCGTCGGTCTCGGCATCCAACATCCTCATCACAAACCCTATAATGAAATGGCAAGGCAAAATAGATTTTCACAACGGCCTCTTGAACATGAGCCCATCTGACCCAAAACCGACTGGCGCTCCACCGGTCACCATTCAAAAAAAACCCGTCCCCTGCGAACAATTCATCCATGAGCAGGTTAGTCGCACGCGGCGAACCCTCAAAATCGTCGATCTGGCCACCTCGTTGATTGTCCTGGTGGCCGGACTGCTTGGATTGCTGTTGTTAGTTGCGATGGCCGATCATTGGGTTGTGCCGGGTGGCCTCGGCATGGAAATCCGCTTCACAGTTTTCTTCCTGGCGCTGGCGGCGAGTCTTTGGTATGGCTGGAAGCACTTGTGGCCCCATTTGGTCTACCGGGTCAACCCCGTTTACGCGGCACAAACCATCGAACGCTCCAGTCCCTCGTTGAAAAACAGCCTGTTGAATCTCCTGCTGTTTGGCCAACAGCGGGAAACCATTCCTGAGGCTGTTTACCACACGCTCGAACATCAAGCTGCCGAAAGACTTAAGCGTGTAACCGTTGAAAACGCGGTTGACCGCTCCAGACTGATTCACATCGGCTATCTCTTTGCCGCTTTGGTCGTTCTGATCGCCCTTTACAAAATCTTATCGCCCAAAGATCCGTTCGTCTCGGCAAGACGGATCGTGATGCCGTGGGCAGAGATTGCTGCTCCCAGCCGTGTTTCGATCGAAAATGTCGATCCCGGTACCGACACCGTGACCCGCGGTGAAGTTGTCACCATCAGTGCGATGATCCGTGGTCTTGAAGAAGACGAGGACGCCCAACTTCGCTTCACAACCGACGATCGGCAGGCGGTCGATCAGTCCCTGACAATGCATTCATCGGACGGTCTTCATTTTCAATGCCAGCTCACAGATCATAGTGCCTCGAGCCGTTCGACCGGCGTGCAAGGTAACTTACACTATCGAATTGTGGCGGGGGACGGGCATTCGAAATCGTTCTTCCTGACCGTCGTCGAGGCTCCCGCGCTTACCGTCAAGCAAGTCGAATACGACTATCCCGAGTATACCGGCTACGCTGACCAGATCATCACAGACGATGGCCATATCCGTGCGATCGAGGGCACCAAAATCACACTCCATGCCCGCGCAAACGGGTCGATTGCTGAGGCCTACCTCGATTTCGAGGCGGATGGACGCCGCGACCTTGCCATGGAACACCAGGATGACACGGCTAAAGCCATGTTCGCACTCGCCTTGCGGCCCGATCGACGTACGCCAAAGCACACCTGCTACGCGCTGCGAATGAAAAATGTGGAAGGAAGAAGAAATCACCAGCCCGTACAGCACACAATCGATGTTTTTCCCGACTACCCCCCCGAAGTTGAACTCCGTACTCCCAGCGATAATGTTCGCGATGTGCAACTGAACGAAACCGTCGTGATCGAAGTCGAAGCACGTGATCCTGATTTCGCCTTGAGCGACGTGCAACTCGTGGGCGAAGTTGCCGACAATCGCATGCTGGATGAAAAATTGTTGCCCGAACCCCGCACCGGGAGATTCGTGGGCCGCTTTCTGTTTACGCCCAGTCGACATGGACTGCAAGCTGGGGATCGTTTCCGATACTGGGCAATCGCACGCGATAATCGGCAACCCGACCCCAACGTAGCCCTCACCCATCGACAACAATTTCGGATCGTCTCCCCAGAACCCCGCCAGTCAGAAAATCAAGACCAACTCGCCAATCGCGAAACCAAACCGTCTGACTCCCCAGGCGATTCCCCAGCAGAAGAAGGTCAGGCAGCAGCAGGTCAAACAGAGGGGAAAGACCAAGCCGACGCGAACCCCCAAGACGATGGCAACCAGGCCAACAACCGTGGCAGCCAAAAAAGCAACACCGCAAACCAGTCGACCAACAGCTCGTCCCCACCGAGAAAAGAACAACCGCAAGACCCGGACGATCACAGCGGCAACCCGGACCAGGAACCCTCGCCGACCGACGACAACCGGTCCCACGAAGACCAGCAACCCCAGCCCGGCCAAAACAAGCAGCCGGGACAAGACCAGCCGGGACAAGACCAGCCGGGACAAGACCAGCAGGGACAAGACCAGCAGGGACAAGACCAGCAGGGACAAGACCAGCAGGGACAAGACCAGCAGGGACAAGGTGGCACGGCAAGTGATCAACCAGGTGACTCGACCGGCAACAAAACCCGACAAGGAAATCAGCAACCATCCTCCGGAACGGATGACAAGGTCTCCGATGCACGGGCCGCCAGCCAAAACGGTTCCAACCCATCCAACGCTGCCCAGCGTCGCCAACCGGGGCAAGGTGGCAATCCTCAGGACCAGCCACGATCGCCCGTTTCACCCACCGGTGATGACGATGGTGAAGCATTCGAGCGCATCCGCCAACATTTCCAGAAGAAGGATGCCTCCTCGCAATCCAGACAAACACAACCCGATGCTTCGCCGGACACCAACCAGCAAGGCGAATCAAGCCGTCAGGATAACTCCGGCGAGCAACCGGGAAAATCGGACGCCCAGCGGGCTGCAACCTCGAATGAACCGTCCGAGGATCCGTCTCAGCCCAAAACAAACACCAATCCCACAGAAAATTCCCCCGATCAGAGTCCGCATTCCAAACAAGACGAAAGCCCAGGCTCTGGGGATCCTGGCGCCGAAACCAGACCGGGTGATCCTGATCGCGACGGTCAGGCGAGTCAGGAGCAGAATCAGGAGCAAAGTTCTCCGGGCGGGCAGCAGTCCAGTAGCAAAGGCCCCTCCGGAGCTGGCGACCAACCGGATGAAAGTCAGGGCGCGCCGAGTTCTGATGAGCGTATGAAACCCCGCGACAAATGGGGACAGGACCCCTCCGACACATCTCGGAGCGACGATGGCGAGCCACCGACCCCGGGAGCAGGCAAACGCGAGTCCGATTCCAAGGGCGATCAAGGTGGCGACCGACCCGGTGGTGGCCAGGAAGGGGGTGGCCAAAAAGCCGATCACGAAGGAACCGGTAGCAGCGGTCAAAATCAATCTGCCGACGAAGGGGGTGGCGAATCCTCAGAACGAGGAACCGGCAACGACTCGGCCGCGGGTGCCGGTGAAAAACAATCGAGCCAGCCCACGGGTGAACCGGGGGACGGTTCGCAAGGTCAAGGCACTAAAGAGCGTCAGGGCCAAGGAGACCAGCCAGGCGGAAAGCCCTCGTCCCAAGCAGGCAACCAGAATTCAGAGGGAACCCAACAGCAGGCAACTGGCGAAAAGCCATCAGCCGACCAGAGGCCGGGAGAACCAACGGGAGATGGGGAAAAACCGGATCCACCCAAGGATCCTTCCGCCTCCGGGGACAAGGCCGCCGAACAACTCAGCGAGGCACAAGATCCGCGTCAGGAATCATCAGGCGATGGCGCCTCAGGGGGGGGTGGAAAATCGGGTTCTAATCAGGGTCGACCCCCGCAACCTGGCTCGGGTGAGCCCGGCGGTGACGAAGCCAACCTCGATTATGCCCGCCGCGAAACCGAACTGATTCTCAACAAGCTCGCCGACCTGCTCAACCGCAAAAAAGTCGATTCCGAACTTCTCGACCAACTTGGTTGGACCCCCAACGAACTCAAGCAGTTTGTCGATCGCTGGAAGTCTCGCAGAGAAGAAGCTAACCAATCGGCATCCGATTCAACTGCCAACGACTTTTGGAATAACGCCTTGCGGAGCCTCGGCTTCAAACCAGACTCGCCTGGCAAAGGCGCTTCGCAAAAGGACGATACCTTGCGCGATCTACGCGATGCGGCACGAGTCCCCCCCCCGCCCGAGTTTGAACAACGGCTCCGCGCCTACAACCAGGGCGTGTCGAAATCAGCCAACTAACGATTTTGCTTTGAGCTAGCCGTGCTGGAGCGCGGAAACGTCCCCGATCTTATGCAAGTCGCAAACAGCGATTGTCGAAAAACGGCAATTATCGAAAAACCACGCCTCCCGACCCCGGGGTAAACCCTGCGCAACCCGTTTCCGAAGCCTCTGCTGGCAAAGAAGTCAGCCGAAAAGCCCGAACCACTCGACTGGCCGACTGGCTGGTACGTTGCAACGGATTGTCGCAATTTGGCCGGTAGCTGCCCGTTGGAAAGATGGTTAAGCTTGCGATTATGAAATCTTGTGAGGTTCCCCGGTATCTTGTTCCTTTTCATCCCAAGCGAATCCCTCACCACTTCGTCGATGTGCTCATCCTGGGGGGCGGCATCGCCGGACTGCGCGCCGCGATGGAAATCGATCGCCGGCTTTCACTGCTAATCGTCACCAAGGACGTTATGCAGGAGTCGAGCAGTGTCTATGCGCAAGGAGGAATCGCAGGGGTCCTTGATCCAGAAGACTGCTTTCAAAATCACATTGACGACACCCTGGCCGCAGGTGCCAATCTTTGCAACCGTGACGTGGTCGAAATGGTCGTCCGCGAAGCACCCGATCACATTCGACAATTGATTGCCTGGGGAACCCAATTCGACCAGGACCAGGGCGAACTGATGCTGGGACGCGAAGGTGGGCACAGTCGTCATCGAATTGTTCATGCCCTGGGCGATGCCACCGGCCGAGAAGTCATGCGGGCCATGATTCATCGAGCGTGCAATGAACTCGAGGCCCAAATCTGGCAAAACACCTTTACGATGGATCTTTTGACAGACGCGGGCAGTTGCCGCGGAGCACTCGTTTGGAACGTTGACCATGGCAAGACGTTCGTTTGGGCCAAACAAACCATTCTCTGCACAGGTGGCTGCGGACAAATCTTTCGCGAAACGACCAATCCCCGTATTTCCACCGGCGACGGTCACGCACTTGCCTACCGTGCGGGTGCGGCATTGGCCGATATGGAATTCATCCAGTTCCATCCGACCGTGCTCTACATAGCTGGTAGCATCCGCAGCTTGATTACCGAGGCAATCCGCGGCGAAGGAGCCCGCTTGATTGACAGTCATGGCGAGCACTTCATGCCGGCGTATGACCAGCAGGCCGAATTGGCTCCCCGCGATATCGTAAGCCGGGCGATTGTCTCACAAATGGAAAAAACCAAACACCCAAATGTCTACCTCGATCTGAGCCATCTCGACGGCGCGCGGGTTCGCCAGCGGTTCCCTGGTATTGCGCGAACCTGCGCGGAATTCGGGATCGATATCGCGACCGATCCCATCCCCGTTCGTCCCGGCGCCCACTACATGATCGGCGGTGTTGTTGTCGACCATCGCGGGCAAACATCCCTGCCTCGATTGTGGGCAGCAGGCGAGGTGACCAGCAGTGGCTTGCACGGAGCCAATCGCCTCGCCTCCAACAGTTTGCTCGAGGGACTCGTGTATGGTACCCACGCCGGGCACGATGCTTCGGCAGCCGCCCTCGAAGAATCCGATGACTTTCAGGCCCTCCGCTTGGAAAACCCCACGAGCGAACCACCCGCCGAACGGCTCGATTTGACAGACGTGCGCAATTCCCTCAAAAGTCTCAATTGGCGGGCTGTCGGGGTCCGTCGAAATCGCGAAAGCCTTACCGAGGCAGCCCAGACCATCCACCAATGGTGCCAGTACGCCCTCACGCGACAACTGACCGACCCGACCGGTTGGGAACTGCAAAACATGTTGACCGTCAGCAAGCTAATGATCGAATCGGCCCTCAGACGCGAAGAATCCCGCGGAGTTCACCTCCGGACCGACTTCCCCGAAACCAACGACCCGCTTTGGCAACGCCATATCGAGATTGTGCGGGGCCGTTAGGCAAGATCGGCAATCTGCCCGCCAGACCACTCCGAACCGGGCTCTCGTCGACGACGTATCAACAGCTATAGACAAGCCCCGGGTGCCGGTTTATCCTATTGCCTTCGGCAGGTGTCTCAGGCATCCTCAAGTTTCCGCCGTGCTGATGTCGGGGCCTCGCAAGTTCGTTGGTATTCTTGCCCCCTCTCCCCGATCGCTGCCATTGGACCAAGGGGAGACGTTGAGCACGTGTCGGAAATACCAGTGATCCGTTATCAGTTTTTAGAGTGATCGCTAATCGGCCTGTGCCCGATACCCCAATGGATAGCGGCCCTGCCAAAACCCATTCCCTAGCTTCCCCGAACGATCCGCAATACCTGGCCTGCTGCGGCAATTTGAGACGCGTTCGATCTGTTTTCCCTGACTACCACGAGGAGCCTTCAAGCCATGAATCAAGCAGCCCACGGCGGCAATGCCACCAACGGCTCCGCCATGATTGAAGCGGTTAACCTGTCAAAATATTACGGCGACTTCGCTGCCACCCGCGATGTCTCGTTCACCATCGAGCGGGGTGAGGTCGTAGCCTTTATCGGGCCCAACGGTGCGGGTAAAAGCACCACGCTGAAACTGTTGACCGGCTATCTCGCTCCTTCGACCGGAACCGCTCGAATCGCCGGCTACGATACGGCCACCGACCGGCTTGCGGCGTCGCGCCAACTCGGCTACCTGCCCGAAAACGGGCCGCTCTATCCCGACATGACGCCCCGCAGCATACTCCGTTTTTCGGGCGAACTACAAGGGATGTCCCCCGCGGAAATCGACCAGCGGATGCGCGACGTCATCGAACTTTGCCGCTTGGATAGTGTGCTGGGAAAACCGATCGGTAAGCTCTCCAAAGGTTTTTGCCAACGGGTTGGGATGGCCCGCGTGCTCCTGCACGAACCCGATGTGCTCATCCTGGATGAGCCAACAGCCGGACTGGATCCAAACCAGATTCGCGAAGTACGTAATACGCTTCGACGCCTGGGCAAAACCAAAACCATTTTGATTTCGACCCATATTCTGCAAGAGGTCGAACCGACGTGTACCCGCGTACTCTTTATCAACGAAGGCCGCCTCGTATTCGATGGCACACCCGCTGAACTCAAAGCAGACGAAAAAAATCTCGACGAACGCTTCCATCAGATCACCTCCGTGGAAAGCTGAACTCGCGCGCCACCCCTTACACATTACCGGACATCCACCACTAGTCACATGCCACCCATTTTTGGTTCGCCATGAACTTTCACGTCCTCAAAGCGATCTTTAAACGCGACTTTATCAGCTATTTTTCCAACCCCACGGGGTATGTCTTCATCTGTGTGTTTGTCGTGCTGAGCGCCGCTGCCGCCTTCTGGCCACCAGAGTTCTTTGGCAATAATCTGGCCAACCTTGATCAGCTCAGCCGTTGGATGCCCTTCATCCTGCTCGTCTTCATCCCTGCTATCACGATGAGCACCTGGGCAGAAGAACGTCGCCGCGGGACCGACGAATTGCTGCTCACCATGCCGGCCAGCGACCTGGACGTGGTCGTCGGTAAATACCTGGCGGGTGTCGCGATTTTTTCGGTCTCGCTGTTGTTCTCGATGTTCTCGATCTATCTCATCTTCAGCTGGGGGCTCGGTTGGCCTGATAGCGGTCTGTTTATCGGCACCTACATCGGCTATTGGTTTATCGGCCTCGCCATGCTCTCGATCGGGATAGTTGCCTCGTTCCTCACCAATAACCTGACCGTCGGATTCATTTTCGGAATGATCTTCAACTTGCCACTTGCCTTTTTTGGTGTGGCCGACTGGATCATACGCGACCCCGGTTTCGCTCAAGCTATTAAACGCTGGAGCGCTGCCGAACAATTTGCTGACTTTGAACGAGGTGTCATCAGCCTGAGTGGCATCAGCTACTTCCTGATGATCGTCATCGTCATGCTCTACCTCAGCATGGTGCTGATCGGCCGGCGGCATTGGCGCGGCGGTGAAGACGGTAATTCCATGTGGGGGCACTATTTTGTGCGCGCCCTCTCACTCGTCATGCTCGCGGTAGGAGTTAACGTGCTCCTGTCTCATGTCAGCCTGGCACGCTGGGATGCAACCAAAGAAAGACTTAACTCCCTTTCCCAAAAGTCCATCGAACTGATCGACCAACTCCGTAACGATGACGGCGTCCCGATCATCAAAATCGACGCGTATGTCAGCCCGCAGGTACCGGCAGAATATGCCGCTCTCAAACGCAATTTTATCTCTTCTTTGCAAGAACTAAGCTCGCTCGGTGGAGGCAAGATCCAGGTCGATGTGAACCAAATTGAGAACTTCAGCAAACAGGCCGCACTTGCCGAACGAACCTACGGCATTGAACCCCGGGACGTGGATACCAACTTGGGCGGTTCACGCAAGCGCGAGGAAATTTACCTCGGCGCCGCGTTTACTTGTGGCCTCGACAAAGTGGTTATTCCCTTTATCGATAAAGGGATCCCCATCGAATACGAACTGGTCCGCTCCATTGCCACGGTTGCCCAACAGGAACGCAAGACACTTGGCGTTCTGAAAACCGATGTGGAACTCTTCGGCGGTTTTTCCATGCAAGGCCAAACCGCAGAATCACGCCTGGTCACTGAACTCAAAAAACAATACGACGTCGTCGAAGCCGATCCCGCCAACCCCATCACCGAACGTTTCGATGTCATGTTGGCAGTCCAACCCTCGTCCCTGACACCCGAAAAAATGGATAACTTCGTAGCCGCCGTCAGAGCCGGGCAGCCGGTCGCTATCTTCGAAGACCCCTTCCCGTTGCCACAGTTCTTTCCCAACGTCGTTGGTACCGGGCAGCCAAAACGACCCCCGGGGGGGATGATGGGAATGTTTAACCGCCAGCCTCCAGAGCCAAAAGGCGATATCAATCAACTCTGGAAGCTCTTGGGAGTCAAGTTCGTCGCTGATGAAATCATCTGGCAAGACTACAACCCGTACAAGCGGGCCCAAACGTTTATCGATCGGCAGTGGATCTTCATCGACGAAGGGAACGGGGCCGTTCAGCCCTTCAATCCCAATAATGAAATCTCCGAAGGGATGCGGCAAGTACTCTTTTTGATTGCCGGTGGCTGGCAACCCGATAATGACTCCAAGCTTGACTTCACCGCACTGGCGGTAACTGGACCTCAGACCGGCACCATCAACTACATGGACTTCGAAATGCAAATGCGGGGAGGACCTATGTCCCCACGCCGCGTCCTGACCCGTGAATCTTACATTGTGGCTGCCGAGGTCAGTGGCACCGTTGAGACTGAGGACGATTTATTCGTTGCTGTCAATGCTGGTGATGACGAAAATTCCACTGGAGAGGAGGAGCAGGAACAGGAAGAAGAAGTCCAGGAAGAAACAGAAACTAACATCCGTGCCGTACTGGTCGCGGACATCGACTGGATCGCACCCGTCATTTTCATGCTGCGGGAAATCGGCCAGGAAGAAGAAATGCTCATCAACTGGAACTTTCAAAATGTTACGTTCGTTCTCAATATCCTCGACCATCTCGCCGAAGACCAACGCTTCATCGATATCCGCAAACGTGATCGCACCCATCGTATCCTTAAGAAAATTGAGGAAGCTACCGAAGATTATCGCGAAAAGTCTCTCAAACAAACTAATGATTTTGTCGTGGAAGCCCGCGAGCAAATCGAGGCAGCTGGAAATGAATTCCAGCAAAAAATTGATGAGATCGAAGCACGCACGGATCTCGGTCCCACCGCAAAACGGCAGTTGTTGGAGATCACTCGCCAGCGGCTTGAGCGAATCCGTGACGTTAAAATTGCCCGGCTCGAAAAAGATCGCGATCGTAAAGTCCGGCAAAGTGAACGCGATCGCGACCTGGCAATCCGGGGCGTGCAAAGTCATTACAAAACTTACGCCGTACTGCTCCCCCTCATCCCGCCGGCACTTGTGGCTTTCTTCGTCTTTTTTCATCGCCGCAAAGCCGAACGGAAAGGTGTGAGCAAATCGCGATTGCGGTATGGAGGCCCAATTGATGAACGAGCCACCAAATCGAAATCGTAATTCCAACCAGCACTCCTTCCCCACGCACTGTCAACATTAAACATTGGCCACGTTGCCGATGAATTCCCCCGCCATAAACTGAAACCCGTTCCCATTTCCAGGGTCCCTCCTATGAACGAATTTACAAAAACCGTACTCTTCATCGTCGTTGCCGTCATTATCCTGGTCCTCGCTTTTTCGACCAAACCTTCCACGGCCGACCTCGACCTTGACACGCTTGTCGGCGACAAAAAAATCGGGGACTTCGATCCGGAAGATGCCAAACGGCTTAGAATCGTGACCTTCGATGAAGATACCGCCACCCTCCGCGATTTTGAGGTCGCGCAGGATGACAACGGGCTCTGGACACTCCCCTCAAAAAATGGATATCCCGCCGACGCCGAGCGGCAAATGGGCGAGGCAGCCGGTAGCCTGCTCGGTCGAGAGGTGCTCGCTGTGAAATCCAACAACCCCACCGAGCACGAACAATATGGCGTCGTTGACCCCGATTCACCAAAACTTGAGGCCGGCCAGAAGGGCGTCGGAACCCGAGTCACCGTTGCCGATATCAACGACGAACCGCTCGTCGACCTTGTCATCGGCAAGCCTGTTAAAGATGCCGAGGGGCAACGCTACGTCCGTGAGCCTAACCGCGATGTCGTCTACGTCATCGAAATCGATCCCTCCAAACTCTCGACCAGGTTCGAAGATTGGATTGAGAACGATCTCTTGAAGCTGAATCCCATGGATATCCAGGAAATCAAAGTCAACGACTACTCGGCCAACCTCGTCCTTGTTGGCTTTCAACCCCAAATTGAATGGGATCGACGGGGGGAATACTCCCTGCGGTATGATTCGGCTGACTCAAAATGGGTGGTCGACTCCTTGAAAACCTACCAGACCGATGGCAAAGACTTCGTCGACGAGCCACTCACCGAAGAACAAGAACTGAATCAGGATAAAATCCGCGATTTGAAAGATGCCCTCGATAATCTGTTGATCGTGGATGTCGAACAAAAACCGACGGGGCTTAGCGCCGACCTCAAAGCAGGTGGCGATTTTCTCAAAAATAACCAGTCCATCAGTAGCCTTGTGAAACGTGGTTTCGCACCCATTCCACTCACTTCCGACGAACTCGAGATTCTCTCCAGCGAAGGCGAAGTCATTTGTACGATGAAAAATGGTGTCGAATATGTACTTCGCTTCGGTAACCTGCAGATCGCCTCCAGTGGCGAAGCCGAGCAAGGCATCGCTGACGAAAACGACCTAGATGAAGAAGATGGAGTCAACCGATATCTGTTCGTCATGGTTCGCTTCAACGAAGATGCCATCGAAAAACCTGAACTCGAAAAACTCCCCGAACTCCCGACCAAACAGCAGCCCGAGGCAAATACTGACGGTGAAGCCACGGGTGAGCCCGCTGAAGATGGCCAGCCCCAAGCTGAAGATGATTCCTCGACCGCAGAACCAGCCACCGATAAAACCAGTCCTGCAAACGACAGTGAAACCACGGACAACGAGGGCGATGCCCCAGCAGAATCCGAGAAAACCGACGAGCAAGCAACCGACGAGCAAGCAACCGACGAGCAAGCAACCGACGAGCAAGCAACCGACGAGCAAGCAACCGACGAGCAAGCAACCGACGAGCAAGCAACCGACGAGCAAGCAACCGACGAATTGTCGGATACCAGCGAATCGTCGGATACCAGCGAATCGTCGGATACCAGCGAAGCAGAGGATACCACGTCAGAAGATTTGGAAAAAATCATCGCCGATCGCAAGCAAATTGAACAAGCCAATCAACGCAAGCTTGACGAATACAAAAGTAAGATCGATCAAGGCACCGAAGAGGTTGACGAGCTCAATCAACGCTTTGGGAATTGGTACTACGTGATTGCAAACGATGTCTTCCAGAAAATCCGCCTCAGTCGTGCCGACCTCGTCAAACAGGTCGAATCGTCCGACGACGAGGCAGTCAGTTCCGCAGCACCCGGCTCCAGTAATTTTGGCGCCCCTGGTACCGCAATCCCCGGACTGCCCAACCTCCCTGGTAACTAGTGGCTGATCAAGCCTCACTTGACGAAAGACGAGGCACCTCCAGCTCCCACCCTTGCACTCCGATTGACATAGCGAACGATTGAACGGCTTACGCCGACAACTCGCCAAGTTCGTAAAGAAAATCCAGCGTGTACAATCCTGTGTTATGTCCATCGCTGAATTCAATCGAGTACGCGTAGTTGCCGACTGGTGACACGCCTGTGATTTGCAGTGGTGCGGCCTCGGCTGCCGAAAGCACGGGTAATTGCGTCGGTGGCGGTAGCGGAGCATTACGCAACTCGCGACACGTGGCGCAAGGACATCGATCACGCAACTCCCGCACTTTGTAGTGATGCGATTTCCCATCTGACCAGGAAATCTCCAGGCAAGTCGGGTCGACAAGCTCAAGCTTCGTTGGTTGAGGTTTCATTCCGCTCATCTACAAAACGTTTTCCTTTCCCCTCAAACCGGGGTAACGACATCGCCGGTACACAGTGGACCTCAACGCTCAACCCAAGCTGCAATTTGAGCTCCTCAGCAATCCGGGCTGACTGCATCAGGTGATCTTCAACTTCGATCACAAGCTCGTCCATCGCCGTCCGCCGGTGCGCGGTCATACGATATTCGACGACTTCCGGGAAACTGTGCAGAATTTGTTCAATGGAACTCGGGAAAACGTTCACTCCCCGGATGATCATCATGTCATCGGCACGGCCAAGGACTCCCCCTTCGAGCAACACGAATCGGTTGTCCCCCGCATGACTCCAATCGGGCCGCACCAGGTCGCCAGTTTGATATCGCACCAGCGGTGCGCCTTCACGACCCAGGGTCGTGAGTACCAGGCGCGCCAACTCACCTGACTCGGCTCGCCGACCCGTCGCTACCGAAATGAACTCAGCAATAAATTCACTTTCCAGCACGTGAAGCCCGCGCCGCTGGGCGTCGGGATAACCCCAGGCTCCCAACTCGGTCGCTCCGGCATGATCCAATACCGTTGCCTTCCAGGCAGATTCGATGCGCGCCCGAATCGACGGGACCGAGCCACCCGGCTCACCAGCTACCACAATCTTCTCGATCGGCAATTGCTCAAGTTGGATCTGGTGCTCTCGGGCAATCTCCGCCAGGCGGAGTGCGTAGGTCGGCGTACAAAACAACACCGTTGCCCCAGCCCGGCGAATCATTTCTAAACGGGCCAGGCTACCCATCCCACCCGCCGGGATCGCCATCACCCCACGCTCCTGCAGGGCATCGAACGCGCTCCAAAAACCAATGAACGGACCAAATGAAAATGCCAACAGTACGCGGTCGTGCGTTTGAATGTTTGCCGCATCGAGCACAAACTGCCAACAATCGATCCACCACTTCCAATCGGTGGCCGTGTCCAACACTACCAGCGGCCGGCCACGAGTTCCCGACGTTTGGTGATAACGAACATAGTGATCGGTCGGATACGTGCGATTGGCAACAAAAGGATCGGCCGTCGCAGGTTGAAGCTCTTCTTTAATCGTCGTGGGCCAAAAACCAAGCTCGTCGAGGTTTTTGAGCGGGATTTTGCAATCGGACAACTTGCGAGCGTAGAACTCATTCTGCGGCAAGATTTTGGCCAGTAGCCGATTCAAGGATGCTAACTGGTGCGCTTGAAGCGCATCGCGATCAAGCGTTTCGAACTTTCGGCGTTGATCCTCCGTTGTGCCCATTTCTGTTCAATATTGGTTTCTCACACGCACCCCCCCGACAGGAAAAATCCTAACTCCCAAAACTGTAGGCCTACCACGTGCCGGCCGCCGTCCACCCCCGGTTGCCGCCTGCCACTTCGTTGGCACAGCCTCTGAGCCACTCACCGCTGAATCTTGTATTGCTCAATTTTCCGGTAAAGCGTGGCCCGGCCAATGCCAAGTAATTTGGCGGCCTCCGGTACATTGTCGCTGGTTCGTCGCAGCGCCTCGACGATCAGTTTCTTTTCCCAAAGATCAATCTGGAGTGTGTCCAGGTCCGGACCCCCAGAGTCTCGCAGCGCCAAATCGCTGGGCTGAATCGTTTCGCTATCGGCCAGGACAACGGCGCTATCGATCACATTGCGCAGTTGCCGCACGTTACCTGGCCAGCGATAGCCCAGCATCTTTTTATGAGCATCCTCGGCCAGAACCAGGTTCGGCCGACCGTGCTGATGTCGATAGTGATCCAAAAAGTAGTCGATCAGCAGGCTAATGTCGTCGCCCCGCTCCCGTAACGCAGGTACGTACAACTCAAAAACACTGAGCCGATAAAAGAGATCCTCACGAAACTTTTTCTCGCGGACGTAATCCTGCAAATCTTGATTCGTCGCGGCTACGATCCGAACATCAACACTCACCTCCTCGGTTGCACCAACCGGTAAGAACGGGTGCCCTTCCAGGATCCGGAGAAGCTTTGCCTGCCCTTCAAGGGTTAACTCGCCGACTTCGTCCAGAAACAGCGTCCCCTGATCCGCCTGCTGGAAGTAACCTTGGTGATCCCGATCGGCACCAGTAAATGACCCCGATTTGTGGCCAAAAAGTTGACTTTCCATCAGGTCCGCTGGAATTGCAGCACAGTTGACCGAGATCATCGGGCGATCTTCCCGCGGACTCGCCCGATGGATGGCCCGTGCTACCAGTTCCTTACCCGAACCACTTTCACCTCGAACAAGCACGCAACCGGAGGCTCTGGCAACGCGGGCTGTTTTGGTCTTCAACTCCTGTATCGGAGAACTTTCCCCGATCAAATTGTCATAGCCCGGCGATCTTTCCACCAAACGCTGAAAATCCGATTGCAGCGTGACCAGTTCCCGAGCCCTCACCAGGGCCACGACGACCAGGTTCGCCACGCTGATCAGGAAGTCAAAATCTGACTGACGAAATCGACCCGCCTCCAGGTAAACATGAATCGCCCCGAGCGTGATCCGCTCCCCATCCTTGGACTTCCGCACCAGCGGAGCACACATGGCATCGGCAAAATGTTCCCACGAATCACTTTTCCGGCCAGACGTCGATTGATTGGCGACCCAAATCGCGTGGCCCTGCCGGAGCACAATCTCGGTGAGCGAATCACTCAACTGGATTTTAGTCTCCGAATCCTCGGGGATCACCAAACTGGGTTTAAGCCCTCCCTCGTCCGTCACGGCCAAATACCCGATCACGGCAGCACCTGTCCGCTTGCGCAACAGGTCCAGGGCGATTGCAACCACCTGATCAGGATCTCCACAACCGAGCAGTTTGATACAGAGTTGATACAACAACATCAGCTCTTTAACTTGATCGGCACCGGGTAGCCCCGAAATTACCTCCTCCCGATCCTGTGCCATCGCCAGCGGAACATCTTTGACGATCGTTTGCGTGTGGTGAGGGTCGTTCCCCTCAGCCGTTGGTGGGTCCTCCGACAAATGGAATTGCAACTTGCTCTTGCCAAGCTGAATCATATGGGTGTCGTCAATCGCCGCCTCGGTAATCTTTTGCCCGTTCACCTGGGTCCCATTGCGACTGCTCGCATCGCGCACAACCCAACCATCCTGCTCAAATTCCAGCGAAGCATGCACCCGCGACAACAACGGATCGGGGATGGCGATGTGACAATCGGTCCCGCGACCAATGAGCGTGCGCACAGCGGGATCAACCAGAAAGTTGGTTCCAGCCTTGCTCCCGCTAAGGATTGTCAAATAGGCGTATACGACCTGGTTTGGCGCAGACATAAACCCAAAAGCCCGTTTGTCTCAGAATGATACTTATCCCTGGCCGCATCGTACACCAGTTCACAGCCCGTTGATAAGGCCGCACCTTGCAGGTGGCCACAAAATACCGGCTCGGAACCTTTCCCGAACCCACACGACCAGACAGAACCGTTACTTCAATCATTTTAACTGTTGGTTCGGCCCCCTGCCCATCGGCCCCGCCAACCGGAACGGGTACTTGCCTCGGTATCCCGGGGCCAAAATTCCCTGCCGCGGTGGTCAGTTGTCGCCCCAGGGGGCCTGTGTTACGATCGTGAAGAGGTCAGAAAGCGGGATCCGCTGACATCACGGGCTGTAGCTCAGCTTGGCTAGAGCGCTGCGTTCGGGACGCAGAGGTCGAAGGTTCAAATCCTTTCAGCCCGACTTGACGGGACAGAAAGCCCTTCGACGTGCTCGTCGATGGGCTTTCTTATTTCAGGGACTAAAGTTGCGCCGTCGAGCAAAAATTTCAAACATACGATTTCGAGCAGACTGCGTTTGGCCCGCACATTAGCCTTAACCCATTTCTCTTGCAGCATTTGCGAGAGTTCAAACGCTTTCGCGGCCAAATCTGTTTGTTCCGCCCCATTGCGATTGCAACCGTCGATCTGGCCCGAGAATGGTTCAATATATTGCTGGAGGCGAAGGTACTCATCGAGCGTTGGCGACGGCACTTCAACACCGTGCGTCCACACAGCTCGTTGGGGTACGTGGCCCCGGCGATCTACACGCCGGTGCTCATCGAACAGTTCCGCCGACACCTCACGCAGGCGGAAGCAGCGCTTGCGCCGCTGGCTGCGAAACCAACCAGCCAACTCACCCGGCACGAAAAACAACTGCTCGATCGGATGAAGTTTACGCGGCTCTCCTTCGGCATCATCGACAATTACATGAAAATGGTACGATTGGCGGCTACCGACGCCGACTACAAGGCCGCCGGTGCAGCCGGCGCGACCGGACTGCACATTCGTGATCAGTTGACCGAAATGAGCGGACTTTTCACGACATACCGGTATCTCGGCCAACCGGGCAACAAGATCGTGGAAAGCGGACCGGCCTGGTTCTCCGGGGAAGTGGAGCAATACGCCTCGCTGGCCAAATTCACCGATGGTCCCCGTGGCAAACTCATCGTCAAACTGCCCTTAATTTGGGCCTTTCGCCGCGATCCCCACGACACCGGGTTGGCAAGCCACTGCACCGGCCGCCCTGCCGACCACTCGTATTGGCGAGCTAACCGCAACAACTACCAGACGCCAGCTAGCCGCAAAGACTATCCCACGACCGCGTGGGAAACCGTGCGCACGGATTTGTATCCTCAGGCGCAAGGTATCCTTCATCCCGACTGACAGACGTTTACGGGCTTCATGTGGTCCAAAACTGAAGTGACACTTGACCGTGAGCAGGTGGAGGGGATGGTTCACCTTCGATTTCCAGGTCTGTTTGCCGAGGCGTGGCTGTATGTCAACGGGCTGCTCGTGGCACATCGTCCACAAAACGGAATGTGGTGGAACAACGACTCTTCCTTCGAGTGGGATGTTGATTTGACCGGCAAGCTCAAAACCGGCGCAAACGACATTACGGTGCGTACGCATTGCACGCACCACGTGGGCGGTATGTTCCGTCGGCCGTTCCTGTATCGCCCGCTCGATGCTCGAGACTAGATACGGAATGCTTGATGCGGGATGTTGCCTGGTCGAGCTGCTTCACTTATCGAGCAACGAGCCATTGACGGTATCGAACCAGGAGAACTGCAAAGTCAGGAATTGAGCAGTTTCAGTCCAATGGCGGGGCTCCAGGCGATGTAGTCGGCCGCTGCTCGGACGGGTAGATCGGGGTCAGATCTTAGCCGATGGATCGAGAGA
>CAUZEA010000012.1:0-80916 GCA_963578605.1 Planctomycetota bacterium
GTGTCTATGTGGAGTGTCTATGTGGAGTGTCTATGTGGAGTGTCTATGTGGAGTGTCTATGTGGAGTGTCTATGTGGAGTGTCTATGTGGAGTGTCTATGTGGAGTGTGATTGACAGCACGTCTGTATCGTACGCAGCGTCGAACATCACAGGAAGTACCGGGCAGGAACTTTGTGGGCCATCGATGGTGTTTGTCAAGAGGGTATTTTCCGGAATCAGAGTATCGCTTGAAAGTATAGATCACCTCTGAAAAGAAGGGCAAAGAAAGTTGCTTGACAAGAGAGACAAAGTTTTGCAAACTACCCCTCTATCGATTACGACAACTGCGAGATTCTGTTGCTGATCGTTGGTGTTGCTGCTCGAGAAAGGACGAACGACCGAGTAGCGTGTCGTCGCGATGAGTGGGTAGGGTGTCGACTCTGGTGGGATCCAAGGTCAGTTTGTAGGCGGGAATTGCGCTGTTGGTGCGCGCTATGAGAACTGTTCTATGGATCATTTCCATGCGGGATTTCGGCTTGGGCTTTCCACAGAGCGCATGAAGCGGCCAATGGGAATTTGGTTCACGTTGCGAAAACCGGCAAAGAGTATTTCCTCGCAAGGATGTGAGGGTACCAGTGCAAACGATCATGGGAGCGCAACTGATGGAGCGATCGCGACGAGCGAGTTCGTGTGACGGGCGGTCCCTCCCAGTGTTTGCAAACGAGAGGTGAAATAGTCGATAACGGCAGAAGGTAACCGGTGTTGCCTCCTGCCGGTCTTTGCGCGCGGTGGTTTGTCCTGCTCCAATTTCGACCCGGGATCGCTCGAAAGTGGACCAAACGCCACCAGCCAACGCGGTTTCACCAGCCAACGCAGTTTCACCAGACAACGCAGTTTAACTAGCCAACAAGGTTCGTTGCACGAAATCAGGGTCGGACCAGGTATGGCAAGGTGTCTTTTGGGTTTCGGAGCCAACCTCGGCGACCGTCGCAAAACACTTGAACGCTCCGTGGATGTACTGCGTGGCGTGGAAAACGTGCAAGTGGTTGCGGTCAGTCGTTGGCATCGCTCACAACCGGTGGGTGGACCGGCCGGGCAGGGTGAATTTCTCAACGGGGCGGTCGTCGTGAAGACAACCCTTGATCCGCACGCCCTGCTTCTTGTCGTGGGTCAGATTGAGGATCAATTCGGCCGGAAGCGTGGTGTCCGCTGGGCTGCCCGCACGCTGGACATTGACCTCTTGTTGTACGACGGGCAAATCATCAGATCGCCCGACCTCGAGATTCCTCATCCGCGGATGCATTTGCGGCCGTTTGTACTTGGTCCGGCGACCGAAATCGTGGCTGATTGGGTCCACCCCCAATTCAACCAGACCGTTGCCCAGCTATGCCAACAACTCGACTTGGCGGGTCTAACAGCCATAGAATGAACGGCAACACCAATCCAGCTTCTCAACCAACAATGCAAGTAATTTCCAGCGGGGACGAATTGCGGCGATCGGTACGCGACGCTCAGCGTAGCGGGCTATCAGTCGGTCTGGTACCTACCATGGGTGCGTTGCATCAAGGGCATCTCAGTTTGGTGGATGCGGCTCGAGCTGAATGCAACGAGACGGTGGCCACTATTTTCGTAAATCCCACCCAGTTCGGTCCTTCGGAAGACATTGACAAGTACCCATGCGATTTAGAGAGCGATCTGCAATTGCTGCGGCAACACGGTTGCGATCTGGTGTTTGTGCCAAGTGTGGCGGAAATGTATTTGTCCGGGCACGACACATGGGTCGAGGTTGGCGAGGTGGCAAACTGCCTGGAGGGACTGGTCCGCCCGATTCATTTTCGAGGTGTGGCGACGATCGTACTGAAGTTACTGATGATCGCACCAGCCGACCACATTTACCTGGGACAAAAAGATTATCAGCAAACCCTGATCATTCAAAAAATGATCGCCGACTTGAACATTCCAGTGACGGTCAGAATTTGCCCGACCGCGCGCGAGTCGGATGGGCTGGCGATGAGTTCGCGGAACAGTTACTTGAATGCGGAAGAGCGTCAGCAAGCAGGTGCGCTTTTCCAGAGTTTGGAGCTCGCCGAGCGTCTTGCAGTGGCTGGGGAGCGGAATTCGAGAGTGCTGGACTCGCGAATGCGGCAGCAGCTAGCAACCGCACCGCTGGTCGAGCTTGAGTACATTGCATTTGTTGCTCCGGGGTCGCTCACGCCAGTTGAGCGGATCGACGGCCCGACCGTGGTTGCGATTGCGGCTCAGGTTGGTCAAACGCGATTGATTGACAACAGTCTGATTGGTTAAAAGGTGGTGTTAAAATTGTGCCGCGATGGTTGAGCCACGCGGCTGATGTGTGTGGCCTGGGGATGCCAGACGAATGGCCCCCCAAGCACAAGAAACCCTGCTTGGCCTCATTTCCATGCGTAGCGAACTTTTTCGTATTCCGTTTCAGTGGGGACCGATTCCGATCTTTGGTTTCGGCGTGCTTCTGGCCATCTGGCTGCTTTTTGGGGGGTGGAGACTCTTTCTATCAATTCGTGCGCGTGGCTGGTCGAACGAAACCCGGGGTTTGTGTTGGGGCGTGGTGTTGGTAGCCGGGATCATTCTGTTTTTGCCCTTCTTACCGCAGTGGTTTCCGCGAGGATTCACCCTGTTGTCGGGAGGAATTCCGGTCCGTGGTTATGGAGTGATGTTGCTATTAGCTGCCGCGGCAGGTGTGGGGTTGTCCTGCGTTCGTGCAAACCAAATGGGTCTTAGCTCAGAAGTGATTTTCTCGTTGGCGGTATGGCTCTTTGTGTGTGGCATCATTGGTGCCAGGTTGTTTTTCGTGATCGAGTATTGGAACACTGATTTTCGCGGGGAAAATCTCGTTGCCACGATTGCAAAAATTCTCAATTTTCCACAAGGAGGATTAGTCGTTTACGGTGCCCTGATGGGGAGTCTGGTGGCATTCGTGGGGTTCGTTCGCCGGCATCGTTTGCCGATGTTGGCGCTGGCCGACATTGTGGCACCGAGCTTTCTGGTCGGCCTGGCAATTGGCCGGATTGGTTGTTTACTGAACGGATGTTGCTACGGCGGAGTTTGTGACCACCCCTGGGCGGTTACTTTTCCACAAGAGAGCCCGCCCTATGCCGACCAGATTGCCCGAGGTGAACGACACGAGTTTCACATCGCTCCAGACCGACAAGCATGCGCCGTTGTGGTCGAAGGTAATGATCGATTGGGCCTGGCTCGCGGGGATATTATTGTCGGCATTAATGGTCAACCGTGCCCCACCTACGCCGACGCGGCAAAGGCGATCCACAATGCCTACTGGGGAAATATGCATCTCAATGTCGAAACAGCCGCTGGCAAGCAGGTCCGGGCCGAGGCGGTACCCGTTTCGACCCGAAGTCTGCCAGTGCACCCCACCCAAATCTACAGCACAATTAATGCGGCACTGATCGCCTGGCTCCTGTGGGCATTTTTTCCGTTTCGAAGTCGTGACGGCGAGGTGGTTGCCTTGATGCTCGCGGTTTATCCGATCAGCCGCTTCCTGCTGGAGATGATTCGCACCGACGAAATCATTTTTTTGGGCACGGGAATGAGCATTTCACAGAATGTCAGCGTAGTTCTTATTGTGGCGGCACTGATCGGCTGGGGCGTACTTCGTACCAAACCACCCCGATTGGCACTTCCAGGACAGTAATTCACGATGGCTCAACAGCTTAGCTTCCCCCGATACCGAGCGACGCCGCGGGAACCAACGCACCCCGTTCGACCCGCGACAACAAGCCAATTTCGTGTTGCCGGGACCAAGTAAAATTTTTTCCGCAAGACAAAACACTTTGCGGTAACTATCTTTGGTGACTATGGCCAACCGTAACATGTTACCGACATCTCCTGGCGGTGGCATGCCACCCATTGATTGGCAGTCTGCGCTTTCGGAACATGGTCGCTGGTTGCGGACGGTCATTTTGGCCAGAGTGGGAAACCCACGGGTGGTCGAAGAGGTGTTCCAGGACGTAGCGCTGGCCGCTGTTGAAAAAGGAGACCGCCTTCGCGATCGCACAAAACTGGCGCCGTGGTTATATCGGCTGGCTGTTGTCGCTGCGTTGCAGTACCGGCGGCGGATGGGCCGATATCGCAAGTTGACAAAACAGTTCGCGACGCAATTTCGACCCACCGAAGAAGACACTCGGCATCCCGATCCGTTGTTATGGCTCGTTGCTAAAGAAGAACGTGAACTGCTTCGGTTGGCCTTGAAGGGATTGGTACACCGGGATGCGGAAATACTGTTGTTGAAATACACCGAGGACTGGTCCTACCGTCAACTCGCTGAACACTTGGGAATTACCCAGAGTGCCGTTGAGGCTCGTCTGCACCGGGCACGCGGCAAACTGCGAACCGCTGTTGGAGAAATAGACTCCAGGGAGGGTCCCAGGACCCGCGGGAAAGGGTTCGGGCGAGCTTGAAAGAAGGCATTTCGAACACGATTCCTGCTCATAGAGATGAAACCACCAACGGTTTCTTGGCACCGTAATGGCTGATTACTACTTAAACGATGAAGTTATGCTCGACCGCCTGGTCGACGGTGAGTTGTCGGCAGAACATCGGCGGGCGTTTCTCGCCGCGATGGAACATTCCGAAGGTGATTGGCGTCGTTGTGCATTGGCTTTTTTGGAAGCGCAGTCGTGGCGCAGCGAGTTCAAACAACTGGTGGGTTCGCCGCAACGGGCTCAGTTTGCACTTCCAGTGAAAACAGTGCGGCGACGGACACGACGGCTGGAAATGCTTCGCCGTGTTTCGCTCGTAGCCGTGCCGCTGGCTGCGTTCTTCGCCGGTTTCGCCATTCGACATGATGGGGAATTACCATCCCCGGTTCCCTCCAACAGGCCACACCAGATTGCCGGCCAGGTGCCGACCGGTGGGGTCGACCAACTTCCTGCCACCCAGCAGAATCACCCAGAGGTAAACCCGATCAAAGGCGATGTGCTTACTTTGTGGGTGCATGATGAGCAAGGACAACCGCAGACAGTCGATGTACCGCTGCTTGACGCAGACACCCTGGATTCGCAACTTGGGATGACGTTTCGGTCGGGGATTCCGCAGCAAGTTTGTGAAAAACTTGCAGACCATGGTTTCCAGGTGACGAGCCGCCGGCATTATGCTCCGCTCTGGATTGAGGATGGGACATCACTGATGGTCCCGGTCGAGGATACAAAAATTGTACCGGTCGGTCGTCCGGTTTATTGAGTTCGGTTATTGAAACAGGTTGCTTGCCAGTGGAAATTTTCCGATTCGCATGCAGTGGCCACTTGCAAACGTTACTTTTTTGACGAAAGGAGAATTGTAAGATGTTGAAATTTTTTTGGTATCAGCCATTCCAGGTAGTGCTAATGGGAACCGTCGCCTGCGGGATGGGTGGATTTGCCCATGCCGAAAACAGTGAAGCAGGCGAAATCGTTCAGATCGCGCCGGATCGAGATCAACAGGCAGGTGGTCGGCAACCCAATGTGGGGCCCGGTCGGGTCGTTATCAATCCAGCTGTTCCTGAGGAGCGTGAGATCCCACCGTATTGGATTGGCATTGTCGGTGGCCCGGTTGATCCAGCCGTACGTTACCAGGTCGACATTCCCGAGGAGATCGGTTTGCAGGTGCTGGACGTGGTTCCCGAGAGTCCGGCTGCCAGGGCGGGTTTGCAGCGGCACGACATCCTGCTTCAGGGGAACGATATTCAGCTTGACGAGATGCAGGATCTGGTGGAGCTGGTGATTTCCGCAGGTGAGAAACAAGGGCAGATTGCCGTGGAAGTGCTCCGCCGTGGTGAGGTCGAGTCGATTTGGGTGACACCCGTTGAGCGACCGGCCAACCTGCCTGCTTTTGGCGGTCAGCCACAACCTGGTTTCGCGCCGGGTTGGGTCGATCAAGGTGACAACGCTCTTCAAGGGATGCTCAACCAGCTGCTTGGCGATCATGGTCAAAACGGCATTGAGTTTCGTCGTTTTGGGCCGGGTGTTGTTGTCGGTGGCCAGCAAACAAAGGTTACCCAACTGCCTGACGGAGCTTCGATAAAAGTTGAAAAGCGAAACAACGAGCCGACCAAAATTGTCGTCGAGCGCAATGGCGAGAAGTGGGAAATCGAAGGCGAAGATCCCGAAGCGATCGACCAGCTTCCCGATGACGTGAAGCCCTACGTACAGCAACTGCTTGGTAACGGTCCGCAGACCGACATCGAGGGGTTCAATCTGAACGAGTTCCAGCGTCAAGTGCCGCAGTTGCACCGCCTTTTCCCCGGCAGGGGAGATGAGGGCAATTTCGATGACCGGCTCCAGGCAATGGAACGGCAGTTGCGCGAGCTGCAGAAGCGTCTGGTCGCTCCGGCTGAAGGTGAAGAGAAGGCTGAGGAGTTACACTAGGCGGATCGCCAGGTCAGCCCGTCATGCTGGTTTTTGCGAGACAATTTGTGCAGCCGGAGGTTTAAACCTCCGGCTGCACTTGTTGCAACCCAACTCTTCGGCGGAGTTGCCCACAGGCCGCGTCGATTTTGTCGCCCTTGCGATGGCGAAATTTTACGGCAATACCGGCCTTCAGAAGAATGGAACGGAATCGCTGCTGAGCCTGTGCCGTTGGTGTTTTGTAAGGGAGCCCCTCGACTGGGTTGTAGGGGATGACGTTTAAGAGCGCAGTGCGTCTGCCTAGTCGCTGTGCAAGTTCCAAAGCGTGTTCCGGGTGGTCATTCAGGTTTCCCAGCAGCACGTACTCAAACGTCAGTTGTCGTCCCGATGCTGCGAAGTACGCATCGGCCTCCTTGAGGATGGCATCGAGCCCTGTTTTTTTGTTCACCGGTACGAGTTGGTTGCGGAGTTGGTCATTGGGTGCGTGCAACGAAACAGCGAGACGATATTGGGGGGCCTTTTGGGTCAAACGCCGCATTGCCTGGGGCAGGCCGACGGTCGAGATCGTGATTCGCCGCGGGCTGATCCCCAGCCCATCCGGACGCCGGGCTTGGTCGAGAGCAGGTAGCAACGCGTCGAGGTTCGCCAGCGGTTCGCCGATCCCCATGACGACAATATGGGTGAGTCGCTCCTCCGGCGGAAGAAGCCGATCGAGGCGTAGCATTTGCTCGACAATTTCGCCAGTGGTGAGATTTCGCTGGACACCATCCAATCCGCTGGCGCAGAAGACACAGCCCATCCCACACCCAACTTGGGTACTGATGCAAATGGTCCGGCGGACTCCATCCCGGAGCAGCACACATTCGATCTGACCGCCGGTAGCCAGGGTGAGGAGCAGTTTCTCCGTCCCATCGTCTGCTTTCGTGTGTTGATCGATTTTCGTCGACCACAGGGTGAACCGCTCGGCCAGTCCCTGGCGAAGTGGCTTGCCCAGATCGGTCATCGTGTCCCAATCACGGGTTCGTTTTTCAAATATCCAGCGTCGAATTTGGGCGATGCGGTAGCCTGGCATTTCGCGCTGCTGGCACCACTGGCTCAACAATTCATCGAGGTTGTCCAGCAAATGGGACAAGGTGAGTTTTCTTTCAGCGAGAGAACTGCGTGTTGGTAAAAAGCGATGGCAGCCCGGTGTAGAGGTAGTACGCTCGAGGCGTGGTGAAGTCGAGTAGTGAGATCACGTCGATTGGGAGGGGATGGTCACTTCGCGTTTGGACACCCATAATCGCATCGAACGCCGAGGGTTGCTTTTGGTATTGCACACAACGGAGCTCTTTTAAATCGTGACCGGACAATTCAGCCACGCGGTCAATGGCTGCTTCGATGAAGCCAATCTTGTCGACGAGGCCAAGTTTAAGGGCCTGGGTCGCGATATAGATCTGGCCAGTTGCGATGTCATCCAGGGCCTTGGGATTTTCTTTGAAATCGGGGCGACCCGCCCGCACGATCTCTTTAAAGTCGTTGAAGCTCAAATCGACAAGTTCCTGGAGGACTTTCCGATCCTGCTCACTCATTGGCTTGGTAGGACTTCCCATTTGTTTGAGCGGGCCACTGGCAATCGAGTCATCCTGAATATTCCAGTTTTTCAGCAGACCGGAAATATCGTAGTGCGGGATGATGACCCCAATCGATCCGGTCCAAGTGGTTGGTTCGGCAAAAATGCTCTCAGGTTCGTCGCCCACGGCCATAGCGATGTAATAGCCTCCGCTGGCGCACATGCTTCCCATGCTGACAATGACCGGGAACTTCTTGTCGTCAGAAGCGCGTTGCTTGATCAGTTCTTTCAAATAATGGTAGAGGTAGTCACTTCCCGTGATGGTTCCTCCCGGAGAATTTATGCGGAGTACCACGCCGATGACGTCATCATCTTTCTTGACGCGGTCGATCTGCTTTTTCACAAAACCATTTCCCTCGATGATGGTACCTGTCACCGAGATAATGGCGATCTTGTTGGTTGCGTCGCGGGAGAGCGAATGGAACTTTTCTTGAGGGCCGCTGGTCAGGTTGAAGTAACTTCGATAAGACGCCGACATTCCCAGAATGACCAGGATGGCAATTCCCAGCGCCAAGATCAGGAGTTTGCCAAACCGCCCAAACATCGTTGCTTTTTGCTGGAGGATGATTTGCGGAGGGGGCATTTCTGGAGCGGCAGGGCGAGGGTTATTTGAGGGAGTGGCTGCGTTGGGATCCAAATCAGTCATGGGACGGAATCTCCGCTGGAAGGTCGTTGGCTACCAATTAGCATGTGGCAGCTAGTAATGAGAATTTTATGCGTAGTCAAGGATTGAACAAGTTCCAACTGAACGCAAATTCCGAGGATGGCGTTTTGGTCACGCCTATATGGGCTGAAATTGGATAGAATATGGGGCTGTGCCACCCCTGAAGCGGGTCAGCGGGTGTTGCCTTAATTGCCAGACTGCGGCTAAAGTACAGGCTTGGTTTCGCCAGCATCACAAATAACAATTGTCGCAAGGAGTTGCCGGGTGTTTGTTTCTGCGTCCACGGAATGTTTCCCCGATCTTTCGCCTCCCCAAGTTTTGCAAATTTTGGTTGATTTGCAGTTCACAGCCGTTGAGCTGGCTGTCCATGAAGAAGGGGGCTTTGTGCGACCATCCGAAGTATTGGCTGATGTTGACAAGGCGGCCCATTTTTGCCGCGACACCCACCGGCTGGACATCGCCGGCTTGAATGTCCAGCTTGCTGCCGAGGGGGAGACCTATTACAAGCAGTTTGAGGCCATCAGCAAATTGGCCAAGGTGATTAAGGTGGTCACGATCATCATACCGTCAGCCGAGTTGGGTACCCCTTTTAACGAGGAAATCGAGCGACTCCGGCGACTGGTGAGCATTGCTTCCTTGGACGGTGCGGTTGTTTGTGTAAAAACGGAGATTGGTCGAATGACCGAGGATCCCAGTACAGCGGTTGTCCTCTGCGACAACGTCAAGGGTCTCCGACTGGCGCTCGACCCAAGTCACTACATTGCCGGACCTCATCAGGATGCCAACTATGACAAGGTTTTTTCCTACGTTCAACACGTGCATTTGCGTGATTCGACCAAAGAGGATCTCCAGGTTCGCGTGGGGCAAGGAGCAGTTGATTATGGTAAGCTCTTGCAACAGCTTGCCAAAGTTAAATACGACCGTGCCTTGTCGGTCGAAATGGAGCCAATCGAGGGACTGGATCACCATGCCGAAATGCGCAAAATCCGGTTGCTGCTAGATAGCCTCTTGTAAAGGAACGAGCGGCAGATGGGTCGTTTCAGTTGCCTGTCACAGGAGGGTTTGCATTTCTTTTGCGTTGCACGGTCGAGAAGATCCATGTGGCGTCGTGGGGTCGTTCTGGCGTGGTGTCCCGATTTGATAGCGAGATTTTTCTGATTACCATCAGTAGCGGGAAAAGCGACTCGCCTTTTCTGCGGAACTTTCCCTGCGGTGAGGGGTTATCATTGCTGGACGTGTGGGCCTGCGCGCAATCTGCACGGTTGAACCAGGCGGTAGCTGGCCGCCCACCTCCACTTGCCCTAGACTACCATTACAGGGTGTTTTGTCCTCTGAGATGGAGAAAGGGACACTTGTCGATTAGCGAGTCAACGGCCCATCGATATACGCTCCAAGACCCAGATGTGCGGTTGATGCTCCAGGTACGCGACGACGACAACGCGGCTGCCTTCGAAGAGCTGATGCTACGCTATCAGAACCGACTGGTATCATTGCTGGCACATCAAGTCGGGCGCCGTGACATGGCGGAGGATTTGGCCCAGGATGTATTTCTGCGTGTCTATCGATCCCGCGAGCGTTATGTGCCGGGAGCCAAGTTTTCAACCTGGTTGTTTACAATTGCAAATAATGTGGCGCTCAATGCAATGCGGACCCTTGCCCGCCGCAAAGAGGTAAACCTGGCTGCGCCGAGTGCGGCGGAGACGGGTGCCAATCCCATTGAGGTGAGGGCACTGGCAGCCAGTGGGCTGATGCCGACCCGGCAATTCGACAAAGCTGAGTTGCTGCAAATCATACAGAGAGCGATCGAAACGCTCAACGATCGCCAACGCATGGCCGTTTTGTTGTGCAAGTTTGAGCATATGAGCTACGTAGAAATTGGTGAAATCATGGAGATGTCACCCCAGGCAATCAAGTCCTTGTTATCTCGGGCGCGAAGCAAACTCCGCGAAGTGATCGAACCATATGTGACCTAGCCGATGAATTCCCCCAAATCAAACAATGATCGTGAACTAGAAGAGTTGGTTGCCTATCTTGACGGCGAGTTGCAACCACAACCATGCGGCGCCGTGGAGAAACGGCTGTCAAATGACGATGCGTACTTGCATGAGCTACAAAGCTTGGACAATGTTTGGAGTGCCCTCGACGAGCTTCCCCAGGTCACGGTCGACGAATCGTTTTCTCGTAGTACCATTGAAATGGTTACGGTGGCGGCAGAACGCGATGTAGCGAAGCGAACCACATGGTTACCAGTGCAACACCGCAGGCGACTGTTCCTGTTTGCAATTGTGGGTATTCTGGCCGCAACCGTGGGATTTTCCGCTACCCGAATTCTGGTTCCCAGCACACCTGGGGAAAAGGCTGAGCTGCAGAAAAGTTCTCCTCAGCAACCTTTACGGATGATGCGCAACCGCGATCACCCCGCAAACCGGCTCTTGTCGGAGGAGGATACCGGGGCCTTGAAAAAAGAAATCAAGGCCTTTTTCGAAGAGAACAAAAGGAGGATTGCAGAGCTAGTCCGTCGCGGCAAAGGTCCCGGGGCGGAGTGGATGATCCGTCAGCGACCAGACACGCTGGCTGCCATATTTGCGGTGCGAATGCTCGACTCGGGACCTGGAAGAGACGAATTGTACAAACGGCTGACAGGGGTTCTAAGCGATCCGACGCAACAACGTATCGCCCAACTTCCTGAGCCGGAAACCAAAAGGCAATTGCGACGCTGGATTCACGAAGCGTTTTCAAGTGAGGTCACGGTGGATGACCTGGAAGATTGCTTTGTCACGGGGTTCAGCAACGACGAGCGAGAAGAGCTTTTAGCGATGTCCTGGCCAGAAATGAAAAGGCGATTATTTGAACATTACCAGAAGCACATGTTCCCGACACCCAATGGTCCAGCTCTTCGGGATATGCCACCGTTTAGACCCGATCGGAACCGCCGGCGTCGCGGACAGCGGGGCGGTGAACTTGGCCCACCAGCGGGACGAAGACCCGGCGAGCCGCGCCATGGTCCCCTCGGTCCTGGTCCCCAGGGCCCCCCGCCACCACCGCGGTCCCAGAAAGATGAGCCCTAGCCGTGCTGTTTTCACCTCAGGAGCTGAACTTTTCAGGTGCAGCTCAATTCCCGGCAAGCTGTCGGTCAGCGATCTGAGCTACGAAGCCTGATCTTGCAACTGCTGTAAATGGCCCATGGCATAGCCCACAAGATCGCCGCGATTCCGCATTATTTCGAGATACAAATCCCAATCACCCGATTTGCGGGCGAGGGTCAGCGTGGTAGGTGCGAAGGGAGAAAGTGACGTGGTTGTCGAGACCAGGTCGTTGTATGTCACCAATGCTTTGTGATATTGCTGTGCGCGGTAGAGCAGAATGAGATAGGTTTCGATCGCGCCGCTGCCGAATTCTTCCACCGACGTTTCTTTGGCTTGTTGGGCAAAGAAATCGAGAGCTGTTTCCACCTCGCGACCAAGCGTTGCCAGGAACAAGAGCCGATGACTTGTGTACGGGTCGGCGAAAGGGGGGTCGCCAGGATATTGCAATTTACGACCTAGGCGGCGGCCATATTCAGTCAACTCGATAGCAAGTTCCAGTGTGGTCGGGTCTTCCAATAACCGCGAGAACCGCACGACCGACCCCAGATGCGAGGTGTCGACGTGGTAGCTGTCGTTGTCGAACAACCAGCCGCGGTCAGCAACCATTGTGGTCAAACTGGTTTCCTCTGGTGGGCGGCCCTCAACACGCTCAACATGCGCTCGAACATTCCCGAGCAGTTCCACGTGTAAATGGCGGAGCAGCACGACAGCACAGGCACGCTGATCGTTTTGATCGAGCGAGCCGGCGATTCCCTCGAAAGTTGTGATTGAATTGCAGGTCCCGTAGTGACCCAGCATC
Organism: Planctomycetota bacterium; assembly: GCA_963578605.1. GTDB lineage: Bacteria > Planctomycetota > Planctomycetia > Pirellulales > Lacipirellulaceae > JAKVCB01. Next base: position 12,518 of record CAUZEA010000012.1, read on the forward strand.
CAACCCAGGCCACGCTCAACGGCCACACCTTCATGAAGGGCAACCTGAATCAACTCCTCGATACTTTTTTCATCGGGGATTGCCCGCTCAAGCGATTCCCGGACAAGCGTCTTTTCTCCCGCGGGGCGCAGATACATCCACCCTTCCTGAAAACGACCTTTTTCCAGTAACAACTGTCCCACCTCGCGGCAAGCCGACAAGTAGGCCTGTTCTACGTCGCTGCGGGTGGGTTCGGGTAGATCGTCAAGGTTCCCCGCCTTATCAATCGACAGTGCCAGGCGATGTCGACTTTGAACGAGGCGTGCATCAAACAACTCGTGGAATTTTCCAGCGGCGACCAATTGCCGAGCCAGCTCTTCAAAAAGCTTGTCCGCATCGCCAGCAAGTGAAGCAATCTTGTCAAACATAAGTCAAGGTTTATTCGCAACTGGTTGCCGGAAAATTGCCACCGGCAAGATTCCATCGGGTGTGATAGCCCTGCCACTCAGCTTGAACTACACCTCGTACCCACTGGGATATTCGGGGTGGACAATTCGTTGGAGTGCGGGAGCGTTCAGCGGGACGAGTTCCTTGGGATCCCAATCGAGTCGACCCCGTTTCCAGACGGCGAGATTCCCAAGCAGGATGGTTTCGGTGAGGGGACCTGCGTAGGTGGCAAAATTGGAGACTGGCAGTTCGCTGGGGTTGCGCATGGCGTTGAACCATTCTTCGACGTGACCGGGGGAATGGGGGTACTCGACATCCATGGTTTCGACATCGCCGATGATCTCATTGCCCATTTCGGCGTAGTCGCCCGCCGCATACATTGTTGCGCGGTCGCCGATCATCAGGCAGCCTGACACATGGGGCGGCGGTGTGGCGTCTTTGCCACTCCCGGTGGTGAGCGTGACATCATCAAACAGTTCGATGGGTGGAAGTTCCCCCCCGTCGTACCAGGTCATGGTGAATCCAGGCCGCCCATTCAGTTCAGGGAATTCGTATTTGATTCTTGACCAGGCCGGAAAAGCGTCGCCGTCATGCTCGGGACACTCTGCTTCGACCGCAATGGGGTCGCGCATGTTCAATGCCATGAAAGGCAAATTGCACGTGTGGCAAGCCATGTCTCCCAGGGCACCGGTGCCGAAATCCCACCAGCCCCGCCAGGCAAAGGGATGATATCCGTCGCCAAAGGGGCGATACGGCGCCGGCCCGAGCCAGGCTCGCCAATTCAGCGAATCGGGCACAGGCTTCATCGTCGGCCGACTTTCAGGTACTGGCCACACGGGTCGATTCGTCCAGATGTGCACATCGGATACCGTTCCGAGTTGCCCCGCCCGGACCTGATGAGCCGCTTTTCGCATGGGGTTATATGCGGTGAACTGGTTGCCCATTTGGGTGGCAACTCCAGTCTCGGTGGCGATTTCACCCAGTCGACGGGCTTCCCAAATCGTCCGCGTAAGTGGTTTCTGGCAGAAGCAGTGTTTGCCCATGCGCATCGCCTTGGAAGCAATGACCGCATGGTTGTGATCAGGAGTTGAGACGGTAACTGCGTCGATCCGATCCCCCAATTGATCCAACAACTCGCGGAAGTCGGAGTACTTGTGGTCGATTTGCGTTCCCAGCTTTTTTTCAATTAGTTCAACGACGTTAGAGTCGACATCGCAGACAGCATAAATTTGTCCAAACTTGGCGGCGTTCTTGGTATCGGAATCTCCTTTGCCACCGACGCCAATGCAGGCGACTTGAATCTGTTCGTTAGCGGAAGTGCTGGTCGCTGCCCGCAGGCCGCTGGTGATCCAGTAACCCATTCCGGCCATGGCTGATGTCTGCAAGAATTGGCGACGGTTACCGTAAGTGGACATTTCGGGAATCCTCAGGGGGCGCGACAAGGGGACAACAGGGGTAAAATAGACGGGGTCTATGGCCCCCACAACCCGTACCATAACGGCCAGCGATGGTTTGGGTGCAAGACAGCCCACCATCAAACGACCGTATCGGCTATGATAAACAATAATTCCCGTATCAACCAGTACTTGCCCTGTCTACCGATGTCTCCGAACCGTTTTCTTTTATTGCACCGCTACCATTTCGTGAGCCTGCAGACACTGCAACTTCGGCGGATCCTGATGATGATGAGCGCCATACTTGGCGGTTGGTCGGCTACTGCCGAGGGAATAGACAAACCGGCAGCTGAAGCGGGGGCAGCAAGCCCCGAAATGCTGGAGACGCGCATCGGCCGGCTGCGCGGAAAAATCAGGCGAAATGAGGCAGGGGAAATCGTCGAAATCGACCTCAAGAATCGGCGTGCCAGGGATGACGATGTACGAATGTTCGGCGCTGCCCCGCAGCTGACAAAACTCGCCCTGTGGGGTTCCGGGATCACCGACGCGAGCATTGACAGCCTGCTCGGCAGCGAGAATCTCGTACAGATTGACCTGGAGAACACTCGAATTACCGATGCTGGCCTGGCGAAATTGGCAACCCTTCCAAAGCTCAAATCGATCGCACTTCGACGAGCCACCCGAATCACCAACGAGGGGATCTCGACTTTGGCGACGATGCCCAACTTGACCTATCTCAAGATCCTCTACACGCGAGTCACGGATCGGGCGTTGGCAGACCTGGCAAACGCGAAGAAGCTCCGCTTGCTCGATGCGCGTGGTTGCAACATTTCAGACGTTGGGCTTGCGCATTTGGCGACAGCAACATCCCTGGTGAGTCTGAAGCTACGGAGTTCCGCGATCACCGACGCCGGCCTTGATCATTTGGCTGGGCTCCAACGGCTACGCGAACTGGCACTGGAAGACGCCAGGCTTTCGGACGATGGCATGCAGTCCCTGGCCCGCCTCACCAAGCTTGACAGCCTCAGTTTGCTCCGTGTTCCCATCGGCGACGAGGGTCTCTCTCCGCTCAGTTCGCTGAAAAAGATGCGGACACTCAACTTGCGTGCAACCTATATCAGCGGCGAAGGGTTAAAGCATTTGGATGAGATGCCGCAACTTCGCAAGCTCGACCTCAGCGAAACCGGTGTAGGGAGCGACAGCCTGATTCACCTCTCAAAGCTGCCTGAACTCGCCTGGCTGAACTTGTGGAATACAACCGTGCGGGATGAGGGATTGGAAAACCTTGCAGTCCTTCCAAAACTTACCTACTTGAATCTCGAAAACACCGGTGTGACAAATGCGGGACTGGCCAGGCTGGTCGAGGCACCCAATCTCCAAACGCTGGTGCTTGCCGAGACCGAGATCACGGATGCGGGACTCGACCATCTGGCTGCCATCAACTCGCTCCGCAAGGTGAATCTTCGCCTGACCAAGGTCAGCCAGGATGCCGTGGAACGATTACGCCTGGCAAGGCCCAGGCTCGTCATCGAAAGCGACTTTTAAAAACGGGCTGACACCTGCTTCCGCTGCGATCGGTGGCAGGAAGGTTTTGGCAGCTGTCGGGTTATCTGCCCGGCTCACGAGTTCTGCCCGCGACAATTGCCGAGGAGCGGTCGATCAAGAAAGCAAACAGGTCGGCAACTTGCTCAAGCGTGAGTTGATTCAACAACCCGGCGGGCATTGCCGACACCGAGATGGTGTGAACTTCCTCAATTTCCTGCTCGTCGACTTGGACCTTTTCACCATTTGCCGTCAGGATGATGACTTTGCCTGCCCCATCACGTGTGGCAATCCCGACATAAGTGCGACCACCGGCGACCACAGCCCTGCTCACGTATTGATCCGATATCACGTGTGAAGGATACACGATTGATTCAAGCACTTCCTTTTTCTGGAAGCGACTGGCGAGCGTGGTAAGATCAGGTCCCAGGCGTTCTCCGTGTCCTTCAACACGATGACACTTGCTGCATTGTGCCGTTTGGAAGACCTTGGAGCCGTTGACTGGATCGCCAGAAGATCCTTCTTCGGAATCAAGAAAACTTAGCAGTTCTTCGTAACTCCACTTGTTCTGCCCGACTTCCTGGGGCAATTGGGGAGCAGGCGCGTCAGGGAAAGCATGCCCATACCAGTTTTGCCAGGCAGCAAGTTGTTCATCGATGGTCTTGCCGCTGTTTGGTATGCCTGTCCAGTGGGCGAGAAGTTTCGTGGCCAGCTCGCCTCCGTCGTTGTGCATTCGTAGTCCTTGCAGGATCACATGCCGGTACGGTTCGGCAGTTTCTGGTTTTTGTGGGACCTGGCTGAGGGCATGGAGTACATCACCAGCAGCGACGCCGTCGATTATTTTGAGGGAATCGACCAGCAGGTTCCAGTTGTCCCCACTCGGATTTGCAGTCAGGCTCATGGCGACTGGGGCCCGGCGTTCGGGCTGAGTCTTGTAGATTTCGTACAGGTAAGCCAGTGAATCGGCTTCAGGAAAACGACCAAGCGTGGCGACGACCCCTACCCGCAGGCGGTCGAACACGTCACCCTCGTGGCTGGCGAGGCGTTTGTCGAGAGCCCGAACTTCAGCGAGCACATCGGGTCCGGTATCGTCGGGCAGTCTGGCAAGCACGGAAAGGGCGGAGGTTGGATATTGTTCACCGACGGCGAGGACCTGACGGCGTTCGGCAAGACTTAGATGGGTAAAGAAGTCACGCGCAAAATTCTCGACGTAGCCGCTCACGCTGTACCCCCCCTCGAGATTTCGGGCTTTTTCATAGTATTGCAGGAAGGCCAGCTTTTGCTCGGATTGCCACCCGCTTCGTAGACGTGGGGCATAGGCCGCCAGGTGGAGTTTCTCGATGTCAGGAATATCGCTTGCCAGCTGTTGGGCGAACAAGGATGTGGCTTCGGGCGGGTCGAGATAGGCCAACAATTTGACCAATTCACGATTCATCGCGGCGTCAGACGTGGGGAATTCGCTTACCAGTTGTTTCGTGAGGCCGGGAACTTCCTGCGGTTCAATTTCGGCCCGATGGAGGGCGAGTTGGACGACACGTAACATCTCGAGAAAACTTTGGTGGGTAAGAAGACCGTGAGGTCGTCCCCCGTTTTGTACGTTGCCTTGAATCATACCCTCACACCGTCGGAGGATTTCGAGCGAGACCTCCCGCGATGGATGGGCGATCAAGAGACCTGTAGCTCCTTGCAAGAAGGTGCGCGTGCTGGCAGTCTCCAGGACCTCCTGCTGCCATTGCTCTGCGGGCAGCTTTTCCAGGGCTCGGCGTGCGGCGAAGGCGACAAAGCGGTCTTCATCGGCCAAAAGCTCAACCAACACATTGGTTGGCGACTGCTGCCCACGGTGTGACACGGCCTCACATGCCAGACGTCGCACCCGGGCATTGGGATCTTGCAATAAGGCGACGAGTCGCTGGTTGAAGTCCGTTTCACTCCGTAGTCCCATCAGGCGGACGACGTGGGCGCGCAGGTCAGGTTCACTTTCTTCGCTTACGGTCAACAACAACTGGCTGGTAGGTGGTGGGCCAAAGAAGGTGAGGAGTTCGATCGCTCGTTTTCTTTCCCGGACCGAGTGTTTTTTGTCGGTGGCGATTGCCGCCAGTTCGGTTGGCCAGGCATCTCCCAGGTTTTGTTTCACGGCGATAATTCTAGTTCGGGCCCAGTCTGCTCCGAATTGGGGTTGCCGGATTGCTTGTTCGATACCGTCTCCAAGCTCTGTAATCGCCGCCGGTACGTTGCCTTTCCAGCGCACGCGATAGATGCCACCGTCGGTGCCGCGCCCCCCGGTACAAAAATAGAGTGCACCGTCGGGACCGACAGCCATGTCGGTGACGTTCAGCGGCCGACCTTTAAGAAAGACATTACAGCGTGCCTTGTAACTTGCTCCATCCGGTTCGAGATGCACGGCGTAGATTAACCCGCGTGCCCAGTCTCCCAGGAAGAGTTTGTTCTGCAGTCGTATGGGGAACATCACGTGATCGTAATATTCAACTCCGGTTGGCGACCCGCCACCCAATTGCTGGATAGCCGGCAAGCTATCGATATAAGTTGAGGGCCACTTGGCCCATCCACTTCGCCAACCAAATTCAGCGCCGGGCGTTACGTGATTGATCCTGGTCGGTCGGTACCATGGCGTTCCGAGGTCCCATTCCATGTCGGCATCGAAAGTGAAGAGTTCGCCATCTTCATTGAACGCAAAGTCGTAGGGATTGCGGAGTCCACCAGCGGCGACCTCTGCGAAACTGCCTTGCATGTCGGTTCGTATGACCGTTCCGCCTGGCGCGGGAACTCCAACGGCATGGCCACGTGGATCTTCATAGCGGGGTTGGATGAGGTCTCCCTCATACTCGATCGTATAGGGACTCCGCGGATCAGGTCGCGGGGCAACCCGTGCAAAGTTGCCGATCATGACGTACAACAGTCCCTCGGGTCCGAGGCGAACGGCATGCGGCCCGTGTTCTCCTGGCGAACCGCGAAATCGTAAGATCGCTTGGGTGCGGTCTGCCTGGCCATCTCGATTGATGTCGTCGAGACGATACAGGGCACTTCCGTTTGGCCCTTTCCCGACGGCGAAAACCCGCGATCCCAGCGACAAGATACCTTGCACGGTGTTGAGTTGATCGGAGAAGACGCCGACCGACTCGAACTTCCCATCTTGATCACGATCGGCAACCAACAACAGCGGGCCCCCTTCCTGCGATGCGAGAATGTTGCCCTGCGAGTCAAAGGCCATCGCGATAAGCGACCCCGTTTGCTGATCCGATGTCAAGCGATCGATGGCAAACTCAGGGTCTATCGCAAATCGTGCCCCTTCTTTGGCGATTACGATTTCGTCGCCCCAAGGTAAGGTTGCTCCCATGAGGCCGTATTCTGCCGCGGGTAGCCAGTCATTGTCGCGAAAGTTCAGTTGGTTCCAGTTGTTAAATTGTTTGACGCTCGTGCGCCACGAGCTGTCGGTCGCGGAACTCTCGAGGGTGCTAGCTGGTTCTTTGGTGAGGACCCGTGCGACCAGCCCGGCTGGCCCGGTGTCTGTGTTGTGGACCTTTGCCGCAACGACATTTTTACCCGGCTTGAGTAGTTTGGCGATATCGTGCACGTCCATTTTGCGCCAGTCGTTACCTGCGGCGACCGGTCGCCCGTTCACAAACAGTTCGTACTGATTGTCGGCACAAATGTGAACCTGGCCAAATTCAACTTTTCCCAACGTCAACGTTTTGCGGAAGTAAACATCGCCTGCAGGGACCTGTTCTTTCTTGTGCGCCGGCGACCAAATCCATTGGGCCCCAATCAGTTCGCCAAATGCTTTGCGCTCTTCAGCGGTACCCTGCTCGATAGTGATTGGTTTGCCCGTCGGTTGCCCTGACGTAACCCGGGTGGCGGTCGTTGGCGGTGTTGCCCGGCTCCGTGAATTGCCTGGTGTTTGGCCCGTTGCGTTCGTGGACCCGCTGTTTGGTGTTTCTGGCGTAGAACCATCAAAGAGCGATTTGAACAGCTGTCCCTGGGCGGAACCGTTGCAGGTCATCAACGTGAGCACAGAAACAACGGTCACAACAGGTACGTGCAAGGATAACCACTTCATAAACGACCTCGCGGAGAGCTGGGGACAGAATCATGGCGCCAGAAAATGGCTGCGTACCTTAGCTGAATTGGTTGCCAGCCAACAACAGGCGTTTTCGGGATTCCTTCGGGAGCTAGCAGCAAGGGTGGCGGGAAATCGTACGCTTGGAAATTTTTGGACCAGTGACTGCAAAGCGGTCAATGACAGCGACATGCGTCCATGGCGGTCGCTCGGACGGTCCGCCACGTCATTTGAATCTCAATCGTACGGAGAGATCACGGCGGTGATCACGATCGGGGCGTATTTCGGGCTTTATTTGTTTGCTCCGCTGCCAAGGCAACCGCGACTCTTCGTACGGGCGGGATTCTGCGTCATTTTTCCGCTGTGGTTTTTTCGCTATGCGCGTGCGGTCTGGATTGCCTTTGACGAGAGGTTTGATCCCCGGCCGAATGAAGCAGAGGCCGAAGAATTGGCCAGGCGGTGAACATTAGGCTAGCGCAAGAAATGGTCCCACAGCATTTCAGTGGCTGTGGAACTCGAAGCACCGCGCCCGATCTTGTCTGGGAAGTTCAGTTCGTTTCCGAAGCGTAAGCAATGCCTACCTGCTCATTGGACACCGTGAACCATTCATGATCGACAGCACCGCGAATGGTTTCCAAATCCCGGCTGGCGAAGCCAGCGATATCAACGAGACTTTGTGGTTGACCTGCCTTGTAAAGGTAGTCCCAGATTTGGTCACGTAGTTCATCCATAGTTTATATCCTCTGGTGAGTTTTGTGGTATTAAAAGGATGTGTCCGCTTCGGTGCGGCACCGTGGCTTGCAGTGGCATGGTGTCGCGATGCACTACGAACAGCTTTAGCTTGTTTCCACTTGTGGTTGGATGCCTTCGATACTACCCCTCTTCGTCACAGGCATTCATTGCCGTGAATCCAGCTTTCGTAAGGCTGTATCCTCCTTCAAAACGCTCTTTGAGTATGAAACGTCGTTCGGCCAGGTCCCGTAAAGCGACTTTCATGCTTTCGAACCATGACAGCATCCAAACAAATCATATGCCCTGGGGTTGCCAGATATTGACGAAAAATAGCGAATACGTTTCGTTCTTTAGGGGACAACATTTACTAGTGGTCATGAAAACTTGGAAGGAATGTGCAGGTAAACAACGTGCGGGTCAATAAGTTGGGATGAAACGGAGACCAGCTGGCGGAAGCGGGCAGCCCCGCCTAATGGACTTACGAATCTGCACGGTAGAGAAACGAAGCCGTTGAAAAAGGAGACTGCCAACAAAGGAATCAGCGAAAAAATAATCTGTACATATACGTTTTCTACGGAACGGGTTCCTGAAGGTTCGGTGCTTCATACGGAGTGACTTTCTGCATATATTCGGCGTTAGCCTTTGTTTTCGGGCAGCCACGTCATTTACACCCTTTCTGGACAGTGCGCTACTGGGTTGTGGTTTTCGCCCAAAACTCAAATCTATGGTGTCGTGTTTGCAGGTGCGGTGCCAAATTCGTGCCTGTGTTGTTGGAAAAGCGTGACCTTGAGATTGAGCCCGGCGGATACTCGCGGGGGCGATGGGTCCGCCCATGATTGCCGCATGGTTTGCCGAATGGTTTGCCACATATGTTTATGAGCGTCATCCGCCACCGTGGCGATCTTCGCGTGGGCAGTCCTTATTTCCCCCTTGGAGGGTGGCCTTCTTCACCTTCAGAAGGCGGCCTTCGTAGGTTCCACCGTTGAGTTGTGGGATCCCGTTTGCGGGTCTTCTTCCTGTTCCAATTCGATGAAACCAAGCCCCTTGCTCCGCGCTCTTATCAAGAGGAGAAGTTCCATACGCCTGCGGCCAACTAACGGCCGATAGTCTATACCATGATGGCAACCGACAACACGATCAATGTGGACCAGATGCCGAATTGAACCAGGTTTTTTCAAAACACTCGTTTTTCGGCGGACAAATCGCCAGTTGGCATTCTGGACGGATCTTCCAGACCCGCAGTCAGCCGATCCGGGCTGTCCCGCGGATAGTCGTTGGAGTGCCTCGGTGGGTGTGGGGTGCGACTTTTCCCACCCAGTGCGCACCTCGAGCGTCATGCGTTTCCAGGCATGGTTTGGTTCTGGGGGGCAAGTTTTCCTGGTGCCCGCCAGACCAGCCCTTCCGGGGGTGCCCCTTCAGATGTCGCCTTTGAGGCGGTCATCCTTGGGTGAACCGGGGTGAGTCAGGCATTTTGGCGGAGTGTGACCGGCAGCGGATATGCATTGCCTGGGCGATTGCAGGCAAGCCTGAATTCATCATTTGCGACGAGTCGGTCTCTGCTCTGGATGTTTCGGTGCCAGCGCAGATTTTGAATCGGTTGAAAGAACTTCGGCAACGTCGCGGATTAACGTTTTTATCAGTCACGATTTGAGTGTCGTGAAATTCAGGGCAGCTATGATGGCCATGATGAACGCGGGCAAGCTGGTGGAAGTTGGCCCCGCAAAAAATATCTACGCACAACCGAAAGAGGAGTATACGCGGCGGCTCATCGATGCCACACCGAGCGATGATTTGGGGTCGATCCGGAAAAGAGTAGCAAGGCGCCAGGCCATGTCAGGCTGAGGCCAGCTGCAGAGACACGGTTTGCCAATGCCGGGAGCGACTTGCGACGCGAGAGGTCTCACTGCGCTGCTTCTTCAGCGGGTCGACACACACGTTGCGTTTGTTAGCGCTGCCAGCGGCTCCGTGCGAGATCCTTTTCCATCAGATTTTCCACCAGCGCGATCGTATCGTTGGTCATGGATTCCATGCGATGTAACCAGCTCGACTTCAAGAGGCCAAAGGAATCGAACAGTTCCGGGCCAAAGCACGCCATGACGGCGGCGGCGATCTGGTGATTGAGATCGCTGCTGTAGCCATCCCGTTCTTCACTAATCGTCAGTCCCATCCGGAGCGAACCGCGCAAAAACGTGACGGCGACATCGTTTGTCACCATCTCGCTGGTCAACGAACCGCTGTCAAACGAAAATTCCCTCGCGCGATCGATATCAAAAGTAAATTCACCAACTGGCGCGTGTCGCAAAATGTAACCCAAGAGCAAGTCGTTCCATCGTGAACACCGCGCGAAGAGTTGTGTGAAGTCGGAGTTTGGCAATTGTTCTTTTTTGCAGGCGGTTTGGATTTGTCGCAGTACGCGGCGTCGGGCGTCGATATGACCGTACAAGACATTTCGTCCGATAGGAGTAACCCCCTCGTACTGATGAAACTGGTCGTGCGCTGTGAACAACGCCGCCACCATGCGAGTGAGAATTTCAGCCACGAGAATCTCGTGCCAAAGTTGACTGACTTCACGTGGCAGCTGCGAATTGAGGAGAAGGGTTTGTTCTGCAGCCCGAAGTCCCCGACCCCAGCGGTCAAGACGGCAACGCGAAGCCGACCAGTAAGAATGGATCACATCGTTCACCATTCGTGGGTTTTCCCGAATCAGTGGTTGGCTGTTGATCGCCACTAAGGCGGCCAGATCGACGAGTTCTATAGCGAGCATAGGATTGGGACGAGCGTGATGTTGCCGGGACCATTTGACAGCACCCGGAGCCCGGGGGGACGAAGGCTCCGGGTGCGGTCGCGGGAGGAAATGTTTCCAGGGGGAGTCGGGTCGTGGGAAGCGTGGAGGAGGTTTTTTGGAGGAGGGGCAACGTGGGGTTGCCTTGCATTGCCCATAGCATCAAGCAACCAGCGTGCCAGACTGGCGGCACGGCAGCTCCTCTGCAGTTCCAAAGATTTATCCCACAAGGGTTTAGGAGCAGGAGGCGACGCTGGGTGGGGCTTCAGCCTGTGGCCTTGGTGTGGCGTTTGGGCAACAGCGGTACTTGACGGTGTGTTGTAAACGCTTCGCTCTGGTCAAGAAACAACCGCGGTCGACGGACAGCCCTGGGACGTGGCACGTGTTTCCTGCCCGCCGGCCCCGAAAGCATGGTAGAGCAGCACAGGGAGCACACCCAGGCAGGCGATACCCAAATAATTTGCCACCAGATCGCCAAGGGACCAGCCGCGCGTTTCGAGCAGCATGTTGGAACATTCCTCGCAAGTCGCGGCCGCAAACACGAAGAGGCTGCCTGGCACGGTTGCGCGGAAAAGGGAGGTTGCCCCTTTTGAACGAATTGCAAGATTGGTCATCAGGGCCAAGAAGCCGACGAAGAAGAAATGGATCAGTTTGTCTCCGTGGGATGTCGAGTGGAATTGGCTGAGCGGCCCGCTAAGGGTGCCGGTATTGGCCAGGAGTGTGACCCAGGCCAGGAGCAGACTATAGGCGAAGGTAATTCGAACCATATTAATTTGTTCGGGCAAATTGCTTGTCGCTGGCCACGACGGTTAAGCAAGAACCGATGAAGTACCAGGCAAGTGTTGTAGCGATCGTGCGGATGAGGGAGGCGGAATCTGGAAATTGAAGCATTTTGCCACCCTGGTGCACGAGACTTGTCGGTTCGCACCGGGTGGAAACGTCGGCAGTCGTGGCCATCGGAGCGAACAGCTACGGTTGCCAGGTATGCGAACCGGTTTTTGACATGATCGGTCCGCCGCCAGAGCAACTGGCTAAAAGGGCCAGCTAACGGACCGCAAGATTACCCAATACGGCATCGCTGGGACCGAGGACCGAATCGTCGCGATCTGTGCCGGCAATCGGCAAGCCATCATCATTCAGGAAGAGGTGATCACGCCTGTTCGTGTTGCATAACGGACCTTTCAAGTACTCAACGCGGAGGTCCTGAAACAGCACGTTTTGCCCATATCCCCCGTGGTTACAGCTTTTAAAGTCGGGATTCTGGGGGTTGGGTGCGTCCGAGAGGATGGGGATATCTTTCCGATATGTATTGCGGAGCGCCACGTACCGGCCCTTGCTGAGAAATGGCAATCGATAGGCAAAACTACCCCCAATCGTTTTCTGCAAGCGAACCAAAACGGTCCCTTTGGCCAATTGGTACACGGCAAAAGAGGGGATTTGAATGTTAACCTGCCTGGATTGTATGTTTTCGGCCAGTTCCGTTGCCGGGCAAACGATCAGTTGTCTGGCTTGGTCGCGATCGATAAAACGGTTGTCGACCAACCGGACTGTGAAAATGCCAGCCGGTTCCCCAGTTTCAATCCTGGGCATGTACTTTTGGTACACTTCTGAGTAATTGGCCAGGGCGACACCCAACTGGCGAAGATGACTTTGACATTCAAGGCGCCGCGCCGCGGAGCGGCTATCGCGCAGTGCTGGCAAGAGCAACATTCCGACTGCCAGCACAACTCCGGTTGCCACCGCCATGTCGACAACGGTCCAATGCGATTGACCGCGGGAATCGTCGTCGGCAAAACCAATGGACGAGTATCCGTATTTATTTGGTAAGCGAAATTCTCCGGAGTCAGTGGCATGGGCTATGTTCCTAGCCGTGCGTTCCGCCAAACCTCGCGGTGGTTCGGTCGGCAGGTTTTCGGCATTACGATCTTGCCCGAGGCAGCGACTCAAATGGGCCAGTTGACGACGAAAGTCTGGATCGCGACGAAGCCGTTCTTCGACAATTCGCCGCTGGTCGTCGTCAAGTTCGTCCAGCAGGTATCCAACCAGTAGGTCGTGCATGTTGCAGAGCAGATTTGACGGAGTAGCTTGAACCGAGGAAAACTCGTACCAACAACATGCGAGGGAGCCTACCTTTGTGGCAGACTCCCTCGTTGGCTGTCAATCTTTATCAATAGTGAAGGACATGGATGCGTACCAGCAGTTGCAGGTCAAACTGTTGAAGCCCAAGGAGAATCATTCCAGGCTTGGCCCAGCCGTTTGATGGCTGAGTGAAGTCGGCTTTTCACGGTTCCCACAGGCACGGCGAGTTCATCCGCCGCTTCCCGATATTTTAACCCACGAAAGTAAACGAGGCTAACGGCCGATTGCAACTGATCGGGCAGGGCGGCTACCGCCTGACGAATCCACAAGATTTTTTCTCCCTGATCAAGCTGATCGAGCGGGTCGGGTTCACCGCTTTGCAGCAGATCAACCAAGGCCCCCAGTTCTTCATTTTGCGAACGGTTGGGTCGATCAAGGCTCACCAGCCGGTGCCGCTTGTTACGGCGCTGGATGTCGATAGCCTGATTCGTGGCTACGGTATAGAGCCAAGGCCGAACCTTGCGGTCCGCGTCGAACATATGCGACTTGAGGTGCACCTGCAGGAATGTGCCCTGAAATGCGTCCTCAGCCAACACGCTGCTTCCCAGGAAGCGGCGAAGGTAATTGAACAGTTCCCGCTCGTAACGCTGCACAAGCCGATCAAAGAGTTGTTGATTACCGGTAGCCCGGTATTCTAACAGCAACTCTTCATCGGTGATTTCTGCGACGCTATCGAGTTGGGTAGTCGTCAGTCTTTCATCCGTGGTTTTTGCAATCATGGTTACGAACTCCTGTGATCGAGAGTTCGACGCATCGGTGGGAAGAATTCTTTCTTCGCCGTCGTCTAAAATGGTCACCCACCAACCCTCACATTATAACACGTGCAAATCCATGGGTCGTTGGGAATGACAGAGCGCAACCGAACCGGTTCTTCAACGAGACATCGCACCGTCTGGCACGGGGAGCACCACCGTCAGTGTCGAAAAATAGCAATTTGCGTGCCGAACCCCTTTTGCCAGCAAGGTCAGGATTTACCCACAACCACAGTAAGTACTTCCCCCAACGGTTGTTACGCAGAGAAAGGTAGTATTGGTTCGCGCGAAAAACCAGTTCTTGAGTCCTGCGACACCTGCCAATTTTGCAAAACCTGCATCCAGACGTCGCAAATTTGATCACCAAATTGTTCAACTGTGCGACACCTGGGAGATTTCTGGGTAGGCCTAATGTCAGTTGACATAATAACTTACAATTGCCCGAGAAGGTGCCATTTCGGCAGCAGCCAGGGCCGTTTGTAACTGGCTACTGAGGTCTTTGATGCCGCCCGCGCTTAAAATGCAAGACTGAGGAGTCGGAGAGCGACTCGTATCGGCGGCTTTTCAACAGTCCACCCATTCGTTTGCGAGATTCACCGTGACCGAGCAACCCAGCGAGCCAACTACCCATGCGAAACCGCTCGAGGCGGACCTGGCCTCGGAAATGACGCCTCACGAGCAAGCCGAAGCCCGCCGCTATGGTCGGATTTCCCTCGCCTGTTCGCTGGCGGACTCGGCGCTCGACCTGGTCTATTTGGGGGTCATGACCTTTGTGATTGCTGTCCCGCTGGACAGTTGGCTGGCAGAGTTCCCCCTTTTGAGTGGTTCGTGCTCTTATTTGAGATTGATCGCCCTGTTGTTGATGGTGTTTGCATTTCACGTCATGGTCAGTGCCCCACTTTCGTTTTTCTCGGGGTTTGTCGTGGAGCATTGGTTTGGTTTGAGTCGCCAAACGCACTTACGCTGGTTGCGGAACTGGTCACTTAACAACGGGCTTGCACTGGTTTTCAGTTTGATTATGTTTGTGGCCCTGTTTGCGATCATCTGGAATACGGGTCCTTACTGGTGGTTGATTGCGGCTGGGGCATTCTTTGTGGTGAACGTGATCCTGGGTCAGGCTGCCCCGGTGTTGATCATGCCATTGTTCCACAAGATCGAACGGCTCGACAACCGCGAGATCGAAGACCGCATGGCCCGGCTGGCCGAGGGTACCGGGTTAACGATAGAAGGGGTCTACCGACTTGGTCTCAGTGCAGATACGTCCAAGGCGAATGCGATGTTGGCGGGGCTGGGGCCAACGCGACGCGTGTTGATGGGGGACACTCTGCTCGACCAGTTTTCGCTGGAAGAAATCGAAGTAATCTTTGCCCACGAGATTGGTCATCACGTTCACCGGCACATCAATAAAATGATTGCGGCAGGTATCGTATGGAGCTTGCTCGGTTTTTGGCTTTGCGACTGGCTGATTCAATGGTGGACCGGGGGGGGTATTGGCGCGCAGGTACCGATCAGCGCGTTGCCGCTGGTGATGTTTACATTGTTAGTTTTCCGGTTGGTCCTGGAGCCCGTGCAAAATTTCATGAGTCGTCACTATGAGCGGCAATCGGATCGATATGCGCTGGCGCGAACTGGTGATCGGGCAGCCTATCGTTCGGCGTTTGCAAAACTTGCCAAACTGAATAAGGCTGACACAGACCCAAATCCGGTCGAAGTATTCTTATTCCACAGCCATCCGCCGATCGGTCAACGGTTGGCTATGGCTGCCAAGTGAGCTAAACACGGGTTACCTGCTGACCGCTCACCCGACGCACCAACCGCTTTGTTTCCAGGACGCTGATGGTCGCCAGAACGCGGTGTACAGGTAGACCACAGGTTCGCGTCACGACGTCGATCGAGGTTCCTTCGTCGTTGATCGCTTGGAGCACCTGCTGTTCGATGGGATTCAGACGGAGTTCCTGGGGTTCACGGAGTGCAGCGCCGTCGTTCTGAGGAACCGGCTCGACCAGTGGGCCGAGTTGTGCAAATATGTCGTCGATATTTTCGACAAGCGTTGCGCCGTCACGAATCAGCGCATGACAGCCGCGCGAGGCACGGCTCTCCACGGGCCCGGGCAGCGCAAAGACCTCCCGCCCCTGCTCGCAGGCAAGGCGGGCCGTTATTAAAGCCCCGGAGCGGATCGGCGCTTCGATCACCACGGTCCCCACCGACAGCCCGCTGAGGAGCCGGTTACGCTGCGGAAATGCCCCAGCAAAGGGTCGCTGATGGGGCGGTGCCTCGGTCAGAAGGCAGCCCTGCTGGGAGACCTGATTTGCCAAGTTTTGATGCTCTGGCGGGTAAATTTGAAGCAGCCCGCTGGCGAGCACTGCGATCGTGCGGCCACCGGCTTGTAGAGCTCCGCGATGCGCAGCAGCGTCGATACCCCGAGCCAATCCGCTGACGACCGTCAGTCCCGCGCCGGCCAGGCTGGCGGCCAGTCGCTCGGCCTGTCGGAGACCATATTGCGTTGCCTGCCGGGTCCCCACGAGGGTGATTGCTAACGGGTCCTGAGCGGTTAACGTGCCGCGGCGATAAAGCACACCCGGTGGATCGTGAATCTCTTTCAACAGCCGCGGATAGACTTCCTGTTCGCTCGTCAAAACATCAATCTGATGTTTCCACGCAGATCGGATTACGGTTTCGGCGTCCACTGTCTCGATTGCCGCAGCAATCCGCTGAGCGACTTTGGGGCTAATACCGGGAAGTCTGCTGAGGGTGGTCGGGCTGGCACTCAGTGCCGCCGAAGCGGAACCAAACGCCGAGAGTAACTCGGTTCGCAACCGCGGGCCCACTCCCTCGACCAACGAAAGCCGCACGCTATCGGCAAGGCCAGGGGGAATCGGGTCATGGGTCATGGGGCACGGGGTGTTAAAATCTACCGAAGGGGATACCGATTTCCTCTCCAGGGAGTTCACGACTTCCCTGGCCAAGAAATCCAACCTGGTCACAAAACCGAAGCCCCAACATCCTATCGCGCCAGCTGCTAAAGAGCCAGGAATCTAGGAGGTCAAGGCTCGCGCTTCGCAAACCAGCCGTACGAGTTCAGCCAGGTTCTTGGAACCCGTCTTCTGCAGCAGCCGAGCCCTACGGAGTTCAACCGTGCGCAGCCCCATTTGGAGTGTCGACGCAATTGCTTTATTGGACCTGCCGTCCATAAGTTTATCGAGAATTGCCTGCTCGTCGGCACTCAGTTTCGACAAACGTGATCTTGACTCGTGGGCACGGACAACTTTGGGATACATCCTTGCACCGTCATCGAGTGCTCCACGAATCACCTGTTCATATTGCTCGTCGCTGCATGGGAACTCGATCAGGTTGCCTGCCCCCGCGCGCATTGCCGCGACAACACCATCGACGGTTGGGGTGTGGGTGAGGATGACCACAGGCAAACCGGCCCTCAAGGAACACACGCGAGCCAGGTCGTTTGGTAGTTCACGACTTGACAGTGTTGCTTGAATCAACAAGCAGCCAGTCTGTAGTGACAATGGTACGGCACCGTTCCATGAGAGATCGCCTGCAACTTGGCGAAGCCAAAATTCGCAGGTTTCAAAGTGCTGCAATTGCCAAGAATTCGCATCCGCGATACGCAGCATTGAATCGACGACCGACGCGTCGTTTGTTATGAGCGCAACTTGATTGCTGAGTTCATCCACCGTTGAAACTCGTAGTCTTGGAGAGAGGACGAAGTTGCCCTTTCGGCGGCTAACCACAACGCGGGCAACCGCAGAAATCTTGGAGCCAAGTGTCGTTTACAAAGGACCACTGGTCCGCCCCAGTAGCGCAACGAACTTGTGCAGGAACTCCAAAAATTTTTCTGATCGTCTAGCTAAGAGGACTATAATAGAGTACCACTCATTTTACCAGTTCCGATTCCAAAAGTTTTTTAGATTTCAAGTCAGGCAGGATTGACCAGGGCCGACAACACCTGCTCATCGCGAACGTCGTCAACCAGTTCGACATGCCCGATCCGACTGGGGAGCACAAAGCGGAGGCGTCCGCTGCTGGTTTTCTTGTCGTGGTACATCAACCGGAGGAGTTCGGCGGGGTCGAAAGCGGGCACTTGGGTGGGGAGTTGCAGCGCGGTGAGCAAATCGAACTGCCGTTGGGTGGTGATTGAATCGATGCGGCCAAGGCGTTCGGCAAGCCGTGAAGCGCAAAGCATACCGATCGCGACACCTTCTCCATGAAGCAGCTCTTGGTAACCACTGGCAGCTTCCATGGCGTGACAAAAGGTGTGTCCATAGTTCAGGGTGGCTCTGTGTCCGCTCTCTTCACGTTCGTCGTTTTCCACGACATCGGCCTTTAATCGGCAGCAACGGTGGATGATGGTTTGCAGCGTGCCGGCATCTCGTTCCTGAACAGCTTGAATATGTTGCTCCAGGAAAGTGAAAAACTCGTGATCAAGGATCACGCCGTACTTGATGACTTCCGCGAGACCGGCCCGGTATTCACGATCTGGGAGCGTGTTCAAGGTATCGACGTCGATCACAACCCCAAGCGGTTGCCAGAATGCACCCACCATATTCTTGGCTTGGGGTAAATTGATCCCGACTTTCCCACCCACGGAGCTATCGACTTGGGCGAGCAGGGTGGTCGGCACTTGCAGGAAGCGGAGCCCGCGACTGTAGGTGGCTGCCACGAAACCGGCGAGGTCACCGACGACACCCCCGCCGAGCGCGACGACGATTGACTGACGATCGGTCCCTTCTTCAAGCATCCGTTCCCAGAGTTCCTGGGCCACCTCGGGTGATTTACTTGGTTCTCCGGCATCGACGATCATCAGGTCGATTTCAAAATTCTCATCTTCCAGGTAATCGGCCAGCTTGTCGCCGAAGAGGGGATCGACGTTGGTATCGGTGATGATGACGGCGTGGGTTGCCTGCGGACAGCGGGTCAGCAGGAACTCCCAGTTGCACAGATTTCCACTGCCAATTTGAATATCGTAGCTGCGCGAGCCAAGATCAACATGGACAGTTTGCGGGTCGAGTGTCACAAGTCTGCGGTCTCAAGTTTCTAGTTGGCAAGACGTTGGATGTCGTCGGGGGTCACGGTAATTCGTCGACAAAACCCCGTATGCATGCGAATATACTCAAGCTCAGCCGCGGCCTCTGGCTGGGCATGCAAAAGTCTTTCCAGACGCGTTCTTTCCGAGGATTCCCAATCGTCATACTCTTCAGGCCATGCGGTTTGGGTTTCGATGATTAGCGCTTCGCGATAGGGATCAAATTTGTCGGCCATGGTCTGGTTTCGGTTTCAAAAGGCAAGCGAGAGGTGTCAGAGGGGATCCATTACCAGCTTATTCGATCAGCTGTCGGATGACGCCACCGGCTCGCCTCATAGGGGTGACGCCATCGACTGCCAGTATATCGACACCAGTATATCGACCCAGTATATCGACCCAGTATACTGATGAAATCGCAGATCAAGAAGGTATCCCTGATTTGGTAAATTCCTCCCGGTCAACTCGTCAAAGCAAGTGGCTCATCGGCGTGATTGTGTTGGTCGGTTGTGCGCTGGCTGCGTTCAGCTGGTGGTTCCGGTTTGCGGCGACCCATCGGGCTGCTGAATTCTGGGGCGGAGCTAATTTCCGACTCATTCGCGATGCGGCGATCGTCGAAGCCTATGTTCCCGCTGACGATCACGATCCAGGCCGGTTGGCGGCTGGAGCGGCGCAACGAGATGTTTCCCATGTTCCGGGAATGACGCACCTCCGCAATGCGTTGTTAGAAGACCGTAGTTATATTTGGGTAAAGCGGCAGTTACCGCCGCCAGCCGATTGGAGTTACGGTTTACGATTCGCGGATCAAGCGCGGGAGGTGCGGATCGAGTTTTCCGCCGATGGCCGCCAGTTGCGATGCATCCCTACCGGCGCGCACCGGCGGAACGAAATTTCGTGTGCCCCGATTTCAGCAGGATTGAAGAAGGTGTTCGGAGAGCTTTTTCTGCCAACCACGGACTCACGCTAGCAATTCTCGTTGTGATAGCATGGTGGATGTATTGATCTGGGATTGCCTGCATCGGGTGCCTATAATTCGCCCCCGTCGTGCTCATCTGGTGGGAAGTGAATCGATGCGATCAATTGCGGTCATCAATCAGAAGGGTGGCGTTGGAAAAACGACCACTGCTGTGAACCTTGCGGCGGCACTGGCTGCGGCGGGACAGCGGGTTGGGCTAATCGACATTGATCCTCAGGCGCACGCCTCGCTCCACTTAGGTTCCGACCCGGATTTGGGTTTCGACTCTCAACGGTCGGTACCCAATGTCTACGACCTTCTCATGAGCGACCTGCCACTCCATAAATTATGGCAACCGGCGTGTGAAAACCTCTCGGTTGCCACGGCACATATTGATTTGGCTGCGGCTGAAGTCGAACTGGCCGGTGTGGTGGGGCGGGAAGTTATTCTGCGTGACAAGTTGCTGGCAGAGGAAGAGCTCGAATCGTTCGATTTCGTACTGGTCGACTGTCCGCCCTCGCTGGGGATTCTGACACTCAATGCGTTGTCGGCCGTCGACGACGTATTCCTGCCTCTGCAACCCCATTTCCTGGCTTTGCATGGTTTGAGCAAACTTCTGCAGACGATTGGTCTGGTCGCTGAGCGGCTCAACGAGCGGCTGCAATTGGCCGGGGTGGTGCTCTGCATGTATGAGTCGGGAACTCGTCTTGCTGCGGAAGTGAGCAAGGATGTTGAAGGGTTTTTTCAGGAAGCCCGACGTACGTCGCCGACCTGGAAACACGTTCGACTCTTCGAAACGCGGATTCGCCGCAATATTCGCCTTGCCGAGGCTCCCAGTTTTGGCCAGTCAATTTTTCAGTATGCGGCGAATTCCCACGGCGCTGAGGATTATCGCGCCTTGGGCGGAGAAGTGCTGGCCTATTACGCGGGGCGCGATCTGCTGACCTCGGTGGCAAGCCGCGCTGCCTAGAGGGGCATGCTGTCTGGAGGGGTCGTGGTGCCGAGCCGCTGGCGACCTTGTAAAAGGTGCCTGCCACCAGGCAATGCCCAGCGGAGGAATCCTACCAGGGCGCCAGCAACGGCAGTGGCCTGGAGGTGGGTGATTGTGGGCGCCGGCAAAATTGTCCCGCTGGTTTGTTGGGGATTGCGATGTTGCGATTTCAGACGACGGTGCCGGCGATCAGCTTGAACGCGGGATCCTGATGGAGCGTGACGAAGTCGGGTTCGTCGAGCACCAGATCACGAAAATTGGCATCGATATCCAGGGCCTGAGAGAGATAGCTGATCGCAAGAGTCCGATTGCGGGCCAGGGTCCAATAACAGGCGAGGTTGTAGTGCAGGATCGCTTCGCTGCCGTCCACATCCAGGGCCTGTTCCAGTGCTTGAATCGCGTGATCGAGTTGGCCTGTCCGTTTGTAGCACCAACCCAACGCTATCCAAACATGGATGTTGTCAGGTGTCAGTTCGGCGCTCCGCTCGAGCGGAAAGAGGGCCTCGCGAAAACACCCCAGCTCCCGCAGTGCTTCGCCCATCAGATAAGATGCCCGCGCATTGCCGTGCACAAACTTGCCGCGTCGCTGAAGTGCGGCCAAGGCGTGTTGAGTCATACCGAGCTCAAGGTAGCCTTCGGCTTCTTCGATGATCCGCTGGATGAGGAGATGGACACGGGACATTTTTAAATTACATCGACTTTGAAGTTTATCAGCTGCGTGGTGAAAAGCGTGGTGAAAAGCCGCCCCCCCACAATTGTACTCACCAATAACAAGCGACCCAAATTTTTTCGACAATTTTGGGCCTTTTCGTAAAAGTTCAGGACTGGTGATTCGCACAACACAAAGCTGATCGAACGCCCCGGTCAGGCCGACGACAGAAACTCTGCGGTAGATACGCTTTTCCCGTCCCGAAGGGGGCCAAGCAAACGGCGGCAGATTTTCCGACGAGGCAACCCGCCAGTTCCCCCGAAATTCCCAGGATCGTAGCCAATCGGCAGGTTGTTTTTTCCGTTTGAACCTCGACACGTTTACCAGAGGTAACACGCAGGAAGGGCCCGCAAGGCAACGGAACCGCTGAAATGCCCGGTCAAGGCCGTCATTCGGCGGATCTGGTCGGTGGCCACTGCCGTTAGGCATGCAAGTTGCGGGCTGATAAGTTGCGGGTAAGTTGCGGGTTAGGCATGCAAGTTGCAAGTTGCGGATTGCGGGCTGTTGAGAATGGCTTTGTTCTCGAACCTGTGCCCCAGACCCTGTGTGAGATCGCTTGGGAGGAGTTTCCGACGTGCGTCATCTTTGCCCCTACCTGCTGCCGATCGCTCTGGTGTCACTCGGCTTTTGCAGTTGTCTGGCCGCCACCCCGGTGGTCTGCGGTCAGGTTGTTCCTGACCGGCTCCCGTGGGTTCGCACGGCCGATGCGTGGGAGCTGTTGGGCAGTTGGTTGCACACGGTTCCCGTCGGTCCGAAGCTCAATCCGCTTCTGGTGGCGGGGGGGCAAATCCTGGGCTGTTTATATGCTTTGTGGGCGTTTTCCTCGGAGCCGGGAGCCCCGACATCGACGGGGTCGACCGATGTGGGACGCCGCCCTAACGTGAGCCATCCTTAAGGGTTAGAGACCGCAACTGCATGACCGGGCGCGCAGCGGCTGGTTTTATTTTGTGGCAATCTCGCATTTTCTTGCACGATAAGCGGGTCTCGGGTGCCCTAATACTGGAAACGGCCATGCGGTATCCGTTTGCACACATTTGCACCTTTACCCCGGGATTGATCGATGCGACTGACCCTCCGAACGCTGCTGGCTTACATGGACGAGATTCTCGAATCGGAAGACCAGCAGCAACTCCATGAGAAAATCGAAACGAGTGACTACGCTGGTGATTTAGTTCACCGCACGCGGGACTCGATGCGGCGTCTTCGACTTAGTGCTCCACAGGTTCTGGGAGCTGGTTTAGGGCTGGATCCCAATTCGGTTGCGGAGTATTTGGACAGTACCCTCCCGGTCGAGCGTGTGGCCGATTTGGAGCGGATTTGCCTGGAGTCGGACCTGCACCTGGCCGAGGTTGCTTCATGCCATCAGGTACTCACGATGGTGCTTGGCCAGCCAGCGGATGTGGACGCGGACATTCGGGCACGCATGTATGCGATTCCTGAATATGCCGAAAAGTGCAAGCAGCTGCAGGTCAAGGATCCCCAAACCGAACAACAAGCGGCCGATCCAACGGTTGAGCAACCGGCGGGTGATGTGCCATTGTCCAGCCAAACAGATCGGCCTGACCCGAGTGAAGTGCCAGATTATTTGCGGACTTCACGCCGCGGGCCCGTCCAGATTCTGGCAAAAGTTTTAGCGATTGCGGCCGTTCTGATGGCAGTTGGGTATTTTGGCCTGAACTGGTTTGGGAGTCCGTTCGCCGATCGTGAGGAAGTCGCCGATGGGCAGACTACGGACGGTTCAACCGGCGTTGACGCACAGCCTTTGGCAAACCGGTCGAAGGTCGTGGACATCGCTACGGATCCAAATAACCAAGTGGTTGATCAGGCAGGCGAAATTGGACCGCCGGAAACGGCTAAGCCTGCAGGCCATTCGATTCCGTCGCACTCGCCGGCAGACCTGCCCGTGGAAGTGGGTCCCAGCGACAGCGACAGTGCCCTTGAGAATGCGACCGGTGACGCCGCACCTGCAGCCAGCGGGGCGGAGGCCATGCCGTTGGCCGCGGGGGCAAATTCGGCTGACAGTGCCATCGACTTGAACAGAGCCGAGTTGAAGCAGGAAGAGACGGCGGTGACGGATTCCAGTGAGACATTGGGAGTTCAGGCCGCCGGCACATTACCCCGCTCCGAGCCGCACAACCCGTCAGACATCGATTCAGCGGCCACACCCCCCTTGGCTGCTGCGGCTGGGCGCGACAGACCGGACGGCGTCTCCGTGGCGGATCCGCAGAGCGACGGGGCCGCTGTGGCCGAAAATGGCGGTGGCGTCTCTCCCGTGGCTGACGAACCGACGGAGTTGGGTACATTTTGGGCCGATCGCAGCGTGCTGCTCCGACTGGATCCCACTCAGGAAGCTTGGGTGCCGCTGGCCACCGGAACATCCTTGAGTGTTGGCGATCAACTCATGGCTTTACCAACATTTCGCCCCACCATTGCCTTGGATTCGGGAATTGGCATTGAACTTTCTGGTGCCACGTCGGTCAAACTGGATCGACGTACGCTCCCGCTGGCCGATCAGACAAAGTCGATCCCATTGCTGGAGGTGGTGTTTGGCCGAGTTGTCTTGATCAATTCGGGTGAAGCGGGCAACACCCTCGTTCTGAGAGTGAATAACGTGGAGCAAACTATTGAGCTGGGCAAGGACGTGCGGTTGGCGATCGAAGTCCGTCGGCGATGGGTTCCCGGTTGCGATCCCGAAGTGACACCCGCTCCTATCGAAGCGACTGCCTATGCGGCTGATGGTGGGATTGATTGGGCAGACGAAAACGGAGTCACGCCCATCGATGTTCCCGCTCGATGGAATTTTGCAACAGGCAAGCCGATCGAGACGGTATCGCTCGATTCTGCGCCGTTCTGGCTGAATGAGGAGCCGTCCAGTCGCTTGGAACGGCAAGCTGCAGATCAAATCCGCGAGCACCTACAACCCGGCATGCCGGCAAGGACCGGATTGTTGGAGTTGGCCGGCAATCGTCGCAAAGAAGTACGTGCGTTGGCGACTCAGTGCGGTGCCTATGTCGGACAATTTTCGCCGTTTGTCAGCGCGTTGCACGATTCGGATCAGCGATCGGTTTGGCCAAAGCATATCGGCACCTTGCGTGAGGCCATCGCCTTGAGCCCCAATTCGGCGATGCGACTCCGGCAGGTATTGGTCGACCAGCGTGGTGGCGAGGCGGCCACAGACCTGTTTGAGATGCTCCGTGGTTATCGGGCAGAGGATATCGGCCGTACTCCGGAGGAAATAAAGGTTGGGGTTTTGGGCAAGCTGATCGGGTGGTTGGAAAGCGACAATCTCGATTATCGAGTTCTGGCAGCCCATAATCTGCATCAGATCACGGGCAAGAATTTGCTGCAGAATCCGGCTGCGAATCCCAGTGATCGAACGCAGGGGGTGAGGCGGTGGCGGCAACGGCTCCGACAGGGCGACCTTGCCATTGGCGAGTCGTATGGGGGCTGACTGCGACCTTTCCGAGCCGGTGTGACCTCGACCCTGGCGGGTATCATGCTCAGCACCGAGGCGGTTGGGCTTGTGACACGGCTCGGCGCCGCTTGTGCGGCTCGTCTGGGCTGTTGAGAATGGCCCCATTTCCGTTGCCCAAGTCGGCCTGTTCATTCGCCCTGAAAGGGTTATAATAGAGCCTGGGGGCAGCTGTGGATTGGTATCCGATCCGTCGTCCAGGTTTTTATCGTGGGTGGATACCCGCGTTTTCCGGGAAAGTTGCACGTGCAGATCGACATTTCAGCCCGACATGGTCATCTGAGCGATGCCAGCCGCGACAAAATTGTCTCAAAAGTGGGAAAATTGCAGCGATATTTTGACCGTTTGTTCTCCATCGAAGTGATTGTGGATCTCAAGGACCAGGAGCGGCCGCGGGTTGACATCCAGGTTTCGGCCGAGCACAAGCACGATTTTGTGGCTCACGAACAAACCGACAGTTTGTGGGGTTCGATCGACGCGGTCGTGCAAAAAATCGAGCAACAGCTTCGCAGATACAAGGAGAAGGTCCAGCGACAAAATCGCAATCACGATATGCGGCGCCAGGAAAAAGCAGCTGATTCGGAAGGGGGATTTGACGAACAGGAGTCGACGGAATTTGATGAAGTGGGGCTTGATGAAGCTTAACGAGTAGGATTTGATGAAGGTGCCGCCCACGAGCTGCTGTGCGGCAACAGGATATTTCCCGAACCGACCGGTATCGATACGAGTCAGGGTGCCTGTCGAATGGTTCCTGCCGTGCAAAGCCACGATTTGGCGCAACGAAACCGATCAACCAACAAGCATTGAGGATATAGCAAGAGCATGAAATTTGCTGATTTCATTTGTCACGAGGCGATCACTACCGATTTGGAAGCGGATGGCAAGCTGGAGGTGATCCGGCAGATTGTGTCGGTGCTGGTTTCGGCGGGTAAAATTGAAGAGCAGGAATTTGAAGGGATTGTCGAGGCAATTTTGAAGCGGGAAGAGCTCGGTAGTACGGGCATTGGCCGCGGCGTGGCGGTACCCCATACGAAGCACTCCACGGTCGAAAAGCTGTTTGGTACGGTGGCTATAAGTCCGAGCGGGGTTGATTTCGAGAGCCTGGACGGGGAGAAGGTACATTTGTTGTTTTTGCTGATCTCGCCCCCGGATCGCCCTGGAGACCACTTGCGAGCCTTGGAGAACATATCACGTCAGCTGCGAGATGATACTTTTTGCCGTTTTTTGAAACAGAGCATAACACCAGACGACGTTTGGCAGCTTTTAGAAGAAGCTGATGACAACCAGTTTGCATCTTGAGGGCTGTTATGGGTAACCCGCCCGTTTCACGAATTTTGCTGATTAAAGGTCCTCAGGGGCTCCATGCGCGACCTGCGGAGTTGTTTGCCCGCACCGCGATGCAATATGAAGCCGCTATTGAGCTCATACGTGTCGAAATCCGGGTAGACGCAAAGAGCGTTTTACAACTTTTGACTCTCGGGGCGGACCAGGGGACGGAACTTGTCCTCGAAGCCCGCGGAGTCGACGCCCGGCAGGCCGTCGAGGCGTTGGTCCAACTGGTGGACCGTGACTTCGCAGACGAGAAAAATTTAAATCAAGAGCAAGCTCGCTGATTGAGGCGGCCTGGCCGCTGAATTGCCGGCTTCAAAAGCCGGTCTGCGGTGTGCTTGCTCGCCAACGGGTCCCCGGTAGCGATCCAGTGAGCGGCGTACAAGCCTGTTCTGGGTCGAATCGGGCGCAGTCGCGTTCCGTCTGCCGGCGATCTTGTCCAACACAATGGTGTAGTCCTGTTAAGGATGGCGCACCGATGAGACACTTGGAGCTTACAGCGGATCGAGAGCAAGGTTTCGCGAGGCATGTTGTCGCGCGGGGCTGATGGAGATCGATCCGAGGGTGATCCTCGCTAGGGGTCAACCGCTGTTCGCTAGCCTAAGTTCAACTCGGTCTTCCTTTGGCGGGATTACCACACAGGTATTCCATGGAACGCCTACAGGGGATTGCTGTTTCGCCCGGTGTGGCAATTGGCGAAGCACTCGTCTTTGACAACGAAGGATTTCGAATCCCTCGTCGATTCCTGCCGCGCGATGCGGTTGAGGAAGAACTGGAGCGGCTCGACAACGCTGTCCAAGCTGCCACCCGAGAAATGGAGCACCGTCGCGGTCGTGTTGCCGAACAGTTAGGGGACCAGTATGCGGCAATCTTTTCGGTGCACATTAAGATGCTCAATGACCATCGCCTCCGGGATGAATTGGAGGAAATGATCCGTCAACGGCACTATTCGCCCGAATACGCGGTCAGCCGTGTGTTGCGACGCTATGCCAAGGTGTTCGAGTCGTTGGAAGGCCCCTACCTGAGGGAGCGGATGCATGACATTTTTGATATCGAAAAGCGGCTCTTGCACCACTTGCTGGGTGAAAGACGCGAAGAATTAGCCCAGCTTACCTCTAAAGTTTTGGTGCTCGCTCACAATCTCACGCCCAGCGAAACGTCCAACCTCAATCCGAAGTTCGTGTTGGGGTTCGTGACCGAGATCGGTGGGCCAGGAAGCCATACGGCGATTGTGGCCGAAGCTCTCGGGATCCCGGCGGTCGTTGGTACCGGACCGTTTATGACGGATGTTTCCGGTGGTGAGATGGTGATCATTGATGGCGACCAGGGCTTGGTGATCCTGCATCCCGATGAGGAGACTCTGGCCCGCTACCGGCACGAATTGGTCGAACACCAGTCGTACGCCGTCAAGCTCGAGTCACTCCGCGATTTGCCAGCCGAAACGACCGATAAGACACGTATCGAACTACTGGCTAATATCGAGTTTCCCTTGGAGGTCAAGCAGTGTGCCGAGCGTGGCGCCAATGGCGTTGGGCTCTATCGCACGGAGTTCCTGTACCTGTCGTGCGATACCGAACCCTCCGAGGAAGATCACTACCAGGCGTATGTCCAAGTTGCCCAAGCCATGACAGGGACTCCTGTCGTGATGCGGACTCTTGACCTGGGGGCGGACAAGATGCCTAGCATCCCAGTCTCTGAAGACGAGCGCAATCCGTTCCTGGGACTCCGCAGCATTCGTCTCTCCTTGCGCAACGTCGAACTGTTCCGGACCCAGTTGCGTGCGATTCTGAGGGCCAGCGTGCTGGGGAACATACGGATTATGTTTCCGTTGATTAGCACCCTGATGGAGTTGCGGCAGGCCCGCATGATCTTAGCCGATGCGATGGAGGATCTCGAAGAGGAAGGCACACCCTTCGATCGCGATATCCAGGTTGGCATGATGGTGGAGGTTCCCTCGGCGATCGTGATGCTCGAGCGGTTTGTGGACGACGTCGATTTTTTCAGCATTGGGACCAACGATTTGATCCAATACGTGTTGGCCGTTGATCGCGGAAATAAAGACGTGGCTAATTTGTATTCCGCCGCCGAGCCGGCCGTCCTGTGGCTCGTTAAGCGGGCCATTGAGATTGCCGATGCGCATCAGGTTGCGATCAGCATGTGCGGCCAGATGTGTGGCAATCCACTCTACACGATGTTGTTGCTGGGACTTGGATTGCGCAGCATGAGCCTCACCCCCACGCACATTCCCGAAATCAAGCATGTCTGCCGCAATGTTTCGATCGAGCAGTGCCAGCAAGTTTCCGAGCGGAGCCTCCTGTTCGACAACGCCCACGACGTCAAAACTTACTTGAAGGAAGAATTAACGCGAGTTTTACCTGGATTGCCCATATAGTTTTACCTGGATTGCCCATGCAGTTTCACCTGGATTGCCCATGTAAAAGCAACTTTACCCAATGACCCGGCCTGGCTGAAAGCCACGCCACGCATCCCGAGAAACCCGCATCCCGAGAAATTTGAATTAAATTCGGCAAGTACGATTCCGAGGAGCCAGCTTGCCGCCGTCATTAACCGTATACCATGGGAAATTTCATGAAACAAGAAATGTTAATTAATGTTGCGCAACCAGAGGAGTGCCGAATCGCGATTTGCGAAGATGGCGTGCTGGAAGAACTCTATGTTGAGCGAACCAGCCAGGATAATTACGTCGGCAACATTTACAAAGGAAAAATTGTCAATTTGGAGCCGAGCATCCAGGCAGCCTTCGTTGACTTTGGCGTCGGCCGGAATGGGTTTTTACACATTAGCGATGTCGAACCGCAGTATTTCCGCCAGGGTGGCTACGATCCCGACAAACCTATTTTGCCGGATGGGACCCAGCCCGGTAATGGCAACGCAGCTTCGCAAGCCGAGGATGAAGAGGCTGAGGAGCCTTGCCGGGGCAATGGCCAGCGGGGTGGGCGGCAGTCGGGAAATCGGCGGCGGATCGGATTGCGCCCGCGCGTGAAACCTCCCATCCAGGATATTTTTCAACGGGGTGACGAGGTGCTTGTTCAGGTGATCAAGGAGGGGATTGGCACCAAAGGCCCGACCCTTTCGACTTACATCAGTATTCCGGGCCGTTACCTGGTGTTGATGCCCGCTTTGGGGCGGATTGGCGTCTCGCGAAAGATAGACGACGACGATGACCGTCGTCGTCTCCGCGACATCTTGCGAGAACTCAATCCACCAAAGGGGCTTGGCTTTATTGTCCGCACGGCCGGCACCGACCGGAC
Organism: Planctomycetota bacterium; assembly: GCA_963578605.1. Lineage (GTDB taxonomy): Bacteria > Planctomycetota > Planctomycetia > Pirellulales > Lacipirellulaceae > JAKVCB01. The sequence goes on from CAUZEA010000012.1 coordinate 42,123, forward strand.
CAAGAAAGAGCTTTCCCGCGACCTGGCCTACCTGTTGCGATTGTGGAAAGTCATTGTCCGCCGCATCAAGAAGACCACCGCCCCGATTGATATCTACGAAGAAAGTGACATGATTATCCGCACGATTCGCGACATCTTCACGAGCGAGGTCGATGCGATTTACATTGATGAACCCAAAGCGTATGAACGGGCGAAAGAGTTCCTCCAATTCGTGATGCCCCGCTACTTGCACCGCCTGCAGTTCTTTGACGGTAAAGAGCCGCTGTTCAAAAAATACAACCTTGATCAAGAAATCGCGAAAATCAATCAACGGCAGGTTTCGCTCCGCGGCGGGGGATCGCTGGTGATCGACCAAACCGAAGCCCTGGTAGCCATCGACGTCAACAGCGGGAGCTTCCGTACCGATGGGTCGGCGGAAGAAGCGGCACACCAACTGAATCAGACTGCGGCAAAAGAGATTGCCCGACAGCTCCGTCTGCGAGATCTCGGCGGCGTGGTCGTCAACGACTTCATCGACATGCGGAAAGACAAGAACCGCCGGTCGGTGGAGCGGACATTGCGAGATGCGGTCAGGCGAGATCGGGCCCGCACCAAAATCCTCCGCACGAGTCCGTTTGGCCTGATCGAGATGACCCGACAACGGATTCGGCCGAGCCTGAAGCGGAGTGTCTACCAGGAATGTCCAGCCTGTACGGGGTCTGGATTGGTCAAGTCGCCCGAAAGTATGGCGCTGGAGGTGATCCGCAAGTTAATCCTGTGGAGTCACGAAGAGCAGGTTGCCAAAATAACCGTGACCGTCGAGGAAAATGTAGCCAGCTACCTGAATAATCGTAAACGACGGGAATTGGTTGCTTTGGAGGAGGAACATGGATTGGTCGTGGTTGTACAAAGCCGGGAAGATTTGCCGCCGGAGTACCTCAGTTTGGCATGCCACAATGCCACCGGTCATGAGGTTCGCTTGGAAACCGATTAAAGGGTGACAGGCCTGTCATCGGCGACTTGTCGTGAACTGGGGTCCTGGACAAAGAGGCGCAAAACACCCATAATCGAGCTGTTTCCCCAGAATGCGTTGGTCCTTTGCGTTTGCCCCAACCTTTAACCCCCTAGTTTCCCATGTATGCCATCATTGCCGACAGCGGCCATCAATACAAAGTCGAAGAAGGTCAAGAATTGATTGTTGATTACCGGGACGTGCCAACCGGTAAGGACTTGGTTTTTGATCGCGTGTTGGCAGTCCGCGGCACCAACTCCGACGAAAGTGGCCAGGGAGAAGTGAAATTGGGAACTCCTACGGTTGCAGGTGCCAAGGTGACGGCCCAAGTTCTGGGTCCCGAGAAAGGGCCCAAACTTGTCGTGCAGAAGCTCCGCAGACGGAAGAACTCGCGTCGCAAGACGGGCCATCGTTCGTTGTTCACGCGGGTGAAAATCAGCAAAATCGAAGTCTAGGCAGTCTGAGGACCGCTCTGGCCGCAGCGAACTGTCAATCCAAGAAATGGGGACCGCGGGCAGCTGGGAGGTCTTCTGGCGGAGCAGACACCCGTTCGATGGGCGTGCGGGTCGAACCTTGCCCTTTGGTTTGGTCAGCAACGTGCTCAGGAAGCCGCGACATGTCTATTGATGAACGCGTCGGGGGAACCGGATGGGCCGCGAAAACCGGGCCGATTGAAGTCGGCACGGTTTGCTGGTAACAACCTGGCCAGTTTGCGAGGTTAGCGTTGTATTTAAGGGGGGGGCGGCGGGTGAAAATTTGGGAATTCTTCGGTTGGCGTCGGTTCGGTCCGCGGAGGGAGAAGAATTCGGCTGGCGCTCGGGAAAAACGGCCTATTTTGACCTTCATCGACCCCTCATCGAGACACGGGTTTAAGATTCATTATTGACACAAGGTCTTGTGTGATAGCATGTTACGGAATACAGGAAATTCAATTGACGAAGTGATCTGGATGTGTAAGATCTGACGACTTAGCAACTGGATATTGTAGTGCTGCTTGAATCGTCTACAATATATAGTGGTCAGCGCCGATAAAATGGTTGGTTTCCTCGGGTTTGTGTCACTGACGGCCCTAAATGTTGTGCAGAGCAACCAACGTAGTCGCCGATCGTAAAGGTAGACATATCTGAACAAATGTACACAATGGAAGGGATTCCCATCTGTTTTGCGCTCAGGAGGAAGCATAGATGACGACAGCTCATGCTACGACGTTTGGCTCACGCCCGGTTTTCACAAATCCGCGAGAGCGGTTTAGCGGTCAACTCAAGGTCGAGTCGCAGTTTTGCCCGGATGATGTGACCGATCCGTTGGATACAGTCGAGTGGGAAACGCGGACTTCACAGATTCAAGAGGAGGGGGGCAAAGTTCTCTTTGAGCAGACCAACTGCGAGGTGCCATCGTTTTGGAGCCAGTTGGCAACGAACGTCATTTGCAGCAAGTACTTTTACGGTGAGGTAGGTACGACCGAGCGTGAGTACAGCGTGCGTCAATTGGTCCATCGCGTGGCGCGAACGATTACCGATTGGGGCGTGAGCGATGGTTATTTTGCTTCGCCCGAGGACGGCGAGCGATTTTATCGTGATCTGGCGTGGTTATGCCTCCATCAACATGGGGCATTCAATTCACCGGTGTGGTTCAACGTTGGGTTGTACCACCAGTACGGTGTGACCGGAAACAAATGCAATTGGCATTGGGATCCGTCTGCGGAACGCGTGGTTCAACCGGAGAATCCGTACGAGTATCCGCAAGGTTCGGCATGTTTTATTCAGCATGTCGAAGACAACATGGAAGACATCATGCGCCTGGCCACGAGCGAGGCGATGTTGTTCAAATTTGGGTCGGGCACCGGGACCGATCTTTCGAGTTTACGTTCGTTTCGGGAGAAGCTCTCTGGTGGAGGGAGGCCATCCGGCCCGCTTTCGTTCATGAGGGTGTACGACCAGATCGCGGCGGTGGTCAAGAGCGGAGGCAAGACACGACGGGCTGCGAAGATGCAGTCGCTCAAGGTGTGGCATCCGGATGTGATGGAGTTTATTGAGTGTAAGTGGAAGGAAGAAAAGAAGGCCCGCGTTCTCATTGAGAAGGGGGGATATGAAGCGAACTTCAACGGCGAGGCCTACAGTTCGATCATGTTCCAGAACGCGAACCTTTCGGTTCGAGTGACCGACGACTTCATGCAGGCAGTCGAGAACGACGAGGCGTGGGTCACGCGGTGGGTTACCGACCAGAAGACGGCGGGGCCAACCTACCAGGCGAGCGAGATTTTGAACCGCATGGCCGAATGTGCCTGGCATTGTGGCGATCCGGGTGTGCAGTACGACACGACCATCAATCACTGGCACACGTGCCCCAACAGTGGCCGGATCAATGCCAGCAACCCGTGCAGCGAGTACATGTTCCTGGACAATACGGCGTGCAACCTGGCCAGCATCAACTTGATGAAGTTTCGCCACTCCAATGGCACCTTTGATTGCCAGCGGTTTGTGGCTGCCGCGCGGATCTTTTTCATAGCCCAGGAGATCCTGATCGATCACGCGAGCTACCCGACAGCCGAGATTGCCCACAACAGCCATTTGTTCCGGCCGTTGGGGCTGGGTTACTCGAATCTGGGTAGTTTACTGATGGCCGGTGGGATGGCTTACGATTCGGACGTGGCACGCGGTGTTTGTGGGGCACTCACAGCCTTGCTCCACGGGGCGGCCAATCGGACCAGCGCCGAACTGGCCGAAGCGGTGGGCACGTTCGACGAATACGAGAAGAATCGCGAACCGTTCCTGCGGGTGATGCAGATGCACCGCAATTCGGTGGATCGAATTGATCCCCACTGCCCGCCTTACCTCCGCAATGCGGCCAAGGAACTGTGGGAGGAGGTGATTGTGGCAGGGGCTAGCCACGGTTTCCGCAATGCACAAGCGACCGTTCTCGCCCCGACCGGGACGATTAGCTTCATGATGGACTGCGATACAACCGGTATTGAGCCGGACATCGCGTTAGTGAAGTACAAACAGCTTGCCGGTGGTGGCATGCTGAAGATTGTCAACCGCACCGTGCCGTTAGCGTTACAGACGTTGGGCTTCGACGAACCGGAAATCAAGTCGATCCTCGCATATATCGAGGAGTATGACGCGATCGAAGGTGCGCCCGACATGGATCCGGCTCATTTACCCATATTCGATTGTGCGTTTACGCCACGCAACGGTAGTCGTAGCATCCCGTGGCACGCGCACGTCACCATGATGGCTGCGGCTCAACCGTTCCTCTCCGGTGCGATTTCCAAAACGGTCAATATGCCACGCGATACGACCCCGGCTGAAGTCGCCAAGGCCTACACCGATGGCTGGCGACTGGGACTGAAGGCCTTGGCCATTTACCGCGACGGTTCTAAAGAGAGCCAACCCCTGACAACCAGTCCCGAAGGCGATCGCACGGCAGAAAAAGAGGACGCCAATGTAAGGATTATCGCCAAACCATTTCGAAGGCGGCTTGCGGATACACGTCAATCAATCACCCATAAGTTCAGCGTTTCAGGCCATGAAGGCTATGTGACCGTGGGGCTGTACGACGATGGTCAACCCGGGGAACTTTTCATCACCATGGCCAAAGAGGGAAGTACCATCGGTGGATTGATGGACGCCTTTGGGACTGCCATATCGATGAGTCTTCAATACGGAGTTCCCTTGGAAGATTACGTTCGCAAATTCTCTCACATGCGATTCGAACCACAGGGATTCACCAAAAACCCCAATATTCGCATCGCGAAAAGCCTCATCGATTATATCTTCCGGTGGCTCGGCATTACGTTCCTGCCCGGTTACAAGGAGGCAACCCTCGGGTTCTTTCCAGATGGCCAAAATGGTCAATCGCCAGGCAGCAAGAGCCCTGCAGGCGAAGGGCGCAATGACGAGCCAGGAACTTCGCCCGTCGCCAGGAAGATGGGCGAGCTGTCCGCTGGCGCTGGTGACCAGCAGGACCAACGAGGCGACCAGCAATCGCAGGCTCACCCTGAACAGTTCGTGACCCTGGCCGATCAGTGCGCCGACGCCCCGCTCGCCGCGGACGGTTCCAGAGTTGAAACAAGCACGGAGGATTGGGCCCAACGACATTCCAACGGACATTCGAATGGGCGTTCTAATGGATTGGATACCAAGCTCTTGGAGCGGGCCGGAGTGATGCTTCGTGCACCAGCCCGCTTCGGGGTGTTGTCGCGGGAGGATCCCTCAGACGACGGATCCCAGAGTGAAATACTCACCCGAAGTGCTCAGTTCGCCGACTTCCAGGTCGATGCACCTGCCTGCGATAACTGTGGTGCAATTACTGTGCGCAATGGTAACTGTTACCTCTGCCATAATTGTGGCAGTAGCATGGGTTGTAGCTGACGCCAATCGAATCAAAGCCGCTGGGAACCAAGCTTCCTGGTGACTGTTTCGGTCCCCAGTACGTTTTGAGCGGGTTTCCAGGCTGCATTGTCTTCCAAGACGCATTTGCAAGACGTTTGTTCCTTGCCGCAGATTGGCCGTGCCAATGGGGAGGCCCGAACGATCCGAGCGGGCACCGTCAAGCGAATTACGTCGAATCATCTGCGCGGCTTTGCTCTCTGGTCGACAGCTTGAAGCTTCGGCACGCCAGTCCCGAAAAACCATCAGCATGCAGTGATAGCACCACAGCTGGGTTTGACAGAGTCGCCAATGTCGATTGACGTTTTCTGGGCATCTTCCTACGCTCCCGAGAGGCTGTTTGATTCTCACCAACCCCTGTTTGATTCACACAAGCCAAGGAATCACCATGCACACAAAGCGAAACGAGGTCACAGCGGTCCCGCTGCTCGACGTTGGACGACAAAACAGTCCGTTGCGGGCTGAGATCGATGCGGCTATCGCCGAGGTTAGCCAATCGGGAGCGTTTATTCAGGGGCCAGCTTGCCGTGAATTCGAGGCAGCCGTAGCCGATTACTGCCAAACGGCCCATGCGATTGGTTGTGCATCGGGGAGCGACGCACTGCTGTTAACGTTAATGGCGCTCGGAATTGGGCCGGGTGACGAAGTCATTCTGCCGAGTTTCACCTTTTTTGCCACGGCCGGTTCGGTTTGGCGACTCGGGGCAAAGCCGGTGTTTGCCGATATCGTTCCCGAGACATTCAATATCGATCCCGACGATATTGAGCAAAAGCTCACACCCAGCACCAAGGCCATCATTCCCGTACATTTGTTTGGTCAGTGTGCCCGGATGCGGCAGATTAATGAGATCGCCGCCGCTGGAAACATCCCCGTGATTGAGGATGCCGCTCAGGCGATTGGAGCTCGTTATCAGAGCCGACTCGCCGGGTCGCTGGGCACGGCCGGTTGTTTCAGCTTTTATCCCTCCAAGAATCTTGGTGGCTTTGGCGATGGTGGTATGATTACCACGAGCGACGACCAGCTGGCCGAGCGGTTGAGGATGCTGCGCAATCACGGTCAGCATCCCGTTTACCAACACGATGTGGTAGGCGTGAACAGTCGGCTCGACGCGCTGCAGGCTGCTGTATTGAAGGTGAAGTTGCCGTGGGTCGACCGGTGGGCTGCTGAACGCTCGCAACACGCGGAGCGGTACGCGGCTGCATTTGCAAGTCGCGATTTGAGCGACACGATCGTTGTTCCGGCCGTGGCAGACGATTGCCAAAGCGTGTGGAATCAGTATACGGTTCGAGTGCAAGCCTGTCGCCGTGATGCGCTCCGCCAATTCCTGGCCGACCGCAAGATCGGTTCGGCTATTTACTATCCGATCCCGCTTCATCTGCAAACCTGTTTTGCAGCCCTTCGATACGAGACGGGTAGTTTGCCCAATACAGAGCAGGCATCGCAGGAAGTGCTCTCGCTTCCTGTGTTCCCGGAATTGACGCCTGCCGAACAAGATACGGTGTTCGACGCGGTAGCGGAGTTTTGCCGTACCATGCCCATCGAACACGCGGCCTAACGACAAGCTGCAGCTTGTGCACAGAAACCTAGTCTTTGTCGAAACTCGTGCCGCGTTTTTTGACCTCCATCTTGCGACCACTCGACTTGAGGGTCACCAGCAGCCCGAGGATGACGGACAGCAGAACTAAGGCCCAGGAGAAGCCCCAAGTTGGGCCTTGACCCTCCGCGAGCAACGAGAAACCAGGCACGACGTTGCTGAGTAGGGTTGTGGTACCCATGGACAAACCCAATCACGGCCCGGCAGGCCGTCCCTTCTGGGGGCATTCGGCGGTAAGGTGGAATCGGTGGGGCCCAGCGGCCCCATCTACCCATCACTGTAACTCACTGGACAGCTCTTGCCAAACCAGTTCGCCGGACGGCACCCAAGTCGTTCCTGCCACGATTTGGCTCCAAGGTCGGGCCATTCTGCGGAAAACAGCGGTCGGCAAAGCGACCGTGTCCCAACTTTCTGAGAGCGTACGTGCATGCGGTACATAGTCTGCCAGCGGTACTGCTAAAAAGCCGTAAACCGCGCCCCGAAACCTGAAAAGATCCCTTGTTGGCAGGGGCGACCGGTTGGCGACCAGGTGATAGGCAAAAACCAATATCGGACAGAAGGTGGGTCCAAAATGGCTTTGCCAGTCAGCCAGACTGCGGAGGTCATCTCGGGTCGACCAGTTTTTCCAGTAAGTTCGACTTTCATCGCCCGAGGGAAAACGACGTCCCTTCACGTCGACCAACCATGAGGCATTCGCCCCTGTCGAGACAATGAAATCGAGGCTTTTCAAAGAACCATCTGCGACCAAACTGCGACGCGTTTCATCGACCGCCACATAAGCGATCCGGTGGTCCCGTAGGAACGCTTCAAAAGCAGCCTCGTAATGGTTCCGGCGATCGGCCATGACATGTGTGAGTATACATGCGAACACTACTGGTTGCAAAGCCCCTGTGGGTCGTGAGCCGCGGATGGGGGCTTCCGAAGCGGTCGGTCGGTGGTGGGGTTCTGGGCAGCTGATTGACTTGGAAGCTGGACTGGGCCGTGACCGTTGGGCCCTGGTCGTTGGCTTAGGAGGCGAGCAACCGACGGAGTTCGGTAATGATGGCGGTTGCCTGATCGTCGAGCGGGAGGGTGGTACTGGTGCCGTTGACGAGATCTTTCACCTGGCATTGCCCGGTGTTGAGTTCGTCAGGTCCGGCGATCAGGGCGGCACGGAAGCCTCGTCGATCGGCATACTGCAGCTGTTTCCCAAGTTTTTTTGGTTCGGGGAAAACTTCCACCCCAAACCCGGCAGCACGAACCTGGGAGGCCAACAGGAGATAGTCCCCGAGGCGGTGGGCGTCGAAGTACGGCACAAAGACTTCGGCAGGTGTGCGAGTGGTTTCGATCATGCCGAGTTCTTGCATAGCGGCGAGAAGTCGATCGAGTCCGAGTGACGCGCCAACGCCGGGCAATTGCTGGTTGGTATAGAGTTCAGCAAGGTTATCGTAACGGCCTCCGCTCGCGACGCTGCCGATGCCGGGCAGGTCGTCCAGTACGGTTTCGTAGACGGTGCCGGTGTAGTAGTCGAGGCCGCGCGCGATCGAAGGATCGAGTTTCAAGTGTTCTGTTGCAACTCCACCGGCAGTTACGGTGGCGAGGAGATCGGCTAGTCGCTGGACACCTTCTTCGCCGCGATCATTGCCGGCGATCAAATCGTGCAGTTGGCTGAGGATCTGGTCATTGGAACCTTGCAGATCGGCCAGGGCTACAAGCTGCCGGGCCTGTTGCGTCGTGGCTTGGGCTGTTTGTTGGATTTCGTCGATCACGCGATCGGGTCCAATTTTTGCTAACTTGTCGAGTCCGCGCAGGACTTCTTTTGCCTGGTTTTCAAGTTCAATTTTTTCCAAAAGGCCGGAGAGGACCAATCGGTTATTGATGTGGATGGTAAATTTTTCGAATCCAATTGCGCGTAACAGGTCGTGGATGACGAGCGTTGTTTCTATATCGGCGGCCGGGCTCAGCGTGCCGATCGTATCGAAATCACACTGCATGAATTCGCGATAACGGCCCCGCTGCGTATTCTCACCGCGCCAGACCGTGGCGATGTGGTAGCGTTTGAACGGGGTTCCTAAATCTCCGATGTGTTGAGCGACAAAGCGGGCCAACGGGACGGTCAGATCGAACCGCATGCCGACTGCCCGGCCACCAGAATCTTCGAACTGGTAGAGTTGTTTATCCGTTTCGTCGCTTCCCTTGCCGCGCAGGATTTCCAGGTATTCCAAGGCAGGGGTATCGATGGGGCTGAAGCCGTACGATCGATAAACACGTCGGGCAATTTCCATCATCCGCTCGCGCGGGATCATCGCTTCCGGGAGAAAGTCTCGAAACCCTTTCAGCGTTCTGGGTTGGATCAAAGGTTTACTCATGGTGTGCTGGTTCGTACGAGCGGCTACGAAAGGATTGACAGCAAGGGTGGCTTTGGGCTGCGGATACTTTGTCCCTTCTTTTGGAGTACGGCTTCCGTGTACTCGACGACCTGGTCGGCCGCTTCCAGGTAGAAATCGTATGTCCAATCGTCTTCGTATTCGCAGTCCGTGGTGGTATAGTCGCGACAGATTTGGGGGCGCGTTTTGTAGATGCCGCAGCGATGATCGGGTTGCAAATGCTCGCACACCGTATGCACAAGCAGATACCAGTCATCATCTTCTTTGAATACGGTGGCTTTGTCGTGCAGCAAGTACCAGCGGATGTAATCAAAGTCGGCAACTGTCTCGGGAGTTTCGATGACCATCGCGAAATAACGGCAGCATTTAGCCGTACAGTGCTCGCAGAGAACCTCGCCCTCGGGCAAATCTTTGCGGTGTATTTTTTTGCGTCCCAAAGGTGCAGACATCTCAAGCCTTCATCAAAAGGGGCTGATAGGGTGGTTTGAACGGATACCAGGATACCGGATCTCTATGAATCGATGCTAGACGCGCACCCGGGCTGGCTGGTGTGGGCAGTGCCCAGCGCGATCGAGGGCCGGTCGGCGACAAGCGACCGGATCGTCTGCCCGGTGGGATCAGGCTACCCACGATTCGGCTTTGTAGAGCATGCGGAGGAGGCTTTCTTCGCTGGTCAGGGCTTCAACCTCTGCCGGCGTGAACCAACGTAGATCATGAGATTCATCACTCACCCGAATGGGATCGTCGGATTCAGCGATCAGCAAGAACCGGATATCGTGGTGTTCGTGAGCGCCTTCAAGCAGTTTTCCAGACGGGTCGCGGCGTTCGGGAATCGTGTGGACATCGACATCGAGCGGGAGCAGAGATTCGTCTTGGAGGACAAACCTGAACTGTCGGATTCCCGATTCTTCCTGGGCTTCGCGAAGCGCCACTTGTTCAACGTGGACTTGACCGTCGGCATGACCCCCCAACTGGAGCCATCGCTTGAGTTTGCGATGGTGGGTCAGCAGGATGTGTTGTCGATCGGTTGCCAGGATCCAGGCCGATCCGGTGAGATGACCCGGCTGGCACGTCCGCTCAAAACAATTGGCCCGACTTTCGACCAGTTGGCGAATCTTTTCGATCACCCCATGTTCGTTTGGGTAGCGGTGCTGGTATCGGTCCAGGAATTCGAGTAGGGGCCTGCGGTGCATGGTGGCCTAAATTGTCACCCCCACCGAAAGATTGCTCAAGGGGTTGTGTTTGTTACCTCAATCGTTTGCACCTTCTGTGATCCGGCCGGTGAATTGAGAGCCAATGAGAAAACGCCGGGAATCGGGGAAATCGGTGAGCGTGGCGTGCCTGATTTCAGCAGACAAATTAATTACCGTCGGCCCGCGGCTTAACTTGATCACATAGTCTTGGGTAACTGGTGGGTTGTCCAGGAAGAAGCTGATTCCGCGCGCTCCAATATTCCTGCATTCCACCTCAATAAAGCAGTCGTTGGTGGGCAGATGGCGGCCGTCGAATGGGGCAACACGTTGCCGTTGCCGATAATCGGGACGCCGCTCTGACCGACGGTCGACCGCTTCGTCTCCAAGATCATAGGTCGCATTGAGTCGGGCGAGTTGTTGCTTCAGCTTGGCTGAAGTTTCCCGGGACCTGGTGAGGTGGTTTCCCACGACGAACTCGTTCGTCAGGTCGATGCCAGTTAGCAGGATTGCGGGGAGCGTTTGCTCAACAGTCTCGAGGCCTATGCCCGACCAGCGAATTCGTTTTTGGTTACCATGCTTCGTCTGCAGACAGGTTTCAAAGCGGTCGACTAGTTCACCGGAGATTATTTGGTTGATCTTCGCCTGGAGTGCGTCGGCTTCTCCTGGTAAAGCAACGGTATCGGCCAGATTGCGGTTGACGAGTTCTGCGATGGAAAAACCGGTTTGTTCGACGCAGGTGCCATTGCAATCGAGAATTGTTCCCCGTACCGAAAGCGTGAAAACCATCGCCTCGATCGATTGCAGGAGCGGAAAATATTTCGAATCGGTTGCAATCGTTGGTGGATCAGGTCGTTGGAACGTGTTGGCCATAACTGGGATTTGTCCTCAAGAAGAAGCAACGCGGGCCTACAAAGCTAGCTTATTTCGGTACTTTGCAGCCTGTGGTGGGAGGATGATTCAAATCGAACTCAACTGCGAAGTGGGCTGGGAGAAGCGTCACAATCGCCACAAACAGTTTTCATCAGCAGGATCGGATGGCCCCATCATGAGACTGCAGAGATAGCCACTTGAGCGTAGCCGTCAAAGAATCCGAGTCCAGCTTTCCTGAAGGTAGCGGGTGGTCGCCAGCTTGAGTGTTTGTTCACGAGGCCAGTCGGTTAAAAAGTCATCTGCTTCCCACGCTTCGAAGATTGCTTCGCGCAGAGTTTCGATTGGGACGGACAAGTTAACCACGAATTGGTCGTGCGAACGCTGTTGTCGATATTCCGGTTGTCGCGGTGGCGTACGTAAACAAGTGGTGATGAGCGAGAGATCGAAGTTACTAAGCAGCGTCCCATGATAGAGAAAGTGATTTCGTTTAGCCCGCATGCTATTTCCGGAGAACTTCCATCCCGGGTGACTGCCCGTAAGTGAGGGTTGCAAGACGAGATCGCTTGTGCCGGAAAAATCGATATTCGGGACCAGTGGTCGCAGTGCCTTGAGCATCCGATCCAGCACGCCGGAATGAGCCTGATTGATTGGGCGGAGTTCTGGTCGCCGGTGGTAGCTGAGAACAACGGCGTACATCAGGCAACCTGGCCCGGTAACAATGGCAGCCCCACCACTGGATCTCCGGAGGGCAGGAATACCCCGCTGTTGACAGGCGGCAAGATCGACTTCCTGTTCAAGTCTGGAGGAACGACCGACAACGACAAATGGCACGTCGGGTTCCCAGAGGCGTACAATTTCCACACCGCCCGGCTGCAATTCGGCCCAGTCCAGCAGGGCCTCGTCCAGGGCCAGATTTTTGGCGGGGGAATCGAGTGAAACACCGAGACGGTACATGATTGGCAGGCGTTGGGTAGGGGGTGCTAGGCGCAGGATCGCCAATGTTGGATTCTAGGGGGTGGTGACTCTGGAACCAACCAGTCCCCAACTCCTTTGTTTCCAATCCTTGAGCCATCCGTAACCATGTCTGATTCGAGTCTATCCAGCGATTCCACGGGCCACCCGTCAGGGCCCCATTACCCCGACGACCAATTGCCGCCAGTTGAACCACCGTCGGCAGGGTTCATTCTGCAGTTGTTTGTGATTCCCGGGGTGATCGTGGTAGTAATTGTAGCGGTTTGGCTCATGTTCAGCTGGATTGCCCACCATGCTTCGACCCGCCCGGAAGATGTCGTACAGGGCTTGCGAGGCTCTGGCCCGGCGCGTTGGCAGCGGGCAAACGAACTAGCCGACATGCTTCGCAACAGCCGCCATACTGAATTTCGCCGCAACTCTAACGCGGCAATGCAACTTGCGGAGATCCTCCAACGCGAGTTGACGACAGCGACGTCTCCGGGTGGGATGGAACCTGGAGCGGTGAATTTACGATATTTTATTTGTCGCGCGTTGGGGGAATTTGAAGTAGCGGATGGGTTAGAGGTACTGATTGAGGCGGCGACAACCTCTCGCGACCCGCGCGAACAATGGGTCCGGCGAGGCGCCATCCAGGCAATAGCCGTGCTTGGTTATCATCTGCAGCAAAGCAATCCAAACGGCCTGTCGGAGTACGCCACGCTCGAACCGACATTAATTCTACTGGCGAATGAAGAAAACGAACTGATTCGCTCTGAAACAGCGTTTGCGTTAGGGCGGATCGGGACCCCGGGCATGATGAAGCAACTGGAGATCATGATCGACGACCCCCATTCCGACACGCGCTACAATGCAGCTGTTGCCCTGGCTCAACAAGGCAATGCGATTGCGATCGAAACGCTCGCCGAGATGCTCGATAGCGAAGAGCTGGGTAGTGCGACGGAGGAGCCCGACCCGCAGTCACAGTTTGTCAAGCGGGCAGTCATTATGAAAAACGCGATGCAGGGCACCGTTGAGCTTGCCCGGCAGAATTCCGAGTCCGACTTGTCATCAATCACACAGGCCCTGCAAGAGATCGTAACTGCCAATCCAACCGAATTGTACGAATCCCGAATCGACCCGCATGTGCAGGCCAAAGCGAAACGAACACTTGAGCATTTACAGGGAATACCTTGACACCTTGCAACGTTGCCGGCGATTATCAATTTTCCCGATTTGCGTTTTGAGCGCGGGCAACTTCTTCAGGTTGTACGGGTTGTGACGTTTTGCCGACAAAATTTTATTGGCTGTTCAGGGTGTTGTCAGCTTGTCCCTGGCTCGGCTGTCGGTTCAAAATGGATTGGACTTGAGAATTTTTTCTAATCGCAAGTTGTTGTCCCGTCAGAACTTGGCGGGTGTGATAGCTTGCAAGCGGATCTTTAGTCATTTGCCTTGCGGTGGTTTAGCCTGCAGAGTTGAGACGAAGGGTTGCGCACCCGAGGGATTACAGCCCTTGTCGGGTCTCGCTAGGACGCGGACAACATCTTTAAAACAGCAAACAGGTCGGGTGCATGACAATTCGTATAGCTATTGTTTTGATTGGGTTGACGTTGATAGCCTGCGGGGCAAATCCGGGTGAGGCACTGGCGTCCTGTGGTCAGGAATATCGCATCGTTTGTAAGACGGTCTACGAGGAGCGGGAAGTTACTTACTATCGGATCGAGCAGGAGACCGTGTGCGAGCAACGCCAGGTTGTTCGTCGAGTCCCGGTCTGGGAAACAGAGGCCCGAGAGCGCCGTTATACGGTCCTCAAGCCAGTTCGCGAAACGCAGGTGCGGGAAGAGCGATATTGCGTACAGCGGCCAGTATGGGAGACCGTGGTCCGCGACTGCAGTTATGATCAGGTTCGGACCGTCAGCGAGACATGTGAGCGTGAAGAACGATATTGCGTACAGCGACCGGTTTGGGAAACCAGCTGTCGCGAAGAGCGGTATTGTGTCCAGCGACCGGTTTGGGAAACCGCCGAGCGTCAGATTTGCCGTACCGTCATGCGACCAGTAACGACTTGTCGTACCGTTTTGCGAGACCAGGGATGTTGGGGGACCCAGTGTGTGGCCGTACCGGGTGCCGTCTCCCCGCCCCGTTTGACCTGGTTGTCCTCCACGGAGGTTGTGAACCCTCAGACGGGACAAGTCCAAATTCAACGGGGGGGATTCAACTGGGCCAGGTATCAGGCACCACCACAACAGGTGGCGCAGCGTGTGTGGCGACCGAATATCGTAGCAGAACAAGTCTCCGAGACTCGATATGTTCCTCAGCAGGTTGTCGAGCGGGTGCCGTATCAGGTTTGCCGGATGGTGACCGAGGAGCGGGTCCGCAAAGTACCCGTACGAACCTGCCGAATGGTGACCGAGGAGTGTGTCCGCAAGGTACCGTATACGGTTTGCCGCCAAGTTACCGAGCGAATTGAGCGCAAAGTGCCGGTACAAGTTTGTCGGATGATCACCGAGGAACGTGTCCGCAAGGTGCCGTACACGGTCTGCCGGATGGTGGCCGAAGAGTGTGTCGAACCCTATGAGGTTCGCGTGTGCCGCTACGAATGCCGTCAGGAAACGATCGAAGAACCACGTACAGTGTGTAAACGTGTTCCAGTGACGTACACGTATCGTGTACCAAAGACCATCACGGTTCGCGTGCCGTGCGATTCTTGTGACCCGTGCTGCGACCCGTGTGGTTAGGACCACTCGTGCGGTTAAGACTACTCATGCGGTTAAGACGAGAGGTCTTTTAACACGGGGAATGGGTCCCTCGGCCGTCAGCGTACCCAGCCGCAGCAGGTCTCTTGTCGCTGTTGCTGCGAGTGGATCTTCACTTCGCCCTTACGACCCTCTCACCTCGGCGCGTCAAATATGTCACAATGAGGTTGCCAATCCCGGGAACGGGTAACCCTTTTAACTGGCGTGGAGCGAGAGCGTGGCGACCGAAGACCCAACCGAAGACGTGCGTGGTTTGTACACGGCTGCCATGCTTGCCGAATTGATGGGGGTTTCGGTATCTGCAATTCGACGATGGATTCGCCGGAATTATTTGGTTGCTTCGGTTGAAGTGCATCGGGTGACCTATCTGGCTCCGGGGGAGTTGCATGTTGCGAGACTCCTTGCCGAGATCTTGAATTCTGGCTGCTCGCTTGCTGGTATCGACACAAAGATGGGCGAACTTGCCAGGGTCTTGCCGGGGGTAGCCAGGCCACTTTGTGAACTGCCAATGGTCGTAGAAGGTCAGCAGTTGCTTTTGCGGCGTGGCGATGAGCTGAGTGAACCGAGCGGGCAATTGCTGCTGAACTTCGACGCTACTTCGGATCAAGGTGACGCCGCTTCCCTAATCCAGTCCATTCCGTTTGACAAAGAGAGCATTTCAACAGGGGATGGCTACGGTGTTGAGCAACTCCGCGAATTAGCGGGTGAACTCGAAGCCGAGGGTGACCTCAAAGGTGCCTTGGACTTTTATCGGTCGATTGTGGTTGCGGGCAGCGGTGCTGCCGAGGACCACTTTGCCTTGGGTAATTTGCTGTACCAAACCGGTGATCTCTCTGCTGCCCGCGAGCGGTTCTATGTGGCAATTGAGCTGGCTGACGATTATATCGAGGCGCGGCTTAACCTTGGTTGTGTACTCGTGGAACTCAACGAGCCAGACCTTGCCGAAGCTGCGTATCGAGGGGCCTTGGATTGTCACCCGGATTACGCCGACGTTCACTATCACTTGGCACGGCTTTTGGACCAGTTGGGGCGTTGTAACGAGGCATTGAATCATTGGGCCCATTTTCGCGATTTGACACCAGAAAGCCCCTGGGCCGAGGAGGCACAAGATCGGCTTTCGGCAGTCGAGTAGCCGGATGGGGCTGGACCGGCAAGGGCGTTGGAGTTGGGACCTGGTAGTGATGGAAAGGGGATTCGTGGTAGGAGCGGGACCCGGTTGGCCCGGCCTTCTGGAGACGTTCGACGGTGGTAAAAAGGTTGCGATCGGACGTCCGCTGGGGTTGTCACGTCGGCTTGTGGGTCGGCAGAATGAAGTGTTGAGCGCATTGTGCTACGTCCCGTTGCGAAACAAGTGCCATGGGCGAGATACTTTTTCGCTATGAGCGGCTGGACCCGACGAGTTGGATTTATCTCTCGTCCTTATTGACGATTGCGCTTTATGTCAAATTTGGCCGGCTATGGAGCATACGCAACCTTGATTTAATCGGGCTGATTTTCCTGGCACCTGGTCTGCTCCTGGTCAAATACGGTGCCGACCTTGCTCCTTTTGACACGCAGGCGTCCCTGATTGGGCACGTTGGTCACATCTGGCTCATTGTTGTCAGTGCGTTATTTTTAGTCCGCCTGCTGTTGGACACATCGATGGTACGGCGGCCCTTGCTCGAGCCCAATTTAAGCGTCGGGGGAATGACGTTTCTCGGGATTTCGCTGCTGGTGTTTTTAATGGCCAATGTGATTACCGGTCGTCCTGGCGTGCACGACCTGGCCGGCTCGAAGCGGGCGGCAGAGTTGAGTTCCTTGGAGGCCTCTCCCGCCGAGATCAATACACTCAAGACGCACGGGCCCGGATTCCCTTTGCTGTATTTGTTGCCGCATATATCGACCGAGAAACTGCTCAAGGAAGCAGGGACGAATGAAGGCGGTGCGGTCGCCGACCTGCAGCAACCGGCACAAATGGTCCATGCGGTGACTGCCCGTGTCGTGGCAATCATTTCGCAGATTATGATCGTATTGGGGATGGCATTGATTGGCTTGCGCCACTTCGACAACATCAAGACGGGAATTGCGGCAGCGACACTTTACATGTTGCTTCCCTATACGGCGATGTGGACAGGTAGCGTGACGCACGCCCTTCCGGGGGCTCTTTTGGTATGGGCGATCGTCGCCTATCGCCATCCACTGATTGGGGGGATGATACTGGGCCTGGCATTTGGCACGATTTATTACCCGCTGTTCTTGTTGCCGCTCTGGATGAGTTTTTATTGGCGGAGAGGCCTGATGCAATTCCTGTCCGGTGCGGTCACGATGGTAGCCCTGCTGGTCGTCACACTGGCGATTACTTCGGTCGATGCCGCGATGTTCTTTGCTCGTTTGCAGCAGATGTTTGGAGCTCGATTTCCGATTGGCGAAGATGTCGTAGGTATCTGGAAATACTGGAACGACGTTTATCGTTATCCAATCCTGGCTGGTTTCATCTTTCTTAGCCTGGCTTTTGCGATTTGGCCTGCTCAAAAAAATCTGGGAACTTTAATGAGTGGATCTGCAGCGTTGATGCTGGGTACGCAGTTCTGGCATGCCCATAGTGGGGGCTTGGCGCTAGCCTGGTACCTTCCACTATTGCTGATGACGATCTTTCGCCCCAATCTGGAAGACCGTGTAGCACTTTCGGTGTTGGGAGGTGGAGGATCGCGAGGGAGGCGACGCGGCAAGGTCGTCGTGCGCGCCGCGTGAGTTTTTGCTGCTAGTCGGGCAGTGCGTGGGGGTTCACGCCGGCGTCGACAATGCTGCAGGCCACGATCGGATCAAGCCCCAACTCACGGGCACGCGCCACCACTTCTGGAGCGTCACTTCCCGGGTTGAGCCAAAGTTGATCGCACCCTTTAGCCGCGATTTCTTCGAGCAGCCAGATGCCGATTGCCGGTGGCAAATATAAGCTGATGCGATCGAGCTTTTGGACCGGAACGTCGGCCAGGGTTGGGTAGACGCGAAGTCCTTCGATGGAGCCTCCCTTGGGATTGACCGGGTAGACATCATATCCCCGGGTCAAATGGGCACGAATCGATTTGTTTCCAAATTTAGCCCGATCGGCACTTGCTCCGAGAATTGCAACGGTTGGTTTTGTCATGAGAACACCCTGATTCCAGCAGGAAAAAAAGATCGCAAAAATGTCGTCATCTCATGGTCCGTTGCTCGTGCCGGCAGAATCGCTTCCCCCAGTCGACCACACCGCTTCAGGCCCCTCTGGGGAAGCGGGTGACCTGCTGGAATGCTCAAGGGGGACCGCAGAGTTGGAGGAGGCCATTAGTCGTCGCGTCGCATGTCGACTCGTGTGCTGGTTTGCTGGGCGGCCAGCCAGGTGTGCCAACGTGGCTGATCGTAATCGAAGCTTTTCCCGTCAGAAAGGATCACCAGTGCACTGAGCACCGAGGGGTTTTTCAACAGCCGTTTTTCGATCCGTGGACCACTGCTCCCAAATGAAAAAGCACCGGAACTGGGGCTGAATTCGTATCGGTCTCCTCCGGAGGGACCGGCTCCCAAAACGAATTTGTGTTCGGTGACGAGTGCGTCAATGAGCGGGTAGATCGTGCTGGGATCGCCAATTTCCTGCAGGGCCAACGCGGCACGGTTGACAACGAGATTCTCCTGGCTCTGGAGTGCCCGCACAAAAGAGCTGGAGGTTCCCGGGTGTGTTGAATCAATCAGATACTCCAGGCTTTGCACGCGGACCTCTTCAAGGGGATCATAAAGTACGTGGTTCACCAACACGTTGATCGTAGTCTGATGAGGAATCTGCGACAGCACTTCCAGCAACATCAGTTTGACTTGGACGTTTTCTTCGTGCTTGAGCAGCTTTGCCACAGCGTCAGCTGCAAGTGGGTCCCGGATCGCGGCAAGGTTCTTCTGAGCTTCGAGTGCTTTATCGTGGTGTCGGTCGAAAAGCTGCCGATACCAGCGTTGCACACGCCCGCGCCACTGGGCAGCTGTGGAATCGCGTTTTTCAGCCCGTTCGAGCAACTCGATTTCCTGTTGCGTGCGGTATTTGCCTTGGTAGATCAACAAGCCGCGCGAAGCCATGAGCTCTTCACGATTCATCCAGGTGCCTCCGATCGCCTGAAAACCGAGCCGTTGCCGGGCTTGGGGATTTTGGGGATCGAGTTCCAGGACCCGTTGAAGATGTTGTTCTGCCTGCTCGGAGAGCTGATTTTCACGACACCACTCGGCCAGTTCCCAGTGGGCCTCCGGCGTGTCGGCGATCTGGTGGGCGCGCTGAGAATACTCGCGATCTGCATCGGTTTGTTGAACCACGCGGACGACCTGCTGCCGGTTGACAACAATTCGTCCATGAGCCGGTGTTTCGATCACGAAGTGCTCTGGCCGTCCTTGGTCATGGATGACATGACCTTCGATTTGCCCACCCGATTTGAGTTTCACCAGGTCGGCCGGTGCCCACAACGGACAGAGCAGGACGGTCAACAGAATCGAACCAGGCAACAGGGAGGCAGGAAGTTGCATGAAAACCATGTTTTCGTTGGTGATCGCGCTGGAATGACGGTCTTTTCCAGTATACAAGATTCGAGGTGGCCGGAGTCGTCGATTTCCTGCTTCCATCCCGCACAATCGCTAGATTCGTAATGTTCCAAGTAGCCGGAGTACCGCTGGGCACCGCCGTTAAGCCCCCAGTTAGTTTGCTGTGCGGTGATGATGACCGTCAGCGATACCCAGACCTGCGAGAATGACCGTGGCGGGGAGTTCATGGTCGAACTGCTGACGGTGGTGGACACGAGGTTTGCTATCGCGAGTTCGTGCCGGACGAGCCTGTGCAGATCGGCCCACTCTTGAAGGAGCTGGCCAATCCGGATGGCACCGATGGTCCGCACGGTCGTGCTGACGGCTGGGTTCGACCAACGCGATTCGCCTGGTGATGAAAAAGCGAATCGTGCCTGAATTGGGGCGTCTTGTGCACGAAGTCTGCAAATGACGCCAATCGCTAGACAGTTTCTGCAAGTTGTTCATCCCAGGCTGTCCATAAAGTAAAGAAGTTTCCTATTTTCGATTTGCGCACGGCATTCTACAGGTACAAAAACGTAGAGAATCTGTGTTGATCTGCGATCGGAAAGGGATTATGACGAACGAGTTGGGAACCTATGATTTCCCGCCGTCCACATGGATTCGTGGGGGTTTCACGGATGATTCGATCAGAAGGACCAGACTTCGATCTGCCAGAAGGAGAGGATTCGTTTGAACGGATGGACCGGTCTGAACGAACGATCTACCCTTGTCGGAACGGGACGCCGAAGCGGAGCCGTTTTAAAAAGGGAACCAAGCACGTGCGTATGAATGGTAAACATCGGCGTCGCGTGCGCAAGGTCGATTGGTAGCGAGGTCGGCTGGTAACAGGCAAGGTTTGCCACGATTGGACCCTCATGCTGTCACCGATAGCATCGACGGGGGTTTCTTTGCGCTCTTGGTCCCTTTCCCGCTGATCTGTTGCGCTTTTCTTGCCGACATTGGCCGATAAGAGTGCTAATGGCAGTGCCAATCGGCTTGGCATGCGTGGACCGAATTCTTGGGAGGCTTGTTGGAGTCATCAGGGCGTCGAACGGATCGCGTCCTTTCACGACGCTACACACAGGGAGGGTGCCGTGCAGCGGCTGGTCTCAATCGTGGTGCTGGTTCTGGTTGTCGGCGCCGGCTGGAAGTTTTTGCAGGATGGGTCTTCCGGAGGCTCGGGGTCCGATACCGGTTCACCGCCGGGTTTATTTGCGCCAGCTTCGAAGGTGGTTGCCAGTGGTGGTTCACCGCCGGTGGCTTGGACGGGCAGTCCGACCGTTCGGATTGCGTCGTTCAACATTCAGGTTTTTGGTCGCGCGAAAGAGCAAAATGTGGCTGCCATGCAAACCCTGGCAGCGATCATTCGCAATTTCGATGTGATTGCCGTTCAGGAAATCAGAATCAAGGACGACTTTCTGCTACAGCGATTTTTGAGTACCTATCTCAATCCTCTCAGTGGGCGGTCGTACGACTATGTCCTGGGTCCAAGACTGGGCCGGTCCAGCAGTAAGGAGCAGTATGCATTTATCTACGACACGAACCGCGTCGAAGTCGATCGAAATCACACCTACACGGTTCGTGATCCCGATGACCTGTTGCATCGCGAGCCATTTGTAGCCATGTTTCGTGTACGAGGCCCTCCGCCAGGTGAAGCTTTCACATTTGTGCTGGTCAACATACATACTGACCCCGATGAGGTAGATACCGAGCTCAACGATTTAGCCAAAGTTTGTCGTGCCGTGCGTGTTGCTGCTCTTAGTGAAGACGATATCATCTTGCTGGGTGACTTTAACGTCGACGGCCAACACATGGGCGAACTTGGAAGAATTCCTGGTTTACGCCCCCTGATCAGCGAAGTCTTCACAAACACACGCCAAACGGCCCTCTACGACAACGTATTGATTCACCACCCGTCCACAGCTGAGTTTGTTGGCCGGGCTGGTGTCTATGACATTTTGCGTTTGCACAATCTCAAGCTGAGTGAGGCCTTGCAGGTCTCTGACCACATGCCAGTCTGGGCCGAGTTCAGTATTTACGAGAGTGTGAAACCAGGCCGCGTCGCGTCGAATCCAGAAGTGGCAACTGGCCAAAAATAATCCTCGCGATTCTCTTGCGGTTGTGCTAATCTCTTCAGCATAACGATTGGCGCTGGTATCCAGCGGAGTTTGCCGAGGCAAACATCCAAAAGAGCCCGTGGTCGGACATGCTTCTGTCCGGCCACGGTTTTTTTTGGACCGCTGCATCCAGGGTAGCCGGTTGAAGTCAGCGGCCTGTTACCCGACCCGACAGCTGGCCAGTGTCCCAAGAGACCTGTTGTGCGGTTATTGACTTGTGCGAGTTGGCCTTCGTCGACTCCCCATCGGCAAGGCGTTTGCTCCCGCAAAAAAAACCACGACCGCTCACACTATCGCACCCAAAAGCACAGGGGGAAATCAAAATCGTGAATCATTCCAGCCAAGGTCAACGCTGGCTCAATCTGCAAGACGCCCATCCCTATCTGCAGAATGGCGATCTGTTGTTGTTTCGCCGACGCGGATTGATTGCATCTTGCGGCCGGGGTGTTCACGCGCACGCGGCAAAGGTTGGTTAGTGGGGGGATGACCCGTATTGCCTGGAAGTACGGGAGTGGCATGGAGGTCG
Organism: Planctomycetota bacterium; assembly: GCA_963578605.1. Taxonomy (GTDB): domain Bacteria; phylum Planctomycetota; class Planctomycetia; order Pirellulales; family Lacipirellulaceae; genus JAKVCB01. The sequence goes on from CAUZEA010000012.1 coordinate 64,423, forward strand.
AGCGGTCACGCTGGCAAGCCAGGTGCGCCGCTACCCCGCTTGCATTGATGTGTACCAGGCGAACCCGAACGAGTGGTGGCCGGAGTACGATCGAACGCGGGCACACGTTTGGATGCGGCGTCTGGCCGGCTGCGACTATGGATATGCAGGTGTTCTGGCCGCTGCCATGTTCCACTTGCCGTTGGTCCGGTTGACCATGCGAGTGCAGACCGAAGATCACGCGATCGATCGCCGGCCACCCTTTTGTAGTCAAGCGTGCGCGATGGCGGATCGGCTAGCTGGCCAGGTCGACCCGGTGCCCCACCTGACCGACCGGCTTACCGAACCGGCTGACCTCTCCAGAAGCCCTTTCTGCAAGTACCAGTTTACACTGCACCATGAATAGACCCGTTGCACACGACTCACAATGCACGATGACGATTTGGCAAATGTGAATACGCCAAGTCGTTGCAAACACGCTGCGGTTGCAACGGTGGTCTGTTGCCAAACGCATTCTCCTGACGGTGGTTTGCGCGTGGCAAACTCCGGCGTCCATGGCTCAATGTGCCGGGGGTGCCTGCCCGATCTCCTGCCAGCCACTAGGTCACGGCCGTGGCGTCCCGCCAGTTGCTGCGCCATCACGCGGCGACAACGCGAACACGCCAGTTGGCAAGAACCATGGCTCGGCTTGTCGCGTGGTGAATACGACAGGCTCCACCACCAACGTTGGCAGTGGGACCCTGGTCGCAACTGCGACGGGCGATCTGGTGCTTATCCTGTGCCCACCTGTTTCGTCGGGGGCCTGGGACCATCACCATCCACTGGCCAGGTGCGCCTTCGACCAGGGGACGGATCGTCGCGATCGACCACGCGAATGATCTCGCCGCCCTTGCAATCCCCCCGTCAACCGCGGTTGCGGTGCGGTCGTTTGCAGACCACCCCGGTCGGGAGCTTCTGGTTTGCGGTTACGGTTCAACAGGGCAGTACCGTTGCCTGCGAGGACGGCTGGCTGGCTATGCAACGCCGGTGGAAACTCTGTACCCGAGCACGAAAATCAAAGGAGCAGTCCGGCCGGGCGACAGCGGTGGTGGGGTTTTCAACTTGCGGGGTGAATTGATCGGAGTTGTTTGGGGTGTTCGTGACGGGATGACCTACGCGACGTGGGGTCGGCCTTTGCATGAATTCCTGGCGCGTGTATCGACACCGGCAACCCACGACCTGGTGGCGGTCCGTCCGGTGGTTCCTTGCCAACCTGTCGTGGGTGCTCCGCAGGTGGGGTCCCGAGGTCGGGAGGAGCCGGCAAGATGGTTGGGCCACCTGGAAAACCGGGTGGCAAAACTTGAGCAGCAAGCAAGTACCAATCGTTGCGAGCACCGCGGACCAGGAGGCCCTGGTGGGAAGGCCCGGTCAGCGGAGTCCGGCCAAGGGAAAAAAGTGGTTCCGTTAGAGTCTTGCCCACGAAGCCAACGGGTTGCGTTGGGCTGCCGTTTCGACGAACTGGTCCAAGCCGCTGAAGACCGGGCCAAACAGGCTACGCTGGCGGTTGTGCGGGAAAAAATTCAGGGTTCTGCCGGTTTGCTTGCCCGTCTGACAACGCGCGACGTGCTTGGTCTGGTCATTGCCGTTGGTGGCCCGACGACATTGGCCGTTTTGGTGGCGGGATGGATTGGCTTTCGGGCGACCCGTGGTGCAAAGTTCCGTGGTGGTGAAGTCGGCGGAGTTGCACCTTCGAAGGGTCGAAGCCAGCAGCCAAACGCCGCCCTCAGCAACGAACACCGCGGGCGAGGCAGGGGCCGACCACGCCCGATCGTCGTTGAGACTCCACCCCTGCCACAACGCCGCGTCCGCGAAACACGGTATGTCCCGTACGAGAAGGATGACTTTGCCCGTGCCTATCAATGGGCTGCGGAGCAGTTGAGCTGCAAGTATCCTGGCGCGGTTGAAATGTTGGTTGCACTCGACTCGTTGATCGATCAACAACTCAAAGCGCAGTAACGACACGCCAGGATGAAATTGATTCCCGAAAAATGCAACAGGTTTTCAACCCCCAAGGAGAGCACAATGCCTATCACCCATTCCGATGCAGTCTTGTGGTACAAAGTTGGCGTGTTTGGCGAAATCGGTTACGCCATCCCCAACTGGTCGAACGATGTAGGCAGCTTAAATCCGCAAATCCTCGACTGGGTCGATTTGGTTGGACGAAACCTGTTTCACATCATGCATCATGAAGACGCCGACCTCCGCATTCCACCGTCACTCAATACGACCAGGCGGATTCACAAACTCTACCTGCGGGCCGCCAACATCCTTGCTGGCCGGGCGGTACCTCCCGGGCACGACAACATGGAGATTCGACATGCCCGGCCAACCGGAGAAGTGTTTCGTGTCTACCCGGTTCCTTTTTTCAAGGTGCGGAATCCGTTCCTGAAGCGTTGGGTCGGTTTGATCCTGGTCTCACTCTCGGAGGCAATGCAACACACCGAGAACCGCCGCGAAATGGAAATCTCCACAAATTTTGCGGGTACGGTTGGCCAGTACATTCGACGAGTGTACGTCAACATGGCGATCGAACTGTTTGGCAAGACTCGCGAAAAATCAATGACCGATGGCTTTGTGCTCTCGGAACGCGATTTTACCTCCTATAACCCAGCCGAATTCTGCACTTCCACAGAAATGATCGACACGGTTCCACGTCTCGATCGAGTTTTCGACGAAGACCGCCTGGAACATTTCTCCGAGGGGATTGCAGTTACCGAGCTTCCCGCGGAGCTGGGACCCTGGCCGACGAATCTGAACAGTTTTACCACCCATCATCAGGCAGGCGTGGGCGGTGCGGCAGCCAGCCGGGAGGTGTTATCTGGTGTTTCCACAACAGGTCCCACCATGCCCGCAGCACCCTCTCCGTAAGCAGGCGCACCTTTTTGGGGACGTTTGAGGAGTTTTTCAGTCGCCAGTTGGATGGTCGCGTTGGTTGGCTTGAATTTGCGCGGGCGGATTGGCGTTTGCTTGACAAGAACCACACGTAGGCGACCGAAAGAGATTCATGATCACTGCACAGGTTTTCACGTTTTTTTGTTTTGCCGCAGATATCGTCTCGGCGAGCAGTGTCCCTTCAGCCGGCGCAATGAGTGTCGGCAGCGCGCTCGGTACAGGAAGTGCCCTGGTCTGGCTACTTGCCAGGACACTTCCCGACCGCGAGCGAACTTTGCGCGAGACTGCCCGTGCCCACCGGGAAGGCCTGCGTGACCTGGCTACGGCAATTGACGGACTCAAGGACGGGATGGTGGCCCAGATGAGCGCCGGGAACGGAGAACTCCTGAACCTGGTCGCGGTCCTGGCAAACCTCGATCCCAAGAAAGTCGCGAGGTGGGAACAACGCCAGTCCAACAAGGAGTGATGACACCTGGCCGCATGTTGCTGACGGGTGTGCCGTTGCATGGTCAAGCTGGCCAGTCTTTGTCGTGTGAGAACGTGTGAGAATTAGCCGTTCATGACTACTCTGACAACAAGCTTGTGAGGTTTAAACCGTGAAGCAACCCAAGGGCAGTTCAATTCGGGATCGTATCCGAGAGTTTCGCAGGGTTCGTGCTGGTGATCTTCAACATCACCCCCGCAATTGGCGTATTCACTCGGCCGACCAACGTCGGGTGTTTCGTGGTTTGTTAGCCGAGGTTGGCTACGCGGATGCCTTGCTCGTCCGCGAACTTGCCAACGGCACGCTGCAAATCATTGACGGGCACATGCGTGCCGAAACGACTCCCAACGCACTTGTTCCGGTGTTGGTCCTGGATGTCGACGAGTCCGAGGCAGAAAAAATCCTGCTCACGCATGATCCGCTGGCCGGCATGGCAACGACCGCGGGTGACCAGTTGGAGTCCCTCTTGCGTACGGTCACGACCGAGAACGGAGCCGTGCAATCCCTGTTCGATTCGCTAACGGCGGAACCCTTGGGCGAGGAACTCGCAGCAGATCGGGTGGAGGTGGGAATTCCCGAGAGTTATCAGGTCGTCGTTGAATGCGCCAACGAAGCGGAGCAACAGGTCGTTTACGAGCGACTACGGAAGGGGGGATATGCATGCCGACTGTTGACGTTGTAGTCGAGTGCCCGATTCATGATTCGTTTCGGGTTCAACAAGTGGCGGGTATGTTTGATGTACCGCTCACCGAAAAATCGCGTGAAAGATTTCAGGTGGAATTACCGACACGCGAAGACGAGTGGCAGATCGGGTTGATTGTAGGCCCTTCGGGAAGCGGAAAAAGCACGATTGCCCGACATGTGTTTAAGGATGGATTGTATTGCGGCAGCGACTGGCCGCACGATCGCGCAGTGGTAGACGCTTTCGGGGTCCACTCTGTCCGTCAGATCATCGACCTCTTCACGGCAGTTGGGTTTGACTCCCCTCCTTCGTGGATCAAGCCTTACCACGTGTTATCGAACGGGGAACGGTTCCGCTGCGATTTGGCACGTGCCCTTTCGGTTGTGTTCGAGCCGGAAGAGAGGACGACCAAGGTCACACTGCGGGGGTCGACGACAAGGCGGGAGCATACCAAGGGCGGTCGGGATGAGCGGGTTGTACGACGTGTTGTTGCGAATGGGGGCCGCTCTCGATTGGTTGTATTTGACGAGTTCACCAGCGTTGTTGACCGCAATGTGGCACAGGTTGGTTCGGCAGCACTTGCGAGGGCAATTCGGCGTGGTAATATTCCCTGCCGGTTCGTTGCCATAACATGTCACTACGACGTCGCAGCGTGGCTCGCACCAGATTGGATCCTCGACATGGCCACGACGCGGCTAGAGCGGAGGTGTCTTCGGCGACCACCGCTCATTCTGCAAATCTACCGCTGTCGAGTGGAGGCTTGGCAGTTGTTTAAGCGTCATCACTATTTGAGTGGTTCGCTGGCCCCGTCTGCCCGCTGTTACCTCACCACGTGGGATGACGTGCCGGTAAGTTTTCCTGCGACCTTGCCGGTGATGGGGCGCAAAAACCATCGCCGTTTCTCGCGCATCGTAACCTTGTCAGATTATCAGGGGATTGGCATTGGCATGCGGTCTGTTGAGGCTGTAGCGGCCCTCCATCGCAGGGAGGGCTTGCGGATCAATGTCACCAGTAGCCACCCCAGATTAATTCGTCATGGTCAGAACTCCCGCAACTGGAAAGCGATCAGCGTAAAACGGTTAGGATCGAGCCGAAGTAAATCAGGAAAATTTGCTGGCTACCGCAGTTCGGCTGGCAGATCGGTGGTCTCGTTCGAGTACATCGGAGCATGAACGCAATAACTCACAGAACCCGCAGGAATCAGAGGTCTCATCCGATGTCCGATAGCCACGAAAAATTGAACCCTTTGACGGTGGAAGAACAAGCACGAACCCTGGCCGTTTTGCGACTCGGTGGAGATCGCGAAACGGCTGCCCATGCTATCGGACACGATCTGTCCACCTTGCGAGGTGCCCTGGTGGAGAGTCCGGAATTTGCCCGGGAAGTCCGCCGCGCCGAAGCCGCTGCAGAACTGACCCATATGCAGAATGTCTATCATGCGGCCAAGCAGAACTCCCAGTGGCGGCCATCCCCGTGGTGGCTGGAAAGGCATGATCCTGACCGATTTTCTAACCGCAAACCACGCCTGGCAACCCGCAAGCAGTTGGAGCTCCTGTCGGCCCGGCTCGCCAAACTGGTCGCTGAGCATATCACCGACCCGTCGGCACGAGAGCGCATCCAGCAGGAAATGTTGCAACAAGCCGAAGTGATCAGCGTTGATGAAACGAACCAGTCGGAACGAATCGGTCTTCTGAGAATACCCGCCGGAAGGGTTGAATCGACCGATGGTGGAGTCGATTGTCCGGCCAGACCGCCCGGATCGCCCAACGTGCCTCCCCCATTTTTTTGTTGCCACCTGCAAGGAGACGGTCTAATATAAGACTATCGGTGCAGAAGGTCAGCAAGGGCCTTTAGCGGGTCTTATAGGAGATGAGCGATGGTTATTCCCCCCTGTAAGAACTGTCCCGCTGGGTCCAATCCGCCATCTGGCGGTGAATTCGATGCTCTGCTTAGCGACCAACTCGCTCGCTACGGCAAGCGTCAACGGGCCGCGTTTCACTTTCTGGAGCCTGCTGTTAACGGCAGTGTGGCTTGGAAGCGGTTTGCTGCTGCGGCTGGTGTTTCTCTGGCCGCGGTTCACTCTGTCGAGGCTGGAGTCCAGCACTCGCACCCGTCGGAGCAACTGGAAGTGTTGCTCCCCGCGCAAAACGGCCTGACCAATACGCTGAACTTCGATTTAAACGATGACAACCAGGCCGATTTCGACTTCCGCATGAAGTTAAGTGCTTATGCGACCTCAACAACCTCGTCCGCGCTCCAGCTGGTGGGTCGAGAGGGGGCCATCGTTGGCATGTCGAACAACGTCGTGATCGGCACCAACGAAGTCGCCGTGAAACTTGCGCCCGAATTGTTGATTTCGGATGACAGTCCCAAAACCAATCGAGGGATCATCCGCTTATCTGCATTTTCGAGTAGTAATGGTGTCACTTACCTCTACGGTGAGCAGGGATCCTGGTTGGCCGCCGATAACGGTTATTTGGGTGTGAAGTTCAATATTCCAGGTTCTGGAGACCACTTTGGTTGGGTTCTCGTAGCCACCGAAAAGAATGACGGCATTGGCCTGACCGGGTTGAAGATATCCGAGTGGGCTTATCAGGACGTTCCCGGTACTGTTATCGACGCTGGTGACCGCGGTGACATAGCCGTGCCAGGTGACTACGATCGAAACGGCGAAGTGGAACTAGAAGATTATCTCGTCTGGAAAACAAGCTTTGGTACCGAGGTCTATCCGGGCGAGGGTGCCGATGGTAACGCTGATGGTAAGGTGAACGCGGCTGATTACACTCGCTGGAAAGATAACATGGGAGTTACCGCCGCAACCGGTAGTGCAATTCCCGAACCAGCAGCTGCAACACTTGGCACGTTGGCCCTGGGGGCGGTGGGTGTCATGGCCTTGCGACGTCGAACGACTTCCTAAATCATGTAATCGGTCCCGCCACACGTTTAACTCTGGTTGCCCTCGGGTGGGACGTTGCTCCCCATCCCGATTCAGCTTAAATCGCTGGCGGAGTCAGAGTTTGACACCGACGTACAACAGATTGGATCTCACGCTGGTGCGTTAAACAGCCCAGGTCACGACTGGCGCCGCCGACCAGTATGCGTTGGCAGAAGTTTTACCCGGCTTGTATGAAATGAACCGAACCAGAGGACATGCGATGCCATTACTTGATGCCTGCAGGAAAGCTGGCTTAGTGCTTTTGACGGTCACGCTGATTGGCACCGCTGGTGCGGAGGATATCAAGGAAGGTGCGGAGGAGACAAAGGAAAAGGAACCGCAGTACGAGTCAGGGTCGATTCTGATCCCGGCTGCGTCCGAACAGGAACCGAAGCGGCAGGAGTTCTCTGCTCATCTGGCCGATCGGTACTTGACCAACGGGGCATTGGCCTGGTCACGTTCGGAGGGATGTATCAGCTGCCATACGAATGGCTCTTACCTGACGGTCCGTGGAGCACTTACCTCACGACTGGGGCCTCCGCCGGTGGAGGTCCGCAGCTTCTTTGTCGAACAAGTCAGGAAACTTACGGGGACTTCTGGGCTAAAGTCCGATGTTACCGGGACCTCAACGGCGTACATCGCGCTCGGCCTGGCTGAATGGGACGTGCATGTTACCAAATCGCTTTCGCCCGAAACCGATCAGGCACTGCGGCTGATGTTCTCCGCCCAACTGGAAAATGGTTCTTGGTTCAACCAAACGTGTTGGCCGCCCCTGGAATCGAGTGAGTTCCAAGTTACCACGGTAGCAGCCCTTGCAGTTGCAACTGCCCCTGGTTGGCTCGCTGAACTTGATGACGATGGTCTGCAGGAGCAGGTCGATAAGCTCAAGGAGTATTTGCAACAAACGGATCCTCTAAACGATTATGGTCGCATCTCGTTGTTGTGGGCCGCGACGCGGATCCCCGATCTCCTAACCGATGTTCAGAAGCAGGCATTTATCGACATGACCTGGAGTCACCAGCGGGCAGACGGCGGGTGGTCGATACGGACTTTCGCCAAACCGGAAGACTGGGGAGAGGGCAACCGGGCTGAGCGGCTGAGAGCAGAACCCGAATTTGACAACCCACCGAGCGACGGCCATATGACCGGTCTGGCAGTTCTTATACTTCGGGACGCAGGTATGGCTGTCGTAGATCCGCGGATCCAGGCAGCCGTCAACTGGCTGAAGACCAACCAGCGGGAGTCGGGCCGTTGGTGGACACGATCGTTAAACAACGACTCCTACCACTTCATCACGTTTAGCAGTACCGGTTATGCGTTGCTGGCTCTAGCCAAGTGCGATGCATTGTGATTGACGTCGGTTTCTCAGGTATTCCAGCGAACTGCACGTGCTGGTCAATGGACCGGTGCGATGGGGTCGCCGAAATTGGCGACGGTTGACAAGGGTGAGGAATTGCTGGAGCGCGGCGCATCGGAAGTGGCGAAATTCATCGAGGAGTTCCTGGAATGGGATCATCGGGTCGTTTTGAAGCCCTGATCGGCATGGGCGTGGTGGTGTGGTTGGCCGCTGTGGCGGTGGCGGCACCGCCATTGGAGGCGGTGGAGGGACTGTTCGATGCATCACGCCCCCGCACGCTGGGCTTGTCCGACCTACAGCTCACGGAGACGGTGCTTTACAGGGCGACCGAGACGACCTTTCGCTTCTGCCACCACCCAAACCTGGTGAAACGGGAGAAGATGGTGTGGTGCATGTGGTCCAACGGTCGTGTCGGCGAGGATGAGCCCGGGCAGAGGATCCTCTACTCGACCGCACGCGTCGGAGCACTGGACCGCTGGAGCACGCCTCGCGAGTTGGCGAAGGATCCGTCGGGCCGAGGGGCCTGTGTGGCGGCGGGCTGGGTCGTTTCGGGAAAAACACTGGTTGCTTTCTACACGATCACCGGAGGGACGAATTTCGATCCGAAAACCGCGTTGTGGGCGAGGACATCGACGGATGGCCGGACATGGTCGGTGTCCCGACGAGTGGTGCCCGGGTTCTACATCGCGCCACCGATCGCCGTGCCAGGAGGCGGCCTGTTGCTGGCCGGTGAGCATGTGGGCAAGGAACGTGAGCTGGGGCGGATGGCCCTGCTGCGGACAGATCAGTCGGACGGACTGGGGGGATGGTCGTCGTCGACAATTGTGCCTGGAGATCTGAAGGTCTTTGGATACACCGAGCCGGCGCCGTATGTGCTGGCCGACGGACGTTTGATCTGTCCGTTTCGCAATTACAGCGGTTTCCTGTACGCGAGCGAGAGTCGCGATGGTGGCCGAACGTTTACGGCTCCGGTGAAAACGAATTTCCCGGATTCGCTGGCCCGTCATGCCACGGGCCGTCTCCCCGCCGGCGACTATTTCCTGGTCAACAACTCGTCGTCGAAGCGGTGGGACCGCTCGATCCTTACGATCGCCCTAAGTGCCGATGGGCGGCGGTACGATCGGGCGTATATCGTCAAGAACGAGCCGACCCGGCGGAGATTCGATGGCAAGCACAAACTTGACGGATGGCAATATCCTCACGGCATCGTTGTCGGTAGCGAGTTGCTGCTTGCTTATTCTGTAAACAAGGAAGACGTGCGACTGGCGCGAATTCAATTGAACGCGCTGCGGCCGAGACGATGAACTGTATGGTGATCTGTCGACGCTCCCGTGGCAGGCAGCGAATGGCATGACAAGAGCAACAGGCACACAGGCTTCCTTGCCGGGATTTCACGGGTGCACCGGATGAACGCCTCTCGCGACACCTTTTCACAGATTATGCTTCGCTCGACCGATCTCGATTTCCCCGACGATCTGCCAACGGGTTATGGGAAATACAGCGAGTTCGAACCGATCGCTCGTGGTGCGAAAGCCGAGTTGCGGTCGTGTTGGGATCCGGTAATGGGCCGCCGGATTGCGATCAAAACGTTGCGTGCGGAGTGTGCGAGAGACACGACCGAGCGGCGGCGCTTTCTTCGAGAGGCCCGGATCACCGCCCAGCTTCAACATCCCAACACCGTCCCCGTATACGAGATCGGACGTTACGACGGGGACTGCCTGTACTTCACGATGAAGTGCATCGCGGGCGAAGATCTGTTCAAGGTGCTGCAGAGACTCAGCTGGAAGGATCGGGTCACCGAGGAGTCCTTTCCGCGAGAACGCCTGGTCGAAGTGGTGATCCAGGCGTGCCAGGCATGCGCGTACGCGCACGTCCACGGGGTGGTGCACCGGGACCTGAAGCCCGAGAACATCTGGGTGGGGGAATTTGGTGAAGTGAAGGTGCTGGACTGGGGCGTCACCAAGGTTACACGACACACGACTTAACCGAAGACGGTAGAGACATAGACACGTGCATCCATCTGGGTCATCCGCTCGTCAACCCGTCAGTGGTCCCAATTTCGATTTCGTCGGCCTTGTCGACTTCGCCAGTTTCGTCGCCCTCGGAGTCAGTTGTATCCATCTTGGGGCGCTCGGCTGGGAAAAAGAGGTCGACCATACCGTGCAGCAGTCCGATGGTGTCGGGCGGCGAAGATCCAAACTTGGCAGCCAGCGGTGTGAGTAACCAGCGACCTTCTGGCCAACGGACCTCCATCACCTTGCCGCAATCTTCCAAAAGCTGGTAGACGCGGGCTCGCGTCACGTTCATTTTGTCGGCATATTGCTTGACGGAAGGTGCATTGGGGTCGAGCGACAGGCGGGCTGCCACCAGATTTCCGATTTGTTTGCCCAGGTCAATATGGATTTGAGCGACCAACGGTTCAATGATTTTCTGGTGCAACTCTTCGGCAGCCGGCAGTTCGGGTTGGTCGATGGTTTGCATGATCCACCGCGACAGCGGAGGGATGAACCGCGGTAGAATCACGACATCGACATTTTCATTCAGCGTCACTGTAGAAATCGCTTCGTGCACGGTGCAAAAGACTTCCAGGATTGCGTGGACACGTTTTTCGCCATGAGTTTTCAGATTGCGTATTTCAGCCAGCGAGAGGCCAACATACTCGTGTAATTGCGATTGCCAGATCACGGTCGGCAACGCTTGCAGGCTGGGCGCCAAGCGACCGAGCTTTTCGGAGCCCACGTCAAATCGGCGGACCGTGTCGCACCAGGTCGCCCAGAGGGCCTCAGAGACGATCGTTGGATCAAAGCCACCCTCGGTCTTTGATTTGGGTGTACGTTTCTTGGGTTCCGGGCTGCTAAGACCAAACGGGATATCGGCGGAGGACGCCTTGACCGCCCGTTTTAGCAGATCATAAAATCCCAGAATCTTTTTTTGGCCAACGCCCGAGGTGGCCATCAAGTCTTCCAACGGTTGGCCTAACAAGTACCGCAGTTGTTGATCCAGGAACGCGATCGGCAGACGGCGATCGGTCGGAAGAACCCAGTAAGAGAGGGCTTTATCCAGCTTCGTGGTATCATTTTCATCCAACAGAGCCTTACGAAGTCGTTCGTAAGTTCCGACTAAGCGGTAGCGATCGTTGGAAATGGCTTTCCTCGCCATGATTATATACTCCAGAGTTACGGGTTAGGTCCGGGAAAAAACGTTGAACAACACTTGCACTCGCGTTTTAAAAAAAAAATTGATCCCTGCGATCCACCAAAAATCTCGTTTTCGATCCCACCCACCCATCGTTGAAGGACGTATTGATGGGAGGGACACACCAATATTCTTGATGTCACTTGGCGGAAAGTCAAGAATGTACCACGGCTAAAAAATCTAAACTGACGGCAATTTATTTCGTTTCTGAGTACAATACCGATTGCCGGATTATCAACCTGGCAAAGAACTTGCGACCAACGGTCGTTGGAGATCGGACTGTTTTCTAGAAAAGAATTGCTGCTAGAAAAAACTGAGAATATTGGAATATGCGCGTAAAATGCCGTAATTATTAGACATCTGAGGGGCCGTTGCAGGTGGCTCACCCTGGAACGGGGCTGCGGCATCGAAACCCGGAAACGACACGTTGATCACTAAAATTTAAGCGGCTGCAGTACGAAAAACGAGGCGGTTCTTGTGGTGGCAGCTCACCGCTAATTCTGCAAAGATTTTTTTTGGGGAGTCAGCCAATTTGCCTGTTGGGGATCCATGCCCAGTGGGTATTTCCGTGATGGTATGCGTGACGGTTCTTGGAAAGTGTCGGTTCGTTACCGAAAGAGGATTCTATGAAAACACGCTTCCGGAGGTCCGAGCGGCTGAATTGCACGGAGAAACGTTTTGCAGCCTTGGTTAGGTTTACTCTTTTCGGATTGGCAAGCGTGGTCACCGGTTGCGGTTCTCCGGACCGACCGGAGGTCATCGTCTACACGGCGCTGGACGAGCCTTTTTCGCAACCGGTCTTTGATCGATTTACCGAGCGGACTGGCGTTGAGGTCCGTGCCAAGTTTGACAGCGAGTCGACCAAGACGGTTGGTTTGACATCAGCGATTATTGCCGAGCAAGCACGTCCTCGATGCGACTTGTTTTGGAACAACGAGATTCTCAACACACTTCGTTTGCAGCAAAAAGGGATACTGCGGTTATATCACTCGCCTGCCGCGGCGGCTTATCCGGAATCGGTAAAATCATCCAACGGCGCATGGCATGGATTTGCAGCTCGTGCTCGTGTACTGATTGTCAATACGAACCTGGTTCCGGAGGGGAGCCATCCCCAATCGATTGTTGATTTAACCGATCCGCAGTGGCACGGTCAGGTGGGGATTGCCAAGCCGCTGTTTGGCACAACTGCATCGCACGCAGCTTGTTTGTTTACCGCCTGGGGGGATGAAGAAGCGAAGCGGTTCTTTCGCAACTTGAGGCAAAACGCAAAGATCATGTCGGGCAATCGTCAGGTAGCGCGGGCAGTTGCGTCGGGAGCGATCGCATTTGGGCTCACCGATACCGACGATGCGATTATTGAGTTAGAAAAGGGCTTGCCTGTGGCGATTATCTATCCAGACCAGCGAGAAGGAGAGCTGGGAACTTTGTTCATTCCAAACACGCTGGCACTAGTCAAAGATTCGCCGAACCCGGGCACGGCAGAGAGATTGGTTGATTATTTGCTCTCGGCGGAAGTTGAAAGAAGTTTGGCTGAAGGTGCGAGTGCCCAAATCCCGCTTAATCCGGAGGTCGATCAGGCAGCCCGGATTGAAACTCCGCAAACGATCCGTGCCATGAACGTTGATTTTGAGCAAGCGGCTGCCAACTGGGACAGGGCCCGAGCGTTTCTGGTCGAACAATTTACCGCATCCGATTAATGGTGGATCACCACGGCCTGCTCACGGCTTTTGGGAGAGGATGCCACGGTTGGGGGGGGGCGGATTAGAGACCTCGTCGGTGTCGCCGGCGGGGGCGTTGCCCCGGCGGGGCCGGCTTGGGAGGCTCGGGCGTTTCGGAATCAGGTTTTGAACGGTCGCCGGGATCTGTGCTGGTTCTGATCACCGGGGCGACTGTCTGAAAACCTTCGATGTCACCGCGTTTGAGAAGTTTGTTAATGAGCATTTCGATCCGCGTCAGTTCTTCACCTTCTTCAGGTGTGACAAAGCTGTAGGCAACGCCTTGCCGTCCCATCCGACCGGTTCGTCCCACCCGATGGACGTAATCGTCGGAGCTTTGGGGTATGTCAAAATTAATGATGTGTGAGATTCCAGTGACATCGATGCCACGGCCTACGACGTCGGTGGCGATCAAGATGCGAATTTCCTTGCTGCGGAATTGCCTCATGACGCGATCCCGGTTCCCCTGTGGCATATCGCCGTGGATGCAATCCATGGCGCGGAACTTGGTACTCAATTTTCGACACAGGCGGTCGGTACCTCGTCTTGTACGGCAGAATACGATGGCCTGCTCGGGTTGTTCGCGTTCCAACAACCGGACTAACAAAGCGACTTTTCGCTCTGCTTCGACTGTGAAATAATACTGATCGATCGTATCTGATGCTTTCGACTCGGTTGAGAAATCAAGCAGGATTGGTTCACGCATGTAACGACGCGCCAAGCGTTGTACGGGTAGAGGAACGGTTGCACTGAGCAACATTGTCTGACGGTTCTGCGGGCAGCGGTGAAGAATCTTTTCAATGTCGGGCCGAAAACCAATGTCGAGCATCCGGTCGGCTTCATCGAGCACGACAGTCCGCAGATTTTGCGTGTCCAGTGAGCCGCGACCAAGGTGATCCAACAAGCGGCCTGGCGTGCCGACAGCGATGTCTATGCCACGGTCAAGTTTGGCAATCTGGCCACGTATTGGTTTGCCTCCGTGGAGAGTGACGCTGGCTACGCGACGGCCATAGGCTAATTTGTCAATTTCATCCCGAACCTGTACAGCAAGTTCCCGGGTGGGTGTGAGGATCAGCGCCTGGGGGGCGCCGCCCCGTTTGTGCGGTTCAAGCGACTCGAGAATAGGAATGGCAAACGCAGCCGTTTTTCCCGTGCCCGTTTGTGCCTGCCCAAGAATGTCTGCACCAGCCATGGCGCGAGGAATCAGACCTGCTTGAACCGGGGTGGGATGATCGTATTCGGCATGGGCCAATGAGGCCAGCATCTCTGGCGAGAGCCCGAGCGTGTCGAAGTTTGCTGTGTGCGTGTTTTCAATTGATGATTCCGGCAAGACAAGTCAACTCTCAGAGTGTGATGGACAAGGCCGGAAGTACGTTTCTACCAGAGGAAACAGAACCGGCTGGCCGCACTCTTGAAGAGCGACCAGCCGATTTTACCATGGTTACATTGGGTACCCACGAATTCATGACTCGCGGGCATTGCCGCAAAAACTACTACTTCTCGGCCTTTTTCTTGGTCGCTTTCTTTTTGGTGGACCGCTTGGCCTTTTTCTTGGTCGCTTTCTTTTTGGTGGACCGCTTGGCCTTCTTCTTGGCCTTTTTCTTGGTCGCTTTCTTGGTCGCTTTCTTTTTGGTGGACCGCTTGGCCTTTTTCTTGGTCGCTTTCTTCTTGGCGGACCGCTTGGCCTTCTTCTTGGTGGCCTTCTTCTTTGCCTTTTTCTTCTTTGCCATCGGGTATGGCTCCTTCCCTGAATACGCCCCAACAAGTGGACCGGCGATTCCCCTGGGCGCTCATTGTGGGGGAATGACGTTCGTAGTAATTGCCTCACTGATCCCTGCGGTTTTGAGCCACTTCCAATCGGTTGTTTGTCCGATCAGTGCGGCCAACTTTGTCCGCAAAACTGACTGTGGCAGGAAAGCACTTGCTCTCTTTGAAGGTGGTTTGCTACTCCCAGGAATCTTCCACAACTGCTTCCTTACCCAGATTGAACCAA
The DNA here is from genome assembly GCA_963578605.1 of Planctomycetota bacterium. Taxonomy (GTDB): domain Bacteria; phylum Planctomycetota; class Planctomycetia; order Pirellulales; family Lacipirellulaceae; genus JAKVCB01. The sequence continues at coordinate 79,694 of CAUZEA010000012.1, forward strand.
TTTCCATATCACCGCGTCAAGTCGAATCAGACCAATTTCGGATTCCTGTCCAAATCCCACTGGCCGACAATCAAAGGGGTGGTGCCACCTCGGTCAAACCGGCCACTGCCAATTCGCGCCTTCGAGTCTTCGTTCGCAGGGGACTTTTGGTTGGTTACCCACTGGTCCAGTGCCGCCAATTGTTTGTAGCAATCGTGTTCACTGTTACCGATTGGACGCTTGAAAAAACGGGCAAATAAAGCCTATTACACCCGTTTCGGCACGACCGGCTGCAACTTCACCCAGCCGTACCAGGTCCAAGACCCTGGAACCGCCAAAATCGAATCGCATCCCTGCCATGTGAACGGCGCCGTCATGGAAGTGCCCAAAATCCCCGGAAATGGATCTGGTCCCAAGGCGTTTTCAGTCTCCCATGCGGTTGATTTTTGTCGATTTGTGGGTCGGAAACCCTCCCCCCCTCCGGAAGGGACTCAAGTGAGGGCGTGAAAAGAATGTCGGGCAGGCCCAAATCAAGGGCACCATTCGCAACCAGCGAACTGGATCGAGGTGGCGAACTTCGACAACAACGTGACCAGCCCGATTGGCTTGAACAACTGTTTGCCGAACAGACAAGACACCGAAGACGCTGTCGCCGCGACACTCGAGGTCGAGCGTCCAAACTCCTGGCAGCTTGGCTTGAAGGTAATCGGCATCCCGATTTTTTCGGGACGATCTCCAGAACGATCGGTAGAACTGCAGTCCGGTGCTGCCCCGGCTTGTTCGTCACTTGGAAGTTCCTCGACCATGGCTTATGATTGCCATCGCAGGCCTGGGGGCGCATCAACCCGTCGCAATCGAAACGATGACCACACGCTGCGGACAGGATTTCGGGAACCCTGAACTTCCCAGCAGCGATTGCGAGCCACTTTGATCGCTGGGTTGCTGCAGTCAAGAGACCCCCGCGATCCGAAGTTCCCATGGCAGTACTACGCTTTCCTGACTTCACCAAACCACCAACCCTGTTGAGACGACCCATGCTCGAAGCAATTCAATCAGCTCCGCCTGATGCCATTTTGGGGCTAACCGAAGCGTTTCGAAAAGATCCCAATCCCGCCAAGATCAATCTCAGCGTGGGCATTTATCAGGACGAAACTGGTGCGACACCCATTCTCGAGTCGGTGCAACAAGCAAGTCGACAGGTCCTCGCCAATCAGCAGAGCAAGACCTATTTACCAATCGATGGA